>SVPE01000012.1 GCA_015066015.1 Oscillospiraceae bacterium
CTCCTTTTTATTATTTTTGTTGCAGTTGACAGACCGCAATTCAATTATAATATAAGGAGGTTTTTCTGTTCAACTATTTAATTCTTACCGAACCACGCGTCTAACGCGTGGTTTTACATTACAAAAAGGCTCTCCTACCGCAACGGTAAGAGAGCTTTTGTTTTTCAGAATAAATTATGCAGCATTCTCAGCAGCAGTTGTTGATTCGGGAACTTCAGTGCCTTCTTCAGGAGCTGTTCCGCCATTTTCAGTCTGTGAAATGAGGTTCATGATAGCATCAATGATCATATCATCCATATCCTGCTCAACAAGGCCGAAAATCTTAGCAACCTTGAGGTATACTGCAACGAGCTTAACTGCAACCTTTGCAAACTTGAGACCTGACTTTACTGTCCAGAAAGGAAGGTCCATAATCCACTGAAGATCGCCGAAATCTGTTGCGCCCTCTTCGCCGTCGGGAGTCTCTTCACCGTCGGGTGTTGCGGGTGCTGTTGTTGCTGTTTCGTCTTCTGCAGTTTCGCCTTCAGCAAATGATACTGTTACAAATGAGAAAGCCATAAGTACTGCAAGAAGGAGAGAAATAATTTTTTTCATTTTAATTTACCTCCAATATTTAGTAATTTCAGTATATAGAAAATATTCCTGTTTGTCAAGAATTTTTTAACTAATTATACAGTTGTCACTTATTTAAAAATCGTCCGTTTCGTTTTCCTTGTGAATTCTTTCAACGGCATCAATAATCTGCTTTTTTTCTTCTTCACTTGCAAGACGGTAATACATAAGAACAAGCTGCTCATCACGGTCTAAAAGTGCAATAGGGTCAACACCGCTTGCTACACTGCCGATTTTAACCTTTGTAACCTCATCCTTTTCCTCTCTGCCGACGATACTGTCAAGAGATATATTATAAATATCTGCAAGGGCACAGAGTTTTTTTACGGAAATTCTTGTTCTGCCTGTTTCATAGCAGCTATAGGCACTTCTGTCAAGTCCGAAAACTCTTGCAATGTCCTCCTGCTTGAGATTATGCTCTATTCTTATCGACCTGAGTCTTTCTGCAATTATTTTTTCATCCATAGCTTTACCTCCGATATGCTTCTAATAATATCACAAATTCTGACAAAAATCAACATCTTATATATTATTGCTGCTTATGGAAATGATTATAGACCGCGTCAGCATCTCTTGAGGATATACCCTTTACTGCACTGATATCACCGACACTCGCCTCTCCTATGGCTTTCAGTGAACGGAAATGTTTGAGCAAAACAGCAGCTTTTTTCTCGCCTATGCCTTCAATAGCAGTAAGTGTTGTCGAAACGCTGCGTCCGATGTGCTTGCTTTTATGATAAGAAATTGCGAACCGGTGTACCTCCTCCTGAATCTGAGAAACAAGAGTAAACACCCTTCTTTGAGAGTTGATGGCAATTTCTCCGCCGTCGTGAGCAATTGCACGGGTACGATGCTTACTGTCCTTCACCATACCGAAAACAGGAATATCAAAACCGAAGGCTTCAATAACCGGTTTGACTGCATTGACCTGCCCCTGTCCGCCGTCAAGCAAAATAAGGTCAGGGAGTATTCCGAAGCCCTCGCCGCTGTCCTTTTCTTCTACATATCGGTTAAGCCTTCGGGAAATAACCTCACGCATTGACCCGTAGTCATCCTGACCGTCAAAGCCTTTTACGGCAAAGCGGCGGTAGGCCTTCTTATATGGTGTGCCGTTACGGAAGACCACCATGCCGGCAACATTGTCACTGCCTGCAGTATGTGAAATATCATATGATTCGATATATTCAGGTGTATGGGAAAGTCCGAGAATTTTCGCAAGCTCGTCAAGCACTGCAGTCTCCTTCCCACTTCTGCCGAGATACTCACCGAGCTTCTGTGCAGCATTATTGAGACACATTGCACTAACCTTTGCTTTTTCACCGCGCTGAGGTACAAGAACTGTTGCTTTTTTCCCCCTCTTTTCCGTAAGCCATTCGGAAAGAAGCTCACTGTCATTGATTTCACCGTCAAGTACAATAAGCGGCGGTATCTGTCTTTCCATTGAATAGAAGGAAGAAAGAAGCTCACTGCGTAATTCGGAAAGGTTTTCACTGTTATCAATTATAAAGTGCTCCGTAGAGGACAGTAAACCGTCACGAAAAGACAATACGGCAAGACACGCCTTTTCACCGCGCTGAGCTATAGCAAAAACATCCTCGTTTGTACTGCCGTCAATAACAACCTTCTGTCTTGACATTATCCTCTCAACAGACCTGATTTTGTCTCTGATTTTTGCAGCCTTTTCAAACTCAAGGTTTTCAGCGCAAAGCTCCATCTGTTTTTTCAGTGAGCTGATTACCGCAGAGCTTCCTCCTATGAGAAATTCCACTGCCTGGCTGAGATTTTCTTCGTATTCCTTTTTGCTGATTTTTCCTGCACACACACCTGCACAACGGTTTATATGAAAGTTAAGGCAGGGTCTGTCCTTGCCGATGTCACGCGGAAACACCTTGTTACAGGTGGGCAGACGGAAAATCTCCGACGCCTGAGAAACCGCATTAGTAACGGAAAAATTCCCCGTATAAGGTCCGAGATAGTCGGCGTTTTCATCATCCTTACGGAAACAGGCAGAGATTCTGCCGTAGTCTCCCCGAGTTATTTTCACATAACTGTAGCCCTTATCATCCTTAAGCAGAATGTTATATTTAGGCATATTCTGCTTTATGAGGCTGCACTCAAGCACAAGGGCCTCAAATTCACTGTCAGTAAGAATATAATCAAAATCACGGACATTTTCCACCATTTTTCTAACCTTGGTGCTGTGTCCGTTCTGTGAGCCGAAATACTGGCTGACACGGTTTTTGAGTTTTTTTGCTTTGCCGATATAGATGATTTCATTATGCTTGTTTTTCATAATGTAAACACCCGGAGTAAGAGGCAGCTTCATTGCTTTTTCACGAAGCTCCCTGAGTTTTTCATTATCTGCCATACGGTCTCACCTACCCTTATTTTAACAGTATATCAGAGGTTTTTATATCATTGATTTAATTATATCATAGTGTTTTTAAAAATCAAAGATATTATCCACAAATAAATAATATTTTATTTGTTTAAAGTATGAATTGAAAAGTTCACAAAGTAGTGTTATTATTATCCTATATTTATCAAAAGGAGAAATATAACTATGGGTAACAAAACAAAGGCAGCAGCTCAGAATCCTGCAAAAGTCAAACACGTAGGCAATGCCGAGCTTATTGTGTTCATCTTTGCAGTTTTCTTCTACACAATGATGACCGGCATGATTAACGGTTACAGAAGTGACTATATGGTCAACATTCTGTCTATGCCCGAAGGACACGTGGCAACCTTCAATGCCGTTACAGGTATTGCCGGATACGTCCTTTCATTCATCTACGCCCTCATACTTGACAACAAAAAAATCAAAAACAACGAAAAGTTCAAGCCCCTCGGCTTTGCCGCTGCAATCCCTTGCGGTATTATCACCGTGCTTATTTTCCTTGTTCCCGATTTTCTCAGAAGTAACCCCTCCGTACTTCTTGCTTACATGATTTTCCTGGCACTTGTTCAGGGCGCCTGCTTCTACTTTGGTAACACCATCAACATGGTTGCAATGGTTATGACTCCCGACCTCAAGGAAAGAGAAAACGTGCTTTCCTACAGAGGTATTTCCTCAGCAATCGGCAACTCCGCACCTATGGTTGTTGTTCTTGTTATCGGTTTGATTATCAAAGCAATTCAAGGCGAAGAAAATCCCGAGCTCAATTACATAATTTCCTCAATTCTTTGCGGTGTCGTCGGTACCGTAACAATGCTTCTTGCAATGAGAATGATTAAAGAGCGTACCGTCTACAGCGAGAAAAAGCAGAATCCCCTTATAGGCTTCAGAGATATTCTCAAAAGCCCCCACGCACGTACAATAATCTTAAGTGAAACCCTCAAGTCCTTCAGAGGTATTGCAACCTATATGGAAACATTTATGGCAATTGCAGTTCTCGGTACGGCAAGTAAAAAAATTATCTTCGTTCTTCCTGTAGGTGTCGGCACATTTGTAGGCATGATTGTTGTCAAGATGCTTCTTAAGAAATTCAACTCAAGACAGCTTTACATTGCCTCAGGCTGTTACTCACTTCTTATTAACTGCGTATCATTTGCAATCGGTTATACTCAGTTCACCATGGAGCATAACGGTCAGGACCCCGGAATCCTTCAGTACATATTCGTTGTATGCCTTTTCCTTACCGGTATCCAGTTCGGTGCATCCAATCTTCTGCCCACGATGTTCCAGGCTGACGCTCTTGACGACCTTGAGCTGAAGACAGGTAAACGTCTTGATGCTTCACTTCCCTTTGCAATCGGTCTTGGCACTGTAATCAGCGGCACAATTGCAAGCACCCTTGCTCCCCTTATTCTCTACGGTGAAAACTCAATCATCCAGTATGTTCAGGGTACTGCAGCAGACCCCTACCCCGTACAGAGCTACGATACAAAAATCAAGCTTCTTTTCTTCTACACTATTTTCCACGGTATAATGATGCTTCTTGCAGGACTACCCTTTATCACATACAAGCTTACAGGCAAGGCAAAGGAAGATATGCACGACAGTCTTATCGCTTACCGCGAAGCACTTGCAGCTGAACAGAATGTAACATCACCCGTAAACACAACAGAAGATAACAGCAAAAACAATGTACCTTGGGAGGAATAAAAAATGAAATTACCTTCATATCCTATTGCAACAATTGATCCCCATTTCAGCATCTGGTCAAAAGCCGATTCCATCAACGGCGGCGACACCTATCTCTGGTGCGGCATAAAAAAAAGAATAGAAGGCACTCTCACCGTTGACGGTGAAAGCTATACCTTCCTTGGAAAAAACAAAAATGCCTCTATTCCCCAGACAGACTGTATAATCACTCCCTATGTAAGTGATTATATCTTCGAAAACGAAAAGGTTAAGCTTCGTTTCCGCACCTGGACTCCCTTCCTTTTTGATGATTTCAACCTCTTTTCATTGCCTGTTTCATTCTTTGAAACATCCGTCACATCCCTTGACGGTGAAAAGCACAACATTGAGGTGGGTTTCACCTGCTTTGATGAACTTTGCACGGGCAGAAAAAAGAAAACAATAAACAAATACTCAGAAAAAATCGAAAGCAGCTCCCTTATCAAAATGGGTCTTATGGACCAGGTGCCTCTTAACGATTCCGGTGATACCTATGCTGCCGACTGGGGCTATGTATGTCTTATGGGTGGCAACGTAAAGGCCGTAAAGGAGGGTATCAGCACATCAGACGGAAAATATGCAGTCAAGCGCTTCGATTTCAGCTGCATTCTGGCTTACGATGATGTGTACTCAATCAACTACTTCGGCGAAAAATTAAAGGGTCTCTGGACCGAAGGCTTCAGCTCAATTGCAGAAGGTATGAAATACTGCCTTGACAATAAAAAAGAGCTTTTAGACAGAATAAGAGCCCAGGAAAAAATGATTATATCCGACGGCAAAAAATTCGGCAAGGCTTACACAGATATGCTTTCAGCCGCCGCAAGACAGGTGCTTGCAGGTCACAAGCTTGTAAGAAGTGAAAAGGAAGGTCTTCTCTACCTTTCAAAGGAATGCCACTCCAACGGCTGCATCAACACAGTTGACGTCTCATACCCCGCTGTGCCGATGTATCTTATCTACACTCCCGAGCTTGTAAAAGCTATGCTTGTGGGTATCTTCCGTTTTGCAAACAGTGACCTCTGGCAGGCAGATTATGCTCCCCATGATATCGGCAGATATCCTATTGCCTGCGGTCAGGTTTATGCACTTGCAAATCCCCTTTACCTTGCAGATACAAAGCACTCATACCCCAACATTTACAAAAGCAAATCCTTCGGCATCTACACTCCCCTTTTCCAGATGCCTGTTGAGGAGTGCGGTAATATGCTGATTCTTTCATGGGCATACTACACCGCATCAAAGGACAAGGATTTCCTTCGTGATAACTATTACACCCTTACGACCTGGGCGAAATATCTTATAAATAAGGGCGTTATCCTTGATAATCAACTGTGCACAGACGACTTTGCCGGTCATAGCAAAAAGAATGTCAACCTTGCAATCAAGGGCATTATGGGTATTGCATGCTTTGCAAAAATCTCCGACACTCTTCAGATAAAGAACGATGCAATGGCAACTGCAAAGACTTATGCTGACAAGCTCGTTTCTCTTTGCGGTGACGGCGACTATCTCCCCTTCAGCCTTGAAAAGCCCGATAGCTGGAGCCTCAAGTACAATCTTGTATGGGATGAAATCTTCGGCTTTAATCTCTTTGATAAAAAGTTTTATAAGGGCGAAAGCGAGAAATATCTCAAGGAGCTTAACGCCTACGGTGTACCCCTTGACCACCGTAAAACCTTCACAAAAACAGACTGGATGCTCTGGGCAGCCTGCCTTGACGAAACAGGCAAGAATGTAGGCCTCTTCTCAGAAAAGATTCTCGCTTACCTTGCTATGACAAATGACAGAAACTGCTTCAGCGACTGGATTGACACCAAGGAAGCAAAGCAGTGCGGCTTTGACCACAGAACCGTACAGGCGGGACTCTGGATGCCGGTGCTTAAAGATAAAATGAAGGGTGCAGAATAATAAGTGTGCAACACACAGAACAAAAGCTGATAAATGCTTACACCGTCGCGGATTTCCGTGACGGTGTTTTTTCACATAATAGTAACCCCCCGGCTAAGCCGGGGGTTCTTCATATGCGGGCTAAGCCCTATATTACCAGCAACTCCTTAAGGAGTATCCTTTTTCTTCTTTTGCATAGTTTAATTATTAGTTGCCACTAAATTTATTTCAAATTAATTATTCAACTATTTGAATTTTGAAACATAATATGTTATATTTTTTTAGTTATCACTTTTGATAATCTCCTTTTGTTATTATTGCTGTTGGTAGCCGCTTTGCTTTCAAAAGGAGCTTTTCTTTATTCTCCTGAACGCTAAAGCTTTTTTTGAACTCCCCGGCACAGCCGGGGGTTTTCAATTACAAAAAGTAAGGAACACGCCTCGGCGCATTCCTTACAGATTAAATTATTTCTTCATCTCAATACCCTTTGATGAAAGGTCGTCGATAATGCCGTTTACAACATCCATAACTTCATCCTTGGTGAGAGTCTTTTCGGGATGTGCAAAGTAGATTCTTACGGTGATTGACTGTCCGTTTTCGTCACGGTAGGTGTCAACAACCTCCATTCCCTTGATGAGTGCGCACTCTGAAGCCTTGATTGCTTCACCGATGGGAGCAAACTTATCACTTACAAAAGAAATATCAATATCAATTCCGGGGAATTTTGAGGGCACATCATACTTGATTGCATCAGCCTCAACACCCGAGAATGCCTTTACGTCAATTTCAGCATAAACGATGATACCCTTCTTATCAACCTTCTTTGAAATAACGGGATGAATCATACACATTTCACCGATTGCGGTACCCTTACAGGAAATTCTGTTAAGATTCTTCGGATGCTGATAGGAGTGTGTTGCCTCGATTGTTTCATATGAAAGGTCGCAGTGCTTGATGTCGCCGACAACAGTTGCAATAATGTCGCGAAGCTCAAAATAAAGCTGCTCTGCTGACTTTGTCTTTGAGAAGAGGGTAACTGCAAGCTTCTTCTGCTCATTGCACATACCGTCTGCCTTGTAGCCGTCAACTACTCTGCCCACCTCAAAAATGCCGAAGTCCGGAGCGTAATTAGTATTGGTTTTAAGCTGACAAAGCTGTGTGGGAATAATTGATTTACGGATAACCTCAATATTGGGGTTAGTAGCATTGACAAGCTTAACATTGTCCTCGATTTCGATACCGAGAGCCTTGCACTCGTCATAATACATCCATACATAGGAGTGTGACTCGTGAAGTGAGAAACGCTTTACGAGAATATCCTTGATTTTATCCTCAGTTGTCTTTTCAACATCGGGGCGGATGGGATAAACGGGGCTTTGTGTTGTGTGAACATCAAAGTTGTCGTAGCCATAAATTCTTGTAATTTCCTCGATGATGTCCGCCTTGATGGTAACGTCCTTTGTTGCTCTCCACGAGGGAACATCAACTGTGAACTCACTTCCTTCAAGCTTAACGCCGAAGCCGAGTGATTCAAGAGTTTTAACGATGGTTTCATTGTCGATTTTAATACCTGTATAACGGTCAACAAAATTCTTATCAAAGCTGAGACTTACATCGTCATACTTTTCAGCATATTCATCAGTAAGTGAGGACACTACTGTCACACCACCGTCAATATCCTGAAGGAGCTTTACAAAGCGTGCAATTGCAGGCACGGTCATTTCGGGGTCAAGGCACTTTTCATAGCGTTGCGAAGCGTCTGTTCTGTGTGCAAGACGTACTGTTGACTTACGGATTGAAACTGCGTTAAAGGTAGCACTTTCAAGGGTAAGACGGGTGGTATCCTCAACGATTTCACTGTCAAGACCGCCCATAATACCTGCGATTGCAACAGGTGTATCGCCGTTACAGATCATAAGGGTATTTTCGTCGATATCTCTTTCCGTACCGTCAAGAGTTGTGAAGGTAAAGGGAGCATCAAAGCGCTTGATACGGAGCTTTTCAACCTTACGCGAGTCAAAAGCATGCATAGGCTGACCCATTTCGAGCATAAGGTAGTTTGTAAGGTCAGCAAGAAGGTTTATACCTCTCATTCCGCAATAGAAAAGACGGATTCTCATATTTACGGGGCTGACATTCTTTGTGATATTTTCAACCTGAAGGCAGGAATAACGCTGACAAAGCTTGTCTTCAATCTTCATATCAATTGAGGGAAGATTGTTGTACTGTGAAAGATCAACTGTGTCAAGTGCCTTGAGAGGTCTGCCGCAAAGTGCAGCAAATTCTCTTGCAATGCCGTAGTGACCCCAGAGATCAGGGCGGTTTGTAAGTGACTTATTATCAACCTCGAAAACGATATCATCGATTTCATAAACATCCTTGATGTCGGTACCGTTTGCAACGTTCTCAGTAATATCCATAATACCCGAGTTATCGTCGCTGATACCGACTTCCTTTTCACTACAGCACATACCGTAGGAGGTATAGCCTGCAAGAGCTCTGGGAGTGATTTCTATCTCGCCGATTTTTGCACCGATTTTTGCAAAAGCAGTCTTCATACCTACTCTTACATTGGGTGCACCGCAGACAACGTCTGTGAGCTTACCGTCACCTGCATCGACCTTGAGAAGGTGGAGCTTTTTTGATTCGGGATGGTCAGCAATTTCCTTAATTTCAGCAACAACGATACCGCTGATGTCACTGCCCTTGAAGAAAATTTCATTTTCTACTTCAGCTGTTGAAAGAGAAAAACGGTGGATAAGATCGAGCTTATCAATACCCTCAAAATCAACAAAATCTGAAATCCAATTCATTGATAAAAACATAATTTACTCTCCTCCTTTCTTATTCGTCGATAAACTGTGTAAGTGTTTTAAGGCTACCGGAGTTAAGGTCACGGATATCCTTGATGCCGTATTTCATCATAACAAGACGTGTAAGACCGAGACCGAAAGCAAAGCCTGTGTATTCTTCAGGATCAATGCCGCCTGCTTTGAGCACTTCGGGATGAATCATACCGCAGGGGCAAAGCTCAAGCCAGCCGCTGTGCTTACAGGAGGGACAACCCTCACCGCCACAGATAAGGCAGCTGATGTCAAGCTCAAAGCCGGGTTCAACAAAGGGGAAGAAGCCCGGACGGAGTCTTACCTTGAGGTCCTTCTGGAAAACCTCAGAGAGCATTGTTTTCATAAAATAGATAAGATTTGAAATTGAGATATCCTTGTCAACCATAACGCCTTCCATCTGGAAGAAGGTGTTTTCGTGGCAGGCATCTGTCGCCTCGTTTCTGAAGCAACGGCCCGGAAAAATAGCCTTGATGGGTACACCGTCATTGATAAGTGCATCCTTATACTTTTTGTAGATAGCGTTCTGTGCAGCTGAGGTGTGGCTCTTGAGAAGCTGACCGTTTTCAAGATAATAGGTATCCTGCATATCTCTTGCGGGATGATGCTTGGGGATATTGAGAGCCTCAAAGCATTCATAGTCGGTTACTATTTCGGAATAATCCTCAACGGCAAAGCCCATTGAGCGAAAAATTCTCTCGCACTGACGCTGCACAAGGGTTACGGGATGATAAGAGCCTTCATTCATTGAAGGAGGCATAGAAACATCAAAGTCGGGAATACTGTTGATTTCCTTTTCGATTTCCTGCTTTTTGAGCTCCTCCGTACGCTGTGCAAGACTGTCCGCAGCAAAGCTCTTAAGCCGGTTAACCTCCTGTCCGAAGGATTTCTTTTCCTCGGGAGTAAGATCCTTCATTTCCTTCATAAGCTCGGTAATTGAGCCTTTTTTGCCAAGATAGGCAACTCTGAGAGCTTCAAGGTCAGCGGTTGTGGAAGCCTTTGCGACTTCAGCTTCAAACTGAATCTTAAGCTCAGCAATTTTACTGTTCATAATTAACCTCCGTAAGAAGTATTTTTTACAAAATAAAAACCGCCTCAAAAACATGAGACGGAAATAACCGTGGTACCACTCAAATTGCAGAGAAAATTCTCTGCCACTTTAATGCATCTTAATGCGATGCCCACAGTCTGCTTTTCACAGACAGCTCGTGAGTCGAATTTCGGCAACAGACAGAAATGCTTTCATTTCCGCTTCCAGGGTTTACTGCGGCTTCACACCGACTGCCGCTCTCTTTGAGTAAAATATCCCTTGCTTACTTATTTCTCAGTCATTGCTTTTAAACATATTGAAAGAATTATACCCCATAACTCTGAATAAGTCAAGGGGTATTTTTTTATTTAAATCAGATAACTGCCTTTGCAAAAAGTGCAAAGAGAACAACTGCAGCTACACCTGCAGCACCTGCGATTGCAGCAAATTTCTTGTTTGTGCCGCCAACCTTGAAAATATGCTCTAATCTGAGGTTTTCGGGTACATCAAGAGCTTCCTTTGCAAGAACTCTGATACGCTCCATATAAATACCGTCTGCACAAAGTCCGCAGCCAACCATAACAAGAAGGAAAAGAGGAACTGTTATGAAACGGAAGGCAGGCAAAAGCACTGCCGATGCGCCGAAGAGGGCAAGGAGAAGCAGGAATACAATTCCCTGTGCGTACATTTTACGGAAGATAAACCAAAAGCCTGTAAAAAAGAATGCAGGAAGATTCCATGAAAGCTTATTTTTGGTTTTGTTGAGCTTTGCAAAGCGCTTAAGAATTTTTTCACTGTTTTTACCGACAAGAAGCACTGCGGTATCTGCCTCGGTATCAGGCACGTGGAATTCACTGCCCTGCGGATAAGTCACAACATTCATAAGAGGATTTGTGGGTCTGCCGCACTTCTTACAGTAAACGTATTCCTTTTTAGTAGGAGTATGACAGTAAGCACACATACTCATAGGTCTGCGGTTATACTCGCAGCCCTCGGTAACGCAGCCGTTATTTGCAAGCCAGCAATCCTTATGATAGTCAGCATGGCAAGAGGGACAGTATACTCTGTAGTCCTCTTTTTTAATCTCCTGTCCGCAATAAGCGCAAATCATAGTTTCCATAAATCTATCTCCCTATAATAATCTCAATATATTATAATACAAATTATTATTTGTGTCAAGGAATTATGTAAAAAAGGAAAAGCACACCGCTATGCGATGTGCTTATGCGCAATTTACTTATAAACTGATTACTGCTCAACAGCGTAAACGCTTACCTTCTTGCGATCCTTGCCGTAACGCTCGAACTTAACCTTACCGTCGATAAGTGCGAAGAGAGAGTCGTCTGAGCCTCTGCCTACGTTGTTACCGGGATGGATGTGAGTACCGCGCTGCTTAACAAGAATGTTACCTGCAAGAACGAACTGACCGTCTGCGCGCTTAACACCGAGTCTCTTTGATTCTGAGTCACGGCCGTTACGGGTTGAACCCATACCTTTCTTGTGAGCGAATAATTGAATGTTTATCTTAAGCATTTGTTACACCTCCGTATTATTCTTTAAACAGTTTTTCTTTGCAGAGTATGTACTCGTCATACTGCTCTGCCAGGGCATTCAAATGAAGGGCTAAACCTTTGTAAACTGACTGTACCGTCAGGCTACAGTCTGAGGAAACGAATTTCAGGTAGCCGTCGTCAAGCTCAATATCAGCTGTTATACCGACGATTTCCGTGAGAGTGTTCGCTGTCATATAAGCCGCTGAAGAAACTGCACTGCAGACTACGTCCGCACCTTCCTCGGCAAAGCCGCTGTGACCGCTTATCTCAAAGCCTGTAAAGCTCTCCCCTTTTTTAAAAAAGGTAACCTTAATCATTTAAGCGTTGATTGATGAAATTTCAACCTTTGTGTAGGGCTGTCTGTGACCCATCTTACGCTTTGCGTTCTTCTTGGGCTTGTAAGTCATTACAACGATCTTCTTGCCCTTACCGTTCTTGATTGCCTTTGCGCTTACTGTTGCGCCGTCAACGTAGGGAGCACCAACCTTGATGCCGTCGTCTGCGCCAACTGCGATAACCTTGTCAAAGGTAACCTCGGAGTCTGCTTCAACGTCAAGCTTTTCGATGAAGAGAACGTCGCCTGCTTCAACCTTATACTGCTTGCCGCCTGTTTCGATAATTGCGTACATAGTTTCTTTCCTTCCTTTATTATGGACTCGCTACTTTGAGGCGGATAAATATCCTTATGGCATGACGAAACACGCCGCCTTTAATATGCGGTATGAATGAGTATAGCATAAGTGATTATGTTTGTCAAGAAAAAACTAACAAAAAAATAAAGTTTTTTTCGTTGATTTTCACATATCAAAACTGTATAATTAAAGCATCTTATTTTAAGGAAAAAATGCGATGAAAGTTAAATTCTACACCCTCGGCTGCAAGGTAAACCAATATGAAAGCCAGGCAATAAGCGAAGCACTTATCAGAAAAGGCTTTGAAATCACATCGGATAAAAACGCCGATGTGATAATCGTCAACTCCTGCACCGTAACTGCCTCTGCCGACCAGAAAACCAGACAGGCAGTACACCGGTTCAGGAGAAATAATCCTGACTCGGTAATCGTGCTTACAGGCTGTATGCCTCAGGCTTATCCCGAAAAATCAGAGGAGCTTACCGATGCCGATATTATTCTCGGAAACAAAAACAACGACACCCTGCCCGATCTTCTATGCGAATTTATCAAAAGCAGAGACCGCATACTGTCCGTCTGCGAGCACAAGAAGGGCGACCCCTTCAGAGGCGACACCATAAGCGGTTTTGATGAGCGCACAAGAGCCAGTGTTAAAATTCAGGACGGATGCAACCGTTTCTGCTCATACTGTGTTATACCTTATTCAAGAGGCAGAGTACGCTCAAAGCCCCTCGATATACTCAAAAAGGAAGTTGAGACGCTTGCAAAAAAGGGTTACAGTGAGGTTGTGCTTGTAGGCATCAACCTCTCCTCCTACGGTCAGGACATAAACGAAAGCTTTCCTGCTGCAGTAAAAACTGCCTGCGACGTAGAAGGCATAGAAAGAGTACGTCTCGGCTCCCTTGAGCCTGACCACCTTACAGATGAGGTAATCGAAAAGCTGAGCAGCTGTGAAAAGCTCTGCCCTCAGTTTCATCTTTCGCTGCAAAGCGGCTGCGACAGGACACTAAGAAGCATGAACAGACACTACACCTCTGATGATTTCAGAAAAATCGCCCTTAAGCTCAGAAGCACATTCAATGACTGCACACTTACAACAGATGTTATGGTCGGCTTTGCAGGTGAAAGCGAGGAGGATTTCAGTGAAAGCCTCGCCTTTGTAAAGGAAATCGGCTTTGAAAAGGTACACGTATTCCCCTACTCTGTAAGAAAAGGCACAAAGGCCGAAAAGCTGCCGGGTCATCTTGAAAAAAGTGTCAAGGAAAAGCGCTGCAAAATCATGATCGAAGAAACGGAAAAGCTCCGTCGGGAATTTTTCCGCAGGCAGAAAGGCCGGATTTACACTGTAATACCCGAAGTAACAGGTAAAGACGGACTTACAACCGGCTATACACCGAATTATATTCCCGTGAAATTTGAAATGTCCGACAGGCACCCGAGAGAATGTATCAGAGTTGAAATTACCGGCACAGGAGACGGAGACTTCTGTACCGGCAAAATAATTGACTGAGTTATTTTATAATCAGCATTGAGTTTTTCTGCTCAAGTCCGCAAGGTCTTACTGCAGGAGAAAACAAGGCGAAGGCATCGCTTGAAGAGCACTGCAAGTCGTATATTTCTTTTGAAAAGCTGTCAAGATTCTGCATTTCCCCATGTTTTGTGACAATGGGAATTGCAGAATTTTTCTTTGCCGAAGAAAGTAATGTCAGTCCCTTTTCACTTACAGCAAGAATTCTCATATAAGGCGGAGTGCGTGTTGCAATGTCTTTTTTTATCCCGAGGAAAGCACTCAGCACCTCTCTGCGCACCCTGGAATGGGTATAGTTTTTACTTCTTGCCTCATTATAAAGCTCAACAAGTCCCGAAGAGGTTTTTGCGGCATCATATATTCTTGATACAAGTCCCTGCTCATCACTGATATACTTCTCAAGCCCAACTTTGTCAAGCCTTCTCAAAGCCGAAAGCACTGCTCTTTCGTTGTATCTCATCATACAGGGAGCAAAACCTGCTCTTACCTGTCCGTCGATTATTTCAAGAGAGACTTCATCGATATATTCACCGACTCCTTTTATTCCCTTGTCTGCTATGCGGCCGCGCAGCTCTGAAGCACAAAGAATATAACCGTCCGCATCACTGGTGTCGTGACCTGCGCCCTTTCTGAGCACGGGAAGAAAGTTTTTCATACCTGATTTTTTCATCTGTCTTATATATTCTACGGCAAGAGTACTGTTGGGCGAGGCAATAATTCCGGCTACATCATCATCGTAAATCTCTCTCACCGCTGAAAAAAGCGCATAAGGGTAATGAACACCGGAAGACATTCTGTCTCTTACGAACTCTATAACCCTTTCATTTTCCGTGCATTCAGCAGCAAGAATAAGTTTTTCACGGTCATCGGTCTCACTGCCGAAAGAAAGCACATCCACACCGAACTGACTGAGCAGATATATGCTTCCCCTTGCAAAATTTTCCGCAGAGGAGACTGCCCAGGGAACAGGGAGGTCAATAACAACATCGGCTCCGTTTCTTATCGCAATCTCGGCTCTTTTCCACTTGTCAAGGAAAGCACACTCCCCACGCTGAACAAAGTTTCCGCTCATTACACATACAATTGCATCTGCACCTGCTTGCGCGGTTTTTTCAAGCTGATAAAGATGCCCCTTGTGAAAGGGATTGTATTCGCAAACTACACCTGCTGTCATAAGGTCTCTCCTTTCTGCCGTTTATATTACAATTATAATATTTTCCCCTTCTTTGTCAAGGATTCCTTGACTATTAAAGGGCCTTGGGATATAATAATAAAAAGCAAAAGCGTTAAAAGACCGTTTCTTAAACAAAAGATGATTTCATTCGGATAGGTCCTGATCATTACGTTTTTGCAGACCTACAAATAATTTCAAGTGAAGTGATAATATGAAAGTTATAGCTACAGACCTTCCTGAAGTAAAAATCGTCGAGCCTCAGGTTTTCGGCGACAACAGAGGTTGGTTTTACGAATCCTACAGCTACGAAAAGCTCAGAAATGAAGGCATAGATGTAAAATTCATCCAGGATAATCGCTCATACTCAAAGGAGAAGGGCACTCTCAGAGGGATTCATTTTCAGAAAAGCCCCATGGCACAGTCAAAGCTCATCACCTGCACAAGAGGTAAGATTCTTGATGTTGCCGTTGACCTGAGAAAGGATTCGCCCGACTACCTCAGATGGGTAAGCGTGGAGCTGAGCGAAGAAAATAAGCTGATGCTCTTTATACCTAAAGGCTTCGGACACGGATTCCTTACTCTCAGCGAGGATGTTGAGGTGCTTTATAAGGTAGACGAATATTACAGCAAAGAGCACGACAGAAGCATCCGCTTCGACGATAAGACAATCGGCATAAACTGGGGAATTGATGATCCCGTGCTATCCGAGAAGGACAGAAACGCTCCCCCTCTCTGTGACAGTGACGTGGATTTTTAAATCCGACCATAACCAACAAGGTGATATTATGATTATAGTAACAGGTGCAAAGGGTCAGCTCGGCGGTGACGTGTGTGACCTTTTAGAAAAAAACGGCACACCCTTTCTCGGAATAGACAAGGATGATCTTGATATTACAGATGAGGATGCCGTAAAAGCTTTTTTTGAAAGCAACAAGGCTTCTGCCCTTATTCACTGTGCGGCCTATGTTGCAGTTGACAAGGCAGAAGACGAAAAAGAAATCTGCTTTCTCGTAAACGGAAAAGGCACGCGCAATCTTGCCGCGGAATGTAAAAAGCACGGTGTAAAAATGCTCTATGTTTCAACTGATTATGTTTTCCCGGGAAACGGTACAGAGCCTTTTGAAACAGACAGTAAAAAATCACCTCTCAACACCTACGGTGCAAGTAAGCTCAGAGGTGAAGAAGCGGTAAAGGAACTGCTTTCCGATTATTTCATTGTGCGCACATCCTGGGTCTTCGGTGAAAAAAACACGAACTTTATCGCGACAATGCTCCGCCTTTCCGAAACAAGAAAGGAACTGAATGTCGTAAACGATCAGGTAGGCTCTCCTACTTATTCAAAAGACCTTGCAAGGCTTCTTTGCGATATGATAAAAACCGACCGTTACGGCACCTATCACGGCACAAATGAAGGCTTCTGCTCATGGTATGACCTTGCGAAAAAGGCATTTGAATTTGCAGGTAAAGATGTAAAGGTAAATCCTGTCACAAGTGAAGGATTTCCAACAAAAGCTATAAGACCGAAGAATTCAAGGCTTTCAAAAAAATGCCTTGACGAAAACGGTTTTGACAGACTCCCTTTATGGGAGGATGCGGTAAAAAGATATCTGCAGAGTATATAAAAAAACAGCGGTTGTTTTCACAACCGCCTTTTTTATTTAGCTAATCAGCCTTCTGCGATAGCACTTACGGGGCAACCGTCTGCACAAGCGCCGCAATCGATGCAGCTATCTGCGTCGATTTCATACTTGCTGTCGCCTTCTGAAATAGCACTAACGGGACAACCGTCTGCACAAGCGCCGCAAGAAATGCAATCATCATTAATTACATATGCCATGCCAATAACTCCCCTTTCTTTATTTTATAGTCCCATTTTAACATATAAAATCAAAATATCAATAGTTTTTTGTAAGTTTTTTTGCTTTTTAATGATTTTTTTATCTTTTTTTCATTTTGGTAAATTTTATGCTCAGAAGCCGATGTTTTATTCACATTAAATGTAACAATTCCGTTCTTCCTGTTGACTTTTTCCTGTTCAGGTGTTAAGATTTGTGGGATATTATGTGTTATATTGTCATAAAAATAACCAATAAAAACATATCAGGAGAGTATTATGAAAAAATACCGTTGGATGAAAGTTGATACTGCGTCCATTATGTTTTCCAGCCTCAGCACAAAAAAATGGGGCAGAACATTCCGTATGGCAGTTATCATGAAAGACAAAGTTGACCCTGAAATTTTGAAAAAGGCTGCTGCAGATGTTATGCCTCGCTTTCCGAGTATGCACACATGCATCAAAAAGGGCTTCTTCTGGAATTACCAGGAGTGCACAGAGCTTCTTCCAGAAATCAGAGAGGAATTCACAAGACAGCTTATGCCCATTACTATAAGAAATGACGGCAGACCCGACTTCCGTATTGTATACTACAAAAACAGACTCGGTCTTGAAATTGCCCATTATCTTGGTGACGGTATAGGCACAAACACCTACTTTACGGCCTTGCTTGAAAGATACGTAGAGCTTAAAAACAACCCCGATGCACCATACAATCCCGAGCCTTTAAAGAAAGAGGAGCTCAACAACGCTTTCAACGACTATTATGAGGAAGGCGGAAGCAAGGATGTTGAAGAAGAGTTCCACGCCCATCAGATTGAAGGCAAAATAGAGCCCGGCTTTATACAGTTCATCTTTGCAATGATGGATGTTGACGAGCTTTACGAGAAAGCAAAGGAGAAGGATCTCACTATTACCGAATATCTGGCTTCTGCGCTTATTCTCGGTACTATACGACGCGCAGAAAAACCGATAACAGAGCCTGTTGTAATTGCAATCCCCGTAAACCTCAGACGTTTTTTTCCCTCGGACACGGTCCGCAACTTCACAATTCAGAGCCGTATAGACTTTTTCCCTGAAGGCAGAACTGACTGGACATTTGACCAGATATGCGAAAGCGTAAAAGGTCAGCTTGCAAAAAGACTCACCGTACCCGAGCTTCAGAAAATCCTCAACAACTTCGGCTCAATGGCTAATAACAAAGTAATAAGATTTGTTCCTAACTTCATAAAGCTCCCCGTTGTCAGAATGCGTCAGGAAAAATCCCACGGCAACAACACCACCATTCTCACCAACACAGGCAAAAGTGAACTTACACCTATTCTTGAGGGCGAAGTTTTACGTGCAGACGGTGTCAACGGTGACACAAGCGGCTACGGTCTTATAAGCGCCTGCTCGGCACTCAGCTGTAACGGTGTGTTCAACCTCTGCTTTTCAATATGCGCTCATGACACCTCCTGGGCAAGAGAGTGTGTCAGGGTAATCACACAACAGGGTGTAAAGGTAAGAATCGAAAGTACCCACGGAAATGGAGTGAAATAATATGAGATGTGTAAAATGTAATGTCGACCTCGCAGAGACATACACGCTCTGCCCGCTTTGCGGCGAAAAAGCCGTTTCTGACGAGCCGCTTCTCAAAGGCTTTAACGTTGCGCCCTATCCGCCCGACTCCCCCATAAAGCCCATCCCCGAAGAAAAAAAGCCTTCCTACGGTCTTTCTGCAGAAAGACTCAGAGCATTCTTCAATTTATAAGCACTTCCGCAAACCGCTTCGACAGGTTTGCGGATTTTTTTAATATAAACACTTGTAAAAATGCAGGTTATAATGTATAATGATTGAGATTGTATCAGGAAAGGAATGTTGGCTGTGTTTGAAAAGCTGCAGGTTTCGGCAATGTTTAAAAATTCAATCACTGCCGCTTTGCAGACAGGCAGACTTTCTCACGCGCTCATACTCGAAGAGGGCGATGCCGCTACAAGGCTTCAGGCAGCAAAGGAAATTGCCTGTGCTGTACTTTGCGATGGTGAAAGCAAGCCCTGCGGAGTATGCAGCAAATGCCGCAAAGTCCTCAACGGCAGCCACCCTGACCTTCACATACTTTCAAAAGACGAAAAAAGCTCAATGATAAAGGTCGACTCCGTAAGAGAGCTGAAGAAAAAAGCTCTGATCTATCCCAATGACGGCAACAAAAGTGTATTCATAATCGACGGTGCAGAATATATGAACCCACAGGCACAGAATGCTCTTTTGAAAATTTTCGAAGAGCCTGCAAGACATCTGCTTTTCATCCTCTGCTGCAAGTCAAAATCCTCACTGCTTGACACCGTAATTTCAAGAGCAACACTCTATTCCCTCGGACAGAAAAGCTCAAAGGAATGTGACAGTGAAAAAGAGGAAAAAGCAGTAAATCTCGCCGACGGACTTCTCAGCTGTCTTGCAGAGGAAAACGAAATCGCTTTTCTCAGAAAAATCTCCGTTATGCAAAAGGATAAAGAGCTTTTCCGACTCACGCTTAACAATCTTATTCTGATTCTCAGAGATGCAATTGTACTCAAAAGTTCCGGAAACGATATGCTCACGGACTGCTTTGACACGGCAAAAAAGCTCAGCACCCGTCTTACGGCATCAAAAATTCTCAGGCTCATAAATGCAGTTGAAGAGCTTGAAGAAAACAGTAAGCTTAATGCAAACCACAATCTGACTCTCACAAGGCTGTCAGCACTGTTTTACAGTATAAAATCAACTTAAAAGAAAGGATGGCTTCCATATGGCAGAAGTAATCTCAGTAAGATTCAAGGAAGTGGGCAAGAACTATTACTTCGACCCCTGCAATAAAGAATATAAAAAAGGTGACAATGTTATCGTTGAAACCGCACGAGGCCTTGAATTCGGCACAGTCACAATCGCAAACAGAGAGATTGACGATGAAGAAATCACTTCCCCTCTCAAGCCCGTTGTAAGACTCGCTAACGAAAAGGACATTGAAACAGTAAACGAAAACAAAGAAAAGGAAAAGAGTGCTTTTGAAATCTGCAGTAAAAAAATTGCAGCCCACAAGCTCGAAATGAAGCTCGTTGATGTTGAGTACACCTTTGACAGAAACAAGATTCTTTTCTATTTTACCGCTGACGGACGTGTTGACTTCCGTGACCTTGTAAAAGACCTCGCATCTGTCTTCCGCACCCGTATTGAGCTTCGTCAGATCGGTGTAAGAGACGAAAGCAAAAAGGTCGGAGGTCTCGGAATCTGCGGCAGACCATTCTGCTGCAACACCTTCCTCGGTGATTTTCAGCCCGTTTCAATCAAAATGGCAAAAGAACAGAATCTTTCACTCAGCCCCGTAAAAATCAGCGGCACCTGCGGCAGACTCATGTGCTGCCTGAAATATGAGCAGGATGCATATGAGCATCTGCTCAGAGTTACTCCCAAGCACGGTGCTATTGTTGAGACCAAAGACGGCAAGGGTACTGTTGTAGACAACAATCTTCTCACCGGTATGCTCAAGGTTTCACTCGAAAGAAATCCTGACGGTGCCCCCATTCTCGTTCACAGAAAAGAAGTAAAAACCATCAAGGATTCACAAATCAAGGTTAACAAAAAGGAGCTTGAGGCTCTCAAGGGAATTGAATAACGATCAGTTATATAAAAATCATCGGGACATCGAATCCCGATGATTTTCTTTGTGTAAGGCTTTCTGCTGAAGATGAAAGGAAACGGCTGCACGCGGGGAGCGCAGGCGCCCCGCAGGGGCGCCTGCGTCAGAGAGCTATGTTCCAAAATAAAAAAAGCACCGGACGAAAGCTGTATCCTGTGCGGAAAACGGATATTGTCGGGAGCTCTCTGAGACGCCGGCTTTTCGAAGAAAAGCCGGCGTACTCCCCGCGCTTGTAGGGATAACCCCTTTTTTATTTAGTCTTATTTTTAAAATATCTGTGTGTGATAATAAGAAGGAAAAATCCGGCAATAGGAAAAAGAGATGCGGTCAGCATACCGTTTTTAAGTCCCGACATATCAGCAACAATGCCAACCAACTGAGGCGAAAGCGAAGCACCGAGATCACCTCCGGCGGCAAGAAGAGCGTAAATTCCCACGCCGCAGGAAAGGTAGTTACTGTTAGTGTAGATAATCGTACCCGGCCACAGCATAGATGTACAAAGCCCTGCAAAAGCACAGGCAAGAAGTCCGATAACTGCATTTTGTGAAAGAGCCGCAACTACATAACATATTGCCGCTGAGCCCATACCGAAAAGGAGTACGGGATAGATGCTTTTACCTTTCTTCGAGTAGAGAGTACGGCCTATTCCGAGCATAAGGGCAAAAAAAGCCATACCGAAAATATCTCCGTAGGTTTTCTGTATGTTCAGTGCATTTTCTGCAAAGCCTGACACCCACTGCATCATGGTACACTCTGCAGCACCGCCAAAGAATATACAAGCAGTGCAAAGAATTATGCCAAAGTCTTTTTTATTTTCCTTCCCGGACTCATCGTGAAGGTTAAGCTCAGGGATTTGGCTTTTTGCAAAAAGAACATAGCAGACAAACGGTATAATACACCACAAAAGCACAAGATACATCCAGTTTTCTCTGCCTGCAAGCTTCAGAAAAGCCGTGCTTACAATAACAACGAATACTGTTCCCCATGCATATGCAGAATGAAGCTTACTCATTTCACCTTCAGGATTGTCCGAAGGAATAGCGGCAACGATAGGACTTGTAAGCACCTCACCCAGACCGGCACCCACAGAGAAGATAGCTGTACCGATAAGAAGTCCCGCATAAGCAAATTCAGGAATAAAAGAAGGTATAACTATGTAAACCGCAAGTCCCGCAAGTACAAGTAAAGGAATATTTTTTATTGTACGCTCAAGATTGAACTTATCTGAGAAAAAGGTAAATACCAGATCTATTCCAAGCTGAGTACAAAAATTTACCAGTACAAGAAATCCGAGTGCAGTAAAGGATATACCGTAAAGGTCATGAAAGGTGATAAAAAGCAGGGCAGATATGTTTGATGCCGCCGACATTGAAAAGCCTGCAAAATAACAGGCGAGCTTTGTGCTTTTGTATTTTTTGTCAATTCCTTTCATTCAGATTTAATCCCCTTTCTTGGATAAAGAAAGCTTTTTCATTGCCTTTGTAAACATTATTCCGAAAAGCACAGCCGTAAATGATACTGCAATAACATCGGCAACAGGCTCAGCAAGATAAACACCCATTGTCTTATTTTGTGTAAAGCGCGGAACAATATATATCAGCGGCAAGAGTAATACAAATTTACGCACAACGGCAACAATAATTGAGCACACCGCGTTTCCGATTGAAACAAACGTCATCTGACATGCGGTCTGTATACCGAAGAGGCAGAGCACTGCACAGTAGATTCTCAAAGCCGATGCCGTAAAATCGATAAGCTGTGCATCAGAGGTGAATATACCCGCAAAGCCGCGTGGGAAAAGCATTATAACACCCCAGAGAACAAACGAATAGCAAAGGCACACTGTAAGCAGAAGCCTGAAGGTTTTCTTTACCCTTTTCACGTTACCTGCACCGTAGTTATATCCCGTTATCGGCTGTGCTCCCTGTGCTATACCCATCATCGGCAGCATTGCAAACTGCATTACACTTGTAAGCACTGTCATTGCCCCTACGGCAATATCTCCTCCATACGAAAGCAGTGACGAATTGAAGCAGACAGAAATCACACTTTCACTGCTTTGCATAACGAAGGTTGCAAGACCGAGTGCAACACAGGGAAGGACTAATCTGAAATCTATTTTAAGGTTTTCCTTTCTGATTCTCAGGTATGTTTTCTTTCCGCTTAAAAACGAAATGACCCACATACAGGACGCAGCCTGAGAAAGCACCGTAGCAAGAGCCGCACCCTTTACGCCCATAGAAAAGCCGAAAATAAAAATCGGGTCAAGAACTATATTGCAAAGTGCTCCTATAAGCACTGTTGCCATACCATATTTAGCAAATCCCTGCGCAGTTATAAAAGCTCCCGTACCGAGAGTAAGCTGGACAAAAACCGTACCTGCTGCATATATGCTCAGATAATCCCAGGCATAGCTAATTGTGTTTTCACTGGCGCCGAAGGCAAGAAGTAATCTTTCACCGAAAACATAAAGCAAAAAGGTCAGCACAAGGGAAATCACTATCTGCAGACTCAGGCAACCGCCAAGAATTTTTTCGGCGCTTTTTTTATCTCCCTTGCCCATAAAAATCGATGCTCTCGGTGCACCGCCCGTACCGATAAGTGCCGCAAAAGCGGAAACTATCATAATAATCGGCATACTCACGCCTACGCCTGTAAGTGCAAGACTTCCATCTCCGGGAATATGCCCTATGTAAATGCGGTCAACAATATTATAAAGCATATTGACCACCTGAGCTATAACCGTAGGTATCGCAAGCTTCAGAAGAAGCTTTCCTATCGGTTCTGTTGCAAGAAATTCTTTACTGTCGTTCATTTTATACCTCATTTTTTCTCTTATTTCCAATAATCTGTATTATAGGGCAGTCTGATATCTTCTGCTCTGAAAACGGGGTTGTTTCCAAGTCTTTTTTGTCTGCCGTAATCCTTCAGCGCAAGGATTACATACCTGCCGAGAAATGCAATTGCAGGGACATTTATAAGAATCATAAATCCCATAGTGACATCTGCAATATTCCACAGAAGGTCTGCACTCAGAATACATCCTGCAAAAACCAGCGCCGCCTCTCCTACCTTAAGTAAAGAAAGCAGTAGCTTACCCGGCTTTCTTGCGAGAATATAAATAGCACAGCCCTCAACATAAAACATATTTCCCACAAGCGTTGTAAATGCAAAAAGCACCATTGCCAGAGTAATAAACACGGGGCCGAAAACTCCCAATGTGTTTTCTACAGAAAGCTGAACATATTTTGCTCCCGAAATTTCAGCTGACGGCTCAACTCCTGAACACATACACATAAATGCAGTTGCCGAGCAGATAAGGAGTGTATCGATGGACACGGAAAGTAGCTGCACAAGCCCCTGCTTGACAGGATGGGAAACCTGAGCAGCAGCCGATGCATTAGGAGCAGAGCCTACGCCCGCCTCGTTGCTGAGAAGACCTCTTTTTATACCGTACATTACACAAGATGATGAAAAGCCTCCGAAAATGGCCCTCAGATCCGTCGCTTCAGTGAAAATTCTTACAAAGATTCCCGGCAAGGCTTTAAAGTTAAGAATTACAATAAGGAGTGAAACTCCGATATATGCAATACCCATAAAAGGTACCATAAGGGAGGTCACCTTTATAATTGCTTTGCCGCCGCCAAAATAACAAACCGCAACAAGAAGAGCAGTAATAATACCTATAACTCCCGGAGAAACCTCTGCATCATAAAAATCAAACTGTGAGAAGGCTGACTGCAGATTGTAGGATGTCAGCATATTGAAGCCTACACCGTAAGTAAGTATAAGCAAAACAGAAAATATTATTCCCGGAAGCCTTTTCCCTGTAAGAGCCTCAATATAGTAGGCAGGTCCGCCGTAGCACCCCGACTCCCCTCTTTTTTTGAAAATCTGCGCCAGAGTGCTTTCAGCAAAAGCCAGAGCACTCCCCACAACCGCAACAACCCACATCCAGAATACCGACCCGAAGCCACCAAGGCAAAGTGCCGTTGAAACACCGATTATGTTACCGGTGCCGACCCTTGATGCAGTTGACACCATGAGCGCCTGAAAGGAAGAAACCTCCTTTTTACTGTCAGGTCTTTCTGTTACACACCTGAGCTGCTCAAAAAAATAACGAAACTGTACAAAGCCTGTTTTAAAAGTAAAGTATATTCCAAAAAAAAGCAGGAGAATAATAAGTACATATGTGTAAAAGTAATCGTTGAAGCTGCTGAGAAACCTCTCTGCCGCGGACACTGCGATGCTAAAAAATTCAAAGGGCATAGAATAGCTCCTTGCTAAAAATAAATTATAGTATCATTAAAAAGAAATGTCAATAAATATTACCTTAGTATATATTTATAGTATGCCAACAAGTCTGCCGATTATTAAATTACGCTTACAAAAAAATGTCACAAAAAATAAAGTACTTCTTCGGAATATTGATCCAAAGAAACCCTTTAGTACCGACAAAACAATGTTTTTAAGCATAAGAGACGTCCCGCTACAGACACTATTCGGAAAAACCTTTGTTATATCTCTGCTACTACTCTGCCGGAAATACCTGTTACACCTGAAAAATTCATAGGATACGTTCTTAAAGTATTTATTAAAGTATTTATTATAATTATAACAAAAAAGACAAGAGCAAATCGCCCTTGTCTGCCTTTTATCCCGCTGCATCAAGCATTGTCTCAGCAAAAATCCCGTACCCCTTTGTGGGGTCATTGATAAAAACATGAGTCACTGCGCCTACAATGTAACCGTTCTGCAAAACGGGACTTCCGCTCATACCCTGAACGATTCCTCCTGTTTTCTCTATAAGCTTACTATCCGTAATTTTTATTATCATATTTTTACCGTCCTGACCGTCACGGTTGAGCTTTTCAATTTCAACATCATAATAAGCCTTACTTTCACCCTCAACGGTGGAAATAATCTGCGCTTTACCTTCCTTTATCTCGCTTTCTGCCGCAACAGGTAATGCCTCTGCAGTTTTATCGGCATTTTCAAGATATCCGAAAACCCCGTTTTCGCAATTGAGAACAAGAGAGCCCTCGCATTCACTTTTAAAGCTTCCGCAAAGCTCACCTGCAGATCCCATTCTACCCTTGACACACCCGTTTATTGTTGCATCAACAATATCACCGTCAGAAAGCGGCAAGATTTCTCCTGTATCAACATCACACACAGCGTGACCGAGAGAGGCAAAAAATCCGCTTTCCCTGTCATAAAACGTCATTGTGCCTATACCTGCTGCACTGTCTCTTATCCACAGTCCGGTCTTGTATGTGCCTTCGCTGACGCTCATAACCGGTGTAAGAACGGTTGTTCTTATCTCGCCGTTACGCTTGTAACTGACTTCAAGAGCTTTACCGCCACTTTCTTTTATAACAGACTCAACCTCTGCACTTGAAGTGACGTTTTTCCCGTCCAGACTTATAATAACGTCGCCCTTTTCAAGATGTGCCTGCTTTGACGGTGCAACTGTACCTTTTGCAGTTTCTACCGATTCTGTACCGACAATCATCACACCCTCGGTAAATATCCTCAGCCCTATTATATCACCTGACGGGACAAGATAGGGTCTGCTGTTTATCTTAAGGTTGAAGTTTTTTACGGGAATTTTTCCCAGCAACTTCAGGTTTAACCTATACTCACCCTCAGCAACAAGACTTTTTGAAACGGATTTCTCCCTTTCTTTAATATCGCAGCTGAAAAACCTGCCGAGATATATTTCCTCATCACTCATAAAGCTTACATCATCAGGCACTGCGTAAAACCCGTAAACCACCGCCGACATAAGAAACACGGTCACAGTCATAAACAAAAGGCAAAGCGCTTTTACCGACTTTTTCATTTTTCCACCTCCCAGCGACAAAATAAAGTTGCCCGATAAAAAGCAACCTGTTTTAAGTCGCTATAATAATTTGTGTATTTCCGTGTAAAAATATAAACGGAAAAATGAGGCGAAAAAAAGAAGCCCTTACAACAGTAAAGGCTTCAGAAATTTTTATGAAATTTTATTTGATTACAAAGTTGATTACAAGGAAGAGTACTGCAACGCCCAAACCTACGCAAAGACCGATCATACCTGTGTTGAGGATTTCGAGAGCCTTTTCTTCGTAGCCGCCGTCGATCGCCTTCTTATACTGCTTGTAATAGATACATGCAACAACGCCTGTAGCAATTGCACCGATTACAAGAGGAAGAATGCTTGTTGAGCTGAGGATACCTGTAACTGCAAGGAAAATTGCAGCAAAAAGACCCATAAAGAACTTAGCTGCCTTTGAAAGCTCACTTGTTGTTGCCTTTTCCTTCTTAGCCTTCTTAGCCTTCTTGGCCTTCTTACCCTTTTTACCTTCAGCTGCTTCGGGGACAACGGGAGGTGCATAAACAGGAACTTCGGGAGAAACAGGAATTTCGGAAGCTACGGGTGCAACGGGAGCTACGGGTGCTGCCGCATAAACAGGTTGTGCAGGTGCGCCCTGAGGCTGCTGTGAATAAACTTCAGCTGCATAAGCAGGAGCTTCTGAAACTACCTTCTGACCGCAGATAAAGCAAAAATCGGAATTATCTTCAATAACATTTCCACAGAATTTACAAATCATATTTTAATCCTCCTAAAATTTATGTATAGATTATATCACTTTAATTTTATATTTACAATAGTAAAAGCAAATAATTTCTTTAAAAAATCAATAGTTATAGCACATTTTTTCTTTTTTTGGTAACAAAAAGACTATTTCTTACAATCAGGAGTTTATTTTATGAAACATCTTCTGTTTTTTTCTTCAGCTTTTTTATCAGGAATGACAAACGGCCTTTTTGGTGCCGGCGGTGGAATCCTTGCCGTAAAAAGCCTTTCGTTAAAAGGACTTGAACAGAAAAAAGCTCAGGCAACGGCTCTCACGGCAACCTTTATGATGTCAGTTATAAGCTGCGGAGTTTATCTTTATAAAGGATACTTCAATCCCCTGTCCGCAGTTTACTACCTTCCTTTCGGTATTATCGGTGCAATAGCCGGAGCCTGCCTTCTAAAAAAAATACCCGACAAAATTCTCAGGAAGGTGTTTGCAATTTTCATAATCTGGTCGGGAATGAGGATGATATTCAGATAATGAATGCCGCAATAATAATTTCATCTTTTTTATCGGGGCTTCTCGGGGCCATGGGCTTTGGAGGCGGCTCGGTGCTGATAATTTACCTTACAACCTTTCTTTCACTTGAGCAGAAGGAGGCACAAGGAATAAATCTGCTTTTCTTTGTACTTACAGGCTTTGCTTCTGTTTTAATCAACACAAAAAACCGTCTTACAGATAAAAGAGCTCTTTTTTCGCTATTGCCCGCCGCCATCATCGGTATGACTGCAGGCTTTATGCTTTTACCCGTAATCAAGGCAGAGCTTCTGAGAAAGCTCTTCGGAGGAATGCTGGTGTTGTTGGGTTTTAAGGAGCTTTTTACTAAAAAAGACAATAAAAAGGAAGCACTGTAAAAAAGGGGTAAACACAGCGCGGTGAGAAGCAACGCCACAGGCGTTGCTTCAGAGAGCCCGATGTCGAGGTCGGGTAAATAAAAATTGCAACTTAATGCAGAATGCAGGGTAAAGGAAAGTATGCGGGGCTCTCTGCTTTCCGGCTTTCGGAGAAGGCCGGAAAGCTCACCGCGCGTTCGTATTAAGCGCCTTTAATATAAAATAAAACTGCGGAATACCCTTACGGGCACTCCGCTGATTCAACCTTTATTTATTTTGCCACGGGAACATTTATTTCTATATCAGTAAGCGGGAATGAGCAGCAAGGATGAATACAACCGAACTTATAGTCCGCGAGACGGCGGTATTCAAGCGCCTTGGGTACATAAACCTTACCTGAAATAAGGTGTGAATGACAGAAGCCGCATTCTCCGCTTCGGCAACGCGCGGGCACTGCAAGTCCGAATTTTTCAATTGTCTGCATAACGGAATCATTTGATGAACCCTTGAGAATATAGGTCTTATCCTGAATTGTAACTGTAATTTTCACAGTTTCGGGCACACCCTCGGGATAATCGTCCTGAGTTGATGGGTTGTGGAATTCGCCGAACATTTCGTGACGGATGTACTTTTTTTCAAGCCCGAGCTTTTCAAGCTCTTTGTCTACAAAGGCATACATCTGCTGAGGACCGCAAAGGAAAATCGAGTACTTTTCATTTTCGGGAGCGTACTTTTTAATAAGCTCAGCTGTGATAAATCCCTTTTCAGTGCCCTTGGGAAGCTTTGATTTCTGCTCGCTCAGAACATGAATAACCTTGATTTTGTCACACTTCTTCTCGAGCTCATCAAGCTCACTTTTGAAAAGGATGCTCTTTGTGTCGCGGCTGCCGTAAAGAAGAGTCATCTCGAAATCCTCGTCACCGTCTACAATAGCATTGGCCATAGAAATAAAGGGTGTGATGCCGCTGCCGCCTGCAAGACATATTACCTTTTTAGCATCACGCAGCTGCTGATATTCAAAGTTACCTGACGGAGCTGAAACCTCGACGCTTCTGCCCTCTTCCCAGGTGTCAAAGATGTACTGTGACATAAGCCCACCCTCAACGAGCTTGATTGTAAGCACATATCTGCCTTCAAGGGAATCCTTGGGAGAGGACGAAATTGAGTAAGCTCTTGTAATTGGCATACCTTCAATTGTTTCAAAAACGGTGAGATATTTACCTGCACCGAAGTATGCAAGTGACTTTGTGCCCTTTTCTTCATCGGGTACAAGGGTGTAGCTTCTGCAATCCTCTGCTCTTTCTTCGACCTTTGCAATTTTAAGATACTGGCGCTTAGGATGAAGTGCCTTTGCAAGCACCATTGCCTGATCGGAAAAATCGGGAAGCTCCGCTTTACCGCTTTCAAGTCTCTTACTGCGGTATGAAAGCATTGAAAGGAACTTTTTAGCCTTTAATGATTTAAGATCTGCCATAATTATTTACCCTCCTTCTTTAACGCTTTTACGGCAAGGCCGCCGGCTTTTTCACCCGTATAATATGCGCAGCCGTAGCCGTCGCCTCTTTCCTGACTTGCACCGCAGAAAAGGAAGTTATCGAAGGGCTGATCCTGCATATACTGAACAGTTCTCGGAATCATACTGTCCCACTTTTCAAGCATATAACCGTAGGGAGTGCCGAAGGGAGTGTTGAGATAACGTGCAAAGGTGGGAGGAAGTGCAATTTCTATTTCCTCAATATAGGGCATAATGGAAATGTTGAGAGCCTTTTCGCAGGTCTCGATCATATCCTTTGCAACCTTCGTCTTGAACTTTTTGTAATCCTGAGGCTTAACATCCTTCATAACATCACCGAATGTCATAGTTGTAAGGAAGAGCTGACATGTGCCCTCAGGTGTGCAATCTGGAATAATCTCATTAAGGCAATTAATGATACAGAAGCCGCCACCGAAATCCTGAGCAGAATCATACTGCTTATCGGAGTCGGAATCAGGAGCGATAAACGTGGAGTAGTCCTTAATACCAAGCTGCTCCTTTGTAACATTCATACCGAGATAAACCGTTGTAAGACTGCAGGCAACCTTACGTGAATTGAGCATGCGAAGCTGTCTTTCAGGGATGTCCTTTTTATCAAAGAGGTCATTCCATACGGCATTAGGCGAGGAGTTACAGATAATATACTTACCGTAAACCTCTTTTTCACCGTTGATAACAACACCTGCAGGCTTGCCGTTTTTCATAATAACCCTTGTAACCTCGGAATTATACCATATATCTCCGCCGTGATCGCGGATAACCTTATCAAGAGCAAGGCTCATTTCGTGGCTTCTGTACTTGGGAACACCCGTACCATATTCTACATAGCTGTGAACCATCGCCATATAGTAGAGGAAGTCAAGCTGTGATGCGGGAGAACCGAGATAACACCAATATGTATTGAAAATATCCTGAGCCTTTTTGGGCATACCGAGAGCATCAAGGCTTTCCTTCATTGTATGGGAAACCATACGCATTATGTCGGGTATATCCTTGATTGAAGCAGGCAGCTTTGACAGGTCAGCGGTAGCATCAAGTGCCTTGAACAATCTCGCAGAAAGGTCAAATGCCGCCATACAGCTGTCATATGAGCCCGGAACAAGGTCGTCGAGCTTTCTTGCAAAAGCTTCAAAGCCTACGGGCATTCTTGCATCAACGGCAACCTCTACTCCGTCCTCGTTGATAAATGTGTCCTTGTCACCCTCCTTTGCGGGTACAACAAGACGGAAGGTTGAATCATGCTGACACCACTCAACATCGCCGCCCATACGCAGAAACATATCCTCAATCTGTCCGCTTTTGTCCGGTGCGCCTACACCTGCAAGCTCATGAAGTGACGGCTCAAACTCGAATCTGCCTCTGACAAAGGATGATGCCGAGCCGCCGGGAATGTTGTGTCTTTCCAGCAAAAGAGTGGAAAGACCCTCTCTTGCACAGGTTGCAGCCGCAGCAAGGCCTCCGTTACCTGCGCCGATTACGATTACGTCATAAGATTTCATCAGTTTGTCTCCTTTTTTTAATGTATGAGACTATTTTATCAGCATAGAACGCGATTGTCAATTTATTTCTTAATGATTTACTTTTTTAAATTTTATGCTATAATTAAATGGAAATATTTTCTCTTGAAGGTGTTCATTATGGAAAAACGTGTTTTTATAAGTCACTCATCAAAAGACAGTGAGACTGCAAATCAGATATGTGAGCTTCTTGAATCAAGCGGCCTTAAGTGCTGGATTGCCCCCAGAGATATCCCCTTCAGTTCTGTGTGGGCAGGCGAAATCTCGAAGGCTATAAGTGAATCCTCGGCCTTTCTCTTTTTGTCAAGTCAGGCATCAAATCAGTCCCCTCACGTAAGCCGCGAAATTCAGCTTGCCGTTGAAAGCATGGTACCCATTATTCCTATCCATCTTGACGACACACCATACAGTGATGCAAACAAATACTACCTTGCAACTATTCACTGTATGGTTGAATACAATGCCAATAAAATACATAAGCTTGCCGCAGACATTATAAAGCTTATTCCTAAGCAGGAAGCTGCTAACAAAAATGAAGTTAATGAAGAAATCACGATAAAAAAAGAAAAGCCTCAGAAAAAGAAAAATCCCACGCTCTATATGCTTTTGCACTGCATAGGCTGTGCTATAGCTTCATTTATCGGCACCTGTGTTTTCTTTTTAACCGACCTTCCTGAAATAATAAAGATTGCTCTTGCGGTCATTATTATAATTGCCGCCTTTGTGCCCGTTTTTATTTCCAGAGGCAAGGCTTTAAAGAAAATTTACACAAACAGGAACTCCGTCAACCTTATCACTTTACTTGCCTTTGTGCTTGTGATAGCGATTGCTGCCGGCGGTTATTTAATTGATTATAACTCCTGGTATAACAATATGGATGATAAGTATCACATCACTATATCTGCACCGGAAAATATGTCTGCAACAGATTTCTCCGAGGCATCGGAAACCGTGCTTAAAAGACTTGAGATTTTCGCAGGCGATACTCGATATACCGCAAAGACCAGTGGTGACAGTATCGACGTAATTATACCCCGTGAGCTATTTATGGGCGAAAATCCTGAAAACGTGATGAAACTCTACATAACAAGAGCTATGAAGCATTACATCTGCACATCGGATTTTCACTGGAATGAATCCGCTGAAGATTCTCCCCAGCACATTCCTTTTTCCCCTGATGATATTGAAAGTGCACAGATTAAATACGGTTCGCTCGACGGTGTTGACCCTGCCGTTGTCGGCACTGATGAGGAAAACTACGAATACATCGAGGTTGTGCTGAAGAAAGATTTCTACGACAAAAACAGTAAAGCCATTGAAAGTTACGGCGACAAAATTGCCGTTGCTCTCGACAAAAAGGATTTCACCTCCTACTGGTATTTCAACGCAAAGCAGTACAAAGACAGTAATGTTATCTACATACTCAACGATGATTCCTTTGAAAACGCCAACGAAACGGCACTTTACAATCTGACACACTCCCCGCTTAAGACTTCACTTTACTTTAACATTGATATTGCTCCTGTCTTCGAAACTGTCGAAGACAACGACAAGGCGGGAGTGCTTCAGTGTAATGCTGACACATTCAAAAAGGACTATGTCACCTTTGTTCTCAAATCCACATTCACCGATATAACTGACGGTGAATGGCAGGACACCGAAAAAGAAATCAAAAACAGACTTGATACTATCGGCTTACCTTATGCCTACGGTAAAACAGAATTCAACCCCTTCTCAGCGGTAATAAGAACAACCACAGACCGTATGGGTATTCCCATAATGCAACTTATTGCAGCAAAAAGCCTTAAGTTAAGCACTGACTTTACCGAAACAAGCCTGTACTCCTACAGCGATAAGCTTATGCCCGGTGCAGACGATTCAGGTAATCCCTGTTTTACTTTAAATTCTGACGAAAAAGAAAGCATAGAAAGATATAAGGGACTCGCATCGATTGCTGAAAAGAGCAAAACTAAGAAGCTATACATTTCAACCAACAACGGCGTTAAGATTTTAGCAACTGACTGCAACATTGATGAAAACAACCCTGAAATTACATTTAAAGAGGTTGTTCTTACACAAAACAGTGAAATTGACAGAAGTACTTCGTGGATTCCGCTGCTTGCATATACTATATACAAATCAAAAAAACTCATCAACCTTGATTTTGATTCTTTCGAATTCAGCAGTGATGAAATGTCCGAAAAGGATTTCGGTATAAACCTGGGTCTTGATGAGCTTGAAAAAACAGTCAAAGAAATAAATCCTGATGCAGAAATCAGCTATACAGGCACACAACTTAATATAAATCTTTTCCTCCCCGTTGACGATAAGCTTCCCGAGAACCTCCTTGAAGCCGGAAAGAAAATCTATCAGAGCTATGACTTTGAAGGCAGTATTTTCCAGACAATCGGAATTTATGCAATAGACGAAGTCGAACAGGAGCGTTCAAGGATTTTCTTCTCGAAATACACCTCAGGGTACTACGGATATGAAAATCATACAGACGGCTACACCTATGTGTACGGCATTTTTTCCGGCGGAAGGATACAGCGTGACCACGACCGATTTATAGAGCTTGTCTATGCAGATGAATTCTACAAGCCCTTCATACACGAGGATGAAGGCAGTTCAAAATCATTTACATAAAAACTTAAACCGTTCACGAAAAATCGTGAACGGTCAGACTGTCGATAAAGTCACAAGAACAACAATGCACAGAAACACTTAAAGAACGTCGATAAAAAATTAAAAACAAAACTACAAAGAAAAATGGTCAGGACATCGAATCCCGACCATTTTTGCATTGTTTTGTCATTTTTTCGCCCTCTCGGAGTACCACTGTACGCCTTCGGGGCGAAGAAAAAGGCATCTTGCACCTTTCTCAACAGTCCGACAGCTTGTCGAAAATACTTTTCGACAAGCTGTCCGTTCACGAAAAATCGTGAACGGTTTTTATGTTGACTTCAATCAGCTTTAAAAATAGTAAGCAATTTCATCCAAAAGGTCGCCGCCTGTAATAAGAACAAGCACACCGAAAACAGCACCTAAAATAAGCGCAAGTGCAAACCAGCACCAGAATGAACGTGCATAGTTTCTTCTGTTGATATTATCTGAACTGAGAGAAAAAATAATCAGACAGATAAAACCGACAAGAGGAATTGAAAACAGCAGATTATAACCGAAATAACCCCATGCAGAAATAGGTCTGCACTGTGGTGAATACTGATTCTGAGGAATCTGATTGAGAATTATCTGAGGCTGGGGCTCCTGATAATTAGGCGCATTGAAATTATTCTGCTGAGCAGGTGCACCGTAGTTGTTTTCAGGTGCACTGTAATTAGGCTGAAAATTCGGGAAAGGATCATTGCTTTCAGCCTTATTGGGTACAGTTACCGGCTCAGGCTTAACAACATATGAAACCTCCTCGTATTCAACTCTGGTGCCGCACTTCTTACAGAATTTAACACCTTCATCCAATGAACATCCGCAATTTTTACAAAACATATTTTTACCCTCTTTTCAATATTGTAAAAATATTTTATCAAAGCAATAATAAATTGTCAACTTCATATTCTTAGTCGATATAACCATACTTTTTGGAAAATTTTTGTATTCTGTGCCTAATCATACATACCGACACGCCGACAAAACCAACAGTGTACGCCGACACCACAATCGGATGCCGGCGTAAATGCACACTGCTTTTGTTTATTCGTTTATGAGAAAATCTGACCCGGAAGCCTCAGCTTTTCTTTTGGCGGGAACTGTCTGTCAAACGCCTCGGCTTCTGCCTCGTCTACAAAGTATCCGTCGGGAGGTGCATACTCACCTGTAACGCCTTCAAGATAGCCCGGCACAAGCTCTTTACAAAGAAAAAATGAAGCATCAGCGCCCTCAGGCAAGCCGTGATAACGGATACCGAATTCACTTGCGTAAGTAAATCCGCTTTTACCGTAAAACCCGATATTACCCTCAAAGCAAATCGCGCCAAAGCCCATTTCAGCTGCCTTCTCAAGGGAATAATCAAGCAACATCTTGCCGTAGCCCTGTCTTTTAAGCTCATCAGCAACGCATATAGGTCCCATTGTAGCAATCGGGATATCCCGTCCGTCGTCAGCCTTTACAGTAGCATTCATAAACATATTCTGTCCTATAATTCTGCCGTCTTTTTCCATAACAAAATTAAGTTCGGGTACAAATGCCCTGTCATTTCTTAGCTGATTGAGCACATAATGCTCAAGACATCCGGGACGGTACACATTCCAGAACGAATCTCTTACAAGAGCTTCTGTTTCACTTTGTTCTTCTTTTCTTTCCAAACGAATTATAATGTCATTTTTATTCATTGTTTATCCTCCTGAAAATTGTTGACTTCAATAAGGGAGGTCTGTCGACTGTATTTACAAACCTCCCGGTCAGAATACAATCTCCAATGTTCTGATTGTCTTTCTCAAAAAGCAATCTCCTTTAATAATTTTTTTATAATCAAGCCCGAAGGCAGGATTAAAGAGATAAAAAGAACTCTACTGATTTCACTTCATAAGCTTCGCTTTTTCAAGAAGTGCAATTATCAGCGGTATGAGCACAAGCTGAATTATAATACCCGGAACAGCATCAGCAACAGCGCCTGCCCAGAATGCCGAAAAACCGAACCTTGTCGGGTCAAGCCCTATGCAGCAGAACTGCACTGCACCCCACACAAGTCTGCCCGTAATCATTGACAAAACGAGTGAAACATAGAGGTTCAGTTTGTTCTTTGGCAATACGCGGTACAAAAGTCCCGACATAAATCCGTAGCAGGCAAGCTCAAAAGCCATTGCAAAGGCCTTAGGGAACAAAGTCGGCATTCCGAATATAACAGAACGAAGCAACGGCGCTGCAAAGCCTACAACAAGTCCCCATGGACCGCCGCAGACATATCCGCAAAGAATCACGGGAAAATGCATCGGGCAAAGCATTTTACCTATCTGAGGAATCTGTCCTGTAAAAAAGGGCAGCACAAAGGCCATCGCAAGAAACATTGCCGCCAATGAAAGATTAAATACGGGATTTTGTTTTTTCATAAGAAGTCCTTTCTTTTTTGCAGATGATAAACAAAAAGGTGCGGTTATCCCCTCTGGGAAAACAACACCTTCATAGCATCGCAATAAATTTAAATGTCTGAATAGAAAAAGAACTTCTGTTCCTGCAGCTTCCTTCTGGATAACTGCAGATATTATATCACAGCTTAAGACACTTTTCAAGAGTTTTTGTCAATAATTGTCTGAAGCTTTGAAAGTGCATCCTCGATAAGCGCCGATACAGTCAGATTCGGAACTCCTGCAACAAGATTCTCGCATTTATTTACAGGTATGAGAATTTTTGTAGCATCGCTCTGACCTATGGCAACAGACATTGCCGGTGTAATTTCACCGTACAGAGAATCGGCAATCACAATACCGATAGGGCCTATGATAACATCCGCCTTACGGCAGGCAACAACGACAGGATTTTCACCTGTTGCGGCTTTTTTAGCCCCCGCCTTTACCATTGCGGTTGTAGCCGTTGCATTTGTACCTATTGCAGTCAGTTCTGCATCGGGACAACTGTTTGTAACGGCTTTGATTATCTGACTTCCGAGCTGACCGCCCTGGCCGTCAATTATAAGTATGTTCATATATTTCTCTCCTGACCTCAGACTGATTTATTCCGAGTATGATTATATCACATAAAATGATAATTTACAATCCGGGAAAACGTATCTGTATTTTGTTTCAGATTATGCCTTACAGCAAGTTAAAGTCCCCCGGAGAATACTCATTATTTTTTTGAATAAACCCGCATACCTACTCCGTGATCCCTAACTAAAATATCATCAGGAAAACGTAAAAACTTCACTGTAACAAAAAAGTCGCCTGCCGCACCCGAAATATTCATTATCTGCACAATATAAATTATCCAGAACCATTCTTCGGGTACCATTGAATTTACAACTGCAAGAACAACTCCCCACAGTACAACAGGTGACAAGGCAATGAAAATGTAGGCTTTTTTCGGATAATAGTCATCACTTCCCGCAAAAGCATAAGCGCCCGTAAAGCCGTATTTTATCTTCTTTGTGCCGCAAAGCTTCATAGATATACCGTGAACTGCTTCGTGTAAAATAATATATGCAATCAGCAGTACAATCATCGACAGCATTCTCATTACAATGCCTTCTTCGCTTTCATAAAGAGTAGATACGGGCACAATCCGGTGCATCGGCAAGGCCATAGCTGCAGCGATGACAACTGCAATTATGTTTACAACAACAGCCGTTTTTTTATCCTTCTGCAAATCTACAGAGTAAAACTCCTTGTATCCTTCAGGTAAAACATTATATGCTTTCATACAAATCACCTCAGGAAAGATTATATCAATTCACAGGTTAAAAATCAAGGGAATGGTCAGCGAAGAATCGATAAGTAAAATGGCAACATTTAATTTTACAAGTTTTAAGTGATATTCTGACCTTGCGGTCAGAGTGATATTTTCACTATCATGAAAGTGTTATTGAAACCTGCGGTATCAGTGTTATTTTATTCGCAATAAACGCGCGAAGCGAATATCACTGTGCGAAGCACAATAAAACTGCAAGGCAATTTAACTCGTCGCAAGGCGAATAAAACTGAAAACGACAAGTTTCTGTCGAAGATTGTCGATTTTTGAGATTACAGCCCAATTTAGCAACAAGCTAAAACTGCATTTCAAAATTAAAGGTAATTGCAACCGCCGAGGATTTTCACATCCCCGGCGATTGTTTATTGTATTGATCTTATGCGCCTAATGAACGAACTAAGTCTACAATAAGCTTTACAAAAGTGATAAGCAGACAGATGTACTCGTTAATCTCGCCCTCGTGAACAGGTCTGCCGCAGTCGGAGCAAAGCATTTCAGCGCCGCAACCGTCGCAGTAGTTGTCAGCATCCTCGTCAACATGAGGAAGTTTTTCAATTTCCTGCTGTGCAACAAGTGTTTCACCGCAACGGCCGCAGTGTGAGCCTTCCTCGAGACCGACCTCTGTACAGGTGGGAGCCTTGTATTCGTCTGTAACGGAATTATGTGCATCCGGGTCAATAGGTAACTCTGCATAGGTTGTATAAGGACAAGCAGTACAGTATTCGTATGCCTCCCAACCGATTTCTGTGCAAGTGGGAGCCTGTGCTTCAACTTTAACTATATCGTGGTCAAGAGCTTCTTTTTTTACATAAGTTGTATAAGTACAAGCTGTACAGTATTCATAAGCATCCCAACCGATTTCAGTGCAAGTGGGAGCCTGTGCTTCAACTTTAACTATATCGTGTTTACCTTTTATTTCTACGTCAAAATACTGTTTATAGTAATCGTCATTATAATCGCCTGTTGAGCCTACATCAGCCTCGCAACAATCCGTAATCAAATCAGAAAGCTCAAATTCACCAACTATAACAATTTCTTTATAGGAACCGTCATAAATGGTAATTGGAGATTGTAAATACAGAACTGCTCCCATATAACCTCCGCCTACCGAGTCCATAATCTTGATATCGGAGGATATTGATAATGATTGAAAATCAGGTTTCCATGTATGACCGTTAAGGTCGATAACTACATCTTTACCTGAAAAACCTACATATGAAAAACGCCTATCGAAGCAATCCTTTATTAATCTGATTACGCTTCCGTCTTCAAATCCGTTATTAAAATCATCAATTGCGTCGTCAAAAACGCTGTAGTATTTCACAGAATCGCCTGTTATAACTTCAAAAGACATTTCACTCTCGCAAACAGTACAGATAAGATTCTTATCTAAGTCATGGCTGCATTTAACTCCACATATATCACATATACCAAGAGACCATTTATGAGCACACTCCATGTCCTCAGGGAAATATGAATTGCAGGTATAACAATATCCGCGATTCCACGAATGAGCTGTATCGTCCGGTTCACCGAAATAATTTCTACAGGAAGAACAATAATATCCTGCGCAAGTCTGTACCCCATCAGTTATATGAAGACTTTCATCTCCTTCTCCGAAGTAGCACCAACAAACATCGCATAAATATCCCATACAGGTTTGTATACCATCTGTATTTTCGTGAAAATGCAGATCACTACCGATAGCTTTCCCATTAAGATAAACATCAAAATTAATATCATTATCCCCAAATAATGCGTATTTGAAATCAATAACTGCACCCTCCGGACGGGTTATATTTACTGTAATCCCGGTTTTCGCCTCATACGAAATGCAGTTCATAACGGTATAATCAGTTACTGAAAAGCTACCTTCGCACAGTATATTGAGAACAATCGGAGAATTATCATCTATAACAATAGGATCAAACTCGGGGTCAATAAGCAAATTTCTGAATACAAGATCAAAGGTTTTTTCTACGTCGGAATTATTGATAATTTTTATTGCGTTCTCCGAACCCGTACTGACACCTGTAATAATATAGCCCTCGGGATCAACATCAATGTCTTCTCCGTTTAGGGTTACATACGTATCTGCAATGACAATGTCACCCTTTGAAATATCAAGAACTGTTTTACTCTCGTCTTCAATAATGTTCACATAACCGCATTTGCTGCACAAAGGATCACTGAGATGAAAATGGTTGCAAAGATAATTACAATTCTCACAATAAACATTACCGCCCTTGTGAATCCATTTGTGTTCCGGCATATTCAATTCAACAGTTGAATCGAAGCTATACAGCATTTCTTCATTCCATGTACAAGGAACATTTACAGTTGCATTTTCAGCTATATCTGAAAACACACCGTCACTGATACTGGTTACACTTTCCGGTATAGTTACTTCAACGAGTTCTGCGCAGTTAAAAAACGGATTCCCGTCAATATTAGTAACCCCTTCTTCAATAACTACTTTCCTGATAACAATACCGGAATAGTACCAACCGTAAATTCCCGTTTGATACGCATTCCTCATATCACCCGTACCGCTGATGGTCAATAATCCGTCTGAATCAAGTGTCCATGTGAGGTTGTCATATTCAGCACCGAATGTTCCGCTATCCACGATATCCGCTGCAAATGCCATAGGAATTGCTGTCACAATCATTAAGATTGCAAGGATGATTGATAAAATCTTTTTCATTGTTTTTCTCCTTTCGGGATTCGTATTTTTTTAATATAAAAAACCATATAAGTCCGCCATTAAAGCGAACCTGAACGGTTAATCACTAAATATTAAATTACGCACGGAAATCACAGGAGGGTTATACCCTGTCTGTCTGATAAATTGTCGCAAACATTGTTTAAACAGTCAACCCTTTCCGCTGAAAATTTACAAACATATTATAGCAGAAAGAGTGGCATTTGTAAATAATTTATGAAAAAATTGTATTATTTATCAGGTGCGGGTGTACCGACCAAACTTATTCACTATTCCTTCTTACCTATTACTTCGCCAAAAATCGACCCGAAGATTAGTGAAGAGTGAATAGTGAAGAAGTAAAAAGTAAAATCGACGAACTTCTGTCGAAATTCGTCGATTTTTGGCCCGCCCAGAGGGATTCGAACCCCCGTTCTTCAGAATCGGAATCTGCTGCGTTATCCAGCTGCGCCATGAGCGGTTATACTGCAAAGTGAGGCGGTAAACCTACCGCCTCATATCTTTAGTTATTACTGAGCAAGTGCTCTTTCAAGCCAGATCTTGCCGATATCCATTGCATTGTAAAGACCCTTCTTTTCTGTCTTCTGTGCAATTCTGTCATGAGGTCTGACATCAGGATCAGTATTGATAAGCTGAACGGAAACACGGTCTGCAACCTGAAGTCCGTCTACATCCTTTGTGGAAAGGATCTGGAACATAATGACAAACTTGTCACTCATATTTCCGTAGTAAATTGTGTTGCCCTTTCTGACAAGGGGCTTATCCTTATATGTCAGAAACTCTGATTTCTTTTTTGCTGCCATGGTAAATTTTCCTCCAAATTATCTGAGATAGCTCTTTACAATTTCCTGTAAAAGCTCATCACGGTCAATTCTTCTGATAAGACTGCGTGCGTTTTTATGTGTTGTAATATAAGTCGGATCCTCGGAAAGAATGTAGCCGACTATCTGATTTATGGGGTTATAGCCCTTTTCTGTAAGTGCTTCATATACCTGAGTGAGAACTTCCTTCATATCCTCGGGTGTTTCAGCCTTAAGGCTGAATTGAATGGTCTGATCGCTCATAACGAAACCTCCGATCATAAAATAAAATTACAGGTTAATTATATATCATTTTTTTTAATAAAACAATGGTATTTATAATTTTTTTATAAAGTTTTTACTTATTTTTTCCCTGTTTTTCCGACATTTCCGTTAATGAATTTGCATTTTTCAGTGAAAACTTCATTGTAAGACTACCCGTCGGACAGTTTTTCACACACTTGCCGCAGCGGATACACTCAGGCGAATTAAGATTACTCAGTACATCTATATTCATATCGCATGACTTCTCACATTTTTTGCAGCTGATGCACCTTTCTGTATCGTTTCTGATCCTCAGCACAGAGACCTTATTAAAAAGAGAATATATCGCTCCGAGGGGGCAGATGTATTTGCAGAAGGGTCTGTAAACCATAACTGACAAAATCACCGTAAAAGCAAGTATCACACCCTTATATGTGAAAAGAAAACCTACCGAGCCGCGTATGGCTTCATTCGCCGCAGCAAGAGGTATTCCGCCAAAAAGCATACCCGATGGGCACACATACTTACAAAACCACGGTGAGCTTATACCATACTCATCAAGCGCAAAAAGAGGAAGAATTATAACAAAAACAAGCAAAATCAGGTACTTTAGATATCTCAGCAGCCTGTCTCCCCTGAATTTTCCCAATTTTTTCGGAAAAGGAATTTTATAAAGCAGATCCTGCACAAGGCCGAAAGGACAAAGCCATCCGCAGACAAATCTGCCCGTAAGTGCACCGATGAAAATGAGAAAGCCGGAAACATAAAGGGTGATTTTATGCTCTGAGCCTATAACCGATTGCAAAGCCCCCACAGGACAGCTTCCCAGCGCACCCGGGCAGGAATAACAGTTAAGACCCGGAAGGCACACGCTCTTAAGCTTTCCGGTATAGATACTGCCTTTTGCAAAGCCTGTAAGAAAGCTGTTTGTTATTACAGTCCAGAAAAGCTGAACGGCATTCCGTATACCGTCACCTTTTAAAAAATTCTTCAGCTTATCCAATGCCGATACACTCCAGACATATATTTATTGCTTTGGTAAGCACTGTTGACACCTCGCCGCGGAAATAGCCTGCCGCCATAAGCACTGCTCCGATAATTGCAAGCAGAACTCCCGACTTCGGTGAAAAATCTTTTTTCATTTTTATCACCCAAAGTAATTATAACATAAAGCCATGTGATTTACAATGCAAAAGCTGATTTTTCAGTTTTATTTTCATCCCGGCTGTCAACACTAAAAAGAGGTGATTTTTTTGATTAACATTCTGCTTCGCGGCATCATCGTTTACATCATTGTTATTGTAAGTGTGCGCCTTATGGGCAAAAGACAAATAGGCGAGCTTCAGCCGACAGAGCTTGTTACAACATTCCTCCTGTCAGAAATTGCATCAATGCCTTTGCAGAACAAAGACATTTCCCTTGCAACCTGTGTTGTGCTGATTTTCATGATAGTCGGTCTGGAAATTATTTTTTCCGTTCTTTCAATGAAATCAAGACTTTTCCGCACGGTAACTCAAGGCTCAGGTGCACTTATAATCAAAGACGGCAAGCTATTACAGAACAAGCTTTCACAGATACGCTACAGCATCGACGACCTGCTTGAAGCCCTCCGGCTCAAGGATGTATTTGACATTTCCGAAGTGAAATATGCCTATGTGGAAACTAACGGCTCACTCAGTGTTATGCTAAAGGACAGTGCTAAACCCGTTACAAAAGCCGACCTTAAATTACCGCAGAAAAGCACTCCCCTGACCTGCCTTGTTATAAGCGACGGAAAGATAACCGACAAGGATTTTGATCTTTGCGCCTTAACTGAAGAAAAGCTTCTCAAAGAGCTCAGTAAAAAGAATATATCCGCCGCCGATGTATTCCTCATGACTGCTGACAAAAACGGCAGATTCAATATCATACGTAAGGAGCAAATCAAATGAAACGACTTTATGTAGCCTTCACTCTGATAGCCTTATCACTTACTTTATGTCTCTTGAGTAATTCTAAGGTTGAAAAATCTGCAACCGAAATGCAAAAGCAGCTGACAGTGATAGGCGATGAAATAAAAAAAGAGCAAAGCAGCAATGTAAAGCAGCTTCTTGATGAAGCAGAAAAAAGCTGGGAACGAACTGAAAAGCTTTACAGCTTCATAGTTGATGCAGACAAAATTGAGGAAATGAACATTGGCTTTATGATGATAAAAAGACACCTTGAGGACGGCAACAAGGAGCATGCCCTTGAAAGGCTTCATGAATGTGAGCTGATGCTCTCAGAAATATCGGAAAATGAAAAGCTGAATGTGAAAAATATTTTGTAAAAAGGATTATGGGGAGGCGGAACGCGCTGTGCGCGTTCACACAGAGATAATTCGTTTTTGAAACGGGAAATCGAATTTTCTCTGTGACTCCGGCTTTTTCAAAAGCCGGAGCGCCTCCCCGTATGTCCCTTTAAATGAGATGTAAATACAAAAAGGCAGAAGCACAAGCTCCTGCCAGATCCACTTTTCGAATTTTATTTGAAATACATATAAAGCTGACATTTAATCATACCGTTGTAAAGCTTGCGACGTTTATCAGCTTTTCTGCCGAAGAAAATTTCGAAATCCTCCGAAGGGCAGATTACATTATATGCCCAGCCTCTCTGCTGAGTAAATACCTTACCCATTGACTTATAAAGCTCTTCTGCTTCTTTTAGCTCGAGAAGGCGTTCACCGTAGGGCGGATTACAGATAACGGTACCCTTTTCACTTTTGGGTGAGAAATTCCTGATATCAGCCTTTTCAAAGGTTATATATTTATCAACACCTGCCCTTTTTGCATTGGCAAGAGCAACATCAAGGCTCTTTCCGTCGATATCTGAGCCGTAGGCCACAAACTGTGAATCGGTAAGAGCAAGACTTCTGGCTCTGTCTCTTTCCTCGTTCCACACGCTCTCAGGGATAATATCCCATCTTTCGGCTGTGAAGTGTCTGTTCACACCGGGAGCAATATTGTTTACAAGCATTGCTCCTTCTATAAGGATTGTACCACTGCCGCACATCGGGTCATAAAGCGTATGATAGGGTCTGAGTCGAGACAGACAGCAAAGCGATGCCGCAAGAGTTTCCTTGATAGGAGCACCGTTTGCTTCAAGACGGTAGCCTCTTTTATGAAGTCCGTATCCCGATGTATCAATAAGAAGGCTCACCTTGTCCTTCATAATCGAAAACTGTATCTGATGAAGTGGGCCGGTTTCCTCAAACCAGGAAATGTTGTATTTTGACTTAAGGCGTTCAACAACTGCTTTTTTTATAATTGACTGACAGTCGCTTACACTGAAAAGAGTTGAATTCAAGGAATAACCCTTTACGGGAAAAGCATCATATGCACCTATCCATTCTTCCCAGGGAAGTGCCTTTGTGCCCTGAAAAAGCTCCTCAAAGCTTCTTGCTTCAAAAGAGCCTACAAGAATCTGTATTCTCTCTGCATAACGGCAACAAATATTAGCTCTTGCAAGAATATACTCATCACCCGAGAAAAGAACTCTGCCGTTTTCAGAAACAACGTTTTCTGCCCCGAGCTCCTTCAGCTCATCGGCAATAAGCTTTTCAAGTCCGAGAAGGCAGGGAATAACAAAATTTATTCTCATAAAAAGTCTCACTTTCAATAAAAATCCCGTCAGCGTTAACTGACGGGTAGAATTATATCACATCTTAAAAATTAAATCAATCGGTATCAGGGATAATAAGTCCGTATCCACCGTCTTTTCTTGCATAAACCACACAGATTTTTTCGTTTGCACTGTTAAGAAACACATAAAACTGATGGTCAAGAAGATTCATCTGCAATATTGCTTCCTCGACGCTCTGAGGCTTAAGGGCAATTTCCTTTGAACGGACAACGTCGTAATCATCCTCCGGCTCAAAACTGTCAATTGCATCATATGCCTCAAAGGCTCCCTTTTTGAGCTTCTTTTCCACCTTGGTCTTATTCTTGCGAATCTGACGGACAAGTGAATCGGCACAGCGGTCAAGGGCATCATTCATATTATGGGCTCGTTCTTGCGAACGGAAGATGTACCCGTCATAGAAAATCGTAACCTCAACAATCTGCTCATTCTTTTCAACCGTTGCAGTTATCTTTGCCTCGGCTTCGTCACCGAAGAATTTTTCGATTTTTGAAAGCCTTTTCTCTGCTCTTTCCCTGAACGAATCTCTTGGCGTACATTTTCTGCCGATAACTGTAATTTTCATATCGTCAGCTCCCTTCTTTTATTAATGCAGAGTGCAGAATGCAGAATTAATTTAATTTTCAGGTTGCATTTTGCATTTTACTCTTGCAATTGTATTATAGCACAAAACAAAGAACAAATAAATGCTTTTAACAAAAAATGTGTAAATCACAGAAATTTTTTATTTATTTGTTACAAATTATTATAATATCGGGCATCCCTACCGCAATCACGGAATTTCCGCGGTGCAGACAAAAAAGAAGCCGCACCGGACGGCGCGACATTAATTCTGCATTTAAAAAGCTCCTTTCGGAGCTTTTTTATGCATATTCTTTATAAATTCTGTCTACAATTTCGTTCATTTCGTCCATATGCTTTTCCATTTCCTCAACAAGCTTGAATTGATTTCTCGCCCTGATAAGATTGTGGTCATCATAACGGATTTTGAAATAAACGTCACCGTCAAGATAGTCTGTAAGGAAACGGATACCGCATTCATAGGTCATTATCTTTGCACCGAAGGCAAGATGCTTTACCTCAGCCTTTGTGAGTGCGGTTGCACAGGTTGACAAGAATCCCCTTGTAAAGCTTTCAAAAAGAGGAAGCGAAAGCTGTACCTTGTCAAGTTTTTTTTCATCCTCTGTTGCAGTGTTTGCACCGAAACGGATAGCATCTCCGAAATCATAAAGAGAAAAGCCCGGCATAATTGTATCAAGATCAATAACACAGATGCTTTCTTTTGTGTTCTTGTCAAAAAGGATGTTGTTGAGCTTTGTGTCATTGTGGGTAACCCTGAGAGGAATAAGCCCGTCCCTGTAAAGTTTAAGAATTACCTTCGTATCAGCAGATCTTGCAAGAGCAAAGTCAATTTCAGGCTGAACCTCTGAGGCTCTGCCCTTAACATCGGCAGCAACAGACGCCTTGAGATTTTCCAGACGCTTGGGAGTGTTGTGAAAATCTTTGATTGTTTCGTAAAGGCTTTCCATCGGATAACCGCTGAGATTTTTCTGGAAACGGCCGAAGCTTCTGCCCGCATTTTCAAAAACAGATGCATTCTTAATAATATTGATTGTATAGGCGTCGTCAATATAACGGTAAACCCTCCAACATTTGTCGTTGTAGAAGTAGTAATACTTACCGTCTGCTGCCGGTAAGAAGCTGAGAGTCTCACGGTCGGGATCTCCGCCGTTTTCCGCAATCTTCTCTCTCAGGAAGCTTGTTACACCGACAACATTATCCATAAGCCTGTCGGGATATTTGAAAACATGGGTGTTGATTCCCTGAACAAGATATTTCTTGAATACTCCGCCATCATTTACAACTGCAACATTTGTAGTGTTGATATGGCCGTCACGAAGCGTTTCAACGCTTGTAAGGTCACCCTCGATACCGAATATATTACAGATATCCATTATTTCTTTGATAAGTTCCATTTTTCTTTACCTTTCAGTTATTATTATCTGCGCAAAGCATTCCGGATTATGAAAGCCCGGCGGCAGAGTGCCCATTTTATTAAAAGAATCATAATGAGGCTTTGAAGTGAGGTCGCCACACTTGTAAAAGTTGCCTCTGATACTGCAGGCTCCGGCGGTAAAAGTCTCACCGAAGGCCTCGGAAATAAGGCTTGCCGAAATAAAAAGCTCCAGATTCCAACCCTGAGGAGAAATTTCAGCTTTCACCGAAGCCGCCTCATCGGTAAGGCTTGCAAGAAAAACTCTGTCTTCCCTGCCCTTTCCGAACTGACAAAGGTAAGCTCCGACAGGATTCATCTCAAAGTTTAGATATTCCTCTCTGTGAGAAAAGGGACAAATGAAAAATTCCATGCAGCTGTCTTCCCAGATATTTTCGTCCCTTTTTGTGTTTACGAAGCGAAGGTCCGTTTCATCTGTTCTCATTTTAAGGAAGATACCCTTTTCTTTTACAAAGCACATTTTAAAGAAGGTATTATAATGAACCGAACTGTCCCAGTTTGAAAACTCAAGGCTACCCTCCTGAACCTTGTCCCATTGAGGCTCGTTTTCAAAAACATAGGTTTCGTACACCTTATTACTCATTTCAGTTCTCTTTCTTTTTCAGATAGTACATTCTTGAATCGTTATCGAAAAGCATTCTTGCAGTAAGAGGATTGAAGCCCGGCTGAACAGGCTTGAAGCCCGATGACATAAGTGCGTCACCGCCTACAACATAATCTTCCTTTTCAATGGGAAGTCTTACTATATCGCAGACTGCATCATAGAACTTACTGTCCTCTGTCTTGATATCGATGGGAAGAACATTGATGTGTGCACCGAAATTCTTCAGGCTGATAATCTGAGGACGGTTTGTAAGTCTGTAATCAAAGCTTTCCTCAATGCCTGAGAAACGTACGATATCGGATGTACTGTTTGGTGAAACACGGTTAATGAAGTAGCCGAGCATTGATTCGCTCTTATCCTTTGAAGTGATTTCCCAGATGCAGATGTTACCGTTTTTGAACACGTCACCGATTCTTGTATAATCACCGAACTGAAGAAGTGTACGGTGCTGCTTATAGTATTCAATCTGCTTTTTAACGGCTGCCTTTTCAAATTTTGTGAGCTTTGTAACGTCAAGCTCATATCCGAGAAGACCGAATGCCGCAACATTGAAGCGCTGCTCAATATTTGAAGCACGGAAGTCGTTGAAGCTGACCTCGCAGGCAACGTGCATTGTCATAACCGACTGAGGATAGCCATAGGACGTACCCGACTGAATGAACTGTCTGTCAAGAGCATCAGTATTGTCACTTGTCCAGCACTGAGGCATATAGCAGAAGGTGGCAAGGTCAAAACGGTTACCTCCTGATGAGCATGCTTCAAAGAGAATTTCGGGGAATCTTGATGTAAGTGTGTCCCAGATTCTGTAAAGACCTATAATATATCTGTGGAAGAATTCACCGCTTCTTGCACCCTTTCTTCTTGAGAAAATATCAGTGAAATGACGGTTGCAGTCCCACTTGATGTATTCGATGTTGCCGTAACGGAAAACATCGGTCATTGTATTGGTAATGTATTCAACAACATCATCTCTTGTAAGGTCAAGAATAAGCTGATTTCTGCCTTGTGAAGGCTCGTATTTATCTGTTGTAACCGCCCAGTCGGGATGTGCACGGTAAAGATCGGAGTCGGGATTAACCATTTCAGGCTCAACCCACAGACCGAACTTAAGACCCATATCATTGACCTTTTTGCTAAGGCCGTCGATACCGCTGGGAAGCTTCTTCTTGTTTACCACCCAGTCACCGAGACCTGCCTTATCGTTGTTACGCTTACCGAACCAACCGTCATCAAGAACAAACATCTCTGCACCGATGTCCTTTGCAGCTGCGGCGATAGAAAGGATTTTCTTTTCGTTGAAATCCATAAAGGTTGCTTCCCAGTTATTTACAAGAATGGGACGTTCCTTATTCTTCCAATAGCCTCTTACTATATGTTCTTTTACAAAGTCGTGCATATTGTGGCTCATACCGTTAAGGCCCTCTGCACTGAAGGTCATAACGCTTTCGGGTGCATCAAAGTAATCACCCTCGGAAAGAAGCCATTCAAATTCAAAGGGATTGATACCGTTGTGAATTCTTACGATACCGTGAGTACCGACTTCTGCCCTTGCAATGTGGTTGCCTGAATAAACAAGGTTGAAGCCGAAGCACTCTCCACTGTCCTCATTGCAGTCGTCACGTGTAACGGCAAAGAAGGGATTATGTCTGTTTGAAGAAAAGCCGATGATTGAGCCGACCTCACAGACTCCGCTGTTAAGCTCGTGCTCGTGCTTGTATCTTTCTCTTGTCCACGCACCGTCAAAGGTGAGCATTTTATAGTTGCCCTTGGGGAGGTCAAGCTGCATACTCATAATTGAACGGATTTTGATGGGATGCTTGCTCTTATTGATAAGTCTTGCACTTCTTGTAATTACGTTACACTCTTCAAAAACAGTGTAAAGCAGGTGAAGCTCGGCACCAATGAACTCATCCTCAAGTACAACTGTGAGAGTTTCACTGTCACCGTAGCTTGAAGGCAGCCCCTTAAGGTCAGGCTTTGCCTTTGTAACGCCGGCAACCTTGAATTTGAAATCTGTTGTATAAACATCGTCGTGGCTTAAAAGCTGCATTGCAGGCTTCTTGTAGTCGCCCTTTCCGTAGGTTGAATACTCAAGAGGAATGTGATCAAGTGAAAGACTTGTGTCTGCCTGACTGTAAGCAGTTGAATTGGGATAGCCCTGTGCGTGCTTATCGTACATATATGTGAAGGAAGCTGCGTTTCTGATTTTTTTGCCGTAGTAAAGGTTTTCAAGATGTCCGCTGGGAAGCACTCTGAAAAGATAACTGGTTTTTACCGTCTGAAGATGGAAAACATTGTCTTTGTTTGTAATAATCATAACATTTTCTCCCTATTTTATATTATTATATATTTTATACCATTATCCCTTTTGTGTCAATAGCTAAACCATACACGATGCACAATTGCAGGAAGAATAATTATAAGCATTTCACCTTTATATGTTCATAGTTGACAACACATATTCCACCCTTTCGTTCAGCAGTCTCAGCTTCCTTCATGCGTTCTGAAGCTTAGCGTGAAGAGTAAAAGTAAAAATGTAAATTTTAACAAATTGTGTACAAACTTATTGTAAAAGCCTTTTCTTTGTGCTATAATTAGCTTGTATACCTATAGTTACAGGAGGAAAATTATGCAGAGAATACTTATTGCCGACGACGAAGCCAGAATACGAAAGCTTGTCAGCGATTTTCTGAAAAAGGACGGCTACGATGTTATTGAAGCAGAAGACGGAGACAGTGCACTTAGACTCTTTCTTAATATGCGCGAAAACATTGATCTTATAATTCTTGATATAATGATGCCCGGACTCAACGGTTGGGAGGTCTGCAGAAAAATCCGCGAAAGGTCAGATGTACCTGTGCTTATGCTTACTGCAAGAAGCGAAGAATTTGACGAGCTTACCGGATACGAAAGCGGCATAGACGATTATGTCACAAAGCCCTTCAGCCCTACAATTCTTGTAAAAAGAGTAGAGGCTCTGCTCAGACGGGTAAGCGGTGCAAAAGCAAACCGTGAGCGTCAGTTCAGCGAGTTGATTTTCAACGACGATGCCCACGAGGTACGCCTTGACGGAAAAGAAATTGAGCTTACCCTCAAGGAGTACAATATCCTCAAGAAGTTTCTCGATACTCCCGGCAGAGTTTTCAGCCGTGAACAGCTTCTCGACAGTATCTGGGGTTATGATTTTTCAGGGGACATCCGTACTGTTGACTCCCACGTTGCAAGGCTCAGAACAAAGCTTGGCGACTGGGGGAACAAGCATCTGAAAACAGTTTACGGTATCGGCTACAAAATTGAGGAGCTGTAAATGAAAAAGAAAGAAAAACAAAACAACTCCTTAAGAAGGCGATTTTCCATAGTCGGCTTTGCAGCGGTAACTCTTTGCATTGCATTTTTTTCGGTGATACAGTTTTACCTGATGGACGACATATTCGCCCTTGCTGCAAAAGTCTCTATGATAGACGCCGCAACAGAAATTTCCGAAACTGACTTTGAAAGCCCCGACTTTCTTCCCGTAATCTCAGACTTTGAAACAAGCCGAGGCATTTATATCGAGGTCTATGACAATTCAGGAAAGCTCATATACACTACAGAAGGCAACGACTATGTCTATGACCCGGCAGAGAATCCGCAGACAAACCTCAAATCGCGAAATATGAAGGTTATCTCCCACTCACAGCGTAAAGACGGCAGCTACTTCGAGCTTCGTGAAGAGGTTTTTGCCACGGCACAGTACATCGTTTACGGTGCTTCTCTCAAGGAAGACAGCTCACTGCAGATTTTCTATCCCGTTGACACCATAACAAAGAACGCAGAAACGGCAAGCATCACTCTTTTTGCACTGAGCGTTTTCGCCCTTATGCTTTACTACATCGCAACCTATTATCTGGGGGTTGCCTTTTCAAAGCCTGTTTACATCATTAACTCGGCTGCAAAAAAAATTGCCGACCTCGACTTCACTCAGAGCTGTCCCCGCTTCAGAATTACGGAGCTCGACGAACTCAGCAAAAGCATCAACACCCTTTCAAACTCACTGGAAAATGCTCTTAATGACCTGAAAAGCGAAAATCTCAAGCTTGAAAGCGACATTCTCAAAGAGCGTGCCCTTGAAAAAAGCCGACGCGATTTCGTTGCAAACGCTTCCCACGAACTTAAAACTCCTATTTCTATTATTCAAGGCTATGCAGAGGGTATGAAATACGGCATAGGCTGCGACTCCACCGATGAGTTCTGCGACATAATAATCGACGAGGCTGAAAAGATGAACAGTCTTGTTGTAAAGCTTCTCGAATTCCTTCACATAGGCTCAGGTGAATATCCCGTTGCAATTCAGAGCTTTTATCTTGATGAGCTTCTGATAAGTCACCTGGACTCCCTTGAAAACATATTCCGTGAAAAAGGTATCACACTGAAATCTGAAATCGCCTCAAACCTTCACGCTCTCGGTGATCCAACCCTTTTGAGAATTGTTTTCAACAACTACATTTCAAATGCAATAAGCCACAGTGATGCGGAAAAAACAATACTCGTCACCGTCAAGGAAGAAGAAAGTGTCTATAATGTCACGGTTTTCAACAGCGGAGAGCACATCTCTGACCAGGATATCGGCAACATATGGCAAAGCTTTTACCGTGCCGACAAATCACATAGCCGTGCCGAAGGAAGATTCGGTCTCGGTCTTTCCATTGTATCTACAATTCAGGATGTACACGGAGAAAAATACGGCGTGAAAAATGTTGAGGGTGGCGTAGAATTCAACTTTACGGTGAGGAAAGCACAACACTGATAAAATTTACGATAGCGGAAAGCAAGTTGCCGACGATAACAATTAATATTTATAAGTATCAAGCACCGTCACTTCGTTGACGGTGCTTGTCTTATTATGAAAGAAAAGAGACGACACGAAGGTCGTCCCCTAAAATTATTCTTTATATGATATAAATCAGAACTCTGCGAGGTTGTCTGAGGTGAGCTTTCTTTCGCCACGCTCAATTTCGTGAATCATTTCAACAAGCTTTGTGTTAACGGGTGTGGGTACGCCGTACTTTTTGCCGTTTGTTACAAAGAAGCCGTTGAGAATGTCAATTTCGGTCTTCTCGCCTGCCTCAATTGACTGGAGGGTTGAGGGCTTTACATCGCCGTAAAGCTTGCCTACCATGCCTACTACGAACTTGCAGATGCCGTTATAAATCTTGTTGTTGCCGAGTGCAAGCATTCTGTATTCGAGAACTGCGCCGTACTTGGGTACCTTGATGTTCATAGCCTTTGCAACAGCCATACCCTCTCTTGCAATATTGAGGAAAAGGTCCTTTGCTCTGTTGTCTGTAAGGATTTCACCAAGCTTTTTACCTGTAATGCCTGCAACTGCATTGATGCAGGAGTTGATGATAAGCTTTGAGTACTGACGACCCTTGATATCCATTGTAACCTGTGCGGGAACAACATGGCTGAGCATTTCTGCAAACTTTTCAAGCATCGGTGTCTTTCTGCCATCAAGCATACCTACATAGTACTCACCAAGGCTTGTCATTGTAACATCGTTGTCGGCATTTCTTGTTGCACCGAAACCGATCATACAGCCTACGGCCTTATCTCTGCCTACGATTTCAGCAAGCTCTTCGGTAAGAATACCGTTCTGCATACCTACAATAATGCCGCCATCGGCAATATAAGGAAGAATAAGCTTTGCACTTGCTGCCACATGAGCATACTTTGTTGCAATAATGATGATATCAAACTTTTCGTCACCGAATTCAGAAACCTCGTGATAACATTTGAAATCAACATGGTGCTCACCTTTTGCGCCGTGAAGATAGAATCCTTCTTTTTCGATAAGTTCCTTGATTTCAGGAATATGACACTTTATTCTGATATCATATCCCTCTTTTTTGAGAAGCACTGCTACGGTACCGCCTATGGCACCTGCTCCGACTACAAGAACTTTCATTTATGTATCCTCCATTATCTTTTATATTTTAAATTAATATTTCATTCTTACTTTTTCTGCGAAGCACATTACATCCTTCAGCTCAAGCACTGTGCCGTCATCAAGAATTGCCTTACCGCTCATTCTGCCGAAAACCTGATGCTGGTCAGTCTCGATAACACCAAGACTGATTCTTGCTGCACGGTCAATTACAGGCACAAAGTCCATTTCAAAGCGTCCGTCACTTGATGTAAATGTCCATGGGTCTGTATAGCTTCCGTTTGCGGGAAGATTGAATGTAACATCGTCAAGCTTATGTGCAACTCCGTCGTAGAAAAGGATATTTTCCGAGGCGGCAGTTGTATCACCGAAGCCATAGCCGATATTGAAGCCGAAGGGCTTACCGTTTACAACCGCATTGCCGCTGCCCCAATACCATGTGTTGTCGTATGTCCAGACTCCTCTGCCCCAGTCAAGTGTGCCGAAGTCAGTCTCAGGATTGAACTCATATCTCACTCCGTCAAATTCAGCATAACCCGAAGCTCTCATACAGTTGATTTTCTGGTTATAATAGAATGCCTTCTTGTTCTCCTTCCAGGGGGTTGCAATAACCATTGAATCCATAGGAGGCTGCGAAAGAGTTATATCAACCTTAAGACTCTTGCCGTCCTTGAACTGTCTGTATTCACCGACAATTCTTCTCTCGCCCGGCTTTACAAGGAATTCAAGATCGAGCTTCTTATCGTGATACTTTATATCACCTGCATCGGATGTACGGGGAAGCTTCATCTTGCCCATAGGGAAGAAATTGAGTATGGAGCTTGTCTGTTCCCAAGGATTTTTCTCGTCAAAAACGAGAAGTGAAGCTGACTGCATACCGATGTATCCGTCGTCGGAAAGAGTAAAGGCTACTGCGTGCTTATCGGCAAGGATAAGATAATAGTCCCACTCCTTGATTCTGAACTTAGGTGCAGCAATATCCTCACGATTATATGTCTGGATAAGTGACTTAGACCAGCCAGGCTCTCTCAATGTGCCGTCGGCATTAAGAAGATTATTTCTTTGTGTAACTTCGTGATTTCTTGCCATATCTGTTCCTCCTCATATTTTATCCATTGTATTATACACTAATTTTTTCCATAAATAAATAGGATTCAATGAATTTTATGTTACATACAAAAACAGCTTTTTAAAATTGTGCAATTTTAATGACAATTTTTTCATTATTCCCTTAACACATTGACCTTTTTCTGCGAAACCCTTATAATTTAAAAAAATAATAGAAAGGATAAAAAATGAAAAAGAATATTTTTTCTACAAAAGCATTCTGTCTGGGAATACTTATACCCGCCTTTATATATGGTCTTGCACTCCCCTTCTTCTGGGGCAACAACCCTGCTTCGGAGCTTGGCACGCTGTCACTTTTGTGCGAAGACCCCGACAAGAGGATTTTCTTCTGGCTGTGGGGCATTCTCACCTCGGGAAGTATCATTGCAAACACACAGTATCTCTACAGACGCTTCAACATCCGAAGCAAGTTTTACAACACACTTTGCGTTCTTGCATTCATAAGTGTCTGTCTTGTGGCTCTGACTCTCGGTCACAGCATAGCAGACTGGAACCCCAAGAGAATCGCTCACTGGGTTGCAACGGGATTTTTCATCGGATTCACCGTGGCTCCTTTGCTCCTCCCCTTCCTCAGATACAGAAAGAAGCACAAGCCCTTTTTAGCTTTTGCTGTTTGCACGGTGGGCATACTTATGACCTTCGTTGTTATTTTTGTCGTCGTGGGTAAAAGCTCTCTTATGGAAATGATACCTATTGCACTGATTGAGATTTTCCTGTTTATTGTTAATTTTACAAACGTGGTAAAAGGCAGGGAATTAAAAGAAAAAACGGCAAGCAACAAATAACACTGAAAAGTCAGCAGGTATTTTTACACTTGATGTGGAAATACCTGCTTGTTTTTGAGGTGTGGGGTAAAAAAAAGCGGCGAGGCGGAACGCACTAAGGTGCGTTTTCGCCAACAAAAATCGGTTTCGGGAACGGGAAAGCGATTTTTATTGGCGGTCCTGCCTTTTCCGCAGGAAAAGGCAGGCGCCTCGCCGTATGTTCGGCAAAATCAGAATTACGTATAAAAAAGGACACCTTGCGGTGTCCTTAATTTTATTATTCACCTGCTTCTTCTGCTGCCTCTTCGATAACCTCTTCAGCAACTTCTTCAGTTGCTTCCTCAACTGCCTCGTCAGCAGCGGGCTCGATGAGTGCGCGGATTGAAAGGCTTACACGCTTCTTATCGAAGTCGATTTCAGTAATCTTAACTGTAACCTCTTCACCGATGGAAAGAACTTCCTTGGGAGAAGCAATGTGACGGTCAGCAATCTGTGAAATGTGAATAAGACCGTCAATACCGTCGATAATTGTTGCAAATGCACCGAATGTTGTAAGACCTACAACCTTGGCTGTTACAACTGAACCTACGGGATAATCTCTCTTGAGGATTTCCCAGGGATTGTCTTCGATTCTCTTGTAGCCGAGAGAAATCTTTCTCTTTTCAGCGTCGAGAGCCTTAACAAATACCTTAACGGTATCGCCTACGTTTACAACCTCTGAGGGGTGCTTGATACGCTTCCAGGAAAGCTCTGAGATATGTACCATACCGTCAACGCCGCCAAGGTCAACAAATGCACCGTAGTTTGTAAGTGACTTAACTGTACCTGTGAACTCCTGACCTTCTGCGATGTCTGCCCAGAAAGCTTCTGTTGCAGCCTTACGCTCCTCACGGAGAACAGCACGGATTGAGCCTACAACTCTCTTCTTCTGCTCGTCAAGGTCAATAAGTCTGAGCTTAACGGACTGCTTAACAAGCTGTGCAAGGTCTTCGTCCTTTGCAAGGCCTGTCTGTGAAGCGGGGATGAATACTCTTGCGCCCATGGGGTAGCAGATAACGCCGCCTCTTACTGCTTCTGCAACAACTGCCTCAACGATTTCGTCGTTTTCCTTTGCTGCAACAATGTTTGACCATGAAGCTCTTCTGTCGTAAAGACGCTTTGAAAGCTTCATAGTGCCTTCATTATCATTTGTTTTCATGATAATGAGGTTGAGCTCATCGCCAATCTTAAGCTCCTTTGAAGGATCAGCAGTGGGATCGTTGCTGTATTCTTCAACGGGGATAAAACCGGCATACTTTCTTCCGATGTCAACCTGAATCTCGTTGGGGGCAATGCCAACAACTATGCCAACGACATTGGGGTTGTCACTTGTATCGTCAATGCTATCAACGGCTGCTAAAAACAGCTCCTGATCCTGCGTCTCCTTTGTAATTTTTGTGTCATTAAAGTTTTCGGTCATAATGACTTCAACCTCCTTTATTATACGTGCAGGTGTTGACGCACCCGCTGTTATACCAATTTTTTCGCTACCCTCCAGATTAAGAGAATAAATTTCCTCAGGTCTTTCAATAAGATACGTTTTACAATTCTTTTCACAGACATTTTTCAGCTTTACCGTATTCGAGCTGAAGTGACCGCCGATTACCAACATGACGTCATTTCTCTTGGAAAGAAGCTCTGCTTCGTCCTGTCTGTTTTGGGTAGCTTTACATATTGTATCAAATGAAATCGAATTTGTACAGAGTTTTTCGAGAATTTTTCTACATTTTTTCCACTCTTTTACGGAAAAAGTTGTCTGCGCGACAATTATAATTTCTTTATTAGAAAAATTATTGTTTTCGTATAAAATTTCAGACAATCTGTTCTCATTCGCAAAGACAAAAGACGCTCCCCTGCAGTGACTTCTGAAGCCGCATACCTCAGGATGAGACTCATCACCTGCTATAAGCACAATATTGTCCTCACGGGAATTTTCTTTGATTATTTTGTGAATTTTGATTACATAAGGGCAGGTAGCGTCCGTATAGGGTATACCATTTTCCTCAAGCTCGTTTATAACCTGCTTTGTAACGCCGTGAGCACGGATAACAACCTCATAGCCTTCAGGTGTATCTGACGGGGAATCTATTATTTTTGCTCCCCTGCTCTCCAGCTCCTCAATAACCTGCGGATTATGTATGATAGGCCCGAGGGTGCAGACAAGTCTGCCCTCATCGAGCTTTTCTTCAAGTATCTTTACGGCACGGTTTACACCAAAGCAGAAGCCCGCCGTTTTTGCAGTTTCAAATTTCATTGCTACTCCTTTGAATAAAAGGAATCTGTATCAAGCCACAGCTTCCTTATCTCATTCATAATTTTTTCCGATGCAGCCTTCATTTCGCGTGATCTGTTCTCACCCTCAAAGCCAAGCTCACTGTTTTTTATCACTTTGCCGAACCGCACTATGATTACCGGTCTGAAACGGCTGCACCCGGGCTTTCTGTAAAGGCAGGCAGGAAGAATGTCTGCCCCCGAAACACGGGCTAAATACCCCACACCCGTAAGTGCTTCAGTGGGTACAAGGCTTTCGTGCTGACGGACTCTTCTGCCTTCGGGAAAAATCCCCAGAACCTTTTCCTCCTCAAGCACCCTCAATGCATATCTCAGAGCTTTTCTGTCAGAAGAGCATCTTTTAACAGGGAAGGCGTTCATCAATGTAAAAAGCGTCGCAAGGTCTTTCCTTTGGAAAAGATCGCTTTTTGCCATATAGTGAATTTTTCTCGGGCAATTGGCAACAACAAATGCAGGGTCAGGCGTGCCTATATGGTTGCAGGCAATTATAAGCCTCCCCGTTAACGGCACGTTTTCTCTTCCGATACACTCCGACGAATAAATAATGTGCGAAAGAATTTTTAGTATCGGCTTAACAAAAGTGTAGGTCTTATGATCCTTAAGACTACCGTAATCAAAGTACAATCAAATCAACTCTTTAAATCAAACTGTACTTATATGTTGCCCTTGATTGTGTCAATTATAAGCCGAATTGACTCTTCAAGTCCGATATTGCTTGTGTCACATAAAATTGCATCATCTGCCTGCTTAAGCGGTGCAATTGCTCTGTGTGAGTCATCGTAATCACGCTTTATCATATCAGCAAGCACTTCCTCATAAGGTGTATTTATTCCCTTTTCCTGAAGCTCCTTGAAGCGTCTTTCTGCCCTGGCTTCAGGTGATGCCGTAAGAAAAATTTTAACATCGGCATCCGGAAGCACAACCGTACCTATATCTCTGCCGTCCATAATGCAGTTATTGGTTTTTGCAAGATTCTTCTGCAAATCAAAAAGATAAGCTCTGACCTTAGGTACTGCAGAAACCCTTGATGCCGCCATTGAGGCTTCAGGTGTACGGATATCGGAAGAAACATCCTCACCATTGAGGAACATTCTCTGTTCACCGTCGATAAAACGAAGCTCTACACTGAGGTCATCGGTAAGTGTGGAGATAACCGCACTGTCATCCTGAATGTCAACGCCCATTCTTAAGGCGTTGAGTCCCACAGTCCTGTAAAGAGCGCCTGTATCAATATAGATGTAGCCGAGCTCTGCAGCTGCCTTTCTTGAAATTGTACTTTTTCCTGCACCTGCAGGTCCGTCGATTGCTACGTTAATGAATTTCATAATCATTTCTCCTGTAAGCGGCAATCCGGTTTATGGAATCAGATATTCCTCCGTAAAGCCTGAATTTTTTTATTATTCCGTTTAATCTGCTTCGTTTCGCAGTGTCTGTAAAGCCTTCTGTTTTCAATTTCATCCTGAGCGGCAAAAGAAAGTACAGTACGCTTAACTCGCAGCTTTGTACCCGTATTAATCCGGATTACTGACCGCGGATTCACCCGCTAATCTGCCTGTTGAAAAGGCTATCTGCAAATTATAACCACCGGTATATGCATCAACGTCGATAACCTCACCTGCAAAATAAAGTCCCCTACAGAGCTTTGATTCCATTGTTCTGGGATCAATTTCCCTTACGCTGACACCGCCGGAGGTAACAATTGCCTCCTCGATAGGTCTGAAGCCATTTACCGTTACCTTCAGATCCTTGAGAATATTCACAAGTGTGCCTCTCTGTTCACGGGTAATCTGATTTACCTTTGCAGAGGGTCTTATGCCCGAAAGTCTTACAATTACAGGGACAATTTTTTTCGGAAGAAGAGCGTCAAGAGCGTTGATGAAGTTTTTATTTGCATTTTCAAGAAAATCTCTTTGTATACGCTTATCGAGCTGCTCATAGGTAAGACCGGGCTTAAGGTCAATGTGTATCTCATACTTTCTCGGCTTCATATTATTCATATGAGCACTGGCACTGAGAATAACGGGTCCCGATACACCAAAATGTGTAAAAAGCATTTCTCCGAAATCCTTATAAACTTCCTTGTAGCTCTCACTGTCAAGAACAGTGATTTCTATATTGCGCAGGGAAAGCCCCTGCAAATCCATACAAAAGCCCTCATGGCATACAAGAGGCACAAGAGAAGGCTTAAGCTCCGTTACGGTATGTCCTGCCTGCTTTGCAAGGGTGTAACCGTCACCGGTAGAGCCTGTAAGCGGATAGGATACTCCGCCCGTTGCAACAATAACAGCATCTGCCATATGCTCTGCGCCGTCTTCGAGTCTTACACCCCTGACAGTACCGTCATCTATTATAAGCTCTGTTACTCTGCCTTTGATACGCTTTGCACCGCTATCCTGACTGAAGGCATTCAGAGCGTCAACAATGTCAACGGCCTTATCACTTTCAGGAAAGACTCTGTTACCCCTTTCAACCTTGAGAGGTACTCCCATATCCTCAAAAAACTCAATGGTATCAGTGGGCATAAATTTTGAAAATGCACCGTAAAGGAATCTGCCGTTTGTGGGCACTGCAGAAATCAGCTCATTTATAAGAGTACAGTTATTGGTCACGTTACAGCGACCCTTACCTGTTATCATAACCTTTCGTGCCACCTTGTCGTTACGCTCGATAACGAGGACCTCTGCGCCCGCTTCACCGGCAACACCAGATGCCATAAGACCCGCCGCACCTGCACCGACAACAATAATTTTTTTACTCATTTGTATTACTCCAAAAAATCAATAATCTAAAAAAATATTATACAGTAAATGCGTAATCTTTTCAAGGGCAAACAAAAATAAAATGCAGAACACAGTGTGTAAAATGTACTCTTTATCGGTTGCATCCTGCTTTATTTTGTATAGCGTAACCTCTGAATCAAAAATATTTATCCCGCTATCAGAGTTTTACAAAAAAAAGTGCCTTGCCTGAGCAAAGCACCTTTGTTTATTAAAGTAAAATTACGAGGAACTGTGAAACGAGTACAACGGCGATAAGTGCTATAGGATAGGTTGCTGCATAAGCTGCGGCAACATCCTCTGTACCTGCTGTTGAGATAAGAGTTCCGAGAGCAGGTGTTGAGGTCATACCGCCTGTAATTGAGCCGAGGTTGTTGAGAAGGCTGAGCTTGAGCACGTATCTTGCAAAAAGATAACCGATAATCAAAGGAACGAATGTCATAATAATGCCGTACACGAAATACATAACGTCAAAATTTTCAACAAACTCTGCACCGCCGGGAATACCTGCACCTACAAGAAAAAGAACAAGTCCGAGTTCACGGAAAAGCTTAAGCGTGCTCTGAGCAGGCATAATGTTTACTCTGCCGATTCTGGAGAAGTGGCCGAGAATAAGTGAAACAAGAAGACATCCGCCCGTTGTTGTAAGTGAGAAGCATGTACCTGAAAGGCCCTGTGAAGAAAGGGGAATCTTAATCTGACCGATTACTGTACCAAGGATTGCTGCAAGTGAGAATGCGGCGATACCCATATGGTCGATATCGAAAAGCTTACCCTTGAAGGCTTTCTTTTCGCCTTCTTCCTTGATAACGAGCTTTGCTCTTTCTTCGTCCATATCAGCCTTTGTAAGCTTAGGAATAAGCTGCACGAAAAGAACAACACCGATAACACCGAAGATGTATGCAATGCCGTGACCTACGGAAACAAGTGACTGAAACTCAGGTGCAACCGTTGCCTTTGCCGCTGAGAAAGCGGGGGTTGATGTAAGTGAGCCTGAAAGAAGACCTACTATCATAGCAACAAATCCATCCTGCTCTGTGATTGAGCCACCATAACCGATAACCTCACCAAGACCGATACAACCGGCAGCAGCAAGTCCGCCTGCAAGGATAATGATAATTCCCAGAAGAACGTATGACTTGAAGTTTCTTTTAAAGTTACCGAAGAACTTAGGTCCTGCAATAAATCCGACCGATGTTACGAAAAGAACAAGGCCGAGGCTTTCAACAAGAGAAAGTCCGCTGTTAAAATCGTAGGGCTTGGATGAAAAGTCGAAAAGAAGCTCGCCGCTTTCATTTACACCGAAGAAAAGAGCGCCTACAACAAGTGCGATAATGAAAACACCTGCATCACCGAGTGAAATGCCTTTTATTGTGATTCTGCCGAGAAGGTATCCGAACATCAACACGGCAAACACTACAAAAAGCAAGGTTGAAAGGTTGCTGATGGAGATTACTCCGCCTAATAAACTCATTTTTCTGTCCTCCGTTAGAGCTATTTATTTTTATATTTAAACCTTAAAAATTCTACCATTGACAGCGCAAAATGTCAAAGTCAAAAGTGGACAAACTTGACAAATAAAGATGCCCACTTTTGTGTATTGTTAACAGTTTTATTTTTTGCTATATATTACTGATATAGGGATATATCAGCCTTCATATTACGCCCAGATAATCCAGAGAAGAACATAACCTGTAACAACAGCGGCTATTGTAAAAGGAATACCGAATTTCATAAAGGTGGTAGCCTTGACCTCATAGCCCTCCTTACGGAGAATGCCGATACCTGTGATGTTTGCACTTGCACCGATAGGTGTAAGGTTTCCGCCAAGAGTCGCACCGCAAAGAAGTCCGTAATAAAGAATTGTAGGATTCTCAAGGCCTACGCTTGATGCAATTACGGGAACAATCGAAAGCATTGTTGCAGTATATGGTATGTTATCTATAAATGCTGAAAGAAGAACAGACATCCACACAATAACAGTATAAACAACAAATACCGAGCCCGAACCGAGTGATCCGATTGCCTGACCGATTACATCAATAACACCTGCATTCTTGATGCCGCCGATAACAATGAAAAGTGCAGTAAGAAGAATTATTGTGTAGTAGTCGATTTCCTTGAACGCATTTTTTACAACATCCTTGTTCCTTTTTATAAAAAACTCTCTTATAACTCCGACAATGAAAAATCCGATACAGATAACACCGTTAGTTATGTCAGGCTTATAAAACTGACCTTCTGCGGCATTAGCTTTGTAAGGAATGAATGAGACCGCAATCAAAGCAAGCACTGTGCCGACAAGAAGGTATGTCGGGAATTTATCTTCAACCTTTGTTCTTCCGGAAAAATCAATTTTTGAGTTTTCCTTACGGAACATAAAGTAAATGATAAAGGCACTTGCAATTGCACCTGCCTGAACAACAAAGAACATACCCACATGTCCGTCATCAACAAAGAAGTCGGAAAAATCAAGATTAGCCTGTTTTGCAAGAAGAATTGAGGTTGTGTCACCAACAAGAGTTGCAGCACCCTGAAGGTTTGAGGAAACCGCAATACATATTATTGAGGGAACAGGTGAAATACCGACCTTTTTACAGAAAGCAAGAGCGACGGGTGCAATCATAAGAACAGTTGCAACATTATCAACAAAAGCTGAAACTATACCCGCAAAAAGAGAAAGTGCGATAATCACCCACTTCATATCCGGCATCTTGGAAATAAGAATGTCACTCATCAGCTGCGGCATCTTCGACTCGATAAACAGGAAAACCGTGCCCATTGTACCGGCAATCATCATTATGACATTCCAGTCAATTTCAGAAAGAGCCCGGCTGATGCCGTAAGAAAAGGTGCTGTCCCCGACTGTAAAGAAGCCTTCACCGAAAATTGCGGGATTGACCGTTGCAATTGTACCAAGGACAATAAATATCAATGCTGAAGCAACTGTGATGTGAGGTCTGTATTTCTGGGAAACCAACATCAGAACGTAAGTTACCGCAAATACTGCCAACGCTGTAATTGTGATAGGACTCATTTTGTAACTCCTTTTGGTATTATTAGTCTGCGCAAAAAAAGACAGAAAACCTGAGGCATATACCTTAGGTGTTCTGTCTGAATTTATCAGTCGTTTCCGTGCAAAATGCAAGCGATTTTCGGCATAATAAATTACAACCCTAAACAAATAACCTGTGTATTCACAAGCTATGACAGACTCCACCACTTATTCGGATTGCTGAGAAATTATACACCCGCAGCTAACAAAAGTCAACACAAAAAGAAAAGAAAATTAAAAAATATTATAATGTTTCAAAAGAGAATAATAAAAGGCAGTATGCTTGTTTTTCTGACGGATTTCAAGCCGGAAAAACTGAAAAAAGGCCGCATCTCACTGAGATACAGCCTTTAATTATTATGTTGGTTGCTGCACGAAATTATGCAGTCTTATCTGTTACGGGAAATTTAGCTGAAATGAGTTTATAAAACTCTCTGAGCCAATTGATAACTGACTTGATGAATGTAAAGAGCTTTTCATAAGGTGTCTGAGGTCCTGCAACATCCTTATCGTCTTTCCAGGTTTCTGTGTCACAGTTATCCTCGGTCATCTTATAAGCGGTATCGGTATCATTGTCATAAACAATGAACTGTCCCCACTCAAAATCATTTACTGTAAGCTGCTTGTCTGCGGTTGCAACATCATAGAGAATCTTAATTTCATAGGATGTCCAGTTTGAGTGTGTTGCGCCCTTGTAGAACCAGGTATAATCAGGGAACATACATGTTGAAGCGTCAATCTGCTTGTCGGGTGAAATATATCTTCCGAGACCTGCCTCCTGCTGAGCAGCAATGTACTCATCACTGAGGGTATCATAAATTGTTGATGTTGTTGCTCCGTAAGATGCTCTGTAAACTGAAGCAATCTGGTCGGAAACTAAATTTGCTGATTCACATACGGGAATCATCTGGCTGCCGTACTTAGCCATGATACCGAGATTTACCTCGGCATCAACAATACCTTTCATAATTTCAGGAATATGCTGACGGACAACCTCATCGTATTCTACAATCTTTTCAATAAGACCTGCATACTCAGTACGTTTTTCGCTGCCCTCTTCACCAAAAACATAGTTGAGAGCATCATCGAAATCCTCTGTTGTTACTGCTGCCCAATAGTTAGGCCATGTGAAGAAAGTTGAAAGAGCAAGAGCAGATGTAACGCCCTCAATAATCTTATAATAAAGATGTTCCTTTGTTACACCTACAACTGCATCAAGCATACCGCTTGCACTGAGAAGGTTTACTGTTGATGTGATGAAGCTTCCGACATCGAAGAAGCCGTACTCAGCACTATCCTTAAGGATTCTTTCAATAGCGTATCCGTCAACCTTGAACTTTCCGCTGATTGTTTCGCTGAGAATTTCAGAGCCGTAGCATACGCCACCGTCAAATGTTACACCGTTAATATCATCTGTGCCGTACTTGGCAATATATGCAGTTACAACATTTGTACCGAGGCAAGAAGAAATAATACCGACCTTGTCACAACCTGTTTTATCCTTGATACATCTGATGTAATCGTTGAAATCATCAGCAGTCTTGAGAGGGTCAAGTCTCCAGTCATACTTGAACCAGTAATCGTTGTAGGCATAATAGCCCTTACTGCCCTTTTTGTCATGTGTTCTGTTGTATTCCATATCGTTAAGGACATTCTGCGGAAGACCTGTACCGGGAATAGGATCACCATTGCAATCGAGAAGAGCGTCACCGAAAAGCTCGCTGATTTCCTTCTGAAGATTTTCATAATAAGGATCCCAATTATCAAACAGAACGCCTTCTACAAGGAAGGGAAGAAGAACGTTAGCGATGGATTCATAGATTGCGCTGCTGTCTTCATCATCACCGTTATCCTCAAGTAAGCCTCTGAAGTGCATGATACGCTCGCCTTCAGCGTTATAAAGAGCCTCACCGTCACCTGAAATACGTACTACGGGAATCTGGCTTCTTGTCTGGTTACGGTCTATACCGGCAAAAGCAGGTACTGCCATAGAAAAAGCAAGAATCAGAGCCAGAACAATTGAAATAAATCTCTTCATAAATATTCAACTCCTAATCTGTTTATATATTAATATAATACAAACAGATTATGTTATGTCTGACCGAAAAATATGAACAATATGTGAATTATTAAAATTTTTTAAGAAAAAACTCCCGCCCATTTCTGAGCAGGAGTAATTTTAACTGTTGAATCAGAATTAGTCGTTGATAGCGATAACAACACCTGAACCAACTGTACGACCGCCTTCACGGATAGCGAAACGAAGACCTTCTTCGATAGCGATTTCTGTGATGAGTTCAACGTCCATTTCAACGTTGTCACCGGGCATACACATTTCTGTGCCTTCGGGAAGCTTGATGATACCTGTAACGTCAGTTGTTCTGAAGTAGAACTGAGGTCTGTAGTTGTTGAAGAAAGGTGTGTGACGACCGCCTTCATCCTTATTAAGAACGTAAACCTGACCACGGAACTTTGTGTGGGGGTGAATTGAGCCGGGCTTTGCAAGAACCTGACCACGTTCGATTTCTGATCTCTGGATACCACGAAGAAGAGCACCGATGTTATCGCCTGCTTCTGCATAGTCAAGGATCTTACGGAACATTTCGATACCTGTACATACAGTCTTTCTCTTTTCGTCGGTAAGACCAACGATTTCGAGTTCTTCACCGGTCTTGAGCTGACCTCTTTCAACTCTACCTGTTGCAACAGTACCACGACCTGTGATGGTGAATACGTCTTCAACGGGCATAAGGAAGGGAAGGTCTGCCTTA
>SVPE01000002.1 GCA_015066015.1 Oscillospiraceae bacterium
TGTGGCTATTTTCGCTGTAACATTTATGGTCATACTAACAGTAGTAACCTTTACGATGCTTCTGATTCAGCTTGTCATTAAGACAAGATTAAGCCTTTCGACATATACGCTTTATCGAATCAACGGATTGAGTTTCCGAAAACTGATAGCATCCCTGCTCTTACAGTTAGTAGCGGCTTTCTCCATCGGAGCTATATTATCAGTGCCAATGACATGGTTGATAATTAAAAAGGGCTTCAATATTTTAGGCACAATAACTCACTACTTTACGCAAAGCGATTATCTGTTTGTTGTACTAAGCGTGTTTGTGCTTATGGTTGTTTCGTTTATTCCAAGTTTAGTAATACTGTATAAGCGAAAGGACAACATTATAATAGACTAAAAATTTTTCGAGTAAGATGGATTCATATAGTAGAAAACAGGTGGTTTTTGTGACCACCTGTTTGTCATTTTCAGTTAAAAATTAATTCTTCACACACAATCTCTCTTGCCCGTTGCTGAATGTTTTCCATTCTTTGTATCCATTCCCATTGATTATGCTCTTTTAAATCTTCGGTGACACCTTCGCTTTCTTTCATCTGCTCAATGAGGGTATCATACATATCCCTTGCCTGATTTTCAATATCGGCACAGTGCTGATATAGTTTACCTTGGATAATCAGCGAGTTGAACAGTGACTTTTTGTGCTTTTCGAGATAAGATTTGTGCATCATTCCCCATTTGCCGAGGGTGATGTTTGCTTCCTCAGGCGGTAAGATGAGGTTAGGGATGAGATAATCACCAACTCGGCGGTAACTGATAGAATTTTCGTTTGACATAAAAATAGCCTCCTTTAAATTTGTAGCTTCATTGTACAAATTAAAGGAAGCTTTGTCGAATGTGTGGATTGTTTTGTTTAATCATAATCAAAATAAACAGATTTCAATTCATCAGTAGGGGTATATTCAGTTCCACCTCTAGTAAAATAACCTTTTTCGCTAAACAAGAACAGGTTTTCTTTCGCTCTAGAGGAAAGTACATATAACAGTTTCTTTGTTTCACTTTCACGAAGGGGCTTTTTGTCCTCTTGTAAAATATATGACCAATTTGGTAACATACCATTTAGTAATCCAAAAGCAATTACTGTTGTATATTCTTCACCCTTAACTCCATGAATTGTATTAATTACGATTCCACTTTTTTCCATAAAACATTTGCAGAAATCACTATAGTCTCTTGACAATTTATATCTTTTTATTCTATCGCTGCATTTATCTATAAAATCTTGAAATATTTTTTGCAATCGTTTCTCCGTTTCCAAATCCACATTCATTGTATTAAGAATTGTGAATACTGATTCTTTATAAAATTCTAATCCATCATCTACAATGCACTTACAATTATTAATCGTTTTAAGCAAACTATAATTATCAAAAGAATCATTTATATAAATTTGATAATCATTCCTCAGAATATCGAGAACCTCGCTTGCGATTCTCTTTCTTATTTGTACTCTTTTTCCCGATTTTGTAAATAACAACTTAGCTAAAAGATAAAACGGATTCAGAGGATCATATTTAAAAGCACTAATATCTGGTGCATCAAAATTCATCATTGGCATCTCAGTTTTAAGAATATTTGCAACATCAAATATCATATGCCATTGCGGAGCTACAATACATATTTCTTTATCAGGAACACCATTGATAATTTGCTGCTCAATTATCAATTTTATTTCTCTCGCAATATTATTTTTCGAAACTAAGGTATTATGTTTGATTATTCCTTTTGTTTCTTTTTTATCAGATAAAGAATGAGCACCTGTTTTAGAAACCTCAAAATTAGAATAAAAATCAATAATACGATTAGTTGAACGATAACATCCTGAAAGGGTATCTTCGTGAAATTTTATTTGAAAAAGTTCAGATAAATCTTTTGCCTTTTTGGCTTCTCCACCAAGACCACCAAAGATCCCTTGATTTGTATCACCTACAAACATAACATTTATGCTTTTATTGCTATTTACAATTTCAGCCAATATTTCATACTGCAACTTGTTTGTATCCTGAAACTCATCTATGTGAAGACTGCAAATTGTTGATGAAATATTTTCAGCAATAAACGGATTTTCTCGCAAAAGACTTAATGAAAGTTTTAGTATTAAATCAAAATCAATCTCTCTATTTGCATAAAGTTTTCTGTAATACTCGACTTTAATTTTTGGGAAACTTAAAGGATCTTCATATCCACAATCTATCCTTAATTTATTTGCTATTTCTCGACAATAAGCATCTCTAACATATTCATCAATAATTTTATAGCCTTTTTTCAGGTATTTAGAGTACATAGAATATGGCCTTATAATAAAGTGCATACAGAATTGATGAATGGTACCGGTCCAAACAGAAGATAAATCAATTCCCATTTCATCTAATCGATGCTCAATCTCTTCTGCAGCACGATTAGTATATGTTATAGCTATGTTATATTTGCGTGAGTTTGAATTTTTCCATTGTAGATAAGCGAGTCTATATGTTATTAAACGTGTTTTTCCACTTCCTGGACATGCTGTTAAAACATAGTTGTTTTGACTTATACAAATTTCACGCTGTTTATCATTCAGTTTTTCCAAAAAGCTTGGATAGCTATTCATTCAAAAGTTCCCTTCTGCTTAACATAAATTGTGAAAACATATCATCAGGATAATTTCCAATGAAGTCGTTAATTATCGTTATTTTTTCTTCAGAATCACATGCATTTTTCACTTTTTCTTTAATTTCTTTTGTTTCTTCATCAGGATAACCGTCTATAGAATAGCAAAGCATTTTCCAAATAATGTTGTCATTAATAATGCTCTGAGAAGCAAAAACAATTGCTTTCAATATGTATGGAGGTAATATTGCTCTGCAATCAGCTTTAGATGCTAAAAGAGTCGCATACCACCCCTTACCAATTCCTTTGGCTAAAGTTAAAACAGTATCGTACCTTTTTGCTTCACTTTCAGTTAATGCTGTGATGTGTTTTTCTTTGGTTCCCTCTTTTTTGTAATGAGAATTTATTATATCTTTTATATATTCTTGATTCTCTTCGTAAGCAGCAAAATCCACTTCAAATGTATGTGGCGCATAGAACATTTCAACCCAAGGATTATCACTGAAAAGCCTATTAAGTTTGTCTTGTCGTGTTTTCCCAAGAGTAGCTGCGTTTTCTTTGCTTTTTTCTGCTCCAGATACAACTGCATCTAAGTCTGTAATTATTGCACAGTGTCTTTTTAGTCTTTCAGGGGCAAAAATAGAAGCAATATTTTCAAATCCAACACTTCCAACATTGATTAATCCTATGCCTAATTCATCGATTGAAACACCAAAAATATTTTTAACCAAGGCGGGCAATAATATTTCTTCACCATCACCTTCCACTAAAAGCACGCCTTTAGAAAAAAGAAGTACCGACCTTTTTGCATCCAAATATCTCTTTAAGCATAAACTCAAAGGTAAGTCTTTTTGTTCGAGCTCCTTTTCCCCAAAATCATCTAACCCCACACATGGGCTCATTACTTCTGTTATATTATCATTAATTTTTAGAACATTAACTTTTGTAATGTCGGATACCTCCGACAATTGATTAGAATGTGTTGTCATAATAACTTGAGTATAATCTTTAAGGACCTTTAAATTATCAAATAATGTCTTTTGTATATGAGTATGTATATGAGCTTCTGGCTCCTCTATAATCATTATGTTTAATATTTCATGATTTCTGTTATACTCAAACTCAACTAATTTTAGCGCAATGTACAAAATGTTTAAGTGGCCTAAACCAAGCAAATCTACATCTTTTTGTTCAGCAGGAGAAACAGATAAATATTTAGCCAATGAGTCAATATCTTCTTTTAACTTTGATTCAACCAAAACCTCCGGTGAATATACTAAACCCACTATTTCATGTAATTTGCTATTTACCTCTTTTCCAATATTAGAAATTTGAGGGATTGAAGAAATAATACTATTGAGTTCATGAATCTTATCTGTGATTGAATCTTTAGACTCTTTTTCAACATCATTTTGTATTATATCAAAAACTCTTCTTATGGGATTTCTTGGTTTTCTCAGTTCAGATTCAACATCTCTTAAAGCATCAATAAATACCAATGATATATGTTGCCATATATTCATAATATCTATTTTGCAACCAAGCAATTCTGAATTTGCGTTTTCAGGATCAGCATATATTCCTTTATCAAAATCTCCAACTATTTCGTTATATACATTTATATCAGTGAAATCTGCTTGAGAACGTGATGTATAATAAAACTCATAGTCTGTTAATGAAATACCTGCCCTTATTTTTTCAAATTCTTCTTTGTTTTTTGCATTGTGCAAATTGCTTCTTATTTTCTTTATAGGACGAATAAACAGTGTTAGTGTACCAAAATTGTTGTTTTCACACCTTATATATGATTTAAGGAATTCTTTATCTTCTTTTTCCGGTATTATCTCAGAACAAATTTCATTAGTTTTATCTTCTTCGGTTATCTCATCAAAAAAAGCTGATACAATAATCCAATGACCTCTCCAATCACCTAAAGAATTTGAAAAATCACTTTCTTTCATTCTTTTAACGTTATAAAAAAATGTATTATCGAGCAAAATTCTAATTGCAGTCATAGCATTGCTTTTGCCAGAATCATTTTCACCAATTATTGTGTTAGCACCTTTTTCAAATTTGAAAATTGAAGATTTCAAAGTTTTGTAATTAACAATTTGAATATATTTAAGATACATTTTTTCTACCTCAAATCATAACAACTTTTTCATCGTAGTTTTTTAAATAAAGACAATATTTGTTGTTTATGATTATATCATCTTAAAATGCTTTAACGCATCCATAATAGCTTCTTCTTTATCGGGTGGACATTGGGGCACTCGGCTTTTGCCTTCGCCTTTATTGTAGTTCTCACGTTCAATGATACCACACTTAGCCTTAACCTGTGAAATATAAAGAGTTGATACTTTCAATCCGAACTTGTCAAACACATAATCCTTGATTTCCTGATATGTTGCTTTGGTTTCAGCGGCAGTAACATCAAGCTCTGAAAGGTCAAGCTTTATGTCGATATGTGTGTCCGGTCTGCGTTGGGACAAAAGAACAACCGTCTCGACATGCACCGTTCTCGGAAACATATCAACCGCACAAAGTCTTTCCGTATTGTATCCCAGCTCCTTCATTATTCCGCAATCACGTGCAAGGGTTGCCGGATCACAGGAAACATAGACGACTCTTTCAGGTGCCATTCTGGATACTGTCTCGAGCACCTCCCGGCTGCAGCCTTTTCTCGGAGGGTCAACAACAATAACGTCGGGACGAATACCCTCATCATAAAGTGTCTTTGCGGCACCCTTCGCATCGTCGCAGATAAATCTGACATTTCTGATACCGTTGATTTCAGCATTTTCCACAGCATTTTCAATTGCCTGAGGAATTATCTCCACGCCGATAACCTGCTTTACGCTTTCTGCCATAGTAAGTCCGATTGTGCCGGCTCCGCAGTAAAGATCCAGAAGTACCTCGTCACCCTTAAGCCCGGCAAACTCCTTTGCTTTACCGTAAAGCAGCTCTGTTCCCTCAGGATTGACCTGATAAAACGAAAGCGGAGATATCCTGAACCTGAGTGAGCAAAGCTCATCCTCGATGAATTCACTGCCGTAAATTATTTCACATTCGTCACCGAGAACAACATTGGTGTCCTTTTTATTTTTATTGAGCACAACTGACTTTATCCCAAGACCCGTCGCGAGCAGAGACTCAATGAGCCTGTCCTTTTTAGGTATACTGTTTCCGTTTATCACAATACAGACCATAATCTGCTGCGTTTTAACGGCTTTTCTTAAATAAACGTGCCTTATAAGTCCCTCACCGGTTTCCTCATTGTAGACGGTAACGGGATTTTCATAAATGTACTTTTTAACAGCCTTTATAATTAAACTAAAGTCCTTGTTCTGAAGCTTACAGTCATCACAGTCAACTATACGGTGGCTCTTTTTTGAATAAAAGCCAGCTATGATTTTACCCTCTGCACTGATTCCGACGGGAATCTGCGCCTTGTTACGGTAATTCTCAGGCTTTTCTATGTGCAGAATCTCCTCACATTCGATGTCAATTCCACCGATTCGCTTCATTGCATCGTTTACACCCTGACGCTTGATTTCAAGCTCCTTTTCATATGTGATATATCTGTAGGCGCATCCGCCGCAACGGGAATCAACCTCACAGTCACTCTCAATTCTGAAGGGCGCTTTTTTGTGAAATTTCTGCACCTTACCGATTGCATAATTCTTCTTTACCTTTATAATATGTGCGGTAATAAGGTCACCCGGTGCTGTCCCGTCAACAAAAACCGCAATTTGCTCAAAACGACCGATACCGCTTCCTTGTGAAGTGAAAGCGGTAATTTCAAGTCGTATATCATCATTCTTTTTAAGTGTCATAATGCACCTCATCAGCCCGTGACATATTTAACATCCATTCCTGAATAGAAAACTTCGTGAGTGTATGCGATTTCATCAGGCCAATCTACAAGAACAACCTCAAAATCATCAATAACCTGAAGTGCAGATGATTTATGCGGCAAAACATACTGCTCAATGTTTCCTGAAAGGTATGACGGCACATTTATTGCCTGAGCAAGAATTTCTGTTTTGGTAAGATCAGTTGTCACAAGGGGAAGAATCTCGTTAAGAGCATTGTTAAGCTGCAAAATATTCATTGATTTTGCCTTTGCCGCAAGAGATGTAAGAACGTTTCTCTGTCTCTGGGTACGCTCTCTGTCACTGTCGATACTGCGGAGTCTTACATAATTGAGTGCCGAATATCCGTTGAGAGTGTATGTGCCGGGAACAAGGTCTGTGTAACCCTGAAGCTTCAGAACATATCTCATTGTATCGTCATTTATTTCAGCCTGAGTAAGTCCGATATCAACGCCTCCGAGACAGTCAATAAGCTGCTGGAATGCCTCAAATGTGGTGCTGATGTAATTGTCTATTCTGATTTTATAATTCTTTTCAATGGTATCTATAGCAAGCGGAGCTCCGCCGTAGCCGTGAGCGTGATTAAGTCTGGTATTTGCATAACCGTCAATTGCGACATAGGCAGTTCTTGAAAAGGAAACAAGCTTGATATCCTTCGTCCTTTTATTTATGCTTGCAACAATCATAGCATCCGATCTGCGATAGGGGTAGTTTCTGCCGCCCTCATCAAGGCCGAGCAAAAGAATGTTTACAACATCATCACTGTACCAGATTTCATTGTTGTTTCTGTTCTGCTCAATTGCCTGATCGTTTTCTTCAAGCTCGTCGGCAATATCAGAATTACCGCTGTTATGGATATTCTGAAGAATATCGTCAAAATCCTCGTCAATGTCTGTGTCGTATACAGGCTCCTCGTACTCATTGTTGTAACCGGGATTGTTCTGTATAAAATTTGGTGATGTGGTTGCCTGATTGAGTTGAGTGCTGCCCTGAGAAGAATTGATGACCGCATTCTCAGCAACATTATTTACTATATTTATTGTACCGTCAGGAGTTTTTGTTGTAATTCTGCCGTCTTTCATAATTGAAAACACAGTCATATGAAGCTGACTGCCGTTTGAAAATGTGGCGATTCCCTCAGGAGAAACCTTTATACCTGACCCCATAATGAAGCTTCCGTCAGGAAATACAACAATACCCGTAGGATAAATTGTAGTACCGTCACTGAGTATGGCGGCGCCCGCTTTGTTTATATATGAGCCGTCAACAAAAATAGTACTGCCGTCACCGGATTTGTAGGATGTGTACTTTGTTTTTTTAGTGGTGTAAGGCGCAGTTGTCGGCTGAGTCGGCTCGGTATAAACGGGAACAAGATTCGTTCCGTCGTCGTAATTGATTCTGTTGAGCTTATCAAACACGAAAGCCGTTACACCTATCACAAGCACAAGTACTACACTCACAACTGCCGTAATAATCTTGTGCTTAAGAACAAAGTCTTTTATTTTAAGAAGAAACGGCGTAATACTTTGTACCGTTTTATTCAATACTGTTACTATCTTTTCCTTATTCATCGGAAATCTCCGTTCTGTAAATATTTATTTATTGCCTCGGAAGCTCTATGCAGATTTCAAGTCCCCCGAAATCAGATGCCCTGGCGTAAATATTACCACCGTGTGCAGAAACGATTTCGCGGCAGTTTGCAAGGCCGAGACCCGCCACTTTTCTGCCCTCATCAGATGTGTAAAGCGGCTCAAATATTATTTCAAGCTTATCCTCGCTTACGCCCTCGCCGTTATCTGAAATGTTTATGTAAAACATTTTTCTGTCAGAAGAAAAAATTGTCGAGATGACTTTTTCTTCTTTATCCATATGCTTGTAGGAATTCGAATAGATATTGCTGAGCACACGCTTGAACTTCTGCATATCAAGGTGAATTTTATCCTTTTCCCTGCAGCGGTTTTCAACAGAAAAACGTACCCCTGCTGCTTCAAATTCGTCGGCATAGTTTGCTCTTACTGTCTGCACAAGGTCTTTCATACTGACAGTCTCGGTTTTAAGATTGGTTATAAGATTGTAGCTGAGATACTCATCAAATTCATCAACGAGCTGATGAATCTCGCGGCTTTTTGAATAAACCGTATCAAGATAATGTTCTTTTCTTTCCCTGGAGATGTTATCGTTTTTAAGCCTCTCCGAATAACCCATAATAGAGGTAAGCGGTGTTTTTATATCGTGGGAAATAGACGCAATTATGCGCCGCTGATTATTCTGCTGTCTTGTCAGATTTTCTGTCATGGAAACAAACCTACGGTAAACCTGACCTGCGTATCCCTTTATTACTATCTTTTCAAGTCTGCCTGTTTTATCGTAATTTTCTATTGCTTTGTAAATAAGCTTATAGGGTCTGAGCATAATACTGTAAATTATGAATACCAGCAGACTGATTGCCGACATACCTATAAGAAACTCAATAAAAACAAACTGAACAAGCACGCGCACATCGGTAATATAATCGCGCAGAAGATAAACTGATGACTTTATGAGATAAGCGTTACCCTTATACTGAAAAGGCGTCTGCACCTTCACGTCAAGTGCCGACCATGTGCGGCCGACGGATTTTGTAACCACGTCGTTTTCACTGTTTTCAATAACAATTACAACATCCTCATACTGCTCAACTATTTCTGTCCATGTATTTACCGAAGGCTCTGCCGTAAGCTTTTTGATGATTTCGTTGTTATATGCAAGTAGCGTCTCATTATCGTTGTAAGCAGCGTTTGCAACAGCTGCCGTAACTGAAGAGTTGTAAGAAAAAGCGAAAGCCGTAACCGCCGCGAGCAAGATAAGCACAACCAGAAACGATGCTCTTTTATCCTGCTTCATTTGTTTCACCTCTTACTTTACATTTTTCACAAACTTATATCCTACGCCCCAAACTGTTTTAATGTATTCGTTATTAGGGTCTATTTTATCTCTGATGCTCTTGATGTTTACTGCAACAGTACCGATATCGCCGAACTCAGTATCCCATACGTGAGCAAAAATCTGCTCTCTTGTAAGCACCTTTCCTGCATTTTCCATAAGATACTGAAGAAGCTGAAACTCCCTTGTTGAAAACGGGATGCTCTGCCCGCATTTTTTCACTTCGAATGAGCCTATTGAAATCTCAATGTCTCCTACCTTTATTCTGTCACCGTCAGCACCTGAGCTGTGACGCTGCTCTCTTCTGAGATTTGCCTTTACCTTGGCAACAAGCTCATCAATGACAAAGGGCTTTGAAATGTAATCGTCACCACCTGTTTCAAGTCCGAGCACCATGTCAACGGTTTTGCCCTTTGCAGAAACAAAAATAATCGGGCACTCAACATGATTTCTGACAAATTTACAGATTTCAAGACCCGAAATTTCAGGCATCATAATATCAAGCGTAATAAGAGAAATCTCCCTACTGTTTGTCATTATGTATTCATATGCACTTTTACCGTCATTTTTTACAACTGTTTCAAAGCCTTCGTCCTCAAGCACATCAGAAATGAGACCGGCAATAGCCACATCATCATCGACAATAAGAATCTTGCCCATAAACTACCTCCACATAATAAAATCTTATATATAAAATCTAATTATATATTATAATACATAATTTTGTGTTAAGCAAGAAAAAAAGAGCTTTAATTTTTACCATTTTATAAACTTTTTGCTTTTAATTATGTTTCCGGATAAGAAATTCTTTGCAAGACATATATCCTTGACAACTTAGTACTTAAATTATATAATTTTACTGTTACTCACTTTAATTCTCACCCGGAGGAATTGTCATGCAGAAAAAGGTTATGCTCGGAATGAGTGGCGGAATCGACAGTGCAATGTCAGCTCATGTGCTTAAAAATATGGGTTATGACGTTACTGCAGTAAACTGCTGCTTTTACAAAAGTGGCTCTGACAGTGAAAAAGCTGTAGAAGATGCTGCAAGGGCGGCAGAAAAGCTGAATCTCCCCTTCGAGGTTTTTGATTTAAGAAAGCCCTTTTATGAAAAGGTTATAGAAAACTTCATAGATGTGTACAAAAAAGGCGGCACGCCAAATCCATGCATAGTCTGTAACAAAAATCTTAAATTCGGCGCTATGCTCGACCTCGCACTGGAAAGAGGCTTTGACTATATTGCCACGGGACACTATGCCCGCATAGAAAAAGACGAAAACAGCGGAAGATATCTGCTCAGAAAAGGAGCAGACCCCATCAAGGACCAGAGCTATGTACTTTACTGCCTGACGCAACATCAACTTTCCCATACTCTCTTTCCCCTCGGCGACTTTTCAAAGGATGAAGTAAAAAGCAGAGTTTCCGAAATGGAGCTTGTACGTGACAAAGGAGAAAGTCAGGACATCTGCTTCGTGCCCGACGGAGATTATGCGGCTTTCATTGAAAAAGAAACGGGGATCAATTTTCCTGAAGGCGACTTCGTCACTACCGACGGCAGAGTTCTCGGAACTCACAAGGGAATTATACGCTATACAGTCGGTCAGCGGAAAGGTCTCGGTCTCGCCCTGCCTGCACCTATGTATGTAAAAGAAAAGGATACCGAAAACAACCGTGTTGTTCTCTGCAGCAACGAAAATCTTTTTACAACTGAGCTTTATGCCGAAGATATCAACCTAATCACCTGCGACAGACTCGATTTGCCGTTGCGCGTCAAGGCAAAAGTGCGCTACAAGCACGCTGAGCAATGGGCAACAGTCACACAGGTTGACGACTACCTTCTGCACATTGTATTTGATGAGCCTCAGAGAGCAATTGCCAAAGGGCAGTCTGTTGTTTTATATTCCGACGATTATGTTGTAGGCGGCGGAACGATAATATAAGTAAAAATGGTGTAAAACTCCAAAAACTTAGCACAATGACACAAAAAAACCTTGTGCATTTTGTATAAAAATTATGTTGACTTGACAAAACATTTGATATATAATATTCATAATTAAATTATATGCAGAAAGGCAGTCAGATGTTGGATTATTCTTTTTTAGAAGATGAAAAGCTTGTTCTCCTCTCAAGAGAAAACGATGCAACGGCTTTTTCGGTTCTGAGTGAAAGATATTTTCCGAAGGCAGAGTATCACGCCAACCGCCTCTGCAGTCCGTCGTCAGAGAAAGACGACCTTACTCAGGAGGGTATGCTAGGACTCATCTCTGCTGTATATGCCTTCAAAGTCGGTACGGGAGCATCCTTTGCAACCTTTGCGAATCACTGTATGCGTAACCGCATAATCAGCGCCGTCAGGATGGCAAGCTCCGGCAAGCATATTCCTCAGGAACTTACAGTATCGCTCGACAGTGAAAATGTACTTGTAGACGAAAACGCTTCACCCGAGGATAATCTCATTTCCCAGGCTGAAAGCGACAGAATCTACCGACTTATCAAAACGACACTTACTGAAAAGGAGAAAAGTATTTTTCTCCACTTCCTTGCAGGAATGTCCTATGAGGAAATAGCTGATAAAGAGGGCTGCACTGCAAAAAGCGTAGACAGCACCCTTCAGCGAGTCAGGAAAAAGCTGAGAGAAAAGCTCAGTTGAAAATATGCCCGACGCTCAAGCAGAGCACAAAAAAATAATCGGTGCAAATCCGAAAGGGGCAACTAAAATTCAAGCGAGGTAAAAAATCATGTACGAAGACAAAACACTCAAATGCAAAGAATGCGGCGCCGACTTTATCTTCTCAGCCGGTGAGCAGGAATTCTACGCTGAAAAGGGTTTCCAGAATGAGCCCCAGCGTTGCAAGGAATGCCGTAACGCCCGCAAGAATGCTGCAAGACCCGCACGTGAGCTCTTCACTGCAACTTGCGCAAGCTGCGGCGGCGAAGCTAAGGTTCCCTTCCAGCCCACAGAAGGCAGAGATGTTTTCTGTAGCGAATGCTTTGCAAAAATGAAGGAGTCAGAAGAAGCATAATTTATATTTGAAAGTTTTTGTTTAATTACTTTATAAATAGTCTTATGCGAATCCGCCGATTTTCGGCGGATTTTCCTTTTTGCACAGGCAAAAAATAAAGCCGCGGATTTCTCCGCGGCTATTTTGGTGTTTATTTAACTGTGACAACAGCTTCATTATATCCGCTCCATACGATGCCGCCGCTTGTCTTGATGCCTGCACGGACAGCGAAGGTGTATTTGGTACCTGATTTGAGATTTGAGAAGGTGAGATTCTGAGCTGTTGCGTAGTTTTTGTAAATCTGATATGCACCGTTACCGACCTTGTAGTAAACTCTGTAGCCGTCAATGTCACTATCAACGTTGTTCCAGGTGAGGTTGATTTTACCCTTTGTGGGTGAGGTGGCTTTGGCGGTTACGGTGGCGGGAGGTGTGGAAGTTACAGTGGTGGCAGTGGTAGTAGCTGTAACAATTGTGTAATCACCCCAAACAACTCCACTGCTGATAGTTTTTATGTAAGGACGGATTGCATATGTATGTGATGAACCGAGCTTGAGATTTTCAAAAGTATAACTTGTTTTTGCTATAGAGTTTACTTTTACAGTCCATTTTCCGCCTACATTTTCATACAGTCTGAATCCCGAAAGGCGTTCAGAGTTAATAATTCCTGACCAATCGAGTTTTATCGCATTTGCACTCTGAGTTAACTTAACAATATCAGGCTTTGTGGGTATTGTTGCAGTCCAGGCCCGATTACTATCGCTGTAATAATCTCTTTTTTCTGTTTTCTTATATGCCTGCACATAAATAGTATATCTGGCTCCGCTTTTAAGATTTTCAAAAGCGCATGATGTTTCAGTAGTTTTAATTGTTGCTCGGTCTCCACCCACATTGGTATGATAGCTGACACTATAGCCGTCAATGTCACTGTCAACCTTATCCCATGTAACTGTTATTGAGTCTGTACCGGGAACTACAGTAACATTAGCAGGCACATCCGGCCAAGGTTCTTTCGGCGGAGTATATTCATAAATCTCTGCTGTTGCAGGAATTCTGACAACTGTTTCATCACAGCCTTCAAATGCAGTTTTTTCAACCTTCTCCAAAGTGTCAGCCATATAGATATTTCTGAGATTTTCACAATTGTTAAAGGCTCTGTGTTCTATCTTTGCAATAGAATTTGAAAGAACAACAGTATGAAGCTTCTTCAAGCCATCAAAAGCACCTGCAGGAATTTCTGTAAGGCTCTGCGGGAGAATTGCAACCTCAAGATTTTTGAAGTAGCAAAATGCACGGGTATCGACAGAGGTAACACCCTCCTGAATTATTAGTGTTTTTACCTTTACAGCAAGGTCTTGACCGGGAGGCACTGTATCGAAAGGATCTAAAGCTTCATCAAAGGCTTTCCAGCAGGTGCATCCGAAAACATCATCTTCGGGTGCATAATGGTCAGGGCAGACATCTGAAAAATATGAGCCATTCAGCTTTCCTTCACCCTTAATAACCATAACAGCGGTTTCCTCATCAAAGGTGTATTGAGCGTTTTCATTATAAGGCACTTCAACCCACTCAGCCGCACTTGCGTTCATACAGAACACAACCGTAAGCATAAGCATTGTTGCAATAAGCAACATTAATGATTTCATTTTTTTCATTATTCTTTCCTCCTTATTCGCTTAACGTTTATTATGTATATGAACAATCGGCAATCAACCGATGCATATTCCTACAATATATTCTTACTTGTTATTTTTGAACTTAGTATGTACAAAATATGAATACTTGAGATTAGCCTTGAGAACGAATCTATATGGTAGTATTTTATCCTACTTTATATTATTTGTCAATATTAAATACTGCTTTATGATATGCTTTTTATATGATTTTAACAGGAGATGGTAAAATGAAACCGTTAAAAGAAAAAGTGAGCATAACTCTCGACAGCGATGTTGTTATAAAAATCCGTGAGTTGGCTGATGAAGATGACCGCTCATTTTCACAGTATATAAATAAAGTGTTGAAAGATTATCTTAATCAGAAAAGCAAATAATTATCCTTCATTATCCTCCGTTATTAAGCAAAAAAGCACCCTCACGGGTGCTTTTTATCATCAGGGAAGGTCGTCCTCGTTTTCGAGGTTGTGCCATACGTTCTGAACGTCGTCGTTGTCCTCGAGCATTTCAAGAAGCTTGCCCATACACTTGAGGTCATCCTCGCTTGTAAGGGCTGTCTGTGTGTTGGGTGTGTACTCAACCTCTGCTGAAACGAAGGCATAACCCTTTGCTTCGAGGTCGTCACGGACAAGGCCGAGGTCGTTAGGCTCCGTGCGGACTACATATACATCCTCTTCATCGGTAAGGAAGTCAACTGCACCTGCCTCGAGTGCATCCTCCATAAGCTGATCCTCGTCGACATCCTCTTTTTCAATTACGATTACGCCATAACGGGTGAACATAAAGGAAACACAGCCCTGCTGACCGAGATTACCCTTGTTCTTGTCAAAGTAGTGACGCATTTCGCCTGCTGTACGGTTACGGTTATCAGTAAGAGTTTCAACGATAACTGCAATACCAGAGGGACCGTAGCCTTCATACATAATTTCCTCATAGTTTGCACTTGAAGATTCACCTGAAGCCTTTTTGATGATTCTTTCGATATTGTCGTTGGGCACATTATTTGCTTTAGCCTTTGCAATAATGTCCTTAAGCTTTGAGTTTGACGAGGGGTCGGGGCCGCCGTCACGGACTGCAACTGCAATTTCTCTGCCGATTTTTGTGAAAACCTTGGCTCTTGCGCCGTCGGTTTTTTCCTTCTTTCTCTTAATGGTGCTCCATTTTGAATGACCTGACATTTAATTCACCAATCCTTTAAATAAATATAACTTAGATACTTTATCACTTTTATGAGCATTTGTCAAGATAGAGCTGCCTCAAGTGTTCCTCCGCTGTGCACTCCGTCAAAGCATATGCCGTAAATGTTTTCAGTATAATCCGATACGCTTCCTCCGGAGAAAAAGCTATAGCTTTCGTTCTGACTTATTCTGTCACTTGCAAGAACAACGCTTTCAAACCTTTTTACCGATGTGAAAGCCAGAATACAGTTTCTGCTATTGTCAGTTACTGCATAAACCGTGTTCTCTGTACCGTCAGCATAGAAATTCAGAACTTCTACACCGTCACCGGTCACAGACTGTGCCATACCCGCCGAACCGGCTGCAAGGAGTGTGCCGCCGCTTACCGTAAAGCTTCCACCGTAATCAAGAGCACCGTTGCCCCCGTTTGTCGGCCCATAAACTATCATTCTGCCGCCTGTCATTGTGACACTGCCGTTAGAGTCAACACCGTCGCCCTGCGCAATTATGATAACTGTACCGCCGCTGACATCTATATTACAGCTTGAATCATAATCCGTCATCCCGCCCGGGTTGCCCCTAAAATTGAGAAGACTGAAATTCATAAAATTAGCAGCATCGGCACCTGAAGAATCCGACGAAGCAGCGTTGAATCCGTCATCACTTGAATTGACAACGAGTGTACCGCCGATGATGTCTATATTACGGCCTTCAACGCCCTCATAGCTCTGAGTGACCGCAAGCTGTCCGTCGGTAACAGTCACAAGCTCATCGGCATGAATTCCGTCATCGTCACTTTTCAACCTCAAATCTCCGCCTCCGACAGTAACAATCGGCGAGTGAATACTGTCATCAAGGCTGTCAACATAAATCGAGCCTCCGCTGACAGTTATGCTTTCATCTGCTTTTATACCCTTTGTTGATGCCGCATCTGTCTCGTTGTCCGAATAAATACTGCTTTCGGGATGTCTGCCGCCGCCAAAAGGAGCGAAGCTTTCATAGGTACCGTCATAAGCTCCCGTTGCACCGCCTCCGCTTTTCACGGAAAGAACACCTGCAGCTATTACAACGTCTGATGTTGCCTGAATGCCGTCAAGCTTACTTTCAATATTGACAGTACCCGAGCTTATGTTTATATATCCTTTTTCAATATCGGTCTCTTCATTTGTACGGATTCCGTCGCCGCCACAGACAATGTTCAGCGTACCTCCTTCAATTTCGACACTTTCCTTTCCTCTGATTCCGTCATCAGCAGCATTTATATTGATAATACCACCGTGTATGTCGATATCATTCTTGGAGAAAATGCCTTTGCCGAAATTGCCGTTTACATTAAGCGTACCGCTCCCCTCTATCTGAAGGTCGTCCTTGGAATATATAGCCGCCGTAGCGTAATCCGTACTGTCAGCAGGTATCTCTCTTGCCGTATCGGAAAAGCTATTGACCGATCCCTCTTCAAGAATCAGCACTGTCTCATCGGGAGAGTTTTCGATGTATATCGGAGCATCACCGGAGCAGCTTACACTTACGCCTGAAAGCAGAAGCTTGACCTTTTTGTTTTCATCGGGACTGTTTATATAAATTTTACCGTCTGTGAGTGTGCCCGCAAGACGGTAAATTCCGCCCTGTGTAATAGTGAGAATATTGTTTTCAAATGTCACTCCGTTGCCGTTGATGGTTGTTTTTTCATCGGCAAAAATAACATATGCATCCACCCCGTCATCCGAAAGAGTGCTTTCGGTGCTCTGTTGAAATGTGGTGCTCTCCGGAACATCAGAAAGCGATGCACTGTATGTCAGAGAAGTAACCGCTTTACCGTTGTTTCTGTCGCATGCCGAAAGGATCAGCATCAGCATAAAAACAAAAAATACAACTGTTAAGACTTTAAAAAATCTGTAAGGAATAATTGGCATAAAGCTATAAAACGACAGCCGTGTATGTCAGTACAACGCTATCTGCCCTTTCTGTAGAATACCTTCCGATTTATTCCTTCCCCATCAAAGAATTTCCTGATTTATTTCTGCTCTTGAGCAGATGATTTCAAGGTTACCGTTTTTACAACGGAGTGCATCAATAAACTCCTTCTCCTTTGAAGGGTCCTTAAGTGCGATTTCGTACTTTATTTTAAAAAGACTTCCCATATTTGTGGTTTTAACATTAACGAGCTCCCACTCAGCAAGATACTTCTTGAAAACGCCGTCAAATACGCCTGTATAATCGAGAGATTCAGGAATTACAACTGTAAGATTCTTCTTGTTTGCAACATATTTTCCGCCAAAGCCTACCTTATCGTAAACAATACTGAGAAGGCACATAATTGCAACAAAGATAATTGCAAATGCAATATAGCCCATACCGGTTGAAAGACCTGCAGCAAGAGCAATGAAAATAAAGCCTATTTCTTTTGCCGTGCCGGGAATACTTCTGAAGCGCACAAGACTGAAGGCACCGGCAACCGCAACACCTGCACCGAGGTTTCCGTTAACCATCATAATTACCACCTGAACAACTGCCGGCAGAAGTGCAAGAGTCACAACAAAACTGTTTGTATAACGCTTACTTGTCTTCATGTATGAAACTGCAATTGCTGCACCGACAACAATCGAAGTAAGCACACACGCGAGAAAAGAAAGAATTGTGATATTAAGTGAAATCACCGATTGAAAAATACCGCTCATAATAAACATCCTCCATTGTTCACACTGATATTTTAACTACGCTCTCTGAGAGCATATGTTTATACGCTGTTCCGTATTTCGAATAGCTCGACGGGTAAATTTTAAGTCTGTCAAGCTCCCTTGTAAGCCATAAAGGCATTGCATCAACACACTTTATTTCAAGAATATAAGTACTCCTGTCCATTATAACCGTTCCGTAATCACCGCGGCTGAGATCAAGCTGAGTGTTCCTGTAACGGATATTGGTATCAAAAGTGAGTCTGAGCTCCGGATCATCCTTTGAATAATATGCCGTTCTGTCATAAAAAAGAGATACTGCCGGTCTGAGTTTTCTGTAAAAAGCAAGGAAACTGTTGATTTCAGCAGTAACCTGTGAGGGAGAAGGCGGCGCCTCGTGTCGGTAGAGATAACGTATAGCCTCTTCATAGGTCATATCAACACGGCGCTTGTAAACAATACCTTTGTACTTCTTTTTCAGTTCAACAAAAACCTTACTTTCAGGTGTCGGAACCCCGTAAGAACGTATTCTGAGCTTTTCCTTATATACCGTCGGCTTTTCAATTGATGCACGGATAAGACGGTAGTCCGGAGTGTCAAAATAAATATTGTTGATTGTGCTTTCACCGAAAGCGTCCGGAACGATATGTCCCTCAAGAGCCTCTACAAGAAGCTGATACTGTTCGTGAGTTATAATGTACTTTTTTTCAAGCCTTTTGAAAACCTTAGTAAGCTCAGGCATAACTTTCCCCCTTCTTCTGACTTTGATAAAACTAATTAAAGAACAATCTTAAAAGTTATTGCCGTTGTCCCTGAAGCAACAGCACGGATTTTACCCTTATGACGCTCAACTATCGCCTTTGCGACAGAAAGACCGATTCCGTAGCCGCCCGTATCTCTTGAGCGCGAGGCATCTGTTCTGTAAAAGCGGTCAAAAAGCCTGGTTGTAGCAGACGGGTCAATGTGCTCACAGGTATTATAGCAATCAATGCATATATTTTTACCTGACTTGTAAAGACTCAGCTTTATAACGCCGTCCTTATCCGAATATTTGATGGCGTTATCACAAAGAATTGATACCAGCTGAATAATCTCCTCCTGACAACCGAAATACATAATATTATCTGTGACGTTAACCTCAATGTATTTACCGTCGTGCTTTGCTTTGGTTTCAAATGAATCAGCAGTTTCAGAAACGGTTTCACTGATATTGAAGCGCTCCTTCTTGAATCCGTCGCTGAGCTCGTCAAGCTTTGACAGATTAACAAGATTTTTTATAAGCACGCTCATTCGCTGAGTCTGATTCTTTATGCTCGTCAGCCACTCATTTTCGCCCTCACACAGCTCTATTACCTCAGCGTCAGCAGAAATAATTGCAAGCGGTGTTTTCAGCTCGTGTCCCGCATCGGTTATAAACTGTTTCTGCTTTTCAATAGCATTGGCGACAGGTCGCACCGCCATTTTACAAAACAGTGTAACCGGAAGCAAAATACTGAAAAGAGTGATTATTCCGACGATTACCGATGTTGACAGCAGTGTTGCTGCAGCATCAAAATCCTTTTGTGCATCGACAAACACAATCAGATGGGAATCACCGCGAACAGTATAATGAAATCTGTAAACTCCCAGCAAACCGAATCCCGGCTCATGAGTCTGGTAAATCTGCGAGGCATATTCATAAGCCATTGTTCTTGTCACGCCGTCAATATGGTCAATCATTATCTTTTCGGCCCGGTTATTCCTCATTTCAACTACGAAATAGCGGGCGCTTATATAGCTTTCATTACCCGGCTTCAGAGTATCAAAGGGATTGAAAAAATGGTCAAATCTGTTTGGTCTTCCCATATAATCAAAAGGCAGATTTCCGTTATTGTCGGTTATTATTTCAAGTATATTACAAAGCTCCTTATCGCGCTGATAAATATTCGCAACATTAACTGCAACCATCTGAACGGTAAGAAGCGACGCCAGTGCCATCATCGCGATGAGCACAAACCGTCTCTGCAGTTTTTTTAGCATTCCTTTTCCTCCAGGGTGTAACCTACGCCCCTTACTGCCTTGATTTCAACATTGGCGTTAAGGTTAGCAAGCTTTTTTCTGAGGTAAGAGATGTAAACCCAGACAACATTTATTTCCGCCTCAGTCTCATATCCCCATATGCGTTCCATAAACTGCTCGGTAGAAATAAGCCTTCCCGGATTTGACATAAGCATCTCAAGCATCTGAAACTCCTTATTTCCGAGACGTACCGAATCATTATCAACAGAAAGCTCAAAGGTTTCTCTGTTAAGCGAAATGTTTCCGAAGGATGCAACATTAGGTGAAAATTCACTTTTTCTTCTTGTGAGTGCTCTGAGTCTTGCAAGAAGCTCTCCCATAGCAAAGGGCTTTGTAAGATAGTCATCGGCTCCTGCGTCAAGACCGGTTATTCTGTCTTCTATTTCACTTTTCGCTGTAAGTATAATAACGGGAGTGGAAATACCGTTCTCTCTGAGTTTTTTCAGCACGGTAAGTCCGTCAATTTTCGGCATCATAAGATCAAGAATGATACCGTCATAATTTTCACACAGACCGTAATCCAGAGCATCCTGTCCGTTATAAACGGGATCTACGGAATAGTTGTTGTGCTTGAGAACTGCACACAAAGCCTTGGAAAGCTCCTTCTCATCCTCAGCTAAAAGCAACCTCATAATAACCATCCTTTCCTGATATGATTATCTTATTAATTTTATCATAATACCCGCAATAAAAGCAATAAGAAACCGCAATATTAATAAATTTATTTTATATAGTAAATGTTATATCTTTTACCTTAAATCTACTGAAAATAAAGGCTGATTGTCCGTATCAATTATTACACTGTGTTATATAAAAAATGGCAAAATAACCAAATATATCATCTTTTTTTCAGCAGTGTAAATCGTTGTCATTTAATTCCCGTTATGATATAATTATAACAATTATATAGAAAAAGGAGTGTGTGTTAATGAGCAAAGGAAACGGCGGAGGAAAAGTCGGAAGATTTTTCTCCGAAGTAAAAACTCATTGGAAAACACCTGCTGAAGGCAAATATGTTCCCTACAGGGAATACAAGGATATTTTCCTTGGTGTCGGAAGCAACTACACAGGTTCAAAAATGCTTGAGGCTATCGGCTTCTGGGCGAGCTGTTACCTGTTTATGCATCACTATAAGCTGCCCTATCTTACCTTCTCGTTTATCGGTATTATCAATATGCCGCTGAACTACATCTGGACTCTTATAGGCTGGATTATCAACGACAATCTTGGCTTCCTTCCTAAAAAGACGGAAAGAAAGTTCTACGGACTTTATTTCTCACTTATAATCATAGGTCTTGTGATGATTCTGGGCAAGTTCCCCTTCCTTGATTATTCAACCAATCCGCTTATCGCTTATCTTAACAATATGCAGAGTGTCGGTATCACCGCTTCTTCAGCACTCAAGATTCTCGGCACACATATTCTTTGGAACGGTTGGGCCGGCTCAAGAAACATTTTCTACCGCAAGAAACTTATCCCAAAATACGGAAGATACAAGTATTCACTTTACTGTGATGTTATCCCCAAGTGCATTATGGTTATTCTTGTAGGCTGGCTTCCTCTTTACAATATCCCCGATATGGTTACAAGAGTATGGACTGCCAACCTTCTGTTTGCCTGCTTCAACATCTTCGGTTTCGGCAACAACCTTGAAAATCTTTCAAAAACCATAAGCCCCAACATGGAAGAAAGACTTTTAGTGCGCACCTATCCCGTTAAGCTTTCACACTTTGTACATACTATCGTTTCGATCATTATCCCCATTGTCGTTGACTCACTTGATAACGATTGGGCCGACATAAATCTTTACCGCTATGTATATCCTATAGCATTCATCGTTCCTGCTATAATTACTATGTTCTACGCAGGACGACTTAAGGAAAGAATTCCTCAGCCTCCTCTTGAAAAGAAGGTTCAGATTAATTTCTGGGAAGGTATGTTCGGTGTTCTTCGTAACAAATATCTGCTTATCAACACCATCGTAGGTCTTATCGACTCACTCGGCAACGGTATGCTTGCAATTACGCAGATTGTATATCTTTATACTTTCCGTCTGACAGGTCTCCCCTACACAATCATTGTTAACCTTATCTCTTTTGCAGGTACTCCGCCTGATCTTTGTGCGCCTTACTTCCTTAAGAGATTCGACTATAAGCAAATTATGATTTTCTATCAGCTGACCCGTGCCTTCGGTAATGCGCTTTTAGTCGGTGCTTTCTGGTTCTTCGGTGACAATGTTCATATCTGCGGCATGGCCTGTATCATAGTTATGTTCCTTATGGAAATGACCAAGACTATTCCAACAACTGCAGGCCACGATATGAATACACGTATCGGCGACTATCAGATGTATCTTTCAGGTGAAAGACTTGAAAGCTTTGCAGGTGTTTTCGGTTGGTTTACCGGTCCTATCACCTCATTTGTCGGTCTTATCATACCGCTTCTCCTTCTCAAATACGGCTTCAACAGCAACTGGGACGTTCTCTATATTGACAGTGCCCGTTTCAAAATTATCGCTGTACCGCTTATCATTGATATCATCGGCTTCCTGCTTATGACTATTCCCTATATATTCTGGGACTATGACAATGAAAAGCAGACCAAGGTTATCAAGGTGCTTCAGCGCCGTGCCGAGGTTACTGAAAAGCTCGCCAAAGAGCAGGGCGAAACAGTAAGCGGCGGCTACATCGGATAAAAGGGGGCGTAATATATATGAAAAATAAAAAAGACAAAGTTTTTAAAGGTATGACTGCCCCCGTTGAAGTGAACATCGAGGTACCGGATGACGAAATCTGGACCTATCACATTGACGGACTCGCAGCACCCCACATCAATAAACCGTTTGCAAATTTTGCACTTAAAAAAGTAATATTTACAATCCTTATTCTTATTGCTGTCGGACTTTCAATGTTCTTCAGTGTCAGAGTTGTTTCCCGTACTCCCTTCGAATATGCCGAAAAAGAAGACGGCACCGTTGAATTTGTGAAATTCAACAATACAGGTCACATCTCAACTCTCGATATTGACTACGCAATTACTATCGAAACCGACAAGAACAATCCTGACGCATCAACAAACTTCACCCTTGTAAAGGATGAAACGAAGCCTATTTCTTCAATCCCTCAGTTCTGCTTCAACTGTGATGAAAAGGTTGAAAAAATCTACATCGGCAAGAGTGTAAAGGAAATTGACGGTAAAGCATTTTTTACCTGCCGCGCTCTCAAACAGATTATTGTTGACGAAGAAAACGAATACTACTGCGATATTGACGGTGTTCTGTACAACAAGGATAAAACAGAAATCATCTGCTATCCTATGAACCACTCCCAGCATCTGCGTGAGAAATTCGGTTACAATGACACCATATGGGAAGACAGCGAAAACAAGGAAAACAACTTTGAGTTCCGTGCAAGATACGAGGCAGACATCCTTACCTATGTTCTTCCCGCAACGGTTGAAACCATCGGCGAACTCGCCTTCTACGACCTTCCCCTTACAGCACTCTATATGCCCGAAGGCGTAAAAAGAATTGAGACGATGGCAATTATGAGAAACTGGTGGATGAGAGATATTTATTCCTATAAGACAAGCACAGCAGCTGAAGACGAAACCGGATTCAGCGCCGTTGCAAAGCTTGATGGTGTTTACCGTTCACTTCCCGACGGACTTGAATATATCGGTTCTGACGCTATGAGCTATTGCAATGACGGTGCAGTTCTGCGCATCCCCTCAACTGTAAAGTACATCGGTCATCATGCTTTCTTTGATACCGTAGAGAAAAAAGACGGTGCGTTTTTCGGATACGAACAGGTCTACATATCCATGAGCGAGGAAGAATTCAAAAACGTTGAAACAGGTTATGAGTGGACCCCCAAGTACGACAGCGGTCTTCTCGACAAAGAGGTAGAGCTTGTATTTAATGCAGAGAAACCGGATGTCGAAGACTTCACTTACACAGAAAAGGAAGACGGTACCTTTGAGCTTACTGCCTTCTTCAATACAGAAAAGGCAACAGAGCTTACAATCGGTGATGAGGAAAAGACTGTTACTTCAATTGCCTACCAGCCCTTTGAGTGGGATACTTACATTGAAACAGTTTACATCGGCAAGGATGTAAAGGAGCTTCGCGGTGAAACCTTCCGCACCCTTCGTGCGCTTAAAAAATTTGTAGTTGACGAAACAAACGAAAACTTCTGCGCAGTTGACGGTGTGCTTTACACAAAGGATATGACAACACTTCTATGCTGTCCCACAGCTTATGAAGGCGAAAAGGAATTTGTAGTTCCCGAAACAGTTACAACAATAGGCCGTTCTGCCTTCTCAGACTGTAAATTTGAAAAAATTTCACTTCCCGAGGGTCTCAGGAGCATCGAGCGTCACGCCTTCCTTAAGGCAGAGTCTCTCAAGGAAATCGTCTCCTACAAGGGCGAAAAAACCTACAACTCACTCCCCGAAGGCCTCGAAACTATCGGTATTGATGCTTTCAACTATGCATCAGGTCTCACCTATCTTTATATTCCCTCTTCAATCAAGGAAATCGGCGCATACAGCTTCACATACTGCGCAAAGCTCGATGAAAACGGCAACAAATCCGGTATAATTTCTGTAGATGTTGCCCTCAGTGCTGATGCTTTCAAGGCTGTCAATTCAGGCGAACACTGGTCACCTGAATTCAGAAATGCCGAAAACGAGGTTGCTACAATCAACTACGGCGCTGAAAGAAAATAAGCTTTAATAAAAAATCAGCCGCAGAAATTCCTGCGGCTGATTTTTTCGGGCAAAATTAAAGCGGTCACAGAATTTACTGTAACCGCAATTTTCTTTTTTCTGAATTAATACTTTACACTCCTGATAATTTCCTTCAGGCATTCTGCACTCTTTTTAAGAGCAAGCCTTTCCTTTGTGGTGAGAGGAAGAAGAAGCTTACTTGTGGCACCCTCCTTACCGACAATGTTCAGAAGACTCAGGCAGACATCATCGATACCGTATTCACCGTGAAGCATTGTTGAAACTGTAAGCGGAGTATCAACACCACCCATAAGACTGTGGCATATGTGACACACCGAAGCAGAAACTGCATAGAATGTAGCTCCCTTATCGAGAATGACTCTTGCGCCTGAATTTTTTACATATTTTTCAACGATATCAAAATCAACCTCAGGATAAGTCTTGCCGTCTGCTCTGATAATTGATGAAGAGCATTCTGCTATGGGAATATTTGAAATGTTGGCAAGTGACCAGGGAACAAATGCAGAATCACCGTGCTCGCCCATAACATAAGCGTGAATATTACGCTGATTGATACCGTAAATCTTTGAAAGACGGGCTCTGAGTCTTGCAGTGTCAAGAATTGTACCTGAACCGATTATTCTCTCCTCGGGTATACCTGAGTTTTTACAGAAAACATAAGTAAGAATGTCGACGGGATTGCTTACTATAATATATGTCGCTTCGGGTGCATATTTTGTGATTTCAGGAGTGATGCTGTTGAGAATATCAATGTTGATCTGTGCAAGATCAAGACGGGACATGCCCGGCTTTCTTGCAGCACCCGATGTAATTATAACAATATTTGATTTTTCGGCATCGGAAAAGTCACCGGAATACACATTACAGGAATGACAAAAGGGTGTGCCCTGCTGAATATCAAGTGCCTCACCGTAAGCTTTTTTACTGTTGATATCTATCATGCATATTTCATTTGCCAGGCCCTGTACCATAAGGGTATAGGCAATTGTTGAGCCAACGCTTCCTGAACCTACAATTGTAATTTTTTTCATAAGTATCTCCTCCTTTACAGTTTACTGCGATATAAATGCTTCGGGGTACGGAGTTTTCTCGTCAGTCAGACCTAAAATATAATCTGTAGAGGTGCCGAAAAATCTTGCAAGAGCAATAAGTATATCTATCGGCAGCTCTCTGTGACCGTTCTCATACTGTGAGTAAGTATTTTGTCTGATGTGGAGATATTCAGCCAACTCCTTCTGAGTCAGATCTCTGTCCTCTCTTATATCTTTAAGCCTCATAAGCAATACCTCCGATTATCCACCGGGAAATTTTACAACTTGTTTCGGATATATATTATCACACCGTAAGATGCATTACAAGAGCCGAAATTTACATATTGTTATTAAAAAAACACATATCCTTTACTGAAATTCCGACAAAACCCAACCCGACAAGACGCTGCAAAGCGTTAATTTACTGCTCTTTTAACCATCATTTCCGAAAATTGAACTGTTTTCGCTCTCAGGCACACTTTCGTTTAGATTATCTTTTATTTCCACTACTGAAGACAGTCTGTTTGCGTGGGCTATGCTCTGTCTTATATATCCGAAAGCCCTTGTCTCATCCTGTGCAATTATCGGTTCGCCCAAAGGAGTCTGAGGTCTGTTATTCTGTTTCACTGTAAATCCTCCCGGTTTTTATGTAACACTTTTTATACCCTGCCATATACTGTTGATGTAAGGATGAAGGGAGGTTTACACGATGTCATGTAATAACGGTCTTTTCGGCGGCAACTGCTGCACATGGATTATCATCCTTCTCGTTTTAATGAGCTGCTGCGGTGATAACGGCAACGCTCTTGCCGGCAACGGTTGTGGTTGCGGATGTCAGAACAACTGCGGTTGCTGACGTGCTGTGAAGCCGTCGGGATATACTCCCGACGGCTTTTACTTTTGCAACTGTCAGGATTCAAGGTCTGTAAGGGCACAGAATTCGTATCCCTCGCCACGAGCCTTATCGATGATTTCACCTAAAGCTGCCGCATTATCCCTGGAGACACTGTGAAGAAGAATTATTGCACCGTTATGAAGACGGGAAAGCACTGTTTCTGCTGCATAATCCTTACCCTGAATCTTGTCTACATTCCAGTCATTATATGCCACCGACCAGAATACGCTTACATACCCCATCGAAGCCACTGCGTCAAGTGCACTTTCGGTATATTCGCCCGCAGGGAAACGGAAAAACTTAGAAGCATAGCCGTAATTTTCTCTGAGATAGTTTTCCGTCTCCTCAAGCTCATTAATAATCTGTTCGCGGCTGATTTCAGCAAATGAGGGATGTGTTGCCGAGTGATTTCCGACAATGTGACCTTCTTTAATTATCCGGCTTATTATTTCTGTCTCTTTTTTTATATGATCAAGTGTGCAGAAAAATGTCGCCGGTACCTTTTTCTCCTTTAGCGTATCAAGTACCGATGCAGTGAGATTTTCGTATTCATATCCGCAGTCAAACGTCAGGTAAAGCACCTTCTTTTCACTTTTCATATCGAGTGTATATGCCCTGAATTTATCAAAGTTCTTCTGAAAATCCACAACTGTATGATGCGGCTTTCCATCCGACGCCGGCCCATGAGAATGACTGAATTTTTCATCTGACATGGCTATGTCACTACGCTTTTCGGTTACATTATAATCTACCGTCGGCAAGGGTGACAGACCTGACAAGGCAGAGGGGTCTTCTTTCCCCTTGATTACCATATTCCCAAAGTCAACAGGATATCCCGAAAAGTTGTTTTCCGTATCAACAACAGTAGAAAAATTAATATGCTTTGTCAGCTCTTCAATTTCAGGAGATCCGGTAAGCGACGTATTTTCTGTAGATCCGGGATCGGTAATTATCTCTCTTTTATCATACTCTTTATTATTACCTGTACAAGCACAAAGCAAAAACAGACTTGCAGCAAGAATCATACAAACAATCTTCTTCATAAAAATGTCTCCGATTTAGTGTTTTACATTATCATAGTATATACTTATATTATTTGAACATATATTTCATATCCTGCATCAGGTCTTCGGCAGCCTTAATGGCAACACCGATCTTTTTCTTTGCCATACGCTTCATACCGCTACCCTTTGCCATACCTTTTACATAAGCAGATGCTCCGCCTACTGCCATACCGATTCCTACACCCTTGATAATACTTTTCATTTCCATATTATTTCATCCTTTCAAAATTTCAAAACACTTCCGACAAGGTCGGTAAAATTAGTTTCTGTCTGAAGAAATTAAATATACGGATAAAATATTGTAATTCATATTTGATTTTTTATTTTTAAATGATATAATAGAGAAGCACACTACTTAAAGGGGTAACAAAAATGCCACAGCTTAACATTGTACTTATGCAGCCGCAGATTCCTCAGAATACAGGAAACATTGCCCGCACCTGTGCTGCTACGGGTGCAAGGCTTCACCTTGTAAAGCCTATGGGATTCACGGTTGATGACAGAAAATTAAAAAGAGCAGGCCTTGATTACTGGCACCTGCTTGACATAACATATTATGATAATAATGAGGATTTTTTCGAGAAAAACAAAAACGGTAATTTCTTCTACCTTACTACAAAGGGACAACACACCTTCACAGATACCGAATTTCCTGAAAACTGTTACATAATCTTCGGAAGAGAAGATGCAGGTATTGATGAAGAAATTCTCTACAACAATCCCGGAACAAGCCTGAGAATTCCTATGCGCAGTCAGGCGCGCAGCCTTAATCTTTCAAATTCCGTTGCAATCGTAACATATGAAATTTTACGGCAATGGAATTATCCCGACCTTTTATGCGAGGGTCAGCTTACAAAATTTGATTGGCAGGTAAATTGTAATGAATAAAAATTTCACTAAGGAAGACATACTCAAAAAGCATGAAACCAATATAAAATCTGCAACAAGCTCTTTTACTCTTGCAGGTATACTCGGAATCATCTATATCGTTCGATATATTATTAAAGACAACTTCAATTTCTATTTCAGCCTTTCATTTTCCGAATTGATACTACGCCTGTCAGCATCTGATATTATTCCCAGTCTTGTTGCATATATAATTATTGCCGTTTATCTTGCAATTTTCATCGGTATAGTGATACTGACTGTTAAAAGCGCCTCCAACCTGAAGTTTTCACTTGGATTTTACATCTTTGACTGTCTATGCTTGATTCCCCTTGGCATTTTTCTCGGAGAAGAATTCACATCGGATTTCTTCATTGATGTAATTGTACATCTCTTTGTGATACTTTTCCTTATTGTAGGAATCAGGTCATTAAAAAAGAAAGGCTGAGCCTTTCTCTATACAAAGTAAAGAGCCGCCCTTTAAGGGCGGCTTCAATTTTAAAATTTCAAATTTTAAAACAGATAAACTGTGTTTGTTTTAAGCTTATTCTTCGATAAGAAGCTGCTTAATAATTGCATAGAGCTTGTCAAAGAAAGCAACGATTTCTGCCCAGTTGTTGATGATGAAATCCTTCATTGATATGTTCCTCCTTTATAAATTTAGCCTAAATGTATACCTTCGGCTTGATTTTATTATATATCAGCATTTATACAATGTCAATAGTTAATTCAAAAAATATTCATTTTTTCTTAAACATCCCGAATAAAAGCATAAAACAGACCGTACACAGAATTCCGTGTACGGTCAGCCGTTTATATCGATTTTCAGACGTTAGCGTCATTTTCAGCTTCATTGTCGTCGGCGTAATACTGCTCATAGAGTGATGCATCCTGCTCATATGAAACATCTTCCTCATAATCAACGACAGTATCCTCATGAGAATCGCTGCTTTCTTCAGATTTTTCTTCGGCTTCTTCCTGTTCTGACTTACCTCTTGAAACAAAGAAGATAAGAAGAATCAGAAGTCCTATAAGAAGGAACATCAAAGCCATAACCGGGAGGAAGTAAGCGTTACAGATTGCAAAAACGCTGCCTATAACCGGCACTGTTTTTGTTACTGCACCCCTGTATTCATAGGTGAAAACAACAAGCTGCTCACTATCCTCTGTAGCTCTCATGCTTTCACTGTTAAGAACAGATTCAAAAGTTACAAATCCGAATCTTCCTGCAGTATTTCTGTAAGCAATCATTTCGCCCTGCATAGGCTGCCTGTTTTCAACAAATACAAGGTCTCCCTTGCTGATATCAGTACCGGGATAATCAATCTGAGCCGAATAAAGCTGGCTTTTACCAAAGGCTACCGCGTCACTGTTAAGCTTCGTAAATGCCTTGATACCGCCGACTGTAACCGACAACAGCAGTATAACAAAAAGAACTGCCGTAAGAAGGATTTTCACAGCGGAATTTCCGCCTGCCGAAGTACTTGTGGCGTCGGACTTTTCCTGAAGATCGGTAGAAAACGGATCACTGTACTCTTCTTTTACCTCGATTTTTGCAGCGGGAGTTTTATTCTGCACTTGAGCATTTTCATCCGGTGCAAAGACAGAATTAACGGCTGACTGCGCCTGATCAGCGATGGGATCCTGATTGTTTACATCTTCAGTATTACCCTTTTTGTCTGCCTTTTTCTTTCTGAATTTACTGCGCTTGGTTTTTTCCTCTGAGTCAGCAAAGTTATAGTCGTCCTCGTCGTTCATAACCTTCATATAGTTATCAAAAAGACTTGTTCTCTCTGAATCTCTTATGAGCTTGGGCGCTGACTGCTTTTTGACGGGAACACGCTTATTGTTTGTGCTCTCAGCTGATGCCTCAGGCTTTCTTTTTGGTGCACGTGGCTTTGACTGCACAGTTACAATACCCGCCGGAGCTTTGCCGTTATTATCTGCACCGAAGGTCTTTGCAAAATCACTCACCCTGCTTGCAATCTCATCCGCGGCAATCTGTTCCGGAGTCACTTTTTTATAATCAACGGGCTCATCTTCAGAAAAAGCATCCTCTGCAGGCGCCTTCAGCTCTTCAAGCTTGGACGAGCTCTTTTTAATTTCATTTTCTGCTTCAAGGGATTTATCGTATAAATTGCCAAGTTCATTAAGACTCTTAGGTCTGTAATTTGCCAATTGTTTCACATCCTTAAAATAAATATTCTGATCCGATTATTACTGAATACCCTTTTCAAGAATAACATCGATCATTTCGCCGATGCTTTTGAGATTACGCATAATTGTAACATTCTGCGTTCTGATTTCGACGGAATTTTCCTTTGCTCTTCTGACAATGAGGTTTGCTTCCTCCTTAGCCTGAGCCACCATTTCATCAGCTCTCTGCTGAGCATCAGACTTGACCCTCTCAAGAGAAGTCGTGAGCTTGTCAAAAACCTCCCTGACAACCTCATTCTGATTATCTTCATCAATGGTAAAATAAACCCCCTGCTCCTGCATAGCAAGACGAAGCTCGTTGAGCTCTCTTTCCTTTTCCTCGCCCCATGCAATAGCATTCTCATACTCAAGATGAATCATTTCTATATATTTATTGACTTCTTCCACATTATATCCGTTATTTTCAAGGCTGAAAGTTACATTTGCCAATTGTATCACTCCTGAAATTTATTTAAACATACATATCCTTTTAGATTATACTCTAAGAGAAAGTAAAATTCAACCTAATTAACATATTTTTTACAGCATCACAGTAACTTTTTTCACTCTACTGTTACAGATTTTGCCAGATTTCTCGGTTTATCAATATCGCATCCGCGCATTTTTGCAACATAATATGCAAGTAGCTGCAACGCGATACTTTCATACAGTGCAGAAAAAACATTTTCCGAATCAGGCAGACTCAGAATTTTGTCCTCGTTACCGTAATTGTCCGTTCTTATTCTGTCAGCATTGCCCACGAAAATCACCCTTGCTCCACGGGATTTTACCTCTTTGACATTACCTGCAGTTTTCGCAAGCACATCAGAGCTTCCCATAAGCGCCACCACATAAGTTCCCTTTTCAATGAGTGATATTGTACCATGCTTCAACTCACCTGAAGGGTAGGCCTCACAGGGAATATAACTGACCTCTTTAAGCTTGAGTGCACCTTCAAGTGCCGCAGGATAATCAGTATTTCTGCCGATAAAATAGATTTGGCTGACATTGCAGATTTCCTCTGCAATTTTCTGCGCCTGCCCCGGCACACAAGCAAGTATCTCAGAAATTCCGTCAGGTATTCTTCTGATGAATTCCGTATATCTTACGTAATCCTCTTTGTCGACACAGTCCTTTTCTTTTGCAAGTCTCAGTGCTATAAGATAAACTGTAATAAGCTGTGCCGTATACGCCTTTGTAGTTGCAACTGCAATTTCCGCACCTGCCGCAGTCTGTATTACAAAATCACTTTTCACCGAAAGAGAGCTTGACGGAACATTCACGATACCAAGAGTCAGAGCACCCGATGCCTTTGCTTTTACAAGTGCAGCAAGTGTATCAGCGGTTTCGCCGCTCTGACTGATAAAAACGCAGAGCGTACTTTTATCTACAGGTGAATCACTGTAACGCCACTCACTTGCTATTTCTGCTGAGCAATATATTCCCGTGAGTCTTTCAGTAACATATTTTGCCGAAAGGCAGACGTGGTAAGCCGAACCGCAGCCTATAAAAGCTATTCGCCTGATGTCAGAAGCAATATCAAACAGAGAATCAAGCCCCTCAAAGAAGATATCATCCCCCCTGATATGCCCGTGTACAGTTCTTGCCGCAGTCTGATTCTGCTCAAAAATTTCCTTGAGCATAAAATGCTCATAGCCCTGCTTCTGTGCATCTTCTGCACTTATGTTGAGCTTTTCCGGAAGTTTTTCTTTTGGTACCATATCAGAGAAAAAGAATTCCGCACCTTCAGAGCTGACTAAGGCGCATTCACCGTCATCCAGTCTGTAAATCTCATTACTTTGTCCCGCAAGTGACGTAACATCAGAGGAAATAAATCCTCCTTTTTCACCAAAGCATAAAACAAGAGGGCTCCCCTTCCTCGCACAGAAAATACGGTCAGGAAAATCTCTGCAAATTACAGCAATCGCATATGCGCCCTCAAGACGGCTCAGCGTTTTTCGTGCCGAGATTAAAAAGTCATCCTTGTAATTTTTTTCAAAAAGCTGAGCAATAACCTCGGAATCCGTCTGTGAAGAAAATGTAACTCCCTCTGATATAAGCTCATTTTTAAGCTCAGCATAATTTTCAATTATCCCGTTATGCACAATCGCAAACAATCCCTTTTCGCTCATATGAGGATGTGCATTTTTCTCTGTCGGACTTCCGTGAGTCGCCCATCTTGTATGACCTATTCCGCAACAGGAATTCTTTTTCTCTTTTACATTGATTGCTTTTTTTAGTTCTGCAAGCTTGCCCTTTCTTTTTGTCACTTCAATGCTTCCTTTTTTACAAAGTGCTATTCCTGACGAATCGTATCCTCTGTATTCAAGTCTCTCCAGGCAATCAATAAGATAAGGCACCGCCATTTCTTTGCCGATAAAGCCTGCTATTCCGCACATATTTGCAAAACCTCCTGAAAAAGTCTTTTACTTTAATTAATTTTATGTTATACTGTTATATATTTATTATTCTTACACACGGGATGTGATTTTATTTTGAAAAAGCTTTTTACAAAACTCGCTTTAACTGCAGCTGCAACCGGAATCGTCTGCTTTTCCCTGAAGGAAGCAAAAGCATCAAAGGGTAACGCTGACGGTGAAATGGATTATCTTCTTGTTCTCGGCTACAGACTTGAAAATGATGAGGCAGCACCTGCGCTGAAAATGCGTTGTGCAAAGGCAGCTGAATATCTTACCGAGCATAAAAACACTGTTGCAATTGTATGCGGCGGTATTACCGGCAAAACACAGACTAAAAGCGAGGCTCAGGTAATGAAAGAGCTCCTTGTAGCCAACGGAATAGAGGAAGAGCGGATTATTCTTGAGGACAAATCAAAGACAACCGCAGAAAACTTCTATAATGCAAAAAAAATAATGGGCGAAACCGGCAACTCAAAGATTGCGCTGCTTTCAAGTGAGCGTCATCTTTTAAGAGCGGGCGTCCTTGCAAAAAAGTGCGGAATAAATGCTCAGACAGTTGCCGCACCCTCACCCTCGGGTGCTAAAATCTCCGGTTACATTAAGGAGTTTTTTGTTTTCCCCTTTATTTTCCGGAATCTGAAGGAGGCTGAAAAAAATGGCTAATGTATCACTTCAGGCGTACAAGGTAAGTGAGCTTGTTTTCAATAACAAAGTCAACGGAAAGGTCCAACTTAAGCTTTCCAATAAGGTATCACATAATGTACGCTATAAAGGTGACTCCACCTGTGAGGCTACTCTCACCGTAGAGGCTCACGACAAAGACAACAAGGATGTGCTTAACCTTAAAATTACTCTTGTCGGTGCTTTCCGTATTATAAACAAGGTTGAAAAGGAATTCATTCACGTAGAAACCTTCCGTGAGCTTCATTCCTTTGCAAAGGCACTTGCCGCCACCATAACCGGAGCTTGCGGTGTGCCACCGATTATACTTCAGAATATCGATATTGAAAAGCAGGAAATTTACCGCTTTGAAATGAATTCAAAAGGAGAAAACGAAAATGAGTGACCTTCTGAATAAGTTAAATGACGAAGATCTTGACTTTACCGTAACAATCAAAGACACCGACGGTATAACGGCAACATATGAATTTCTCGACATTGTTTTTCTCGACAATCTTGAATATATTATTCTTGCCCCTGAGGACGGTGACGGATACGTTGATATTTTCAGAGTTATAAAAACCACATCAGGCGAAGCATATAAACGAATCACCGACGACAGACTGCTCGACGAAATCTTTGAAATCTTCAGAAGAAAAAACGAAGATGAATTTGATTTTGATTAAAATAATTTCCCCTGTCAAAGGAGTTTTTTGTGATATAATAAATAATTAATATGAAGGAGCATAATTATGAAAAAAGTTATTTCTCTCAACAATGAATGGATTTTCTGCAAGCAAGGAGTGAAGGAGACAGTCAACCTGCCTCACACCTGGAATAACCTTGACGGACAGGGCGCGGAAAGCACCTATTATAAGGGGGCATGCACCTACACCAGGATTCTTCCGAAATATGACGGAAAAGTTTTTCTCGAGCTTAAAGGTGCAAACAGCTACTGCAAGGTGCTTGTAAACGGCAGATGTGCCGGCGAGCATAAGGGAGGTTATTCAACCTGCCGCTTTGAGCTTACAAAGCTTCTTACCTCACCGAAAAACTTCCTTGAAATCACAGTTGACAACAGTGAAAGAAAAGACATCTATCCCGCCTTCGCAGACTTTACCTTCTACGGCGGACTTTACAGGGATGTAAATCTTATCTATGATGTACCCGAAACTCATTTTTCACTCACAGATGCAGGCAGCAAGGGCGTATACGTAACTGCAAAGAAGAACGGTGATGTGTATGTGAAATCCGTTATCAACGGCTACAGAACAGGCATAAGCGTGCTTTACGAGGTGCTTGACAAGGACGGAAAGGTTGTCGCTTCAGCTGGCGACAAGGCAAAGCTTCACGTTGAAAGTCCCATCCTCTGGAACGGTATGGAAAATCCCTACCTTTACACACTCCGTGCTTCTGTTCTCGATATGGGTAAGGTTATTGACCTCTGCGAGCTTCGTTTCGGCTTCAGAGAAATCGTTTTCGACAAAGATAAGGGCTGCTTCCTCAACGGCAAGCACATCAAATTAAAGGGTGTTTCCCGCCATCAGGACAGAGAAGCAGCAGGTAATGCTCTTACAATGGCACACCATGAGGAAGACCTTGAAATAATCAAGGAGATGGGCGTAAACTCCCTTCGACTTGCTCACTATCAGCAGTCAGGCGACTTCTACAACCTGTGTGATGAAATGGGCTTTCTCGTATGGGCGGAAATTCCCGTTATTTCACGATTCAACAAAAAAGCTCAGGACAATGCGCTTTCCCAGCTTGAGGAGCTTATCAAACAGAATATGCACCACGCATCAATCTACTGTTGGGGCGTACAGAACGAAATAACAATTACAACAGAAACTCCCGAGCTTATTGAAGCTATCAGAGAACTCAACACTTATGCAAAATTCCTTGATCCTTCAAGAGTAACCACCTGTGCTCAGGTTTCAATGAGCAAAATTGAGTCAGAGCTTAACACCCTTACCGATATTATCGGCTACAACCATTACTTCGGTTGGTACATGAAAACATGCGACGGGCTTGACGAATGGCTCGGAAAATTCCGTGAATATTATCCCGAAGGCACACTCTGCCTTTCAGAATACGGTGCAGAAGGTGTCCTCGGCTATTTCAGTGACGAACCGTCACAGGGTGACTACTCTGAAGGCTATCAGGCACTCTTCCATGAGCACTACATCAAAACAATAAACGCTCACGATTACATCTGGGGCTCTTATGTATGGAATATGTTTGACTTCGGCTCAGCAATGAGAAACGAAGGCGGCGTAAGAGGCAGAAACAATAAGGGTCTTGTCACCTTCGACAGAAAGCAGAAAAAAGATGCGTTCTACCTTTATAAGGCATTCTGGTCAGACGAAAAGTTCGTTCACCTCGTAGGCGACAGATATCCCCTTCGTAAAACAGGAGAGCAGAAGTTCAAGGTTTACTCAAACTGCGATAAAATAACACTCAAGGTAGGCAACAAACAGAAAACCGTTACCGGCGAGGGCATTTTTGAATTCGAAGGACTCCCCGTAAAGGAAGGCGAAAACAAAGTAACGGTAACTGCAGGCAATATCAAAGAAACCTATGTTATCACCGGTGTTGCAGAATATCCCAGAGAATACCGCCTTCCCGACGGTTGCTCCTCAATGGTGCGAAACTGGTTTGTTGATAAAAACGATTCAGCTCACGAAAACTGCTACAGTCTCGATGATACCATCGGCGACATTCTCAAGAGTGAAGATATCGTCGGTATGGTAAGCGGTGTTGCAGGCAAGCTTATCAACAGTCCCCTTATGGCACTTGTAAGGCCCTTCACCTTAAGACAGGTTCTCTCTCTTAACAAGTTCCTTAAGATTGATGAGAGCATGATCGAAATGGCAGAACAATATCTTTCAACAGTCAAGAAAGTAAACTGATAACACATAAAAAAGCTGCGGCAGAGAATGTTCTCTGCCGCAGCTTTCTTTTATTATTTTTATTTAAGGAGTCCTCTGCTCAAATTATTTGTTATCAGTAATAACTTCCTTGAAGGAGGTTGCAAGACCTGCAAGACCCTGAATCTCTGAGGGGATAATAATCTTTGTAGCCTTGCCGTCAGCAGCTGCAGTGAATGCCTCAAGAGCACGGAGCTTGATAACCTCTTCACTTGCGCCGGCTTCATTGAGAAGCTTGATACCTTCAGCTGTAGCTCTCTGAACCTTAAGAATAGCTTCCGCCTGACCTTCAGCCTCGAGAATGTGTGACTGCTTCTGAGCGTCAGCGCGAAGGATGGCACTTTCCTTTTCACCTTCTGCGATAAGAATTGCGCTCTTCTTTTCACCCTCTGCCTTAAGGATAGATTCACGGCGTTCACGCTCTGCCTTCATCTGCTTTTCCATTGCATTCTGAATTTCCTTGGGAGGAAGAATATTCTTCAGCTCAACACGGTTGATCTTGATGCCCCAGGGGTCAGTTGCCTCGTCAAGAATTGAGCGCATCTTGGAGTTGATGATGTCACGTGATGTAAGAGTCTGGTCAAGCTCGAGCTCACCGATGATATTACGAAGTGTAGTTGCCGTAAGGTTTTCAATAGCTGTGAGAGGATGCTCAACGCCGTAGGTATACATCTTGGGGTCTGTTATCTGGAAGTAGATAACTGTGTCAATCTGCATGGTTACGTTGTCCTTTGTGATAACGGGCTGAGGCGGGAAGTCAACAACCTGCTCCTTGAGAGAAACAGTCTTTGCTGCTCTTTCAATAAAGGGGATTTTGAAGTGAATACCTACGCCCCAGGTTGTCTGATAAGCACCAAGGCGTTCAATTACGACTGCCTTTGCCTGCTGAACTACGCGGATGTTCTTTACAAGAACAATGATAAGTGCCAGTGCGAGAATTGCGATGATAATAAATTCCATAATTATTTCTCCTTTTTTGTTTTTATTTTTCAGTCCGGAATTACAACGGACCTTTTACCTGTTTAAAACCGGTGTGATTACGGGCTTGCCTTCACGGTCAAGCAGAGGTGTCATACCGCCTGCGTAGCCGCTCTGATGAAAAACATAATTCACACCCGTTTCTTTGTCCACCCAGATTTCGGTTACATTCATTGCGCCCTGAGAATAGACCTTTTCAAATCTTTCTTTTTTAGCCATATCGGTTTCTCCTTAAAGTTTACGGACAATAAGCTTTACGCCTTCAATTTTAACGGCTGTTACAGTTTCACCCGACAAGATTGTCTCGCCGTTTTCACTTCGGGCTGTCCACTCCTTGCCCATACATCTTACTGCGCCTGTACCCTGAAGATTATCAATAGTTTCCGTCACCTGGGCTTCCTTACCGATTACCATATCGGCATTTGTGGGCTTATGGCTTTCCTTATTGAAGTACTTTTTGACAAGAGGTCTTGTTATTATCAACGCAAGGGCTGATACAACTATAAACAAAACTATCTGTAACCACAACGGTCCGCCAAAAAGTGACGAGATGAGTGCTGCAAGTGCACCGAGTGCAAACCAGACGGAAACAAGTCCTACCGTTACCGCCTCAACAACACCTAAAGCAATCACTGCAACAAGCCAGAAAATTGTCGTCTGCGTCATATTTTTACCTCCTTTGTTTTCATATTATGCTTTACACCAACATTATAGTATATGCGAATATCATAGTCAAGGAATTTTGCTTTTTCGGATTATTTCTATACATCCTACAAATCCTGTTGTATATTTTTCAGCATATATTATTATGTCTGTTTTTCTCTGAGGATGTCGGCCACTTTTATAAGCTGCGATACTATAAAGTAAACCAACTTTTCCGGCAGACTGTAATTCTCTGTTCCCGGTAATGAATTATTCATGATGTGACCTCCTTTTCGTTTATTTGTCTTCTGACACTTATATTTTAAGCGAAAAATCTCCTTTTCGCAATGTTAACTTTGATACTTTTTCATACCTGAAAGTATCAATTTCAATACTTTTTCCGATTTTCACTGTAGTCAGAGAACATTTAGTGCAAAAAACTTCTGTAAAGCTATTGACTTTTACAGAAGCTTGTTGTATAATAACCGAGCTGTGTAAAGTTAAAAATCTTTACAGTGAACAGGAGGGAAGTCAAAATGGCTAAAAATCTCGACGTAATTCTTCTTTTTGATTTTTACGGCGAAATGCTTACAAAAAAGCAGCAGGATTTTATCGGCTATTATTATAATGATGACCTTTCCCTTGCGGAAATCGCCGAAAATGAAGGTATTACACGTCAGGGTGTACGTGATGCCATCAAACGCGCCGAGGCTCAGCTTTACGATTTCGAAAAGCATCTCGGCCTATATGAAAGATTCACGCAGATAAACAGCGGTCTTGACGAAATAAGAGAGCTCACCTCCCTTATAGACGAAATCAACAAAAGAACGCTGCTTTCAAGAGAAATCAATGACGCTACAGCAAGAATTTCCGCACTTACACAAATGTTAAGATAGCTACCCTATAATAAAATAGGAAGGATTGATTCAAGTGGCATTTGAAGGTCTTTCAGACAGACTTGAAGCCGCCTTTAAAAAGCTCCGCAGCAAGGGTTCACTTACTGAAAGCGACGTAAAGGAAGCCATGAGAGAGGTCCGCCTTGCGCTTCTCGAAGCCGACGTTAACTACAAGGTTGCCAAGGACTTCACCACAACCGTTACTGAACGTGCAATCGGCGCAAAGGTTATGGAAAGCCTCACCCCCTCACAGATGGTTATCAAAATCGTCAACGAGGAGCTCACAAATCTCATGGGCGGTACAAAGGCACGTCTCAACACCGCCAATCACCCTCCCACAATCGTTATGATGTGCGGTCTTCAGGGTTCAGGTAAAACCACTCACAGTGCAAAACTTGCACTTATGCTCAAAAACCAGGGACACCGTCCCCTTCTTGTCGCCTGTGACGTTTACAGGCCCGCTGCTATCAAACAGCTTGAGGTTGTCGGCGAAAAGGCAGGAGTTCCCGTTTTCCAACTCGGACAAATTAATCCCGTTGACATAGCAAAGCAGGCAGTTACCTATGCAAAGGATCACGGCAATGACTACGTTTTCCTTGATACAGCAGGTCGTCTGCATGTTGACGAAGAGCTTATGACCGAGCTTAAAAACATTAAAAGCGAGGTTCATCCTCACGAAATTATGCTCGTTGTCGACTCGATGACAGGTCAGGACGCAGTAAATGTTGCTTCCTCCTTCAATGAAGCGCTCGGAATCGACGGCCTTCTTCTTACAAAGCTTGACGGTGATACACGAGGCGGTGCGGCACTTTCTGCAAGAGCTGTTACAGGTAAGCCTATCAAGTTTGTCGGTACCGGCGAAAAGCTTGGCGACCTTGATGTCTTCCACCCCGACAGAATGGCTTCAAGAATCCTCGGTATGGGTGATATGCTTTCGCTCATCGAAAAGGCTGAAATGGAGCTTGACGAAAAGAAGGCACGTGAGCTTGAACAGAAACTGAGGAAAAACAAGTTTGACCTCAACGATCTTCTCGATCAGCTTCAGCAGGTAAGGAAAATGGGCTCTATCAAGGATCTTCTCAAGATGATTCCCGGTGTAGGAAGAAAGATTGACGAGGTAGAGGTTGACGAAAGACAGTTCGACCGTATTCAGGCAATCATCCTTTCGATGACACCTCAGGAAAGAGCAAAGCCGGACATCATCAACCCCTCAAGAAAACGCAGAATCGCCGCAGGCTGCGGTATGCAGGTTGAGGATGTAAACAGACTTCTCAGTCAGTACAGACAAATGCAGAAGATGTTCAAGCAGATGAACGGTAAATCATCAAAGAAAATGCAAAGAAGAATGCGCAATATGCCCGGAATGATGAACGGTATGAACGGCATGGGCGGATTCGGAATGTAATCATAAACAGGTAAAAACACGAAAGTGTTAGAATAAAAAGAAAAAATAATTTATATGGAGGTCATTATCATGGCAGTAAAAATCAGACTTCGCCGTATGGGCGCAAAAAAGGCTCCTTTCTATCGTGTAGTTGTAGCAGATTCAAGATATCCCCGTGACGGTCGTTTCATCGAGGAAATCGGCACATACAACCCTATGACAGAGCCCTCAGAAATCAAGATTGATGCTGAAAAGGCACAGAAGTGGATTGCTAACGGTGCTCAGCCCACTGACACAGTTAAAGTTCTTCTTAAAAAGTGCGACATCCTTAAATAATTTCGGAGGTAAGCACTTTGAAAGATTTACTTATATCAATTGCCAGCGGTTTAGTTGATGAACCCGAAAAGGTGACTGTTGACGTTGACGACATTAACGAAGAAGGCGTAATCGTTTACCACCTTCATGTTGCTCAGGATGATATGGGTAGAGTTATTGGTAAGCAGGGCAGAATTGCAAAGGCTATCAGAACCGTAATGCGTGCAACTGCAAACAGAAGCGACACTAAAATTTCAGTTGAAATTGACTGAGACAAAGCTCCTCACACAGGTGGGGAGCTTTTTATTGTGCAACAACAAGGTTCCGGGGTACCCGACCGCAATCTTTGATTGCTCGTCGGGTCGGGTTCTTATTTTCAAAAAAAAATCTACCCATCAATTTACACAAGGATTATCTTTAAACTTTGGACATATTTTTTAAGGCTACTCATATTGAAAAAGCACTGCCCGGATGATATAATCTAAATGAATTCCAATGCAAAGGAGAATTAAAATGACAGAAAAAAATGAAAACCTCTTAAACGAAGAAATCACTCAGGCCTATGCCATCGAAGCTGAATCCGTTGACACAGAAGAAGCGACAGCAGAAGACCTCTCCACTGCCGAAGAAGCAACTGAAGAAGCCAAAGAAACAACCGAAGAAGAAAAAACTGAAGCTCCTGTGGTTGATACTAATGAAAAAAAGAAGAGTAAGGCTCCTCTTATCATCAGTCTTGTTGCATTGATTGCTGTTGTTGTCGGCGCACTTATCTTCACCTTCAGTGCAAACTCAGACAAAACCTTTGACCCGATTTTCTATTTTGAAGAGGACGCCTTATATATGAAGAATCTCGGCGAAAAAAGAAAAAATCCCGTTAAGGTATGCGATGCATCTTACGAGGGCTCATATCTTTCAACTGTAATGTTCAACTCGACAGTTACGGAAGCAGTTTTCGGCCTTGAAGAAGAAACAGGAACATCCGTATATAGCTACAATCTCACAGACCCGTCTGCTTCTCCCGTGAAAATCGCAGAAGGTGTGTGCTCCTTTGTAAAAAATGAAACCACCGGAATTATAACCTGCATAATCGGCGAAGAGTCAAAACTTGTTCAGTTTGATGCTGAGCTTAATGAAATCCCCGTTGCAGAAAATGTTGATTATTTCGAGATTTCTGCTGACGGCCTTACAATTTTATACATATCAAAAGACGGACCGACCTTCCTGAAGCAAAAGGACAAGGAAGCCGTTGAGCTTACAAAAGACGGCACAATCGAATATTCTGACGACAATCTGTCTCTCTTCTACATCCTTGAAAACGAATCACTTTTCAAGGTGCAGGCAACAGGAGAAAAAACTCTTATTGATAAAGGAATATCTGCGACCTCCTTCTCAAGCACCGACGGATACTACTACAAAACAGTAAGAACAATACTTATCAAGGACCTGTTTGAGGATGATATGGCAGCTGCTGACAACGAAATCAAAATCCCTGAAAACAACGACAGCGAGGCTTACACACTTTATACTGAGCGCCTTGAAAGAGATGAGATAAGATCCGTAATTATCGACCCTGAAACAACTTATACTATCCAGGATGTATACTATTACAACGGAACAGAAGGCAAGCTTATAGCTAAGAACGTCTTCGGCGATGAATTTTCCTTCTTCGATCAATTCTCTTCAGACTCAGAAGTTCCTAATCTTTTCTGCTCAATCATCGACACTGACAAAATAAAGAAAGTTCGTATGTCCGATCTCTGGAAAGCAATTAACAGCGAAGATGACACATTTTTCGGCGGTCTTGACGCTGTTACAGAGCTGATTACAGAGCCTCTTATTGAATGTTGCACCGATTACTTTATCTATAGAGGCGACTTCGCAGCTCCTATAGATATCAAGGGCATAGTGTACGATTCGATGTTCGATGCAACAAACAACCTTCTGTACATCTCAATAAGCAACGATGCGTTCAGTGATACTGCACTTTATAAGATCCCCCTCACAGAAAACGGTCTCGGAAAATCTGAGCTTGTTTGTGAAAACGTCAACAGCTTTGAGACAACGATATCTGAAGACGGAAAGCTTTACTACATTGAACAGACATATCTCGACGACGCTTCAATCTACTCTGTTTCAAACGTTTACTACGACTCTGAGCTTATTGCAGAAAATGTAATCAGTGTTCTCGAATACGATCTTGAAAAGGGTATATTCTTCATGGAAAAACAAACAGACAGTGAAGAAGGTTCACCCGATTTTGAAGGTTATGCCTCCGATTCCGTTCTTTACAATATGTCTACCGATGAAGAAATAGTTCTTGATAACCTCTCTGACGGCTATTACGAATTATTCGAAACACCTGCAGGAAAAATCCTTATCCACGAAACAAACTATGATTTAGAAAATGCGCCTTCGAAGCTCTACTCAATTGAAAACGGTAAAATGAAGTTACTTGCAACCATAGGAAGTCCCGAATATTTCAACTTCATGTCTGACTGCCGTGACGGTTCAGGCTACATTGATTGGGAGGATGATGAAAACTGGGATGAGGATTGGTTAGATGGATCCTTTCCGTTAGATTTCTGATAATGTTAAAAGAACCAAGGTACGAGCACCTTGGTTCTTCTCTTTTTCATATTAAGTACATTTACCGGTTCTGAAGGTCAGCTCCGCAGCATCTATAATAACATAAAAAATCCGAAACCTTTGCCGATTGGCAATAGTTTCGGATTTTTTGCTTTTGGTGGAACAATGTCCGAGGTGTTCGAACATTGCTCCATAGCTGATTTTTCGCCATTAAAGGTTGCTTCAATATCATCAAGCGGGATGTCATATATAGTGACAGGTTTATTGCTTGCATTGATAATAATTGTCAGATGGTCATCATAAAGATAGATGGAATGAACAAAGATGTTGATGATAGCTCTCCGTTTCATCATATCATCACCCGGCATCTCACAGACATAATTGAGGAAAGCTAATATCTGTGCTTCATTCAGAAGGACACGCTTGTTCTGTTCAATGGCAAGCTGTTCCTCAAGCTTTTCTTTCTCTTCTTTACGGCGATTGATTCGTTCCGTGAGAGCTACTGCATCTCCGCCTTTTTCAATAGAGATCCACATATTTTCAATAGCTTCATCAATTTCCTTGATTGCCTTTTTTAGATGCTTCATTGTCAGGTTGTCGGGATTTCTGCTACACTCATCGGAAACTCTCTTGGCAATATACTTCATTCTTTCATCGGTAAGCAGTTTAAGACACTCGCTAATAACAATGTCTTCAATGAACTGTTTGCCGATGGACTTCTTTTCACATTTCTTTTTCCTTGCACTCTTGCAGACATAATAGTGATATACCGCTCCAGACTTACCCGTACCGCAGACACCAATCATCATTTCTTTACAATGACCGCAGAAAAGCCTTGTGGTTAAAATATAGGCATCCTCGCCCTTTGTCTTTGCCTGTGCTCTCTTGTTCCTGTTCAAAATCTCCTGTACCCGATAGTATAAATCATCCTCAATGATTCTCGGCATTCCACCGGGAGTCTCCTTTCCACTGTATAAATAATAGCCGATATAGCGTTTGTTGCTTAAAAGCCTTGTAAGACTTGTAAAGCTGAATTCATTACCGATTGAGGTTTTAATATGCCGTCTGTTAAGGTCTTTGATTATTTCGATTTTCGGCTCACCACGGGCATAGCGCTCATAGATTTCTCTGACGATTGCCGCTTCATCCTCGTCAACATAAAAGGTTCGGTCTTTCTTGTTTACCTTAAAACCAAGTCCGGGGTTACTGCCGTTTGAAAGACATTTCTCTGCATTGATAGCAAGTCCTCTGTTAATCTTCTGTGCCAGCTCAACAGAATAATATTCAGCCATACTTTCAAGCACGCCCTCGATAAGAATACCCGACGCATCTTCGGTTATGTTCTCCTTAGCCGAGAGAACTCGCACACCGTTCTTTTTAAGTTTTGATTTGTAAATCGCACTATCATATCTATTTCGGGCAAAACGATCAAGCTGATAAACAAGTACACCCTCAAAGGTATGCTTTTCACTGTCAACAATCATTCGCTGAAAGTCTGAACGGTTGTCGGAAGTGCCGCTTTGCGCTCGGTCTATATATTCGCCGACCACAGTATAATTATGAGCCGCCGCATATTCATAACAGATTTTTAACTGACCCTCGATTGATTGCTCCGTCTGCCTCTGACAAGAGAAACGGGCATATATTACTACATTCATTTTAATACCTCCTGAATTTGTTATTTTTATTTTATTTAGATTTATTTTCTTTGTCGAATGTGTGGGAGCTACCCGACACCGTGATGATGTCGGACAGCTGTCTTATTAAGCATACTCAGGATGCTTTTCTAACCACTTTTTAAAATATTCCTTACCAAAATCACTTTCGTAAAACTTTTTGATTTCAGGAACCATAGCCGAAGCAAAGGAGTCAAGCACTTCTTTTGACAGTTCAATCTGACTGTAATCAATAGGCTGAAAAGAAAATTCGCCTCGGATATCGTTAAGATAAGCATATAACCATAAAAGTAATCTCTTTAACATTTAATCCCTCCTTTCATCGTGCATCCCTATCCCTTTGTTTAATCAAAAACTTCCTGTAATACTCACAAGCCTTCAGCACAAAATCTTCAAGCTCCTTCTTATTAGCCCTCGGTGAAAATTGTTGTAACTGTTCAAGCGGAAACTTTATCGTTTCTTTTTGGTTTGCTTTGTCCTCTTGCATAATAGTTTCAATCTGCTCTGTGTTTAACTCATTTGTCTGACTTAACTTTTTGAAACGGACCGCTTGCGAGAACGAAGGTGTGCATTCTTCTTCCTCAATCGTGCCGAGAAGAGCATATTGCTGTCCATCCGTTAGATAAGATAGTTCAACTGCAGGTGTAAATGCTATTTTGCCTTCGTCAACAAGCTCAAGTAGCTCGGGAATAAGATTGGTCAGGCGGATATATCTCTGTACCGTTTTGTAACTCTCGCCAACATCCTCACCGATTACTGACATAGTACGGTTGTCATCAGACTTTGGGACAGGTTGTCCCAAAGTTAAATCGTTTCTCTTTCCCTGTGCTTTTAATGCTTCATACTTTAACTTATACGCAAACGCCTTCTCGCTCGGTAAAATATGTTCTCTGTGCAGATTGCTGTCAACAAGCATAATTGCCGCTTCATCTCTGCTTATGGTGTAAATTAAAGCAGGGACTGTTTTCATCCCTGCCTTTACTGCCGCGTGTAAGCGTCTGTGTCCGCTTATCACCTCATATTCTTTTTCTGCTTCTTCAATGGGTCTTACAATTATAGGAGATAATATTCCTTGCTCCTTTATGCTCTCGATGAGTAATGTCATCTCCTCGTTGTCTAAAACTTTGTAGGGGTGACCCTCAAATGAATGAATTTTTTCTGTCGGTATATTTACCGGCGCTTTTAATTTTTTACTTGCCATTTTTAATAGCCTCCTTTTTAAATTTTCTTATTTGCTTTTTGAGTTTGTTATCATAGTGCACATAGTGCGTACAATGTAAGCTTCTGTCTGTTTCATACATCATTTCCTTTACGGCTTCAAGATCTTCACCTATAGGTGTATTCTTTAAATCATATTTCAGACAAAGATTTCCGATAGCAGAGCCAACGCTTCTGAATGCCACGAGAAATTTTATAGCCTCTTTGGTCGGTTTCTCTTGTATCGGGTAGCCTGCGATAATGTACCGCAGAAGTACTTCTTTCGGGAAGAAGCTTCTTTTCGCATATTCCTGTAATTTTTCATAGTCCTCATTTGTTATGCGTACCGCTATTCGGTTGTTTCTGCTTCGCATTTTTTCATCTCCTTTTCAATTTTCGGTATCAGTTCTTCAATGTTCCTTAATGCTTCCCGTAGCATAGGTACATCAAAAACTACTTTGTGCCACAGTCGGTCTGCGACGCTTTCAACTCGGTCAAGAATATAATTCAAGGTTAAAGTAAACTCTGTGTAGCTCATCTTCGGTGTAGGTATCATTTCACTTTCTCTGATTTGTCTTCGCACATACTCTGACCGTGTTAACCTTAACGATGCTGCATCCGAATCAAGCTCTTTTAATTCTTCATCGTCAAGGTAGCAGTACAAGGTTTTTGTTAGTTTCATTTCTATCCTCCTTTCTTCGGGTGTTAGGGTGTCCTTAACAAGCGGATTTGTATGCACAAATCCAGTGCTTGCTAAGACTAATGCCATCTTTTCTGTGTTTTAAATTGCCCTTCACTTATATACGACATAAGCGCATACAAAATGTTCCAAGGAGGTAGAAAAAGTTGAAAAATATTTTTAGGCATAAAAAAACACCCGACACAAAGTGTCGAGTGTAATGTGAATTTAAATTATGTTAATATGTCAAAATGATAAGATTTATTTGCTTACTGATGCTTCTCATAAAATTAAAAGATGCCACAAAAGTGACATCCGCAAAACTGAGCCTGTTATTCAGTAATAGTTCCTTTTTTGATGTGGTAATCTATTCCTCGTGTTGCACAAAAATTAATCACTGTATTAGCACACTCGTTATAGAATTTTTTGTATTCTTTATATTCTGCAACTTTTTTATTGTAGTGTAATCGTCCAAAAATCATCTTATCTACAAAAGATAACTTAGATAAAATTTCATTAAGGTCTTGCTTAATTATGTTTGGAGTAGGATATGGTTCAATGCTTATCCACGTTTTACACCCCGAGTCATGCAAATATTTAAGAGCTTTTATACGTTCGTCAATATTTGCGGTGTGTGGTTCGTACTCTTTTCTAAAACTATCACATAAAGAAACAACTGTAATTCCATATTCGTTCTCTTTGGATAATTCAGTTAACTCTTCGGGAAGAATTCCTTTTGTTAACACAGAACATTTTACTCCGTAGTCATTTGCTTTCTTTAATACTTTAATGCTTAAATCTATTATCTCATTATTCTTATACATAAACGGATCTGTTGTAAAGCATAAATGAAGTGTTTTTATCCTGTCTTTATATTTGGGTAGTTCTACTTCCAGCAAATCTATAGTATTTTCAATTATTTGAGGATTAATCCAATCTTCATATGTTTTAACCTTACCAAAACGTTTGGCCATCATAAACGCATAGCACGGATATTGACACCCGTGCGAACAGCCTTGAACATGATTCAAAGTATAATCACCATATTCAACTCCCGTTTTGTAAATCAATGTTTTTCTTTTCATTTAACAACACCTATTTTATATGAATCGCCTTTATAATTTGTTTTTGAGGAAACAGTATTCATCTTAGTTATGACACCCTGATTTATTAGAGGTTTAATAACATTATTTATTATTTGACTTTCTTTTAACATGGATTTTTCAATAAGTAAAATCTCTATCTGCGAGTAAGTCATTATAGATTCACCATTTGCACAAAGAAGATTTCTTGCATCTTTGGCATGTAATTCAAGTAACCATTCTTTGTTATATTCCTTTGTAAACAACGAAAATTGTTCATTTTCATTTTTTCTCTTATTTCGATGAAAAAATTCGCCGTTGAAAACTGACCAAAGTGTATCTTTAAGAACTTCTAACCCTTTTTTGTTGGGGGTAAAAAACATAATTTGATACAATTCAACATTTGTTTGTGTTTTGAATTGATAAGAAAACTTATATTTTATAAAACCTACTTTAAATTGAGATTCTAAATATTTTATAAGGTCCTCTTTTGTTTCTACAGTCACTCCATCTAAACATGTAGAAATTCTATCTTTGTCAGTCTTCCAGTTTCGCACATAGTCACTTATGAAAAAATTAAAAATCAGCTCACAATAATACTTTTCAAGAATTCTATGTACATTTGAGATATGTACTGTTCCAAAGTCATATGGATCAACGTATAAGACCACTGATTTATTATAACCAAATATTTTGGAATTATTATATAGTTTTTTCAAATAAACATTTACATCGTCATTATTAATTATGATTCTTATATTATTTTTCTTGGCATGAAAATACTTAGCAACTTTTTTTATCGTTTCAATTTTTTTAGCATCATAATCATTTAAATATAAGTTGTAAATTTTTTCAGGATGCTTTTCTGCAATTTCCTCAAAAATACGCAAAACTTCAATAGAGGTACATAAGTCTCCATCTGTATAGATTCCGGCATTACACATACAGTCAATGAAAGATAACTCTTTAACACTGTCCCTTTCACTGTTTATAATGGCCCATTGTTTTATGTATTCAGAAACATATTTTATTTTGTAGTCAGTTTGCTCTTTCTTTTTTGTTAATGTATTAGAGTTAATACTTAACTTATCAATTAAATCTATAGCGTTAGTCATATTGTCCTCGCAGTCAATTATGTTTTTCTTGTTAATACGAGGAAATAATTTTTTGTATTATATCATAACTTTATTAAAAAGCAAAGTAGAACATCAAAAACTTTTCCTCTTTTAAACGATTAATTTTTTGAAGCATTGTGTGAACTTATGAATAATATTTTCACTACGTATGATTCATTCTCGATTACATGTTACACTTTTGCAAATTAAAACTTTATAACAATTATGCTTCTCCTGATTAATCATTTGAGTTTTCACAATTATCTTTTGTTTTTGGGGGTAGCTTTTCTTGTAATTTTTTCTTGTAATCTTTAGGAAGGAAAACTTCCCAATTTTCATCAGCTTCAGTTTTGTTTGTTACAATCAATGAGGTTAACAAAAATTTACCAACGTTTCGTCTATATATTAGAATTTTAATTTCGCAAGAATATAATAAAGTTAAAACAGGAATCGCTAACAATACGAATTCAAAGATAGTTTTTGGGAAAAAATTTGAAGCTAAATTGAAAAACAAACCTGAAATCATAAAAAATGCTACTATTCCAATAAAAATGTATACTTTTAACTCGTTTTTTGTTTTCCATTTATCTGCCATATTAATCATAAACAGTGAAAGTAAAACAAGTAAAAAATAAATAATACAAAAATATAAGTAATCAATAATTATATCGTTATTGATACTATTATTCAAAAAATAATTAATTGAATAAAACACAAATCCAACTGCAAGAGAACAAATAACCAATCTTGTTTGGACATTTCCTTTTATTTCTCCTTTTGATCTATCCCAATCCAACTTTAAAAGACAAGATATTTGTTCAATAAATATCCGTTTGTGTTTTTCAAGATCTATTTCAGATACATTTTTAGACTTTTCAAAATTTCTTATTTCCTTCCAAACATGTGATTCATTAAAAGGAGAATCGCTTATAATTCCGTATGTATTAATTCTAACTTTTAATTTGTTAACACAGATACTCAAATCGTTATAATTTTTACTTTTTATAATTTCCTCCGAAATAGCTCTCATTTCATTGCGCCAGATTTTTCTTTCTTTTGTTATGTTTTCTAATGCGTCTTTTTTTCTGCTAGCGAAAGAATTAATAATTGTTGTTATAAATGTTGATAAAACAGTTGATGATAAAAGTAACGTTAATAATTCAATAGTATCCATATTTACCTCCGAGAAACATAAAACAAATTTAGACATATTCACTTTTCTTATTTATTAAGTTACATATTTCTTAAAAAGTAACACCATTTTATCTAAAAAAACCGAATTTTGTCGTCATGCATAAATCAAACAGTCCCGAACTGTGCAACATAACTACTGAATATAGAAAAATCTCCACCGACATTCAACATCGGTGGAGAAATCTTATACTGTAATTTTTAACTGTGCTTTTATTTTTTTCAGTTTCTTGCCAACAGCACTGTGTGTTTTATACCCCAACTTTTTTGCAATTTCCTTTTGTGTGTAACCTTGAATGTGTAATAAAAGTATTTTTCTGTCCTCGTCAGGCAATGCTCCAATTACCGCTTTTGCTTCAGCGATATCAAAGGCATCCTCTGTAGGATACTTCTCATCAACGTCAGACATCGACACAACCTGTGTCTTTGTTCGGGTATGATTCCACTTGCGGTTAAAGTCTTGTTTGGGATAATTCTGCTTGCAGTTTGAAAAGTCCTCATGGGTAAGATTACTGTCAACAGTTTCTGCGACTTCGCTAAAAGCCATCGCATCCATAAGGTCGCTCATTCTTTGATTAAGAAACTCATCCGCCGCACCCGGCTCAAGAAACAATTCAGGGCGATGCTCAAATGCACCCGCAAGAATTTCCTCAACAGCATCAGGATTCTGCTCAGCAAGGTCATATATTATCTCTGAAACATATATGCCGTTATTATCACGAAGCACCGACAAAGGGCTATCCTTTCCGTAAGCGGCAGGGTCATATTTCTGACCTTTTTCTTTAGCTAAACCGTTCCAAGCCGCACCGTGAATTTCTCGCACTCTGCCCATATGTTCCTGGTCTTCAAGAGAGATCGTTCCGTTTTCATAATCTTTATCACTGTGCCGCCGACGGGCAGAAAAATCATCTTTTAAAAAGTTATGACGGTACTCTTCAGCAGTATGTTCCTTACCAACGCCGAGAAGTTCAAGCAAAATTTCTTTGTCCATAGTTTTACCTTTCCTTGTCCTTTTTGCTTTTATTATACATTTTTCGTTTGTCGAAAAGGGGTGAATTTTAGTGGAGAGGAGTGTAAATTTGAATTATTACATTCTTATTTTAATAACCTTTTCGGTTATATGGTGATGGTATCACCTCGTAATTTCAACGAAGCACAGATTGTTTTTGTTGTCAAGAGAAGGAGTGGAACGGCTCTTGATGATGGAAACAGAATGTGGTTAGAATTCTATTCGCCAATGCCCTATTTATAGTGATGTGATTTTTCATAATATGCACAAATATTAAAGTTTAAGAACGGTTAATCACTATAAGTTTAATTCCGTTGAGAAGATTTTTTCTTCCTTTTTAACAACCAGTCAATGTATCGCCTAAGTTTTTCATATGTATTACTATACAGTTTTTCTCTTTCTTTTTCATCTAAAGGAATCCATCCGCCGTTTATGTAGCCGGGCAGTAATTCTTGAACAACTTTAAGCATTATATTATTCTCATCTTCCCTGACAGGTGACGGTATATATTTTACAATTAAATCAACATTTTTTCCTATAATTTCTTGTGGAACTCCTATATTTGCATACCAATTTATTGTTTTATCAATGGCGTGAATTTTATCTTTGGTTGGCAAATAACCGACCGTTTTGGGAATATCAACAACCGAATTATTTACCCAAATCTCTGTTATAGTAGAACTGCATGTTAAAGTATCGCCCACTATTTCATCTTTTATATTTTTTGAATATATCTTTTTATCAACTGTAAAATAACCAACTGCTATATCGTGTTGATTAAAATTAGTAATCACCTCAAAAGATCCTATAGCTTTTCCGATTAAATATATTGGGCGTTCAAGATTTAGTATAAAAGATCTATCTTTAGGTATAAAACCTCTTTTGTTAAAAATGCAGTTATCATTATAACCGTTGACAAGAAGATTGGCAATTTGGAACTTACACAATTCAGCAGTTACATTGTCGTCTAGCAAGAAGGTGTCAAATACACTTTTTCTAGCTAGATCTATTGGGAAAATACCATTTTTGTCAACCACAGAAACAGTTGGTTCACTATAGTAATAACCTAATTTTTTTAATCTTTGCATTACTGGACTGTCACCATAATATTCCTTCCTATTAGGAATATGAATTCCATTACATAGGAATTTACTGTTAACATAATGAGCTGTTGTCCAATGAAAACTATCGTAATCTTTAGATTCACAAGCAAACCAACCATCAAAATCTTCATTTTTACTTAAATTATATATTTTTGACTTTTTTAATTCTTTTCCATTTAAGCGATATATTATATTCGGAACAGTAAAATGATACCATTCTGTCCAAGAGTGCCAATAATACCTAGTAAAAGCCTCTAACGATTTTTTATTCATATTTATTTCTATCGTTGTTCCTGGACAATCCTTCTCTATCTTATTAACATTAAGAATTTTAGGTTCTATCGTATATTCAAAACAATAACCTTTAACATCACTAATATGTCTAGTAGTAACTTTTGCTTTATTACCAATTAAAAAAGTAGCAAGTGCACCTATTCCAAAACGTCCACTTCTAGCAATTATTGGTTCATTTTTGTTGTCTAAAAAGTTTTCTACCCATTGACGGTTATAGCGATAAGAAGCACCCGCTGTGAGATAATAGTTAGATATTACTTCCTCATTCATACCAATACCATTATCTGAAATTCTAAATATGCCGGTTTTTTCATCTACATCTATAATTATTTCTCCAATGGTACCATCGATTGCTGTTCTTTCATTACATGCATCAATCGCGTTTTGGAGAAGCTCTCTAACACCGTAGGATGGGTCATCTCCATAAAGAGGAGCAACCAATAACTTTACAATATCAGGATTTACTTTTAGCTCAATGGGATTGGTTATAAAATCATATTGAACACTAAAAATATTTGATGTAATACGTCGTATAGAGAGTTTAAATTTATCACCATGCATTTCTCCAAGAACAGCCCAAGATAAGTCTAGCTCTTTTTGCCAATAGTCAAACCATGATTTTAATTCTAAAAACTGTTTTGAATTTGTTGGAGTGGCAATCATTTTCAAAGTATCTGGTTTTCCAGTATCTTCTGCCCATTGTCTACCTTTAATTAATTGATTTAATGTCCATTCATTTTCGGATCGTAAAGAAGAAAAGCTATTCATATCAGACAAAATTTTTGGAGCTCTATTTTCATCAGCATCTAGAAGGTCAGCAAGGCGTAATATTGACATTAAATAATAAATTGGAACATTTAACGGCAAGTTATTATCATAACCAAAATCATCTATATCTTTATTTAAAGCACGCAATTCCATACCATGACTTTTTGCTAGTAGACCAATCAATTTTGCACAATCATCATTAATGCCGTTTAATAATTTATTGTTTGATTTTCCGGGAAATCCATGTATAGCTATATGATATGCAATAAGATGATGATATTTTCTTATAAAAGCGGCACAAACTTGTCGACTTGATAAATCAAAAATGTGTTCTTTATCTCCAAAGATTTCATCCAATTCTTTACCAGAACTATGCTTAAGCTTTTTAATGAAACCATCCCATAATTCTTTCCAAGAGCAATAAATACCCTTGTCGTCATATACATTTTTTGTTTTTAGCTCAAGCAAATGCTTCAATCCGCTTTCTTTTATATACATTCCTAAATCATGCAAAAAAATCCCTAAAACCAAAACAGAAATATCTAGTTGTGTCATTTTTTCGTAATCACTTTGAGGAATTAACTTGTCGGCATATTTAAGAACAGCAGTAATATGTCGAGCGCCATGTAAAGTGTACTCATCAAAATAATAAGGAGAAGTTTCAAGATAATTTACAATACCTTTTCCATCGTTTATGTTACTATTATAAATTAAGCTGGACACATTTGGTAATATCTTATCTTCAAAACGTTTAGGAATTTCAATTGACATAGTCTCATACCTCTTTTCTATGAATTATGTTATACACAAGAATATTGTACTTGCAATTGATTGTAAAAAAGCTAACATACTTCTTTATTATTTAGTCTGTTTGCTTCAAAAAAGTAACATCATTTTCTCGCATTTTCTCGAACTTTGTCAAAATCCACAATTCACACTCACCCAATTTGTACAACTCTCCCAACAAAACACCAACCGCCTTACCTGCAAAACGCAAGTAAGGCGGTTGTTCCATATTCACTTTTACAAATTCAAATTAAATCGTTACACCTTATAATACTGAGCCTGGGCATTCCACAACTCACTGTACTTCTTGCCCGACTTAAGCAACTGCTCATGTGTACCTTCTTCCACAAGCCTTGCCTTATCAAACACAGCAATCCTGTCACAGAAAATACAACTTGAAAGTCTGTGGGAAATGTAAATTGCAGTTTTGTTTTCCGTGAAGGAATTGAAACGGCTGTAAATCTCGTTCTCTGCCACAGGGTCAAGTGCAGCCGTAGGTTCGTCGAGAATAACAAACGGACTGTCTTTGTAAAGAGCTCTTGCAAGGGCGAGCTTTTGTGCCTCGCCACCTGAAATGTCAACACCGTTTTTATCAAGATTTTTGTAAAGATAGGTGTTCTCTTTTTCACTCATTCGCTCCACTCTGTCCTTAATATTTGCCTGTTCAAGTGTGCGGTAAAGATTGTCCTTATCATATTCCTTGTCAGCGGCAACATTGTCGCAAAGCGGTACGGCAAAGAGCTTGAAATCCTGAAATACAACGGAATAAAGCTTCATCAGACTTTCCTTTGAATACTCTTTGATGTTAATACCGTTTATAAGTATCTCACCGCTATCAACATCATAAAGTCTGCACATAAGCTTGATAAAAGTGGTCTTACCGCTGCCGTTTCTGCCCACAACTGCAAGATGCTCACCATTATGAATTGTCAGATTTATATTTTCCAAAGCATAGTTTTCACTGCCCGGGTACTTAAAGGAAACCTCTTTGAATTCAATCTCAAACTGTGAGGTCAGATCTATTTCCTTTTCACCGTAAACCATATCATCCTCGGTGTGCATTATTTCGTAGTAATAGTTTACGAGAGGTACCATTTCCTCGGTTTTGCCGAAGGTTACAGCCATCTTCATAACACCGCTGATTATCTGCATAAAGGAGCCGCAGTAAAGCACAAGCGAACCGATACCGAAAAGACCGTAAAGACCTTTCACACCGATAAACAGGTAAACGCCGAAGCCGACAACGGAGCCAAGAATAGCAATAAACGAGCTTGATTTTGCAGAGTTCATTGAGGCTTTTTTCAGCACCTGCTCACCCTCGGTCAAAATCTTGTGAGTGGCAGTCTTTTCGATAATGTCCTGCTCCTTGTAAAGGCGGATTTCCTTTCCTGTCTTGTAGTCGGAGAACATATCGAGAAAATAGTAGAAAATCTTATCAAGACGGGAGTATTCGTCAGATGCCTTGAAATATTCCTTGTTCATCCTTGTGGCTACGATAAGCATAATGACAACCATAACCCCGATTGCACCAAAAATGCTCAGCAGAAATGCAGGCCTTTCAAAGAAGGTATCACCCGTTTTCTGAAAGCCGATTTTGAAAAGAGGCAGAATCAATACGGCTGAAATTATAACCGTCAGTGCGCCCGAAACAAAATCCCTGAACATCCACGAAAACTGTACAAAGGCTGAGAAAACTCTGTCCTGAGCCTCGGAGTGCTTATGTATAAGCTCTTTAAAGTTGCTGTCCTCAAGCTTTTTAAACTCAACGGAGAAAAGCTTTGAAGCGATGCTTTTAAGCTCTCTGTTATAGAGCATTGAGCGAAGCATATAGTAAATGTCGTTAAGATACCTGTTAAGGAAAAACAGTACAAAGTTTATACCGACCGCAAGGCAGATATAGCCTATGAGCTTTTTGGCATCGGCACCCGTATCAAGCAGGTCAATAATCTTTGCCGAGAACCAAATGTTGATAAAAGGCATTATACCGGTGACAACAGCCGCAGTAACAGTTGTGGGCATAAGCTTACTTTCAAGGCGGTGCATTTCTTTGAACGCATAGGTAATAGACTTAAGCTTTTTCACTTTGTAACACCTGCCCTTCCTTGTAATAGTAGCTCTGAAGTTGATACATTCTGTAATATCCGCCCTTGAGTTCCATCAGTTCCTCATGTGTACCGCTTTCCGTAATTCTGCCGTCAGAAACGAAAAGTATGCGATCACAGAAGAGTGTTGAGGAAAGCCTATGTGAGATGAAAAAGGATATTTTGTTCTGTGTCAGTTCATTGTATTTGAGGTACAGCTCGTTTTCTGCGATAGGGTCAAGAGCAGCCGTCGGCTCGTCGAGAATAAGCACGGGAGCATTTTTGTAAACAGCCTTTGCGAGAAGAAGCTTCTGCTTTTCACCGTCCGAGAAATCCGCCGCATCCTTGTAAACATCTTTAACCATAAAAGTGTTATCTTTTTCTGGGAGACTTTCTATCTTCTCTCTGATACCTGCCTTTTCAAATGCAGAGTAAAGCTTTTCTTTATCATAGACAGAGGTGAGACAGATATTCTCCGCAATAGTCATAGGCATAAAGGTGTAATCCTGAAAAACGGGTGCGAAAAGGTCAAAGAAATCACTCTTTGAAATATCCTTACTGCTCACTCCGTTTACAAGAATTTCACCCTCACTCGGATAGTACAGACCGCAAAGGAGCTTCACGGCTGTAGTTTTGCCTGCACCGTTTTCACCTACGATTGCAATGTTTTCACCTGCATTTACCTTAAAGGACATATTCTTGATTGTACTTTCATCAGCGGCAGGGTACGTGAAAGAAACATTTTTAAATTCGATTGATGTAATATCGCTGAGCTTATGTGTAGTCTTGCCATTATCATTTTCATCCTCAGCCTCGGTAAAATCACGGAAAGCCTGACAGTCATTACAGCAACGCTCAAGGTCCGAAACACAGATAACAAGATTCATTATCCAGTTGGAAAAGCCTGTAATGATACCGAAATAGAAGATGAAATCAGAAACGCTGAGTTCATTCTTGTAAACGAGATAAACAAGATAAGCATAGGCAACAAGTTCTCTTATCATATTAAGGAAAGCTCTTGTACCGCTGACATTGAAGCTCTGCCTCATATACTTGCCTGTTATCTTCTGAAGCTCATAAACAAACTTCGCATAGGCGGAAATGAAGTAGTCTGAAAAGCCGTAAAGTCTGATATCCTTCGCGGCGGTGTTATCTTTACTCAGCTCATAATAGTAGTCAAGCTTAACAAAGATACTGCCTCTTGCTCTTTTTACATTCTTCTCTTTTTCATTGAGATAACGAAGCAGGAAAAACTCTCCCACACAGGTAAGAAGTATGAGCAGAATCATCATAATGTTGATTTTGTAAATGAGTGTAAGAGAAGTTATTACACCGAGAACACAAACAAGAAAAGCGTTACAAAGGCTAATAAAGTACGCTGAGGAAGACCAATGGCTTCGGTAAAATTCCATAGCTATTTTATTCTTTTCTCTGCCCTCAAGGCTTTCAATGTTTATGTAGTCTGTGTGTATGTTTTTCTTAAAAGCCATAACCGCATAGCGCATACGGATTACTCTCGCACTGCCCTGTAAAAGTTCATTGAGGAACGGATCAAGCCAGGTTGTAACCGTAACAAGTACGCTCAAAAGAGCAACTATCAAGGTAAGCTTACCGACAGTAACGCCCTCGTTTATGCAGTCAATCATTGCTTTAGGGATAAAGGCTGTTATGATAGGCAGAAAAACCATAGCAGGAACTCTTATACAAAAGTACAGAAGGCTTTTCTTGTCCCACTCTATCCAGTTTTTAATCATATACTTTAAGTTGTCTTTCATCTAATCAACTCCTTGTATTAAACTTCCGTGTTGATAAGAATTAACGGCCACTTCCGTTTCACGGGTGCAATAATTTTTGACACGGCCAAGCAGAACATTGGGTGGGTTATTCCCTGTTCTGCCGGCACCCTGAAACAAAAAAAGTGTGTGCAAACCGAAGTCCTGCACACACGAAAAATGCAAAGCTTCGTTTTGCTACCACACAAACTTTCGGACAAATCTCACAGAGAACGCCAAAATAGAAGCCTGCATTTTTACCGAAATAAAAACACGACTCCGCAAAATCTGTCCATATTAAGTTTGTGTGGTGGATTTATTATACCAAATTGCACCATAGAGTGCAAGTGGCTTACAAAATAAAAATGCGTCTCTGACTGTGAAATCAGAAACGCATAAATCCGTATAGATATATATTATTTACAAACGGACAAAACGGTAGCTGATTTCATTAAGTAAAGCTTATTCATCATTTTGTCCGCCTGCCTTTCAATAATTTTTTATCAGTATAGCACTGACATTATAAAAAGTCAATGTTTTGCAATATTGTCAGGTGTAAATAATAGAGTCAAATACAACCTCTTCGGCACAGTGACGGTAATTATTCATAAGACCTAACCATTTCATTTGGTCGGTGGCTTTTAAATTCTCGTCCGTACCGTCAGCCTCCGCCATATGTGACACTATACAATTGAACATTTCTTCCGCCTGGTCATTGATACTGCAAAGGTAATCGTGAAGTGTACCGTTCATAAGATAGGTGTGGTAGGTTGATTTGCAGTGCTTTTTGAGGTGATTGAGGTGAAGTTGTCCCCATTTGCCGATAGGACGGTTGTCTTTTGGTTCAGGTAGTTTTAGGTCAGGTAAGTAGTAGTCACCATGAAGGGTGTAATGGATGCCTGTTTGCTCGTTGGTGATGTGTTTGGGTAAATTCATATGAAAATCCTCCTTGTGTTTTGGTAAGACCATTGTACAAGGAGGAGTGAGTTTTGTCGAATGTGTGGGATTACCTTTCGCAATAATTATCACACCAAAAATCAATAATGTCCTCTATAAGAAAAATTAACTTTTCCTTATTATATTTATCATCAAATAAAGATGCCTTAAATATTCGAGTATAATTATCTTTTGCTATTAATGCGCCTTGATATTTTTGACTTTTTTCGTTATAAATAGTCCATCTTATTTCAGGAGGATTATCAACACCAAAGGCTAAATCCAAAAAGCATTCTATTGATACCGCTTTTCCATTTATATCTTGATAAGATTTTCCTGTGGGGCCAATCGTGAGAAATCTCTCAAACTCGGGTATATTAGGTAAATGATAAAACTTTAGATTTGGAATAGAATCAAGATTTTTCATGCATTTATTGTATGAAAATATACCTGCTTCATCGTTGTCAAATATAATAATGGTTTTGTTTTGAAGCTTTATTTTTATTAGTCCTGAAGCAAAATTATATAGGTTACCCGTTCCAGTAAACGGGTAATTTTCTTGCATATCGATGAAATAAAAGAAATCTGATACTTCTGAAAAAAATCCGTTAATTACAGTTTTTAGTATAAAAGTGTCAGACTTGCCTTCTGTTACTATAAGTATCTTATCTTTGTCTTCTAATTTGGGTGCTAATTCATCTTCCTTTGACCAACCACTTTCAACATGATCAAGCATATACCACTGCAATGGTATATTTTGCGCAGTGGGATTTTCACACAAAACTCTAACCAGTAGCCTTGGTGGTAAATTCTCATAAAATGTGCCGCTACGTCTGTCTATGTATCTTGTTAATAATCGTTGAATCTCCTCATCTTCAAAAACACATTTTGATGCGTACTCCCCGAAATCCCAATCATCATATTCAGTTAAAGTATTTACTTTAGATAAGTCAATCTTTGAAAACACATCGAAATACTCATCAAATGTAAGTATCGGTTGAGCGTATTCTCCCATATTATCAACATAATCTTTATAATTGTCTTCATACATAGTTTTTATATTTGGCAGAGTATAGCCAAGTAAATTCAACCTCGGTTTTACTAGAGAAAGTTTGCGTGAGTACCCTTTTTTTATTTCAAACTCATTATCGGCATAATAATATTTAATGTCTTTCCAATCTTCAGGTTGAAATAAATCGCAAAAATTTTCAAAAATACTGTTTTTACCCCAGTCAATTTCTAATTTGCCAACACCGAGCGATATCATTGTTCCCATAAAACTCATCTCCTATTTACATGATAGTATATCATAAGTTGCTAATATTCTCAACCACCCGTAGACAACAAAAAACCAAGGCTATTTCTAACCTTGGTTCTTTACCTTTTGTCAGATTTCCACTCTCACGGCAAATCCGCCTGTGAAGAAGTAGTAGGTGTTCGTCTGACTTTCATTTGGTGGAGATGGCGGTAATCGAAACCGCGTCCGAAAATCCATTCACACAACTTTCTCCGGGTGCAGTCAGTCTTTTAAAATTCCCTCGCCTACACGCCGATTGACAGGCTTGTAAGCTTAGTAGCCTTTAAATCATGACGGCATACAAGGCGCTCTGCCGTTCACGTTCACTGCTGAGTCGACGCCTTTAGCTGAGCCGCAGTACTCTCAGCTTAGACGGGCCGCATTAAGCAGCCTTTAATACTGTAGTATTGTCGTTTATTTTTAAGTTTGTGACTTTTATAGTGGTGCCACTCCACTACCCGCTTATTATGCTTCAGTATCCCCGTCGAAATCCTTTCATCCCCATATAGGCAACACCGTCGGTGCTGCTTGGATGCTGAACATCGTTCAGGTGAAATATTTGCCTTTTACAAATATTTCGGGTCACCTCGTGACGGTTATAATTATATCCCGTTTATTAAAAAAATCAACAGGTAAATTATGCTTAATACCTTTCCTTGAAGCTTCGCTCCATATTACGCCTGGCATCCTTTTCAGCCGCAACATCACGCTTGTCGTAAAGCTTTTTACCCTTGCAAAGACCTATTTCAAGCTTTGCCCTGCCTTTGAGAAAATATACACTCAAAGGCACAAGGGTAAGTCCCTGCTGCTTTGTGACACCTAAAAGTCGGTTGATTTCCCTCTTGTGCATAAGAAGTCGCCTCACCCTCATTGGGTCGCGGTTGAAAATATTGCCCTGCTCATAGGGGCTTATGTGCATACCGTTAACAAAGATTTCGCCCCCGTCAATGCTGCACCATGAATCCTTAAGATTGAGCCTGCCCTTACGGATAGATTTTACCTCCGTACCGAAAAGCTCAATTCCTGCCTCGTAGGCTTCAAGAACAAAATAGTCGTGCCTTGCCTTTTTGTTCTGCGCCACAACCTGTCTTTCATCCTGTGCTGATACTGCCACAGCAAAGCACTCCTTTCTTTAGAATGCAGAATGCAAAATGCAAAATGCAGAATTGCGCCCCACATTGTTATTATAGGAACATTGTTCCCGCTGAATTTATTTTGCTGTTTTTATTTTAATGTTGCTTTTATTCCCACAACACCGTACTTGATTTGTTTTTCTTTAGAATAATATAACTCCATATCATTTGGAGAAGCCTTATCTATATTGTCACAAGTATATCCGCATTCTAACAACGGTAAATTTTTATATAACTCATCGAATGAATCAAAAACAAACAGCTCTTCAACGATTACATTCAATGTATCGGTTAAATCGCTTGTATTTATAAATTTGATTGTATCTCCGACTGAAATCTTTTTCCTTTTTTCGTCGTAAAGGCGAAGTTCTATAGTCTTCTGTCCGTCACGAAACATTCTCATCGGTACCGGATTCAATTTCATTATATGCATTTTCATTCTTTTAACCTTACTGATTATGCGGACTGTTAATTTCTCACTTGTTAAATTTACTCAGTTTTTTGCATTTGTATTCAAAGACTTCTTCTGCCCTCAAGAGCTCTCGTAAGCGTTACCTCGTCAGCGTATTCCAAATCGGAACCGACGGGAATACCGTAAGCAAGACGGCTGACGGAAACACCCATAGGCTTGAGAAGGCGTGAAATGTACATAGCCGTAGCCTCGCCCTCAACGGTGGGGTTTGTTGCCATAATAACCTCTTTTACAGTACCGTCGCCCATTCGCCTTAAAAGCTCTTTAACGGTAATGTCCTCAGGACCTACACCGTTCATCGGCGAAATAACGCCGTGAAGCACGTGATAGGTGCCGTCAAACTCACGGGTGCGCTCAAAGGCCATAACATCCCTCGGGTCCTCAACAACACAGATTATGCTCCGGTCGCGTGAAGGACTTTTGCATATGTGGCAAAGCTCACCCTCAGAAAGGTTACAGCAGCAGCTGCACTTTTTTATCTTCTCGTGAGAATCAAGAATAGCCTTGGCAAAGGCCTCGGCCTCCTCTTTTTTTAAATTAAGCACGTGAAAGGCAAGCCTCTGTGCACTTTTGTGCCCTATACCCGGCATACGCTCAAACTGCTCAATAAGCCGTGAAAGGGAGTTTACTCCGTAGCCTGCCATCAGAAGGGAAGGTTGAGACCTGCAAGACCGCCCTGTGCTGCCTGCATTGCCTGATTCATTGCATCATCTGCCTTGCGCATTGCTTCATTGGTTGCGGCAATGATAAGGTCAGTAAGCATTTCAATATCCTCAGGGTCAACAACATCGGGCTGAAGCTTTATGTCCTTAACCTCATGTGCACCGGAAACAGTTACCTCAACTGCTCCGCCGCCTGCCGATGCCGAAAACTCGCTTGCTTCAATTTCAGCCTGCTTCTGCTCCATCTGAGCCTGCATTTCCTGAATTTTTTTCATCATGTTCATCTGGCCGCCTGCCTGGCCGCCGGGAATTCTTGCTTTCATAATTTTTGTCTCCTTTGCTTTTATTTGAATATGTGACGGGCAGACACATCCGCCCTTATTACTTACTACTTACTACTTACTACTTACTACTTACTACTTACTACTTACTACTGAATTATACCCCGCCTCACGGCTTTATGTCAATATTTATATCCATAGCCCTGGCCTGACTTATAAGGTCCTCAAGGGGGTCCCTTTTAGGCTGTGCAGGTGCGTCCGCACCGCCCTGCCCCTCCTTGGGTGAGCTCAGACCGAGACGGTACTTTTTACCCGTAATGCGGAAAACTGCCTGCTTGACATCTCTTGAATTACTGCCCGTTCTTATAAAGGCGTTGAGGGTAGGATTTGTGCTTTTTATAAGCACAAAATCACCGCTGATGTATGCCTCGGAATCGTGAAGCACGCCCCACAAGGGTGCGTTTGTTTTCATAAGCTCGGAAAGCACCTCTGCCCAGGGAAGATAATCGCCGCCCGACACCGCTTCCGCCGCAGGAGCATCGCCGTAATAGGCCTCGCTCGCATAGGCAGGCTCTGCAGGCTCCTCCTTAAGGAAGGGGTTTTCCTGCTTTTCCTCACGGGGAGGCTCATTGGCATTTGTGAAGGTGTCAAACACCGTTGAAGGCTTTTTAACCTCGGGCTTTTCCTCTTTTACCGCAGGAACTTGCGCCGCAGGAGCCGACGGGGAAGCTTCACTCTGAGCCGCGGGCTTTACGTATTCTGAAATAAGCGGAGCCGAGGCCGACTTTTCCTTGACGGGTGCAGAAGCAACCGATATTTCTCCGCTTGTGAGTCTGAACTCAAGGTCAGCTATCCGCCTTAAAACTGCCTCATTATCCGTATCAAGCTTTGGCGAGGCAAGGCGGATAAAGGTCATTTCCATTTCAATTCGGCGGTTTACGCCCTTTTTGATTGCCGCCGCAGTATCCTGCAAAAGGGCAATACATTTGAGTATGCCTTCAAGGGTGAAGCAGGTGCTCTGCTTTTTAAACTCCTCCATTTCACCGTCGGTACAGACCACAAGCCCCTCAGGCTTTTTTACGGTTTTGACAATCATAAGATTGCGGAAATGATTTATCATATCAGAGCAAAGCCGCTCCATATCGACCGAGCTTGCGTGAAGATCGCTTATGAGCCTCAAGGCCTCTGCAGAGTTGTTTTCGCTTACTGCGTTGGCAAGAGAAAAAAGATGCTCCTTGCCGGCCATACCCGCTACGGCACATACAATATCCGTGGTAATGTGCTTGCCGTGACCCGTGCACTGGTCAAGAAGTGAAAGGGCATCACGCATACCGCCGTCAGAAATGCGTGAAATGAGGGTAAGTGCCTCATCGTCGGCGGTAAAGCCCTCAAGTGAAGCAATCTGCTGCATACGCGAAATCATAGCCTCGGGAGTGACGCGCCTGAAATCAAAGCGCTGACAGCGTGAAACTATGGTAACGGGAAGCTTGTGCACCTCGGTGGTTGCAAGAATAAACTTGACGTGGGCGGGAGGCTCCTCAAGAGTTTTGAGAAGTGCGTTGAAGGCACCTATTGAAAGCATGTGCACCTCGTCAATGATATAAACACGATATTTGCAGGATGCGGGCGTAAAATTGATTTCCTCGCGGATATCACGGATATTTTCAACACCGTTGTTGCTTGCGGCGTCAATTTCGGCAACGTCAGCTATTGTGCCGTCATCAATGCCACGGCAGATTTCACACTCGTTACAGGGGTTGCCGTTTACCGGGTTAAGGCAGTTAACAGCCTTTGAGAGAATTTTAGCGCAGGTGGTTTTACCCGTTCCCCTTGAGCCCGTAAAAAGATAGGCGTGAGAAACCTTGCCCGACTCAATCTCCTTTGAAAGGGTTGAGGTAATGTGGTCCTGACCTACAACGTCGCTGAATACACGGGGTCTGTATTTTCTGTATAAAACCTGATACACTTTATTCCCTCCTTATTATCACAAAAGAGTAAGACACCTTTTCTCGGTCATACAGTGCAGGCGTTGCTGTGTCGCACAGACATTCCCCTTAATGCTGCTCGGTCTCCCGCCTGACATGGTTCGGGGTGTTCTGTCGCACAGGACCCGCACTGCATGACCAAAACAATGTATCTTACTCTAACTCGGAATATTATAATATAAAAACGTAAGAAAATCAATAGTTTTACGCTTTTTTCTTGCAAATGTATTATTATGCATCGAGTGTGAATTTTTATTACTTCGAACTTTATTATCTTGTCGCCACTTTGCTTAACAATTTATTACAACTTCTCCTAAACGTCGCCAAAGGTGAGCGAAAACTCACCACGTTTTTGTTAATAATCACTAAAAAATGTGCATAAAATAACAGTAAGCGTTATTTTTATCCATTTGAAGTTTAATGCAAATTTTATGAATAACGACCTCTTACGGCACAACTTTTTAACAAATTTCACGAAATCTCAAATGTTACCTGTTTTATCTTGCATTTTTTTCGTCATAGGTATAAAATATTACACCATAACAAGTATTATTTCTTGTTTTCAAAAGGATTAACGCTTGCAATTTTACCAAAAAGGAATGATTATCCATGAATTATGTTGAAAGAGTAATTGACTGCGTTGCGAAAAAGCATTCAATTGAACCTGAATTTGTTCAGACAGTTACTGAGGTTCTCACCTCTCTTGTTCCTGTAATCGAACAGCATCCCGAATATGAAAAAACAGCTCTTCTTGAAAGAATGGTTGAACCGGAAAGACAGATCTCCTTCCGCGTTACCTGGATAGATGATAACGGTAAGGTAAATGTAAACACAGGCTACAGAGTACAGTTCAACGGCGCAATCGGACCCTACAAGGGCGGTCTTCGCTTCCACCCCTCTGTTTACATCGGCATTATGAAGTTCCTCGGCTTTGAGCAGACCTTCAAAAACAGTCTCACCGGTCTCCCCATCGGCGGTGCAAAGGGCGGCTCAGACTTTGACCCCAGAGGTAAGAGCGACGGAGAAATTCTCCGCTTCTGTCAGGCTTTCATGACAGAGCTTTACAGACACATCGGTCCCGACATTGACGTCCCCGCAGGCGACATCGGTGTAGGCGCAAGAGAGGTTGCCTATCTCTACGGCCAGTACAGACGAATCAAGGGGTGCTTTGAAAACGGCGTGCTTACCGGCAAGGGTCTTTCCTTCGGCGGCTCACTTATCCGCCCCGAAGCAACAGGCTACGGCGCTACATACTATACAGTTGAGGTTCTCAAGCACTTCGGCGAGGAAATCAAAGGCAAGACTGTTGCAGTTTCAGGCTTCGGTAATGTTGCCTGGGGTACTGCAAAGAAGGTTGCAGAGCTTGGCGGTAAGGTTGTTACAATCTCCGGTCCCGACGGATATGTTTATGATCCCGACGGTATCGTAACAGAAGAAAAAATCAATTACCTTCTAGAAATGCGCGCATCAGGCAGAGACAAGGCTCAGGACTACGCTGACAAATTCGGCGCACAGTTCTTCCCCGGCGAAAAGCCTTGGGGTGTTAAGGTAGACATTGCAATGCCCTGCGCAACACAGAATGAAATCGGTATGAAGGAAGCTCAGCAGCTTGTTGAAAACGGTGTCCCCTACTACATCGAAGTTGCAAATATGCCTACTACAAACGAGGCTCTCGAATATCTTCAGAAAAACTGCAAGGCAGTAGCACCTTCAAAGGCAGTTAATGCCGGAGGTGTTGCAGTATCAGCTCTCGAAATGAGTCAGAACTCAATGAGATACAGCTGGACAGCTGAAGAAGTTGACGAAAAGCTCAAGAGAATTATGAAGGACATTCACGATAATTCTGCAAAGGCTTCCGAGCAATACGGTCTCGGCTACAATCTTGTTGCCGGCGCAAACATTGCAGGCTTCCTCAAGGTTGCCGATGCTATGATGGCTCAGGGTATTTTCTGATAAAAAACAAAATAAACAAGTAAAGGGTTTCTTTTTCAGTTTAACGCTGAAAGAAACCCTTTATTATTTTGTATTATGCGGTCTGTACCTTTACATTATTTTATTCATTCACTCCGCTGAGAACCGTAATAAGCTCTTTTATCGCCTCAATATTGCTTTTGCCCTGAAGCTTCAGAGAAATATAAGGCGCACTGCTTTTTGCTCCGCTGATAAGTGCTCTGCCCCTCATATGCTGCGCAACTGCCGATGCATACTCAAGCCTGAATTCATTAAAGAATACCAGCACCATACCATTTTGCTGCTTGATTTCAAAGATCCCGAGCTTTGCGGCATATGCCCTCATAAGAGCCACATCGATAAGTCCCTTTACACTTGGCGGCACATCTCCGAAACGGTCAATAAATTCATCGGTAACATCCATAGCATCCTCGCCGTTTTCTATTTCAGCTATGCGCTTATACATGGATATACGGTTTTTCACCGAATCAATGTAGGTTTCGGGAATATGTGCGTCAATGTTGATATCAACCACACACTCCTTCTTTTCAATATGCTCCTGACCGGTTTTCTCCTCATTGATTGCCTCGGACAGGATTTTCAGATACATATCGTAACCGACAGCCTCCATATGACCGTGCTGCTGAGCACCGAGCACACTTCCTGCACCTCTGATTTCAAGATCTCGCATTGCAATTTTAAATCCCGAACCAAATTCGGTAAACTCCCTGATTGCCTCAAGTCTGCGTCTTGCCGTTTCATTAAGCTCCTTATGCTTGCTGTAGGTGAAATAAGCAAAGGCTCGTCTGGGACTTCTTCCTACTCTGCCTCTTATCTGGTGAAGCTGAGCAAGACCCAACTTATCTGCATCCTCTATAATCAAAGTGTTTGCATTAGGCACATCCACGCCCGTCTCAATAATAGTGGTACACACTAAAATATCAATCTCATTTTCAAGAAGCTTTCTCCAGACCTCGCTTAATTCTTCCTCACTCATTTTGCCGTGACCTATGCCTATTCTGGCGTCAGGCAGATATTCCTTTATCTGTGCCGCCCTTGATTCAATACCGTCAACACGGTTGAAAAGGTAATACACCTGACCGCCGCGGCGAAGCTCTCTTTCCATTGCTTCTGCCAGAATACCCATATCCTGAGGCACAACGTAAGTCTGCACAGGATGTCTTCCCTGAGGCGCCATTTCAAGTAAAGACATATCTCTTATACCCGTCATAGCCATATTGAGCGTGCGCGGGATGGGTGTTGCTGAAAGTGTAAGCACATCGACCCCGGGAAACTTTTCCTTTAGCTTTTCCTTCTGTAACACCCCGAAGCGCTGCTCTTCGTCAACTATAAGAAGACCTAAGTCCTTAAACTCCACGCTTTTAGATATAATGGAATGAGTGCCTACAATAACATCTATACTGCCCCTTTTGAGGGCTTTTTTTATTTTTGTACGGTCTGACGGACTTCTGAAGCGCGAAATCATATCAACCTCTACAGGAAAGCCGTCAAAGCGCTTTTTTATGGTCTGGAAATGCTGGAATGCCAGAATCGTAGTCGGCACAAGAATGGCGCACTGCTTACCGTCAGCTATGCACTTGAATGCGGCACGAAGAGCAACCTCTGTTTTGCCGAATCCCACATCACCGCACAAAAGTCTGTCCATGGGACTCTGTCTTTCCATATCGTGCTTTATTTCGTTTACAGCAACAAGCTGATCATCTGTCTCCTCAAACTCAAAGCGACGCTCAAAATCATTCTGCATTTCTATATCAGCTGAAAAGGCAAAGCCTTTACTGTTAAGCCTTTCTGCATAAAGCTCTGTCAGCTTCTTTGCCATATCCTTTACAGACGCTCTGACCTTAGACTTTGTCCTCGACCATTCGTCGGACCCGAGTTTGTTAAGCTTTATAATTTTATCAGCATCATGAGGTGAAGCATACTTTGAAATAAGATCAAGCTGTGTAACCGGCACATAAAGTACATCGCTTCCGCGATAATTTATCTTGATAAAATCCTTTATGACACCCGACATATTCATGGTCTTTATACCGTCAAAAACACCTATGCCGTGAATTGCATGAACAACATAGTCACCCTTTGCGATTTCATCAAGTGATGTAAGTCCCCTGCCGGTCTTGAACTTTTTCTTTTTCTCACTTGTAGTTTTAGCTGTTGCTTTACCGTAGGTGAAAAGTGAAAATTTTAATCCGTCATACTCTATACCTGAGGATACAATGCCGGAAATTACGCTGACGTAGCCCTTGGGGAATTCGCCGGGAACAACAGAGAAATATCTTGCCTTTATACCCTCTGTTTCAAGGTCATAGGCAAGCTCTTTAGCATTTTTTTCTGTGCCCGCCATAACGACACATGTATAGCCCGAATGAATTGACGGTCTGAGGTCTTCCGTCAGCACAGAGAGCGTACCATCCCAACGGGATGTCTGTCTTGCGTTTATACTGACGAGCTCCCTTACAGGCGTATCGAAGGAGCCTCTTGCAAGAGAGTCAATATACACTGCGCCCTTATCTTCATATTTCTTCAGTATCTGCGTCCACGAAAGCGTAAACGTATCTATACCCTTTGTAAGTACACCCTCTTCAAAAAGAGTGCGGATATCCTCATTCATAAGTGCAGAGGCAGTATTGAACTTCTGTTTTACTGAGGCACTTTCACAGACAAAAAGAAGTCCGTTTTCCATATAGTCAAAAACTGTGGCACTTTTTTCGTAAGCAAGCGGCAGATATTTGTCAGGTGCACCGACACCTATAAAATGGTCAAGAGCATCAATATCCTCACGTATTTTTTCCTTTGCCTTCACGCTGCCCTTACCTTTGACAGTAGAAAGAAACTCTGTGAGCTTTTCCTTGAGCGCATCGCGGGAATCAAAAAGCACTTCTGTTGACGGTGTTAAGCTCACCCTTTCAAGAATATCTGTTCGGCGCTGACTTTCAACATCAAAATGCGCCATCGAATCAATGCTATCCCCCCAGAATTCCACTCTGCAGGGCTCATTACTGTCGGGAGGATAAAAATCAAGGATGCCTCCGCGAAGAGAAAACTGACCGACTCCGTCAACCAGGTCTGAGCGGACATAGCCTGCCGCAAGAAGCGTATTGACGATTTCATGGGTAGTAACCTCCTGACCGACAGCAAGAGTAAAGCTACGTTTTTTCAGCTCTTCGGCAGGAATTGTAAACTGCATTGCCGCCTCAATACTGCAAAGAACAAACCTGCACTCTCCGGCAAGAATGCGGCAAAGCACCGACAGTCTTTTCTGCTCAAATTCGTGGGATTTACTGTCGTTACCTCTGAATGAGAAATCTCTTGCAGGATAAAGAAAGGCTCCGCCGTAAAGACTGTTTATGTCCTCACACAGCTTTGTTGCACTTCCCTCATCGGGACATACAATGAGTACAGTCTTGTCCGGCATCACTTCGGCAACCGAAGAGATATAATGTGCCTTATGCACCTGTGAAAGACCGATTACACCCATAGGAAGGCGTTTATTTGTAATTGACGATATTATCTTTTCAAACTCGTCACTGCCCTTTAAAACCTTAAGAAAGCCCGACACAGTCATTCTCCTTTCTGTAACGCAGTAATGCACCCGAAGTGCTTTACAAGGGGGGTGTAAGCTTTCGGGTGTGATTATATTTTTATTATATTACGCTTTCCTGCGAAAAGTCAAGAAAAAAAACAGAGGAAAATGAATTCCTCTGTTTTTAATATGATTTGATTATTTAGCTGAAACAGTCCAGACGCCGCCGCTCTCAACTGCTTCATAACCATCAGCAAGCCATTCTGAAGGATTGAAACCAAATGTACCGCCTTTGATGATAATGCTGCTTGTCTCATCTACATTGAAGGGCTTTGACCATTTGCTATGATTGGGAGCAGGACCGAATGTACCGCCGTTAATTATAGCAACTGCACCTTCCAATGCACAAACATATGAACGCTTTCTGTACTGATCAAATGAGAAGTCACCGTCATTGATTATAAGCTCAGTACCTTCACCTACAAGATAGAAAAGATAACGCGGAGAGGTCTGTGTGGAATTAATAGCAATGCTACCGTCATTAAATATAATCTTAGCACCCTCTACACCGCCAATTGCGCCGCCGCCTGCAGTGATGTTTACATTATCAAAAGTTGTTTCAGAACCTGCATTTGCAACAAAACCGTAAGCAGCAGGAGAACCGATATTCATATCAATATCAGAAAAAACAGCTTTACCGTTGTTGGTGATAGCTCTGTCTGCTGTATAATCGATATCACCGCCGCCTGCATCTAATACACCGTTGTTAACGATTGTATTACGAAGAGTCTTGCTGTTCATATCAAGTGTAACATCTTCATCAGCTGCAATTTTGATAGCGTCTGCAGAGTTTTCATCAGTTAAAACGATGGTCTTTTTAATTATAACATCATCAACAGAAGCATCTTTGTCGTATTCGTTTCCGTTGCTGTCATATTCATAATCGAGCTGAGTTGCCTTGATAACAATAGAGATATTATCAATTGTGAGACCCTGATATTCGTTGCCTGCTTCTTCATCCATATGAGCAACGATAGCAAATCCTGCTTCGTCTTTAGGAAGAAGTGTGCCTTCAAAATCAGCAATATCAATTTCTTCATCGGCAACCAGCACCTTAAAGTCGATAACATCGAGAAGCTTTGCATTGCCGTCAATACCGTTAATTATAATCTTATACTTAAATGCAAGACTGCCCTCATTCTTGATTTTTGCTGCTGAAGTTTCATAAGTGCAACCGGGCTCCCAAAGAACAGCTTCATCTTCAGCTGCGCCTTCAGCCTTAACCCATTCAAGAGTTTTTCCTTCAAGACTTTCGCCTGCATCGTTAACAAGAGCAAGGTCAAGAGTACCTGACTGAATTGTGTTTACATTTGTACTTGCTGTGTCTGTGAACCATGCAAACGTTGTTCCGATAAGCATTACTGCACAAAGAAAAATGGAAATAACGCTTGAAACAAGTGCATACTTCGTTGTTTTTGTGTTTCTCATTAGTTTATCCTCCTTTATTATATTTTTAAGAGAAACCGTATATCAAGCAGCATATCTGTTGCTTAAACACCTTGGTTGGTTTATCCTGTCAGTCAACTGTAGGACTATCTGAAATTCCGCTTAAATACCCTGATACATTATCAGTTGTAATCTTTTCACCGTTGACAGTAACATTAACAAACCTGGCATCAATGTCTGTTTTTTCTGAATTGTTAACAATTATTTGTCCGCCCTCTGAAATCAGAAAATCACAATCACTTATTGTCACAGTATTGACTGTCTGTCCTTCTTCAATGACGATAACATTGTCAACCTCAGCAGAAGTCTTGTTAATTGTAAGCTTATCTACACTCTTTCTCACGGTAACAAACACTTCCGCCTTCACAGATTCATTGCTATAATCAACCGCACTCTGATCATCAAACTCATTGCCGTCGACAATATGTGATATTTCTTTTTTCTCTTCTTGAGAAGTTGTTGACTCTGTCTCTGGTGTTGCGGTTGTTTTTTCCGTGACAGGTTCAGTTGTAGTTGCTTCGGTCGTACTTAACTGAGACATGTTTTCGCCGGTTGTGCTTTCCGGCACGATTTCAGTCGTAGTCTCAGCTATAGTCTCAGTTGTTGACTCTTGGGTAGTTGTTTCGTCAGTATCTGCTGTTGTCGAGCTGTTTTCAGCAGTGGTTTCTGCAACCTCGCTCTTTTCATCAAACTGACCTGCCTGAATATCCCCGGCATTCACATTTACGCCGTCTGTATACCAAGCAAAAGAAGTACCTATAAGCATAACCACACACAGCACTATCGAAAGAACGCTGCTGAGAAATGCCTGAGTAGTTATGTTAAATTTTCTCAATCCTTTTCCCTCCGTTTCATCTTCTGAGAGAAGTTATATTTTTTCAACACAGTTTCAAACCGTAGCCTTTTCTGCAGTATCCTCTTCAGGATTTTCAATCACTGACCCGGCTTCTTCTGTCTTATCCGCTTCAGATTCTTCCTGTGCGGTTTCCGCATTATCAAAAATCTTATCTCCTAACTGCTTTTTAAGCGCCATAATCTCTTCCATCATTTCCTTACTCTTCTCACGTTCGATTTCAAGCTCCTTCTTCTGAGCTTCAATCTCTTCAAGCTGTTCAGCCTTGTACTTTCTGAAAAGCTTTATACAGTTAAGCCCCTGTGAAAGAATCAGAATAAAAAACGGAAGAAATATGCACATAATGTAGCCGGGAACTGTTTTTATATAATTGAAAAAAGCTCCGACCTTTGGAATGCTGTGCTGATACTTACCGATAATATAAGGATACGTAACAACCATATCATCATCCGTATCTGTTGTTGTACCGTATGTTATAAAGCCCGGATTTCCGTGAGGATCCTTGGCAGCACATCTGATTTTATGAGTGATTATTTCGCCGTAGGTGTCAGCGCTTTGTGAGATATAAGAGACTATATCCCCTTCTTTAAGAGTTGCATAATCATCAACCTCTTTTACAAAAATAAGGTCGCCTGCATCAAAATCTGTCTTACTCATTGAATCTGAAAGAACAATAAACGCCTTATATCCAAAAAGAGAGCGGTCACTGCGGTTAAATGTATTTACAGAAACCACAGTAAAAATCATCATACCTATAGCAACAAGCACAAGCAGCACAACAAATATATTCTTTATTATACTGAGAGCTTTTTTCATAATCAATCAAAAACCTTCCCGTCGTTGTTTCTGGACTGGACTGCCTTCGCATAAAAGATAAAGGATAAAGTCTTGTCCTTATAACTATTTTCTGAATTTTCAGGAAAATGGAAGATTATTTTAAGATCACGTCTTTCGCCGAAGGCAAGGGCATCCTCTGCAGCAAGGCCGGCCTCCTCTGTAAGCTCAGTAATTTTTCCTGAAAGTATAACGCTTTCGCCATCCTTGACTGTTACCTCAAGCGCATCTGCAAGATCACCTGAAACCTCGTCAAAATAAAGCTTGTAGTAAAGTCCGTCTGTTCCTGTATTTTCAACAAAGAAATCCTTTTCAACGGTCATTCCCGGTTCAAAAAGGAACTCGTCCTTTTCAATTACGGGCTTTCCGTCATTGAGGTTTATTCCTATTCCGCCGGTCTCAAAGGTATTGCCTGAGACGCTAATTGAAAGAAACAGAACTGCAAAGCTTGTTATACACAGACATCCTATAATTCCGATAAGGGTAAGAATACCGACTGAAAGCTTTCTTGTTATCTTTTTATCAGCCATGAGTCTCCTCCTTTCTCTTTCTGAGCGAAAGAACAAAAACAAAGGATGATACTGCAAGAACTGAAAGAATTATTCCTATCTGAGTCGAATCACCTGTATCGGGAGGATCAATAAGCTGTCCCGGAGGAGGATTCTTTCTTGTGGTAGTTACTGTAGTCGATTCGGTTGTTGACTCTGTAGATGAAGCACCTGTTGATTCAGTGGTAGACTCAGTTGTCGATTCAGTTGTCGACTCGGTTGCGGTTACTGTAGTTGATTCAGTTGTTGTCTCTTCCTCTTCAACCCACCATCTGAAATCACAGATAAGCTGCTTATACTGATATTCATTACCTACATCGGTATCAAGATATACTATTATATCATAGGTAAGAGTCTGTGTCGTTTTGCTCTCAGAAGAAATCTCGGTATCGATTTTTTCAGGCATATCCTTCATGAGTCCGTCATAAACGGGAGCTTCTGCACCGTTGAGGATAACCTTACACTTAAGCACCTCTGCAAGCTTCTCATATCCCGGAAGAATCACTGACGAGAAATGCACCGTCAGCGTGCCTACAAAAGAAACATCAAGATTATAGGTGCCATTCACCTCATCACCGGGGAACATATTAACCGAATTGAAACGGAACTCTTCAAATGCATTGTTTTTATATAACGCAAGCGACACTTCTTTTGACTCAGCAACCAATCTGTTTCCGTATCCGTCTGACGACGCAGCCGATGTAAGAGCAGACACATTGAAAATAATTAACAAAGCCATTATCAATGTGGGGATTTTTAAACCTATGCGATTCATTATCAGTTTCCACCTCCTGGTTATTTTAGCACTTAACAACGTAATAATTTGTCATAATACCTTCAAATTCTGATGATTAGGTTATTATATTATATATAATGATACGTGTCATTTCAAGCAAATCCGTATTTTTTGTAAGGATTTCCAATTATAGATTCGGTTTTTTGTAGTTTTATATAAAAAGAAGCTGCCACTTAGTGGCAGCTTCTATTTTAAAATTTCAAATTTTAAAATAGCGAATCTTTAATTATTAAGCTTCGTTTTCTGTAAAGTACTTCTTAACTGCAAAGTAGATCTTATCGAAAAGAGCTACGATGTCAGCCCAGTAAGTCTTAAGGAAATCAAAAAATACGTTGTCACCCATTGTGCTATATCTCCTTTCGTAGATTAACTCCGGAGCTTTCACCCCTATCGTCGCATTAATTATATAATATGATTTATATTTTGTCAATATTTAATTAAAAAAAAATTCACGAATTATATTATTTTGTTCTTTCAAAAAATTTTTTTGTATTTTTTTATGTTTTGTTGCAAAAAACCTGCAACAAAATCCGTTTTTGGGCCATTAAGTGAGAGGACTTTTTCTCTCGGAAAGGAGAATCACTATCAAAAACGAACTTTCAGGAAAAGAAAAACTCTTTTGCACTTATTACAGTCTGAACTGCAACGCAAGAGAGGCCGCCGCGAAATCCGGTTATGTTTTTCCGGAAAAATCTGCAATGCGTCTTCTTAAAAAAGCTGAAATCAGAAGCTATATTGAAGAGCTTGAAAAGCAGCGAAAGGCCGACAGAAACGATATAACCCAAGGTTATGTGAGACTTGCTTTCGGCTGCGTCAGCGATGCAATAAAGCTTATGTTCAGTGAAGACCCTGAAGAAAACAGCATTGACAGTATGGATCTTTTTAACATTTCCGAAATCAAGAAAAAAAAGGGCGGTGACATCGAAATAAAATTTTTCGACAGGCTGAAGGCACTTGAAAAGCTCCAGCAACTTTGTGAAGAAGGAGAAAGCTATTCTCCGGGTTCGCTATACGCCGCAATTGCATCCTCCGCGGCAGTCCTGAAGGAGGATGCAATTGAATAAGCCTGAATTTTCTGTTTTTTCAAAAAAACAGCTTATTGCTCTTTCGTGGTGGCATGATAATTCGCCCTTTTGCAGCATGGACGGAATTATCTGTGACGGAGCAGTAAGAAGCGGCAAAACCACCTGCATGTCACTTTCCTTTATCGCATGGACATTCTACAACTTTAACGACACGTCATTTGCCATCTGCGGAAAAACAATAAGCTCCTTAAGACGCAACATTATAACGGACCTCATCCCCCGTTTGCGTGAGCTCGGCTTTGATTGTGAGGAAAAATTCAGTCAGAATCTGGTAAAAATCAGTTTCGGCACAAAAATAAACAGATTTTATCTTTTCGGCGGACGTGACGAAAGCTCAGCATCCCTGATTCAGGGAATGACTCTTGGCGGAATTCTCCTTGATGAAGTCGCTCTCATGCCGCGCTCTTTTGTGGAGCAGGCACTGGCACGTTGTTCCCTTCACGGCTCAAAATTCTGGTTCAACTGTAACCCGGAAAGCCCAATGCACTGGTTTTTTAAAGAATGGATCGAAAAGCACAAGGAAAAGAACTGTCTTTACCTTCACTTTCTTATGACGGACAATCCCTCTCTTTCAGAAAAAACCGTAAGACGATATGAAACACTCTATAGCGGAACCTTTTACGAAAGGTTTGTTCTTGGCAGATGGGTAGCTGTAGACGGCCTCGTTTATCCTGATGCAGCCGAAGGAAAATACACTGCCGAGCCTCCTTGCAAGAGTTTCAGCGAATATTATGTCTCCTGCGACTACGGAACAGTAAACCCCACATCAATGGGATTGTGGGGACTTGCAGACGAAGTATGGTACCGCATTGACGAGTATTACTTTGACTCGCGCAAGCAAGGCGCACACAAAACCGATGAAGAGTATTATGCAGAGCTTCTGAAACTCACTGACGGAATAGATGTAACCGCCGTCATTATTGACCCATCTGCCGCCTCCTTCATCGAATGCATCTGCAGACACGGCAAATACAGAGTCATCCCTGCCAAAAATGATGTAACCGACGGTATAAGAAAGGTTCAGTCTGCATTCCGTGACGGAAAAATCCGTATCAGCCCCTGCTGTAAAAGTGCAATAAGAGAGTTCTCTCTTTACCGCTGGGACGAAAATGCAAAAAAGGACACACCAAAGAAAGAGAACGACCACGCCATGGATGATATCCGGTACTTTGTGCTTAATGTTCTCGACAGGCAGGATGACCTGTTTTTTGCCTTTGCTTCAAGCAGATAACCAAATCAAATAATAACGAAAGGAGTGAAAAATTTGGCAATCGGGAAAAGAAAAAAATTACGCCCCGAAAGCGAGGTTGTTGCCGTACCTCAGATATCAGCCTCTTCTCATCCGTTTATTAACCTGAGCTCATACAATCCCATGTCGGGATATGATATGGCACTTTATAAGTCCCTCAGAGAGGCTGTACCGGTAATAGATGCGGCAATATACAAAATCATACGTCTTATCGGTTCATTCAGCATCATAACAGATGACGATGAGGCCGGGCTTCTGGTAAAAGACTTTCTCAAAGCAGTAAATGTCGGCGGCACAAGACAGGGTATCGACGCCTTCGTGTCAACCTTTCTTGAGCAGCTTCTTACCTACGGCACCTCTGTAGGTGAAATAATCACTGACGGAAACACCATAACCCATCTTTACAATGCCGACCTTAAAAGCGTTTCACTTTCTCAAGGGAACAGCGCACTTGACATCATAGTCAACACCGATAACGGTAACGGCACCTTTGTACCCGTAAAATACCCCGCACTTATTCTGCTTTCCGTGCATAATCCCGAGCCCGGCTCTGTCTACGGAACATCCATACTCAAAGGGCTCCCCTTTATAAGCGATGTGCTTCTCAAAATATTCAACACAATCGGTACAAACTGGGAGCGCGTGGGTAATGTGCGCTTTGCCGTTACCTATAAGCCCCAGAATGACACCATGGACAAGGCATATGCCAAAGAAAGAGCTATGCTTGTCGCAAACGAATGGAGCAAAACCATGTCGTCGGGCTCCTCGTCAGCCAAGGACTTCGTCGCAGTCGGTGATGTCAGCATCAAGGCAATCGGCGCCGATAATCAGATTCTTGACAGCGAAATCCCGGTAAGACAGATGCTCGAACAAATTGTTGCCAAGCTTGGCATACCCCCATTCCTTCTCGGTCTCAGCTGGTCCACAACAGAAAGAATGAGCTTTCAGCAAGCGGATATTCTCACAAGTGAAATAGAATTTTACCGCAGAGAGCTTAATCCTGTTATTTCACAGATCATAAGGCTCTTTCTCCGTCTTCACGGCTTTGACTGCAGATTTGAAATTGAATGGGATGACATAACTCTTCAGGATATCACAGAGCTCGCAAGGAGCCGATACTACGACGCCCAGACCGCAAAAATTTTAAATGAAACAGGAGGTGAGCAATCAGATGACTCCGATGCCCAACAACACACCTGATGAAAACGAGCTTTCCCTTATAAACACCTACACAAGAAACCCTCTTTCGGCAGAAGAAATATACTGCTTCAGTATCACACTCTGTGACAATGAGGTTGACCGTGACTTCGAGCGCTTTTCTGTAAAAGCCCTTGAAGAACTCAGTGAGCTTTTCATAGGTAAAACCGGTATCAGCGACCATGATATGAGCTCACGCAATCAGACGGCGCGAATATATAAAACCTGGCTTGAAAAGGACAGTACTAAAAAGACCTCTGCAGGTGAAGATTATGTTGCCCTCAAGGCAAAGGCGTATATGCTCAGAAACAGTGACACTGAATCCCTCGTAGCCCAGATTGAAGCCGGTATCAAAAAGGAAGTAAGTGTAGGCTGCTCAATGAAAAGTATGGTGTGCTCAATCTGCTCAAAGGATATGAAAGCTCATGAGTGCAACCACATCAAGGGAAAGTATTACGGCAAGAAGCTTTGCTACGGCATTCTTTCGCAGGCAGGTGATGCTTACGAATGGTCCTTTGTAGCAGTACCCGCTCAGAAAAATGCCGGAGTTACAAAAAGCTTCGGAAAAAGAAGCAAGACAACCGTCACAGCATCTGCAGAAAAGGCCTGTGATGAGGTTGTCTGCTCAAAAGAATTTATACATAATCTTGAAAAGCAGGCAGAAGACGGCAGACTTTATAAACAGTATCTTTGTGAAAGTATAAGGAAATACGCTTTGATTACTATGCCGCGTGTAGATATCACCGCCTTCATCTCACACTGTGAGGAAATGAGCGTCACCGAGCTTAAAAGCCTTCGTGACGGGCTCAGAGCGCAGGCAGGAGAAATTATTCCCGTCACACTGCAGCTTAAAGCTTTACAAGACAGAAAAAATGAAACAAATAACAATGTATTTAAAATTTAAGGAGGATTTTTTTAATGAAAACCTATTTTAACGGCTTTGAAACCAATGAAATCACATTCAAATCACCGTCTAAACTTGTTGCAAACAGAGTAGTTGCTTACGCTTCCGACGGATACTTAGCCTATGCTGAGCAGGGCGGAGATTTCACAGGCATCGTCACATCTTACAGAGACGGTTTTGCCACAGTTGTAATGAAGGGACACGCTGTAGCATCATATAACGAATCGCTTCCCTCGATGGGCATCTGCAAGCTTGCTCCCGGTAAAAACGGCTTTATGGAGGCTGACGAAGAAAACGGTAAGGCTTATACCGTACTAAACGTTGACAGCAAAACAAAAACAATTGAGTTTATTATCTAAAGGAGGTTATAATAATGAATTTTGACAACATCAGACTTGACAAAGGACTTTACACCACCGGAAAGAGCTTCACAGAGGCCCTTGAAAGCATTGATCCCAGCGAAAACTACATCGGTACAGAGCTTGAGGGACTTGATGCCTTCCAGCGTCAGCTCAAGCGCTTTGATATCAAGGTAAGCGGCAAGAACAGCGACCCCATCGAGAAGTTTTTCAGAACGAGCGATTCCGCAACACTCTTCCCTGAATATATCTCTCGTTCTGTCGCCCAGGGAATTGAGAAGACTGACATTCTCGACTCAATTGTTGCCACAACAACCAAAATCGAAGGCCTCGATTACCGTTCAGTTGCTACCGAAAGTTCTGACTCAGCTTACGAGCCTTCAGTAGTTGCGGAAGGTGCATTCATCCCCGAAACAAAGATCGTAACAAAGGATAAGCTTGTTTCTCTTCACAAATGCGGCAGACTTCTCAGCGCATCCTACGAAGCAATCCGATTCCAGAGAATCGACCTTTTCACTGTTGCTCTCAGACAGATCGGTGCAGGCATCGCACGCGCTCAGCTTGCAGATGCAATTGATGTTCTTCTCAACGGTGACGGAAACAACAACTATGCAAAGCTTGTAACTCGCTCAGGCGATACAATCTGCTACGCAGATCTTATCAACATCTGGAATGCGCTCAGTCCCTACGATCTCACAACACTTATTGCATCACCTGACATTATGACAAGTCTTCTTGCTCTCCCTGAATTCAGAGACAGCTACAAGGGTCTTGATTTTCATGCAACAGGTAAAATGATCACACCTCTCGGTGCCGAGCTTTTCAAAACCGATTCTCTTCACGTAGGTGCAATTATCGGCTTAGACAAGACCTGTGCTCTTGAAAAGGTTGAAGCAATGCCTGTAACAACAGAATTCGACAAGCTTATTGACCGTCAGCTTGAAAGAGCTTCAATTACAACAATTGCCGGCTTCTCAAAGATCTTTGACGAGTCCGCAGTAAGAATGGAATTTTAATAAGGAGACGTCTTTATGATTACCGCAAACGATGTTTTAGCCGTCCTTCGCAGTAATTATGACACCGAAAGCTATCAGGAATCGGATTTGCTGCCTTGCTGCGAAAACGGACTTTCCTGGGTGAAAGCCAGGCTCAGAAAAGGTGTAAAAGATACAGACCCAATGATAGTGCAGACTGCCGCTGCCGTCGCCCGTTTCAGATTCTTTCTTGTGACCTTATCGCAAAGTGAAAATCACGACAGCTACCGCGTGGGCGACGTATCCGTAAGCTCCGACCGTACAAAAGCTCTCGAAAGAGAAAAGCTCATTCACGATATGGCTCTGGCAGATGCTGCATCCATCCTTACAGACGGAGGTTTTTACTGCTGTGGATACTGCTGAAAAATTAAATTTACTAATCAGAAAAACAGGCGTCACCCTGAACCTGTTAAACAACGGTGAGTACGTCGGCAGCTTCAAAGCCTTTCTTCAGCCTCTGAGGTATAAAAACAAAATTTACCTCAGAGGTGTAGCTACCGAGCTGGGTTATGACAGTCTGAAAAAATATCTTCTTATTTCACCTTACGATGTTGACCTATATTCAGTTGACGGCACATATCTGACTCTGAAATATGAAAAAAACTTTCTCAGCATTGACCATAGCGAAAAGGTTTTCTTCGGCAATAAGCCCTTATACACCTGGTCAATCGTCACAAAGGAGGGATAAAGAGTGCTTTTTACATCACAGATTATCAACAGTATGATCGACTCCATCAACACAGATATGAAGCCTGCTGACTGCATTGCAATACGAGGCTTCGACACAAAGGACCTACCCATTCCACTAAAAAAAATCTACCTTTCCTTTGTGCCGGAGAAAAACACCGTAAACTATTTTGACGACGAAACCAAGGAATACTGTCAGAAAAATGAAGCTACCATACGTATGACGTGCTATTATCCATTGAAGTATCTTGCTTCTGATACCCATGTGTTGCTCGAGCAGGTACTGGCTTTCCTCAATGAAAAATATATAACCGAAATCTCCGGTTACACCATCGGCGAAACAGAATATGACACTGACGTAAAGTCATTCCGTATAATTTCCAGAATTTTTTACGAAAGCGAAGTTTGTCCCGCTCAGGGTTCTGAAAATGAAAACATAGCCGTACCCTATAACTTTTTCTGCAAAAGCCATGTCACAGACAATGACATCCACATCACTGCAGAAGAACACAGCCGATACAACGAGCCCTTTGTAACAGGAACATATACAGGTATCGGCTACGACATCGAAAGGGTTACGGAATTAGGCTTCAGACCAAAACTGCTTTTCATTTTCCGTCCCGGATATCCTGCTGCGGTTTTCAATAGCACTATACTTCATCTGAGTACCTACTGCGGGTTTGCTTTCGGTGGAAAATGCTCCAAAAATGTACATCTTACTTCTACCGGATTCTATGTCCTTGACAGACAGACATCGGTAAATGAAACCCTTCTGAATGAAGACGGAATCACCTATGCATATGTTGCATTCAGATAATTCCTGAAGGTCAGAAAAGCGGCACGGTAAATTCACCGTGCCGCTTTATTTATATGTTTTTTCTGTCAGTTTCGTAAAGTCTTTTATAAACCCCGTCACAGCTGAGTAATTCCTCGTGAGTACCCTGCTGCTCAATGCCCCTTTCTGTAAGCACAATTATCCTGGATGCATTACGGACAGTCGAAAGTCTGTGAGCAATAGTAAAAGTTGTTCTTCCCTTTGTAAGCTCAGCCAGGGATTTTTTGATATAAAGCTCACTTTCGTTGTCAAGTGCCGATGTAGCCTCATCAAGAATAAGAATCGGCGGATTTTTCACAAACACTCTTGCGATGCTGATTCTTTGCTTCTGTCCTCCCGAAAGCATTACACCTCTTTCACCGACATAAGTGTCGTAACCGTCAGGCAGGCTTTCTATGAACTCGTGTGCGCCCGCTTTTTTTGCCGCTTCGACAGCATCCTGTCTTGTGGCATCTTTTTTTCCGTAGAGTATATTTTCAATAACACTTCCGGAAAACAGATATACATCCTGCTGCACAACACCGATAGCGTTGCGAAGCGATGAAAGCGAAAGCTCCTTTATATTCTTTCCGTCAAGAAGGATTTCGCCCTGTTGAGGCTCATAAAACCTTGAAACCAAAGAGCATAATGTTGTCTTGCCGCTTCCCGAAGGACCTACAACGGCAATGTTTTCACCCTCACGAATCTTAAGACTGATATTTGCAAGGACATCACCCTTTTCCTTTGCATAGCTGAATGAGACATCCCTGAATTCAATTTCACCCTTTATTATTTCAATCTTGTCGCCCTCACCGAAACCGGGCTCCGACGGCTCCTCCATTATCTCGGCAAAACGTGAAACTCCCGTAACACCTTTTTCAAATTGCTCGGTGAATTCAACAATCCTTTTTATAGCCGCAATCAGCATTCCGATATAAAGCAGATATGCAGTCATATCAGCAGCCGTTATCTTACCCTTTATAAGGAAATATCCGCCAAGAATTATCATTATGGCATACATGAGTCCGTCAAAAAGCCTTGTGACACTGTTGAGCCTTGCCATATATTTATAAGAATCTCTCTGCACCTTGCTGAGCTTTGTGCTTTCGGTATTGAATTTTTCCTTTTCTATGTCTTCGTTTGCAAAGGATTTTACTACTCTTATACCAAGCAGTGTTGTCTCGGTCTGTGCGTTGACATCACCTGCAATTTCGCGTCTTTCTTTAAATGCAGAGCGCATTTTTCGACGAAAGTATATACTTCCGATAAAAATAAGCGGAATTGCAATAAACGTAGCAACAGTAAGCGTAAAATTAATCGAAGCAAGGATGCTGAAGGAGGCCGCAATTTTGATTCCTGCAATAAAAAACTCTTCCGGGCAATGATGCGAAAACTCCGAAATATCAAAAAGGTCCGTTGTAATTCTTGACATAAGCTGACCGACCTTGGTCTTATCAAAATAGGAAAACGGTGCCGTAAGAAGATGAGCAAACATATCCTCACGCATATCTTTTTCTATTCTGACACCCATACCGTGACCGATATAAATCATATAATAGCCTGCCGCCATATCAATAAGCTTAAGCACCGCATAAATTGCTGCAAGTGACACTATAAGCTGCCAGGTAAGCTTTGAAAGGTCCGTTGTTGCAACAGATGTAATCTCTCTGATTATCATCGGCAGCACTATTTCGCAGCCTGTAGTAAGAAGTGCGCAGAAAAGGTCAAGCGCAAGCACAGCCTTATGCTTTTTGAAATAGGGAAAGAAGTGTTTTTTCAGTAAGCCTTTTTTGTTGTTTTTCATTTTATACACCTTCATAAACGAAGTTATCGCTGTATTAAAACACCTTTCATAAACGGTGTTTCGTTATGTGTTTCGTATACTATCTGTTTTTCTTTGTCTGTACATCCAAGCAGTATTTTTATTTCGGAATCTTTCTTTATTAAATCGACAATACACATTATTGCATCGGCTTTTTTCTCGCCGCTTCCCACCCAAACATCTATTCCTGCGCCATCCGTAGAGGATGTATCTTTCAAATAGCCATAATCTACCCGATAAATAAAATCAGGATATCTGGGATGCGAAGTTCCTTTCGGTCTGTCAATTACAATTTCCGAGCCGTTTACTAATTCATCTACGGCATTCCAGAATTCAATATTATATTGCATTCCATCACACTTTCACAATTTTTTCCAAATCTATTCCTCACCGCATTTTCGCTACGCGGTGCAAAGCTGAAAGGTCATTCTGCCGTAACCCCGCAACCGAAATTCTGCATTCAGCATTTTAAAAAGGACGCCGAAGCGTCCTTTTTAATTAACCGAAGAATGCCTTATGAACTGCCGATACTGCCTTATCAGCATATTCCTTGTCGATAAGAACGGAAATTGTGATTTCGCTTGTGGAAATCATGCTGATGTTGATACCTGCCTCATAAAGTGCACCGAACATCTTTGATGCAGTACCTGAATGTGACTGCATACCTGCACCTACGATTGAAACCTTTGCAACTGATGTGTCGCTTGAAACAGCAGCACCCTCCATTGCAAATATATCGTTAAGAATTTCTACTGCCTCAGCTGCACAACCTGCTGCACATGTAAATGAGATATCCTTTGTGCCGTCTCTGCCTACTGACTGAAGAATAACGTCAATATTGATACCCTTCTGTGCAAGACGTGAGAACATTTTAAATGCATTACCGGGGATATCCTTCATTCCGACAACGGAAATACGTGCGATATCTGTATCCTTTGTAACACCTCTGATTAACATTTTTTCCATCTTTGCTACCTCCCTGACGATGGTTCCCGGCTCTCTTACAAGACTTGAGAGAACCTCTAATTCTACATTATATTTCTTTGCCATTTCAACGGAGCGGTTGTTGAGAACCTGAGCGCCGAGAGTAGCAAATTCAAGCATTTCATCATAAGTGATGTCTGTAAGCTTCTGTGTGTTTTCGACCTTTCTGGGGTCAGCAGTGAAGACACCCGTAACATCAGTGAAAATCTGGCAACGGTCTGCGTGAAGAGCTGCCGCAATTGCAACTGCACTTGTATCTGAGCCGCCTCTGCCGAGAGTTGTCATATCGTCATACTGATTAAGGCCCTGGAATCCTGCAACAATAACGATCTTTTTCTGATCAAGCTCTTTTTCGATTCTCTCTGTCTTGATTTCACGGATTCTTGCGCTGCCGTAGGATGAATTTGTAACAAATCCTGCCTGCCAGCCTAAAAGTGAAATAACGGGATAACCCATTGATTCAATTGCCATTGCAAGAAGTGAAATTGATATCTGCTCACCTGCTGTAAGGAGCATATCCATTTCTCTTTTTGAGGGATTACTGCTGATTTCCGCTGCCTTTTCAATAAGGTCGTCAGTTGTGTCACCCTGAGCCGAAACAACAACTACAACATTGTTGCCCTGCTTATAGGTATCTGTAATTATACCGGCAACATTCCTGACCCTTTCGGCGTTTGCAACGGAGGAGCCGCCGAATTTCTGTACTATTAATGCCATGTGTATGAGCCTCCTATAAAAATGTGACATCCGTCACATATATAAATAAATTTATGCCAATACTCTGATTGTTGTGATTACGTTTACTCCTGTTGTGCTGAGCACCTTGCGAAGCTGCTTTTCTTTCATAACGGGAGTAATGAATGCAATTTCGTTTTCGGGCTGATTCTTTCTCCAAAGGAAAACAACATTGCCGAAAATTGCCTTAAGTCTTCTACATGCTTCAGGCTTATTCATTACAAGACATCTTACATAAAGTGATGTTTCTTTAAGCGAGTAGTCTGAAAGTATGTCCTGCTTTGTATCCTGCCAACCGAAGAACTTTCTTTCCTTGCTGTTGTCTGCACAATCTATGATGTCTCCGACGACCGCAGAAGCGGTAGCCTCACTACCTGCTCCCTTACCGTACATAAGCACATCACCTGTCATATCACCGTTGACAAGGCAGGCATTGTAAACATCCTTGACACCTGCAAGCATATTTGTCTTTTTGACAAGACAAGGAGAAACCATTGCGAAAACTTCACCGTTATCAAGCTTTTCTGCTCTTGCAACAAGCTTGATAACACTGCCGAATTTTTCAGCATAAGCAACATCTGCAAGGGTAATTCTTCTGATGCCTTCACAGTAAACATTATCCGGATAAAGGTGCACGCCAAAGCAAAGAGATGCAAGAATACAGATTTTTCTCATTGCATCGTATCCGTCAACATCGGCGGTAGGATCCTTTTCTGCATAACCGAGCTTCTGAGCTTCAGAAAGAGCTTCCTCAAAGGAAACACCCTCTGTTATCATTTTAGTAAGAATATAGTTTGTTGTTCCGTTAAGAATACCTGCAACTGACCTGATGTTGTTGCCGGCAAGACATCTGCTGATAGGTCTGATAACGGGAATTCCTCCGCCTACAGAAGCCTCAAAGAAGAAATTGACATTCTTGCTTTCAGCAATTTTGAGAAGCTCAGCGCCCTTTACGGCTACAAGCTCCTTATTTGAAGAAACAACGTGCTTTCCCTTTTCAAGGCAAGTCTTTACAAAGCTGTAAGCAGGCTCTACACCGCCCATTGTTTCAACAACAACATCAATACTGCTGTCATTTGCAATATCGTCAAAATTATTGGTGATAATTGCACGGTACTCACTCAGAGGAAATTCTCTTTTATCAAGTATACGTGTCACCTTAAAGCCATAACCTGTTTTTTCTGTTATTGTTTTTGCGTTTTCCTTGAGAACTTTAGCAACACCGGAGCCAACTACTCCGTAACCGAGAATTGCAACGTTCATTTTTTCACTACCTTTCCGGCTAACTGTCGTTTTTTATTAACGCAGTTATATATATACCGCATAATTATAGCACAACCAAGAGAATAATAAAAGTAGTTATTTAAAAAAAATCACAAAAAAACGAATTTTTTGTTTTAATTTTTAAATTATGTTGATTTTATCTGGCTATTAAGTTAATATTTAGTTATGTGTTATAACATTTGATCAATAAATGTGAGGTGTTTTATATGACAGATGTAGAAAAAAGACGTAAAACGATAATCAACATCGTCTATTATGCAATGGTAATCGGACTGTGCTTCCTGTTTGCAAGATATGCAATGGGAGTCTGTTTCCCGATAGTCTGTGCATTTTTTCTTGCAACAATTCTTCAGCGGCCCAAAAATTTTCTTACTAAAAAAACCTTCCTGAAAAGCGGAAGTGCATCGGTTCTGTCGCTTTTCACTCTTATATTTGTATTTCTGTTCCTCATCGCTCTTATAGGTGTAAGAGCAGTGCAGGAAATCAAGGGCTTCATTGATTATATCACTATGCAGCTTCAGAATATCGATGTTTTTGTCACAAATATAGAAAATGCCGTTCTTGGCTTTATTGACAGACTTCCCGATTTTATTTCAGGTACTCTTACAGAATCGGTTACAACAATTTTTGTTCAGATACGTGAATACATTGCAGGTCAGAGCACTGAACTTGCAGACAGCATTACAGGTACTCTCGGCAACTCCTTCAGCGTCTCATGGATTACAACTCCGCTCAGCGGTGTTATCTCTACAGCAAAGCAGATTCCGTCAATTCTTATTGCCGTTGTTATCACCCTCGTTGCAACCTGCTTTATGACATCGGACTACGACAGTATCATAGGCTTTATAAAGCGTCAGTTTCCCGAAAACAAACGTGGCGACCTTTCAAGAGCAAAGGCGCTTCTTAAAAGCACTCTTTCCAAAATGGGCAAGGCCTATATTCTCATTATGTCTGTAACCTTTATTGAAATGTTCATCGGTCTTTCAGTGCTCAGAGTTTTCGGTATTTACTCATCTAACTACACAGTAATAATTGCAATCGTAACTGCAATTGTAGACATTATTCCCGTTCTCGGAACCGGTACTGTTCTTATCCCCTGGGCGGCATACAATCTCATAGTCGGCAACTATTCACTTGCAATCGGACTAGCCGTAATCTATGCTGCAATCACGGTAATCCGTCAGATTATCGAGCCTAAGCTTGTAGCCGGTCAGTTGGGTCTTTCACCTGTTGTCACTATCTGTTCCTTATATCTCGGACTTAAAATTTTCGGCGTTTTCGGAATGATTATCGCCCCCATTCTTGTAACTATGCTAAAAGTTCTCAACGATGAGGGCATCATCAAACTCTGGAAATCAGAAAAACACGAGAATGATGAAATTAAAGAAAAAAATAAGAAGAAGGATTCTACTGAAGAGTCAGCCGCAGACAAAAAAGAAAAAGCTCTTCCTAAGGCAGACGAAACAAAATAATCAAGCAACAGAAAAACATATAAAATCAATTAAAAACAATCAATATATGCGGAGATGCTGATTTTAACAGTATCTCCTTTTCTTTTGTGAAAACTATTGAAACAATCAACGCTCTTTGTTTTTTGTTTGAATTATAATGATATAATTTGTTTTCTGTGCAGTAATAATATGAAAGCAATTACAAATGGGTTGATATCATTGTGATGAAATAAACAAGGGTTTCCGGTTCAACACTCCTTAGGTTATAAGTCAAGAAACACAGTATGCTATAGATAATGGTTAAGGTGGCGTTATGACTTGGCATTATAGCTGCGATTTTCCGTCAATCAACGAGGCCTCACTTCTCAAGGCTATCAGTTATACGATAAACATTAACTATTGATAAAACATCCCCCGCCTGATTGTTTCAAGTGAGGGATGTTGATGTTTACATATATTTTTTATATTTTTTCCTTGATAGCTGCATTTACTGTTTCTCTTGTTGTAAGCAGCCACTCATCACTGTGAGGATATTCTTTGAATGTTAAGTTATGCTTTCCTTTTTCTTCTATAATAGAAAGGCACGTTCTTTTATCAGTAAGCTTTTCCAATGTATTGAGTGCAGCCATATCCTGAAGAGCATCATAGAAAACCTTAAGTCTGAGTGAATGATGTGCTGTCCCGTCTTCTGCGGGATATACTATGAAGCTGTCACCCGACGGAAACTCTTTGCCTGCATCTGTTACCTCATAAGGATTCACAAGACCTCTTGAAAGCCTTTTGTAATAGAAGTTATATCCCCACTGCAAAAAGCCTTTGATGTCAAATTTGAACATCTGATAACCGATGACTCTTGTTCTTATTGAGTCATTGCAGAAAAACCTGTTGGCTACATTGTGGTTCTTCTGAGCACTGCAGTAATATACCCACAGATTATCAACGTTGCCGATAAATTTATCTGTATGGTCGGTTGCCGGTATGGGGTTTGAAACAATTTTCTTTTTATAGAAAGAGTAATCTGAAAGAGCGTCTACAATTTTATAACCTTCAAAAAGGCTGTGAATATGCATAGAAGCTTTTTTATAAGAACGGAGCATAGCTGCATTAGGCTCGTCACTTACGTGGATGAACACCTTGTTCCTGAGATTTCTTTCTTCAAGGTATTTCTTAAGCTCAGCAGACAAACTCGTAAGGAAGTGTTTGTATTTGCGCGAGTTTGCTCTGGTCTTCCAGCCAAAAATCTTCTTATAAGTACCGTCAACTGTTGCCATAATTTTCGGAGCATGCTTTGCTCCCCATTGGGTGTAAAAATGAGCAAGCTCAAAATATTCAATACCGCAGCGATGAGCCATTTCAATCCATTGTGTAAGCTTATCAAAGTTAAAGTAGTATGCACCGTCTTTTACCGTTATATCAATAAGCTGAACGGTAGGTCTGTCCTTGCCCTTCTGTGTGTCAAGAGGAGGAGTAAAAATCGGTGTAAGAACACAGTTCATTCCGTATTCTCTTGCAGTTTTAAGAAAGTTTTCTGCTACTCTCCAGTATTCATCAGAGAACGCATCAAATTTATAGTAAGACATCAGGCAGTCGGTATGGAACCAACAAGTGTAAACAAAGTCCTTAAAGTCAAGCTCAACATTTATAATTTCGATTTCAATGCTTGCTTTTTTCTCTCCCAGAGTAAAGTCTATTTTGTGTTTTCCTGCATCGTTCTGAGCAGCATCAACCTCAATCCACAGAACGGTTATACCCTTCTCAACATTCACCTTGCCATCAAAAGGTAAAAGTAAATCGGGATAATATCCGCTTTTGCTGAATCTGTAATAGTCGTCTGCACCCTTTTTCCACATCGGAAAATCGGATTTGATGTGCTCAACTTTATACATACGAAGGTTTTTAACAGTACTTTCATAAATCAAATCCACTTTACAATCATCATCAGCTTCAATCGCAAGCTGAAAAGACTTCTTTTCATTTTTGAGCATAGAGAAGCCTTTATATCCGACAGTCGGCATTTTGTCGCTGTCATAGATTTTTTCAAGAGAAGATAAAATTTTTATTTCTTTAATATTGGCCATAGGTCACCTCAATGTAATGCTTTTATGAAAAGCGCCATAAACTATTTCTTATATTTTTCTTTATACTTCGCCACAATTGCATTCATTTCATCCATATGAGCTTCCATATCTTCCACGAGCCTGAACTGATTTCTTGCTCTTACTATGTTATGCTCTGCGTGAGTAGTTCTGAAATAAACATCACCTTCAAGATAATCAGTAAGAAAGCGGATACCGCATTCAAAGGTCATGAGCTTTGCACCGAAAGCGAGGTTTTCAATCTCAGCGTCATTAAGACTTTCAGCGGTTTCACTTAAAAAGCCGTCTACATAAACCTCGAAAAGTTCAAGGTCGATTCCTACCTTTGAAAGATCTGTTTCATCTTCTGCTGCTTTATTGGCACCCGAACGAATACTGTCGCCAAAATCATAAAGTGAAAGCCCGGGCATAATTGTATCAAGATCAATTACACAAATACCTTTATCTGTGTTTATATCGAAAAGAACATTGTTAAGCTTTGTATCGTTATGGGTAACTCTGAGGGGTAAAATTCCTTCTGCAATAAGGTCTGTGAGCTTATGTGTATCAGCCTTACGGTCAATTACAAATCTGATTTCATCTTTACACACTGCTTTTCTGCCTTTTATATCAGCTTCAACTGCTTTGAGAAAATTCTCATATCTTGCAGGAGTGTAATGAAAGCTCTTAATTGTTTCGTGCAACGTTTCAGCCGGGTATCCGTCAAGAAGCTTCATAAATCTGCCGAAGGAACGGCCTGCATTTTTGAAGGTGTCAGCATCTTTGGGCTTGTTATAGGTCAGAGCCTCATCAACATAAATGTACATTCTCCATGCACTGTCATTTTCGTCACGGTAATAATACTCACCATCATTGCAGGGAATAAAGTTGAGATTCTCTCTTTTGTAATCTCCGCCGTTTTCTTTGATTTTTTCTGTGATATGCTTTGTTACACCAACGATATTGAACATAAGCTCTGCAGGATTTTTAAACACAAAGGTGTTGATTTTCTGAAGTATGTACTTTTCAGCCTTGTCAGTTTCAATAAGATAAGTTGCATTGATGAGACCTGCAGTAAACTGTTCCACACTGATAATACTTCCACCTCTTCCGAATGCCTCAAAGGCGGTTTTGATTTCCTGATTTATCATTTTATACTCCTTTCACCCTAACATCGGAGTATCTCCGATAACCAATTCGGGTGTTTTGTATTTTTCTATTTCAAAAATTATGATTTCATTTTCCTCTTTAAGAAGTGCTTCGGGCAAGTAAAGTGCTTTCTGCGGGCCGATATTCCAATATCTGCCGAGGTTGAATCCATTTACAAAAACATAACCCTTGGTAAAACCGCTCATATCAACAAAGCATTCGCCCTTACCTGATTTGAAAGTACCCTTAAGGAAGACGGGACCGTTTTTGTTATCTGCTTTAATCTCACCGAATTTCAAACAATCAAGATTATCAAGAGGTATTGTGTAAACTTCAAAATCCGTCAGTACTTGATTTGCAAAGTGTATGTTTGAAATACCCTTACGGTCATAAAGCTCCTTACCGTAATTCACTCTGCCCATTCCCTCAACAAGAACGCCTACTTCACTTTCGGAGCTTGTGCCTTTAACGAAAAGCTGTTTTTTGAGTTTGAGTTTATTTAGCAGAGATTTTTTCTTACATCTGTTTATGGTTGCAATTTTCTTCTTCTCAAAATAAACGTGTGCGTAATCGTGTACATCGTCAACCGAAAGAAAGCCGGCATCGTACTTACCTTTAAGCTTTGTAACATAATAAACCAGACCGAAATTTTGTCCGTAAGCCTCCATACTTCTCGGGAGCGGCGAATAATGCTTCTGAGCGATATTCTCAAGATTATCAAACAAATCTGCAGACTCCGTAAGCTTTACCTTACCGATATTCTGCATTACGGGTGGTGCAGGTAACTCAACCATAGGAATATTCTGTCTTTCACAAAGAAGTTTTCTTATCTTATGGTATGCATCAGTATAATCGCCCCATTCAGTTAAGGGAGCACAATAATCGTAGCTTGTCACCGTAGGCTCATAGCGTTTGATATGGTTAGCACCTGCAGTAAAACCGAAGTTAGTTCCGCCAAGGAACATATACATATTGAATGAGGCACCTTGCTTAAGAAACTCCTCAAGCTCGGGAATAAGATTATCAGCCTTTCTTGTGTGATGCTTTTCGCCGAAATGGTCAAACCATCCGCACCAGAACTCCATACACATTTTCGGAATATCTCCATAAGGTTTAAGTGCATTAAAGGCGCTTGAAGCTCGTGAACCAAAGTTGAGGGTAGGCAGAACACCGTCAATTGTTCCGCCCGAAAGCATATTGCACCATGTACCGTCAGACGTAAACCTGAGCACGTCTATACCAAGCTCGTCATACATATCGCAAAGAGTGCGAAGATACTTTTTATCATTGGAATAACTTCCGTATTCATTTTCAACCTGCATTGCAATAATGTTTCCGCCGTTTGTAATAAAATGCGGTTTGAGAATTGATACAAGCTTTTCAAGATAATCTCTCACATGACCCAGGTAGGTTTCGTTATTACAGCGAAGCTCAATATTCTTGTCCTTTAAAAGCCACGCAGGGAAACCGCCGAAATCCCATTCTGCACAGATATACGGTCCGGGTCTTACGATTGCATATAAACCAAGTTTCTGAGCCGTTTCAATAAATCTTACAATATCAAGCATACCGCTGAAATCAAACTTGCCCTTTTGAGGCTCGTGAAGATTCCAGCACACATAGGTTTCAACCGTATTGAAGCCTGCAAGCTTCAGCTTGAGAAGTCTGTCCTCCCAGTATTCGGGAAGAGTACGAAAATAATGCATAGCACCGGAATAGATTTTAAAGGGCTTTGCGTCAAGATAAAATTCGTTACCTCTGATTTCAAATGAATTTGCCATTTCCTGTCTCCTTTATCAAGGATATTTTTACCAAAGCTTTTCGGGATAAATGCCGTTTTCAATTTTCTTTTTGATAGCATCAACAACATGCTGCTTATCCTCTTTATACGTAACGCCGTACCACTTTTCTGTGGTATCCATAACCTTTACACTGATTTTGCCCTCTTTCAACAGATCATCAACAACAAACGGCAGGAAGTATTCACACTTAAGCATATTGTCTGTGTTTCTGTCAAGAAACGCAGAAAAGCGGTTTCTGAGCTCGGTCATCATCATACAACTGAAGCCCCAGCAATTCATTGAGACTGTGCTGCCTCTCTGAAGCTCTGACCAGCTTTCACCGTCATCTTCGGTAAACATAATTTTACCGTCTCTGAGTGCAATTTTTGTTCTTTCAACAATGTCTGTGAGATTGCCCTCTGCGTCCGTCTGACATACACCTCTTGCAACATGACCGTTTTCTGTGAGGGTGTTTTCAATTTTAAAGCCTACCATACAGAACTCGTTATCGTTTTTGTTTTCTTTAAGTTCGTTATAAATAAGTCTGAATGTCTCTTTGCCGTAATAGTCATCAGCATTGATAACTGCAAATGGTCCGTCAATGATGCCGTCACAAGAAAGCACCGCATGACCCGTTCCCCAAGGCTTTGTACGACCTTCAGGTACGCTGTAGCCCTCGGGAAGATTGTTTATATCCTGATAAGCATACTCAACCTTGATTTTGCCTTCATACTTGCCTTGCATAATTTCTTTGAAATCCTCTTCGATTTCGTGCTTGATTACAAAAACAACCTTGTCAAAGCCTGCCTCAATGGCATCGTATACAGAGTAGTCAAGAATAATTTCTCCGTTTGCACCGATCGGGTCGATCTGCTTAAGGCCCCCATATCTGCTGCCCATACCTGCAGCCATAATAACTAAAGTGATGTCTTTCATAATACAAACTCCCTTGTATAGTTTTCAATATTATATCAAAAAAATCTACATTATTCAATAAATTCCTGATAATAAAAATTATTTCAGACGTTCTTTGCTGTTGTTAAGGTTAAACCAACAGTTTTTTACTTGTTAATTCGTAAAAAAATATGGCGTAACATAGAATTCAATCGGTGTTACGCCATAAAAGCAGTAAAGATTATAATAACTTTAAAATGATTCCGTCTTTACGAACGTTTTTATGTATTCATTTAACCATAAATCGGTCCGTAAGTCTGACAAGCTCTATAGTCTGCACTCTGGCTGTCTTCTGTTCCGAATGCAGCCCAAGAGTGAGGACGGAAGATTCTTTCAGCGGGAACGTTATGCATATTCACGGGAATTCGGAGCATTGAAGCAAGAGTGATAAGGTCGTCACCGACGTGACCGTAAACCGTTACACCGTGATTTGCACCCCAGTTAGCCATTACTGAATATACATCCTTGAATGCGCCCTCACCTGTAAGGTTGGGAACAAACCAGGTTGTGGGCCATGTGCGGTCGGTTCTTACGTCGATTGTTGTGTGCGCCTTATCAGGAAGGTCAGCTGTGTAGCCCTCTGCAATCTGCATAACGGGACCGATGCCTTCAATAATATTCACACGAAGCATTGTAACAGGCATTTCAGCCCTGCAACGGAAGTGGCTTGAGAATCCGCCGCCTCTGAAGTATTCATAGTTGGCTCTGCACCAGTCAGTTGCCTCAAGACAGGCCTTCATATCCTCATCAGTCATATCCCAGAATGGCTTCATACAACCCTCGCCGTCTGCATTCTTTGCTGCACCGCTGCCGTCAAGGGCAGTTGCACCCGAATTGATAAGATGGATAAAGCCGTCCTTTGCCTTACCCTCAGGCTTATAGCCCGTTACTCTTTCGCAAGCCTCCGGACTCCAGTATGTACGCACATCATGGAAGCAGGGAGCGCTGCCGGAAACAAGTGTGCCGAGCATCATTGCAACGCCGTTGAGCGTATCGTTTTCTGTTGCAAAGGGAGTGGGAGCCTTGGGTCCGTTCCAGTCGAAGGTTGAAGCCATAATAGCCTCTGTAAAGTCAGCATTGGGAAGCCAGTCGGTCCAGTTTCTCTGTCCCTGGAAGCCACCTGCAACCGCATTCTTACCGAGAGCCTCCTCGTGCCAGCCGAGCTCATCAAGCTTCTTGTTGCCGTAGAGGATATCTCGTACGATGATTGAGAACTTTGCGATGAATTCCCAGTCCTTATCGGCAGGAACAACCTTGGATTTTCTGATAATCTCGGGAAGATCCTTACCTTCGTTTACGTCAAAGCCCTCTTTGCAGTTTTCCTTAATCCAGCTGAGTGCCTTTTCATATTCATCTTTATCGTAAATTTCAAGAGTTATTCTTCTGATAATGTCGCTCATATCAACCCACTCAGCACGGATACCGAAATATTTCTGGAACATTGCTGCGTCACAGTAACTGCCCGCAATACCCATTGAAATACCGCCGAGGTTTACATAAGCCTTGTTCTTCATCCAGCCTACTGCAATAGCTGCTTTTGCAAAGCGGAGAATTTTTTCCTTTACATCTTCAGGCACGGTTTTGTCGCCCATATCCTGGACATCTCTGCCGTAAATTGAGAAAGCGGGAAGTCCCTTCTGTGCATAAGCAGCCATAACTGCTGCAAGATAAACCGCACCCGGTCTTTCTGTGCCGTTGAAGCCCCAGACAGCCTTAATGGTGTTGGGATTCATATCAAAGGTTTCTGAGCCGTAGCACCAGCAAGGTGTTACACTGAGAGTTGCAACAACATTTTCCTTTGAGAACTGTTCCTCACACCTTGCAGCCTCTGCACCGCCGCCGATTGTAGTGTCGGAAATAACGCACTGTACAGGTGTACCGTCGGGATATCTGAGATTTTCCGAAATGAGCTTTGCAGCTGATTCAGCCATACCCATTGTCTGATTTTCAAGGCTTTCTCTTACGCCGCCCCAACGGCCGTCAATTACAGGTCTGATACCAATTTTGGGATATAACATAGTTTTTTCTCCTTTATATTTATTTTTTTAAAATTTCACAAAATCTTTGGAAGGCTTTGTCCCAGTCGGGAGTATGGTCACATTTGAATGTTTTTACTTTTTCATTTTCAGCAATAATTCTTCTGCCTTCTTCAATGCTGCTGATTTCGCCGAGTGATATAAGCTGAAGAACAATATTACCAAGAGCCGTAGCTTCAACAGGGCCTGCTATTACGGGAATACCCAGACTCTGTGATGCAAGCTCACACAAAAAGCCGTCCTTTGTGCCGCCGCCCATAAGATGAAGTACATCAAATTTCTTGCCCGTACACTCAGAAATCTGATCAAGTGCAAGACGGTATTTAAGCGCAAGACTTTCGTATATGCATCTTACAACCTGACCTACGGTTTCGGGTACAGGCTGATTTGTTTTTCTGCAATAATCCCTGATTTTGTCGGGAAGATTGCCATGAGCGGAAAGCTCAGGGGCATCAGGGTCAACAAAGCTTCTGAAACTTTCACTTTCGCGTGCGAGAAGCTCCAGCTCGTTATAAGAATACTTTCTGTCAGTTTTTTCAAGGTCGCGGCGTGTTTCCTGTATAAGCCACAGCCCGCTGATGTTTTTCAGAAAGTTGATTTTTCCGTTTGCACCGACTTCATTTGAAAGTTCAAGGGCATTACTCTTTGCCGTCATAACAGGATAATCAAGCTCACAACCGATAAGTGACCATGTGCCGCAGGAAAGAAATGCGGCATTTTCACTTTCACAGGGCATAGCCGCAACGGCACACTGAGTATCGTGTCCGGCAACACTTACTACGGAAATCCCCTTATAGCTGCCGTTTACTGTAGCACTTTGACAGATTTTGGGAAACAGTGTCCTGCTGATACCAAAGGCATCTGTTACCTTTTCGCTCCACCTTTTTGTAAGAGGATTGAGCATCTGGGAGGTTGAAGCGATGGTTGTTTCGCAGACCTTTTCGCCTGTCAGAAGATAAGAAAACAGGTCGGGCATGAACAGAAGCTTGTCCGCCTTATGAATATTCTCATCACAGATAAGCTGAAAAAGGGTGTTTATGTTCATTATCTGATTTCCCGTTTCCGAATAAATCTCATCGGCGGAAATTTTTGCAAAGGCTTTGTCAAGAGCGCACTTCGTTCTCTCATCACGATAATGGAAGGGAGCGTGGAGAATATTCCCCTCTTTATCAAGAAGAGCATAGTCGACGCCCCAGGTATCAAATGCCATAGAATCGATTTTCCCTGCTTTTCCGATAGCACTCTTTATCTCACGGAAAATCATATCAACATCGTGACAGATATGACCGTCAACGGTCACCGGTATATTTTCAAAGCGGTGTATTTCCTCATATCTTATGCTTCCACCGTCGAAAACCGCCTTTATTGCTCTGCCCGTCGAAGCACCGAAGTCAAAGGCTAAAACCGTTTTCATTTTACCACACCCTTTTTAAGAAGAATGTTGGCATAAATTGCCTTTTCGCCCGTTGCGATTATAAGATAAGCACCCTTCGATCTTTCGTAAAAGGCAAAGCGCTCTGTGTAATCGATTGCGTGGTGTGTCGGCTCGTGCTTCATGAGAATTTTTTCATAAGTGTCCCATATTTCGGGGATACCGCAGGTGTCACCCTTTACAACTTCCATAAGTGCAACCGGCTTTTCAGTATATGTGTCAAGGGGTATAAGCTCTAAAACTGCATCGAGAATTTCGGGCACACCGTGTCCGTCGGCACGGATTACTATGGAGTTTTTGCCTACACTGTGGCAAGGAAAGTTGCCGTCTGCAATAACAAGCTCGTCACCGTGTCCCATTTCTGCAAGAGCCTTGAGAAGCTCAGGAGAAATAATCGGAGATATTCCTTTAAGCATAAGCCACCTCTTAATCTTTCTTGTGGAGGATTTCGTCCTCGGGATTAAAGACCTTATAGCCCGGATGGCGTCCCGTTACTCTGTAATAGCCGCGAAGGTCTATAAGCTTCTGAATGTTGTCTCTGCTGATATCGTGGCTTCCGCCGAGAATAACTGCATTGATTGTTATCTTGGCCCAAAGCTCAAGACTTTCCATTCTGTAAAAGGCGGTGATAACATCACTGCCCACTGCAAGGGCTCCGTGATTTTCAAGCAGCATTACATCGTGCTCTTCGAGGTAAGGCTCGATTGAATCGGGCACCTCAGAGGTTGACGGTGTACCGTAGGGTGTAAGAGGCACCGAGCCGATAACGGCAACATCCTCAATCATATTATACATATCCATTGCCTTATGGGCAACTGCAAAGCCTGTAGCCCCCGGAGGATGTGCATGAATAACACTGAAAACATCCTCACGCTTGTCATAGCAGCGAAGGTGCATCTTAATTTCGCTTGAAGGACGGTAGCCCTCCTCTGCTTCAAGGATGTTGCCTTCTCTGTCAAGAATCACGAGCTTGTCGGGAGTGATGAATGACTTGCTGATACCTGTAGGCGTTGCGATAATTCTTCCATCGGGCAGTTTTGCGCTGACGTTACCGTCATTTGCCGCTACCCAGCCCAGCTGCCACATTTTATGGCACACGTCGCAGATTTGCTCTTTGATTTGTTGTAAGTTATCCATTTGAAGTCTCCTTTGCAATAAACTCTTTCTTATTAACTATATCAAAATTATTAAAAGATTTCAATAAAAAAAGAAATTTTTACTCCTTTTATCAGAGAAAATCAGTTTACATAAAATTAAAGTTGGCAATCCTAACGGATATTTATTTTTTATTTAAAACAGTTCTCAATATTTCTGCTTCGTGATATAATTCAAAAAAAGGAGGATGCACATGAAAGAAAACGTAAAAAATAAACTTCCGGTCAACAGTCCATTGATAAAAATACCGTTTGGCGGATTAACATCAAATATGTGAGAACAATTGCCATTGTACTTATGCTTTGCGACCACACAGAAAGAGAAGTGCAAACCTTGAAGATACTATAATGAAAGCTCTCTCTGTTAAGGTTTTTGACAAGAGAGTTGTCCTTCAGACATCGATTCAAAATATCCCTTTGAATATCCGAAAGCTTTGTTTCATCAAATGAGTGCATAAAAATCCTCCTTGTAATTTGGTAATACCATTTTACAAAGAGGATAAATTTTTGTCTAATGTGCGGATTATATCATTTTGAAATGCCTGAGCGCGTTGATTATAGCTTTTTCTTTTTCCTTAGGACACTGCGGCACTCTGCGTCCTTCTTTGCCCTTGTTATAATTCTCACGCTCAATAATGCCGCACTTGGTTTTTACTTGCGAAATGTTAAGAGAAGATACCTTCAAACCAAACTTATCAAGCACATAATCCTTTATCTCTTGACAGGTAGCTTTTGCCTCAGCCGCAGTAATATCAAGCTCTGAAAGGTCAAACTTTATGTCGATATGTGTGTCCGGTCTGCGTTGGGACAAAAGAACAACCGTCTCGACATGAGCCGTATGCGGAAACATATCCACCGGCTGAATTTTTTTAACTCTGTAGCCGTTTTTGCAAAGATAGCGCAGATCCCTTTCCTGAGTTTCCACATTACAGGAAACATATACTATTTTATTCGGACTCAGCGTAACAACGCTTTTAAGAAAATTAAGGTCGCTGCCCGCTCTGGGCGGATCCATAAATACAGTATCAAAGGTTTCACCGGCCTTTGCTGCTTCAACCATAAACTTACCTGCATCCGCAGTGAAAAAACGGATATTGTCCACCTTATTGAGCTTCGCATTTACTCTGGCATCACGTACTGCCTGCTCATTGAGCTCAACACCGATCACCTCTTTTGCCGCATCAGAAGCAACAATACCTATGGTACCCGTACCGCAATAGGCATCTAGCACCCTCTCGTTGCCTGTAAGATCGGCAAATTCGATTGCCTTGCCGTAAAGCACCTGAGTCTGCAAGGGATTTATCTGGTAAAAGGATTTTGCCGAAATTCTGAAGGTTTTACCGCAAAGCCTATCCTCAATATATCCGTCACCGTAAAGAACAATTTCCTTTTCACCGAGCACAAGACTGGTTTTTGCACCATTTATATTGTGTATAACCGTTGTAATTTCTCCGTGAAGAGTAAGAAGCTCCTTCACAAACTCCTCCTTTTTCGGGAAAAGCGGCGTACCCGAAACAAGCACAACCATAGTCTGAGTTGTAGCAAAACTCCTTTTAACAAGCACATGGCGAAGGAATCCTCTACCCGTATCTTCGTTGTAAGTTGTGAGCTTGTACTTCGGCAACAACCTTCTTATGCTGACTATAATACTGTCTGCGACTTTATCCTCAAGCATACACTCGTTGACAGGAACGATATTATGACTGGAGGATTGATACACACCGGAAATAATTCTTCCGTTACGGTAACCGAAGGCTGCCTGCACCTTGTTTCGGTAGTGAGTCGGATTTTCCATACCGATTATCTCCTCAACATGACCGAAAGAACCGAGACATCTGATTGCCTTGACCTGCTTAAAGGAGAGCTGCTCGGGATAAGTCATATTCTGAAGCTGACAGCCTCCGCATTTTTTGTAAAGTGTACAGCCGTTGCCCTTGCCGACCTTAGAGGCGGACAAAGGTCTTTTTTTATTCTTTTGTATGTTTGAATTTTTATTATTATCTGACATAATTACAGCTTAACACCTGAATATCTCTTTACCATTCGTTTGATGGCAAATCTGAGACTGATGAGTGTCACAATTGCACAAGCAGCAGCGATAGGCTCTCCGTAAGTCTTTTTCATTTCAGATTCTCCTTTGTTTTTCCTTTGAATTTAAAATTATATCTCTAAAGCTTTAAAAAATCATGCTGAAGCCGTAAGCGTATTTCTTACCGCTGAGATTTTTATACTCCTCAAGAGTATGAGCTCCCCAGCTGTCATAGCCTCCGATACCCATCTGACGGCAGATAAGCCTTACATAAAGAGTATCTCCCTCGGGAAGATTATGCCTGTGAGCAGCCTCCTCAAGCATATACGCAGTATATGGTGAAACGTTAAGCTCCATTTCAGTATCAGCCTCAAAGGAGACTCTTCCGTCACCCTTGAGCAATGCCGCTCTGACACCTGTTCTTTCTCCGTATTCCTGAGGCTTCTGATAGTTTACATAAAGGTCATCGATTTTCACCTTATAAAGTCCGATATCCGCACCCTCACATCTGTCAATATAGTTTTCATGAGGACCTCTGCCGAGATATTCGAGCTCATTGTAGCAATTTCTTTCCAGGGGAAGTATCATTGATATTTCAGGCACTTCGTGAAGACCTTCGGGTATATCCAGACTGTAAGAAAGGTGAATACCCTTACTTGTTACGTTATAAATCAGCTTACCTCTGCAGCCTTCAGCAACAGGCACAGAGAAGTCTGTTTCTACCCTTACCTCTTTACCGAGGTTTTCAACAGACTGTATTCCCATCCGGGAATTCTGACCTGCCTTACGCCACTGTCCGCAACGCACCTCCTGCTTATTGCCTCTGTCGTTATCGGTAAGAGCTCTCCAGAAGTTAAGCCTGAAGTCACCCTTGAGAAGCTCCTTACCACCCTTCTTCACAGAATAAAGTGCTCCGTTTCTTCTCGAGAAGCTGACCTGAAGGTCGCCACCTGAAACAATAACTGAGCCGTAATTTGTTTTTACGGTCATATTCTCGCCTGAAAGCTTTGTCTTTTTATTGGCAAATTCGTTTACAACAAACTGAGCCTTTGCAACACTGTGACCCGACTTGCCCCAGATATTGCTCTCTCTGAGCTCATAAATCAGGTTCAGATACCACTCACCGTCGGGAATATTAGTAATGCCAAGCATAACGCGCTTTTTCTCACCGGGAGCAATATCGGTAATAAGGTCTCCGCTGTCCTTGACTTTGTTTGTGCTGATTACCTGCCAGTGAAGGTTAAATTCATTAAGATTTGTAAATAGGAAGTCATTCTGAATTTCAAAAATACCCTTCTGCACATCAACAGCACTGAAGCGTACATTCTGATAAAGACGTTTGATTTCCTTTATTCCGGGAGTAAGCTCTCTGTCGGCAAACACAAGTCCGTTTGCGCAGAATGTGCCGTCGTGTGTATACTCTCCGCTTTCTCCGCCGTAGGCTATATAGCTTGTGCCGTCAGCAAGTGTTTTTCTTACACCCTGATCAACAAAATCCCACACAAAAACGCCAAAAAATCCGGGATATTTATCCATAAGCTCAAGATATTTTCTGTTTCCGCCGACAGAGTTACCCATCGCGTGAGAAAATTCGCAGAGCATCCAGGGCTTTTCCGGATGAGCAAGCATATCTCTTTCAAGATCCCAGGGCTTCGGATACATCTGTGAATAGATGTCTGTTACATTCTTATCATAATCAAAGTGCGCCTTATCCCATATTGACTCATAATGTACAGGACGTGACGGATCTTTTCCGTTCAGGTAGTCGTGCATTTTCAGGAAGTTTTCGCCACCGCTACACTCATTGCCCAACGACCATATAATAACTGAGGGGTGGTTCTTATCTCTTTCATAAAGAGAAGTTATTCTGTCCATGCAGGAATTTTCCCACATTTCCATTCCGTCAGGCATAAGGGGAGTCTTATCCCCCATAAAACGCGTACCGTGACTTTCAAGGTTATTTTCATCGATAACATAAAGACCGTACTCATCACAAAGCCGGTACCAGAGAGGCTGATTAGGATAATGTGAGGTGCGTACCGCATTTATGTTGTGCTTTTTCATTATGAGGATATCCTCAATCATCTGCTCTTTGGAAATAACTCTGCCCGTATCGCAGGAAAACTCATGACGGTTAGTGCCTTTAAGCAGAAGACGCTTGCCATTATAATAAAGCACACTGTCTTTAATTTCAATATGTCTGAAGCCTGTTTTACAGCTTACATATTCAATTTCGTTGCCGTCTCTGTCGCGAAGCAGAAGCACTACATTATAAAGATAAGGCTTTTCTGCACTCCAGAGCTCGATAAAGGGCACTGCTGCACTTAAGGTAAGATTTGATTCGCTTTCCGCCGTTACCATATCAGTTGCAACAACAATACCGTCAGCGTCATAAACCGTCATCTCTGCTTCAGCGTAATCACACTGCCCGCCAAGGATCACATCAAGCACTATGTCGCCGGTTTTGTAATTCTTTATATCAGGAAGTGCCTTAAGAGTAAAGTCTCTTACATAAAGACTGTTTGTCGTGTAAATATATACATCCCTGAAAATTCCCGAAAGGCGGAAAAAGTCCTGATCCTCAAGCCAGCTTCCCGTACACCATCGGTAAACCTCAACGGAAATATTATTCTCGCCCTCGCAGAGATATTCTGTAATGTCAAATTCACTTCTTCTGAATGTACCTTCACCGTAGCCGCAGCGTACACCGTTAACGTAAAGGTAAAAGGCTGACTCAACGCCCTCAAACACAAGCACTGCCCTGTCCTTACAGAAATTTGCAGGCAGACTGAATTTCTTTATATAGCAGCCTACCGGGTTATAATCTGTAGGTGCTTCAGGTGGTACGGGCTCCTGAATACGCTCCCATGGATACTGAACATTTGAGTAAATCGGATAGTCATAGCCCTGCATCTGCCAGCAGGACGGTACGGGAATTTCATCCCAGTCACTGCTGTCGAATTCCACATCGGCAAAAGACAGAATTCTGTCCCTATAGGTATCAAAAAGTCTGAATTTCCACTCACCGTTGAGACCGAAGTATCTCGAGCTGAGCTTTCCCTCGCCTTTTTTTGCCTCGTCAAGTGTTTCACAAGGCATAAATGTTGCCCTTGAAGGTAAGCGGTTGATGTCAGTTATACGAGGGTCATTCTGCCACTCGTTAAAACCGTCAATTACAAAGTTCATAGCTATCTCCTGAAATTTATTTTATGTTTACCTTGTTTTCAATTATATATCCGGTAAGCACCAGAAGTCCCAGTGCAACAATTGCCGAGAAAATTGTTCCTCCGACTCCGTAAGAAAGAAGCGCGCCGTTAATTGACCCCATTATATCAAAGGAGAAAAATGCTTTTTCGGAAGTCACAAAAAACGTAAGAGGGGCCTTCACGGTAAGAAAATCGGAAACGCGCGAGGTTACCGACATAATCAGAAAAAAAGTTATCACACCGAAAAGTCGGGGATGATTCTGAAACTTTTTTGTATTTGCAACGGTAACGCTGAAATAAATAAAGCCAACATAGGTAAGCATTTTTGAAACGCCGAGAATTGCAAGGACGACAATCACCTGTGCAACAACAAATCCCGAAGGAAGCAGTTCAAGAATTCCCATATCGCTTATAAGACCTTTGATTACACTTACCTCATCGGCTGTCTGATGTCTTACATAAATGAAAATCAGCACCCATGTAGCCACCATAATGGCAAAGCCGACAATAATCCACAAAAAGGAAACAAGCACCTTTGAAAGAAGAAGTGTGCTGCCCTTTACAGGAAGCGTAAGCGTAAGATATCCCTGACGTGAGAACAACGTATCGTAAAAATTCTTGATTACCGAAACAAGAGTTATCACGACTGTAATAATTCCGATAATGTAAAGTGCGAAGCAGCTTGCAACGCCTATTCCCGAAGACTCAATAACAAGCGACAGTCCCATTAGCACACTCGCCGCAAGAGCAACGGCATATATCGTAAGGTTGTATCTTGCACTGTGCCTGATTTCATTTTTAAGCACCTTACCAAACATACGGGAACACCTCCTTGAAAACATCCTCAAGGCTTTTGCCTGTTTTTCTTATCTCATCAATGTCAGAATTTACAATAAGCTTTCCCGAATTAATCATAAGCACCCTTGTGAAGATACTTTCAATATCGTTTACAAGATGGGTAGAAAGAAGTATTGTGGAATCCTCACTGCGGTTTTCGACTATAAAATCAAGTATCGCTCCGCGTGCTGCCGGGTCAAGTCCTCCGAGAGGCTCGTCGAGAACATATATTTTCGCTTTACGGCAGAAAACAAGAATAAGATTAACCTTTTCCTGCTGACCCTTTGACATAGTCTTAAGTCTCTGGTTAAGGTCAACTCCGAAGCGCGGCATAATCTCCAAAGCCTTCTGCTTATCAAAATCCGCAAAAAAATCGGCAAAATAATTGATGGCATCAACAGGCTTCATCCAGTCAGGAAGATATGACCTGTCCGGAAGGTATGCAATCAGACTTTTCGAATGAACACCGGGCTTCTGCGAATCAATAAGCACCTGTCCCTCATGATCCTTGATAAGTCCCGTAATAATTTTTATAAGCGTTGTTTTACCTGAACCGTTAGGTCCGAGCAGACCCGTAATTTCACCCTTGCCGAGATTGAACGAAATGCCGTCAAGCACAGTGTTTTTCCCATAGGATTTTTTCAGGTTTTCAATTCTGATGATATTTTCCAAAACTGCACCTTCTTTATTTTTTGTGTTCAACAATAAGGTTGACCGCTTCGCACCATATCAGTCTCAGAATAACTATCACTATCGGATTAAGGAAGGCAGGTATTTTGAGAATCGGTGAAAGCAGAAGAATCAGTATACTCATAAACTGGCCAAGCACCATAAGTGAACGGATAAGTTTATCCGCAGAATTAAGGTTGTAGCAACCCATTATGAGGTGCATTATACTTCTCTTTTTCCTTGAGCAGAGAAGTCCCGTAGGAATCTGCTCCTCTATACTGCTGTTGAACTTGTCCATAACCTCGGTAGCCTTTGACGAAAGCACCTTTACCGATGAAATATCAAGTGAAAGCTTGGCTGAAACAATCTCCTCGTTAAGAAATGCTTCCTTTGAAGACAGCATAAGCACAAGTCCCGTTTTATTAAAGTCACGTGAGTATCCCACAAGTGACGAAAGCACCTTGTAATTGACAAGGAAGGTTGCAGAAATTTCCCCGTCAACGGCAACATACATAACAAATCTGTTTTTTCCGTAAGCTCTTTCGTGCTCCTTTGACGGAACTGTAATTGAATGGTTAAGAAGCATCTGTCTGTTACCGACAAGAATCTTTCTGTCAAGAATCCAGGCAGAATATCCGAGTCTTTCCTCATATTGGAAATTTTCAACGGGAGGAAGCTTGATATTGAGCTTGCTCATAAAATTGTCGAAGCAGGGTGCAAGCACCGAGCCTGCCTCATTGAGGAGCATTGCTGCAAAGACTGCACTGTCATTCTGTGCAATTGAAGAAAGTGCAGATTTTCTGAATCTTGATATATCTGCAGCAAAAACATCCTTTGCATCAAGAACGAATCCGTCGGATGTACCAATATACTGCAAAGCCTCTCTGCCCGAAACACAGGCACCTTGTCTGAGCATATCCTTACCCTTGCTGAAGAAAACATATCTGTTCAGAGGGTCATACATTATCGGGAATGCCGCACATACAGTAGCCGTAAAGGCAGAAATAAAGCTGATTCCCGTAAGCTGCGTAGCAAAGCATACAAGACCTACAACAAGTGACGACAAAAGCACGAGACTCATGGAAAAAACATAATACTTGTGTTCTTCTGCAGGGTCATAATCCGGTTCTTCAACCGCACTGTCAAGAAAAGCCTTTGCGCAGTAGAATATGTCAGGCTCTTCACCGTTTTCAACATTAGGAGCAAGAGGAGCGGTTTCGCCTTTTACGGGAATGCGCTGAAGCATTGAAAGGCTCTTGCTGTTAGCTGCCATAAGCAGCATTCTGACTCTGTTTTTCAGCTTGAAGTAATAGGAGAAAGACCTCATAAAGCAGGCAAAAACCGCACAGACAGTATAGAGGCTTCCCGGCTGATTGAGTGCAAGCATAGCTACGTTGTGCACCAATACAAAAAAGCTGATTACGACAAGAGCAGTTTCAGGCACCGCCGAAAACCTCTTAATAGCAGCAAAGCTTCTTCTGAAGGCAGAAAAATTCATCACAACCAACGCTACAGAAACAACAACGCCTAAAACTGCATAAAATCTCTTTTCATAGAAAAACAGTGTCATTATCATCAGCAGTACGAAAAGTACGCCGTAAACAATCATTTTTGTTTTCTGTTTTTCAATCTGAGACTGTGCATACTTTCTTATTTCCGCACCTTTTTCTGCACCCTTGATGTTTCGCTCTTTTCTTAGCTGAGTATTTTCAATTTTTATCTGAGTAATCTCATCTTTTTCGAGATAAGCCTTTTCAACAGCCTCAAATATATCCTCGCCCTTTCTTGCTTTGACAGAATCGGCAAAGGCTCTTCCGCCCTTACCTACGGGAGCTGCTTCAATAATGGCCCTGTCCTCTTTGTCCTTAGAAAGCACGCGGAAATTCTGCATAAAGCTTTTCCTGCTTTTATCAACAGGAATCTTTTTTGTCATATAGCGCAGACTGAAATGCCTTGTACGGCTGAGAGTATCCGTATTTGACACATCCTTTTTCTCAGGCGCTTCGGCAGCCTTCTTTTCCGGATCTTCAGTGTTTATAATCTGAGTCCTTCCGATATTTTCCGCATCAGAATCCGGCTTGGAGGCCTCCTTTTTATTACTGTTTATATCAATACCCAGAGTTGAGAAAAACTCATCTGCATCAAACTCAGGAAGTGCATACATATCATCTCCTGAGGATCTTGTCTCTTCAGTACCCGTTTTCTTCTCTGCAACAGGAGGAGTATAGGTCTTGACATCACCGTCATCCTCATCACTGAAGGCCTCTCTGAAGCCTTTTTTTTCCTCGTCGCTGAGCCGGGTATGAATGCGCTTTTTCTTATCTGCAGGGTTATAATTATGAAAATAATCCTTACCCGGAAGTTTTCTTTCTTTTGACATCTATCTCATTCCTTTCGAAAGCAAAACAGCCTAATAGTTTTATTTTGCCTTGATGCCCAGACGCTGTCTTGCTACCTCATACATCAGTATGCTTGCCGCAACAGAGGCATTGAGTGAAGTTATTTTTCCTCTCATGGGAAGCGACACAACAAAGTCGCTTTTTTCTTTTATAAGACGGCTTACGCCTCTGCCCTCCGAGCCGACAACCAATAACACCGGACCGGAAAAATCGGTCTCGCACCAGTTACTTCCGTCCATATCTGCTGTATAAACCCAGAAGCCCTGCTTTTTGAGCTCATCGATTTCAGATGCGAGATTTGACACCCTTGCAACAGGCACATATTCAACTGCACCTGCAGATGCCTTACCTACCGCCCATGTAAGGGAGGCATTTCGTCTTTTGGGGATTATAACACCATGAGCACCCGTTGTCTCCGCAGTACGGATAATTGCCCCAAGATTGTGCGGGTCCTCAAGCTCATCGCAAAGAATGATAAAAGGGTCCTCCCCTCTTTCCTTTGCAAGATTAAGCATATCCTCAACGGTAGAATATTCGTGGACTGCAGCCCAAGCGGCAACACCCTGATGATTGCCCTGACCGCAAAGAAAGTCCAACTTCTTTTTATCAACCTCTTTTATGACAATTCCCTTTTCGCGGCACTCGGCAAGAATTCTTCCTACAGAGCCGTTTCTTTCGCCCTTAAGCACAAGCAGTGTGTCAATTGCACGATTGCTTCTGAGTGCCTCACTTACCGCGTTGCGACCTATAATAAGATCGTTGTTTTTTTCTTCCCGATCATTTGTTTTGTTCTTTTCAAAACTCTCTTCGCGAGTCTTTTTTCTTTCCATTAATATATCCTCCGGAACTATATTTACAAACAGACATAATAACTCAATATAATCATTTGAAATTATATCACAGCAAATCCGAATCTTATTTCTTATATAGAATATTATCAACCTTACATCTTCTTAAAACAAAAAATATTTTCATATTGAAATTTCCATTAAAATCTAATATAATATATGAGGCTGAATATGACTGACAAGGAGTTTTTGTTTTGATTTTTAAAAAGAAATTCGAAAATACAGGCACATACGAATATCTCATTGCCGGACTCGGCAACCCGGGAAAACAATATGAAACCACCCGTCACAATGCCGGATTTATCTGTCTTGATGTCATAAGTGAAAAATACGGCTTTAAAATCGACCGTCTGAAATTCAAATCCCTTATAGGTGAAGGAAGAATAAATGGGCATCGTTGCCTTTTTATCAAGCCTCAGACTTTTATGAATTTAAGCGGAGAGGCAGTCCGTGATGCAGCGGAATTCTACAAAATAAAGCCTGAAAATATCATCGTTATTTTCGATGATATAAGCCTTGACCCGGGCAAAGTCAGAATCCGCAGAAAAGGCTCTGACGGCGGACACAACGGTATGAAAAACATTATATACCACCTGAAGAGTGATACAATCCCCCGCATCAAGGTAGGCGTAGGTGCAAAACCGAACCCTGAATACGACCTTGCAGATTGGGTGCTTTCCCGATTCACAAAGGACGAAGCTGAAAAAATAAAAGCCGCCGCAGAAAAAACTGCAACGGCACTTGAGCTTATGGTTGAAGGCGACATTGACGCAGCCATGAGCAAGGTTAATTCTTAAATCAACAGCAAAAAAATTGAGGAGACTTTCCGGTCTCCTCCTTTTTTTGTTCAATTATGCTTCGGGAGTAGCAGCGTCATCGCCTTCAGTTTCATCCTTCGGGGGGAAGAGCTCTGAGAAGAACTTCTTGATGATGTTAAGAACTTCCATAATTGTGTCAAAAACTTTCTGTAATGCGTCCATGATATTACCTCCATAAAATACTTTGAGTTTTCTGCGGATATTTCCGTGTAAATATGATAACAGATTTTGTATTTTTTGTCAAGGAAAATAAGTTTTATAATAAATTCTAATTAAATGCACAACAGTTTGTAACTTTACTTCAAAATTAATTAATATTTTTCAGACACAAAATTAAATTTTGTACTTTTCCGAGAATTCCTCATACCTTGTATCGTAATCGTTCTCGCCCTTACGCACCTTTTTGAGGTACTTATGAATAGCCATATCGTGGGCTCCGTTCATTTCAAGCACAAGGCCTGCAATGTTTGAGCAATGGTCTGAGATTCTTTCGAAATTTCTGAGAAGGTCGCTGAGAACGAAGCCTAACTCGACTGTACATTCACCCTTCTGCAGGCGCTTGATGTGACGAGCCTTGAGAACATCCTGAAGGTCGTCAACAACCTGCTCAAGAGGCTCGACAAGCTTAGCCTTTTCATAGTCGTTTTCAGTAAATGCTGCATATGAAAGGTCGATAATCTCACTTACTGCACCAATCATCTGACCGAGCTCCTGTCTGCATTCATCCGAGAACACAAGCTTTTTCTCGTCAACCTCCTGAGCTGATTCGAGAATGTTTACAGCGTGGTCGGCGATTCTTTCAATATCACCGATAACATGAAGAAGCATTGATGCCTGCTCGCTATCCTCATCTGTCATTTCGTGAGCAGAAACCTTAACAAGATAGGTTCCGAGCTTGTCCTCGTATTTGTCGGTTTTCTTTTCTGCCCTGATGACGGCATCGCCGATTTTTTCATCATAGGAATTACTGATAAGCGAAATTGCATTTTTAATGCTTTCAGCCGCAATTTCAGCCATTGACATAGTCACGCTGCGGCATCTTTCAACAGCGACGGCAGGGGTTGCAAGAAGACGCTCGTCAAGCATTTCGTACTTTTCCTTTTCGTCTGTGTCCCTGATACTCTTTATTGCCATCTTTTCGAGAAGGCCGAGCATCGGAGACCACATAAGCACACAGAATACCTTATATGCTGTATTTACGATAGCGATACCGACCTCGTTTGCGGTATTGTCGAAGAAATCGAACTTGAAAATCGCATTTGCACCATAGAAGAGAACAAGTGCAACAATTGTACCGAAGATATTGAAATAAAGGTGTACAAGAGTGGCACGCTTTGCATTTTTATTAGCTCCGATTGAGGATAAGACAGCTGTGATACAAGTACCGATAGCCATACCCATAACGACGGGAATTACCGTACCGAAGGTAATTGCACCGGTTGTAGAAATAGCCTGAAGGATACCTACAGAAGCTGAAGAGGACTGAATAATGGCAGTAAGAATCGCACCGGCAAGAACACCGAGAACGGGATTTGAGAAAAGAGTGAGAATGTTTGTAAATTCGGGAACCTCTTTAAGCCCCGAAACGGCATCGGACATAGTCTCCATACCTGTCATAAGGGTTGCAAAGCCGAGAAGAATCATTGCCGTGTCCTTGCTCTTGTTCTTTTTGCTGAACATAAGAAGGTAAATACCGATAAGTGCAAGCACGGGAACGAATGAATCCGGCTTCAGCAGATCCATAAATCCGCCGCCCTTGATAGCAGTAAGAGAGAGAATCCAACTGGTAACGGTGGTACCTACGTTAGCACCCATAATAGGTCCGACCGCCTGATGAAGGGTCATAAGACCTGAGTTGACAAAACCGACAACCATAACCGTTGTGGCAGAGGATGACTGTATAATTGACGTTACAACAAGGCCAAGAAGAAAACCCTTCGCAGGATTATCTGTCATTTTTCCGAGAACAGCCTTTAGCTGACCGCCTGCCTTCTTTTCCAGAGATGAGCCCATTATGTTCATACCGAAAAGGAAAAGAGCAAGACCTCCTACCAACGAGAGAATATCAAACAAGTCCATAACAAATTCTCCAATTCACACGTATTATATTATGTATTTTTATACATTAAATTTATAATAGCAAAAAAACTTACAAAAACGCAATAGCAAAATAAAAATTTATGAAAAGTGCTTGCCTTTGATAACATTGTGAACAAAATTTATACTAAATAAACAAGACACACAGCATCACCGACATGTCAAAAAAGTGTTGAAAAAGCAATTAAAAAAATTTGTAAAAAAAACAAAAAAAGACTTGACAACGATGTTTTGTTGTGATATTATATTCGAGCGTTGAACGAGACGCAAGCACACACGCTGGTGTAGCTCAGTTGGTAGAGCAGCTGATTTGTAATCAGCAGGTCGGGGGTTCGAGTCCGTCCACCAGCTCCAGAATATATGGGTAGGTTCCCGAGTGGCCAAAGGGAGCAGACTGTAAATCTGCCGTCAACGACTTCGATGGTTCGAATCCATCCCTGCCCACCAGAAATCGACAAGTTTTGACTTGTCGATTTTTCATTTATGTCCGCAGGACATAACTTCATTCAGCGGCACCTCGGACGCTGACTTCATTACGGTTGTTAAGCCGTACTTCATTTAGCGGACAGAAACGAACGAAGTTGCCTTAAGGCAAATGAAGAGACGCTGTCAATGAAGTGCCCTTCCGGGCAATGAAATCCCTTATGAACATCCGTACCATAAGCAAATAATCCGAAACTATTGCCAATCGGCGATTGCTTCGGATTTTTTGTTTATATATGTTATTATGATTTCGGCAGTGGCTTCGCCGTGAGAGTGGATCTCTGACAACAAAGAAAGAACCAAGGTTAGAAATAGCCTTGGTTCTTTTATTCGGTATTATTTTTTGTGATTATCCGTTGACGGCATTGTCAAGTGAGCCGGGATTTTCGTTTGTAAGATTAACAAGGAACTTGAGCATTGCTGTGAGCCAGCGGAAGAAAGCCATAAGCTTTGTGACTACGGAAGGCTTATTTGTTTTTGTGTCTTCTGATGTGTCGTTCCAGTTGCTTACATTTGCGTTTTCTTCGGTCATCTTTTCAACTCTTGATGTTTCGGCATCTTCACGGCCCGTGTCGGGATCAACCTCACCTGTGCCGGGGATACGGACAACGAACTGGGGAAGGTCGGGGTCTGAATTTACAGTGAAGTTGTCATTAGCGGCAAAAGCCTCAATAACCTTATAGTCATAAGCCCATGCGTTGTGAGGCATATTCTTTTCGAACCATACGGAATCCTTGAAAAGACTTGTTGAAGCGTCAATCTGCTTGTCGGGTGAGATATATTTGTCGGTTCCGTTTGCAACGGCATCCTGAATGTAAGAATCGGGAAGCACGTCATATACACTCTTGGCAACTGTTGCACCGAATGAAGCGTGCTCAAGATCTGCCATTTCGTCGGAAAGCTGATCCTGACTTTTTACAAAGGGATACATCTGAACCCCGTACTTGGCTGTTGCACCGAAGTGAATGCCTTTTTCCTGACAAGCCTCAATGATATCTTCCTTGCAATTACCTGTCTGCTTAAAGTAGTCCTCAATCTTTGCGATAACGCCTGCATATTCTGTGCGGTATTCGCTGCCTTCAGGACCGAATACAAAGTTGATTGCTTCGTCAAGGCGTTCGGGCTGAATAATTGTCCAGTAGCCGGGCATTGTGCCGTAGAAGGCGATAATGAGCATAGGAACAAGAACCTCATATACCTTCTGGTAAATATCGTCAATTGTCTGACCGAGCATATCAACAATACCGAGCTGTACAAAAAGATCAAGTGTTGTAACAATTACCTCATTGATAACGGGAGAAACATCAATCATACCGGCGATGGTATCTGCATCAGCGTCGATATATTCGTCTGCAAATCTTTGAAGTCCCTTTGCATCAATTTCGATGTCACCGCAGAAAACGTCAGTAAGAATAGCGGTGCTGTTACCGACTGTTGAGTTGAAAAATACGTTTTTGACATAACCCTCATCTCCGTATTCTTCAAGGTAAGCGAGAACATATGAGCCGCCGAGACAGTTGCCTGCAAGAGTAACCTTTCTGCCGCCGTTAGCTTTGCTTACATTTTTGATGTATGTGTGAAGAAGGTCAACGATTCTTACAGTTTCACCGTAGGGGATATCGTAGGGTGAAAGACGCCAGTCATAATAGAATGTGTAGTCCGTAGCACCGTATTTAGCCTGGTATCTGCGGTCAACATTACAGCTTGTTCTGTTTGAATTCAAGCTTGAAGAGCTGATGCCTGAGCTGTTGCGGGGAGAACCGTTTTCGTCAAGAACAACGTCTGCCATAATGGGTGAAAGCTCTTCATAACAAACCTTGTAGTAGTTATCCCATTTATCAAAAAGAAGACCCTCTGTAAGAAACGGAATAAGAATGTTCTTTGCGGTTTCACCGATTTTTCCGTCGAAATCACTTGCACCTATGGGCCAGATTTCTGTTTCGTTGCCGTTTTCGTCTCTGTTGACCAGTTCAACACCGTCACCTCTGAGAATAACGACAGGTGTGTCGTTTGCATCTACCGCACAGGCAGCAGGTGCCATAATTGAAAGAGAGAGAATTACAGTAAGAATAATCGCAATAAACTTTTTCATTATATCTACCTCCACTTTTTAATCAATTAATTATATCATGGGTTTATACATAGTTTCAATGGTATTGTTAAAAAATATTTAACAAAATTAAGAACGAATTAACAGCATTATCTATAAAAAACAGACCTCCTTTTCAAACGGCGAATACAATTCTCCTTTTTTCGTGATGAACGGCACAGGTAAATATTGTTTTTTGCCCGACGTAAGATTTTTGTTGATAAAGCGGCTGAAAAACAATATAATCAAAAGTAAGAAAACATAAACGAAGGAAAAATTATGGCTTTTTGTGTGAAATGCGGAAAAGAAATAGAAGAAGGAAACGTAGTGTGCTTTGAATGTGCGGCTGCAGAGCTTCCCGCTCAGCCTGAAGCAGCACCCGTGAATAATCAACCCTACGGACAGCAGCCTTACGGACAACAGCCTTACGGTCAGCCCTATAATCCTTATGGCATGCCGATGCCCGAGGATAAGGCAAACGAATGCAAAACGGTGCAGCCCTTCGTGGGTGCACTTTTTTGTTAAAAAACTGTAATAAATATTTCCCTTATCTGCCGAGTATTATTGTTTTGCGGGCTTAGAGTGACGAGCGTATTTTGAACCTTGCCCTAAAGCGTAAATTTACACGGCTTTTCGTCGATTCGGATTAGAAAGGCGGCAGTCCACCAGAAAAAGCACTTCGAAAGAAGTGCTTTTTAGTTTTATTCGCCTTCGGCGAGTAATATTGCTTCGCAGTGTTATTGTGCTTCGCACAGTGTTATTCGCTTCGCGAGTTTGTCGGCAAATAAAATATAACTTCAAAATATTCCGCACTGTTATTCATACCAGTAATCCTCGTACGATAAGTACGGGAAGTTCTACTTTTCACTATTACCTCTTCACTCTCACTTTTCTCTTAAACACTCCGCTTTTTGAAAGTAAAAAGTAATAGTAAGCAGAATCCACCAAAGGCACAATATCACCAAAACCTCTGTGAATATGGATTCCGAACGGCAGAAGTACACCATATCTTGTTTAATTCTTACTTTTATGTTATATTAAAATAAGGGGGCATTTAATATGAGTGTCAGGTTTAAACGATTGATCGCTTTTGTAATAGATTGGAATATTACATTGTTTCCGTTTGTGTTTATATTTTCTTTTTTAACAACTTTTTTGCAGGAAGAATCTGCAATAAATCCGTTAATTGCTCTGTTTTGTTTTTTTGCTGTCATCTTTGCATTCGGAGCATTTGTATTAAGAGATGTTGTTTTTAAAGGACGTAGTTTAGGAAAAAGAATTTTTGGTTTGTATATCTATAATAAAAGTTCTTCAAAGCAAGCAAGTACAAAACAGCGTTTTTTGCGAAATGTATTTTTCTTTTTATATTTTATAGACGGCATATTGCTGCTTGTTACCGGTCAAACAATAGGTGACCGTGTCGCCGGTACAGTTGTAACATCCGAGCAAGGCTTTGAAGCATATGCCAACGGGATACAGGATAGTTCCCCTGCCCTGAAACATAAAGAAGTTAAAATAATAGTATCAGTAATATCAATAATCATTGCTTGTTTGGCTATTTTTGTAGGATTAATTCAGATTGTTTTAAATACTCAAAAGGATACCGAAGAATATAAAGTCGCTTATAGTTATTTTGTAGAAAGCGACGCTTTTAAAAATTTAAACGTCGACGAATCAAAAATTTGTTTTAATCAATATTCTTTACATACATATACATCAAAGGATAACAGTTCGGTTTCCCAAACAGTAAAAATTGGATTCATTGTGAAATTTAAATTCTTTGAGGTTGTATGTCATAAAGAAAATGATATATGGCAAGTATGCAACGAATGTACTCTTTTTAAGTAATAATTCTCCGAACTTATTAAACATTTCAACAGATCCCTTATTTTTTCCAATCATCACAAAGGGGTTGTTGCATTAAGATGCAGAAGGCGTTTTCTTCATCCCCGAAGGCGTACTAAGGTACTCCGAGTGGGTGAAAAAACGTCTAAAAAAGCAAAATTATGTTTTATGCAACACTTAAAAGTTACTTTCAATAGAATTAAAGCAGATATTTTCAGTAGATTTACTACTTCAAATACCTGCTTTTTGTTTTGCTTTTTGGTCTGCGCTTAATGCAACAACCCTTTTTTTATTATGTTATCACCTGATTATTTTACAATAACCGTACCGTCAGCCTTGATGTCAAGAGTCATACCGTCTTTGACATAGTCAAGGAATTCCTGACCAAGGTTGTCAACGGTTGTGATTGTGTCGTCCGTCCATACGTCCGCAAGGATAACGCCTGCAGCTGCAAGTGAATCAATCGGCTCGGAAAAAAGCATTGCTCTGGGGTGTATGTTAAGAGCTGTTGCAGTATAAATTACCATTCCGCCAGTGGTCGAGCCGATGGTCTTGGGAAGACAAAGACCCTTACCTGTAATATTCTTGCCGAAAAGGTCGGGGTTGTTCTGGTCGGAAACAATTGTCTCCTTCTTTCTTGCAAGAGCACTCTTCTGGAAGGATGCAAGTGTGTTGAATCCGCCATGAGACACAACAGCCTCTACTGTGCATTCGCCTGCAATAACAGGACGGCCTTTAAATTCTTTTGCCATTTCAAATACCTCCCTTTACTGCGATTGTGCAGATTTCGTCATCGGTGAAATATCTTGATGTCGTATATGTGCGCAGCTTGTTTGAGTTAGTGACAACATTCTTCTTGCCGCAAAGAGGATTGTTCATATACATAAGGGGACAGATACTTGTAAGCTTGATACCCATAGCGATAAGCTTGTCATAGGTAGCCTTATCCTTGTTTTTGAATTCCTCAACAACATCGGGAGCTGCAGTGAAAATTGTATTCATGCCGACCTTTGTCTTTGCCTGACGCTTAAGCTCTTGTTCGAACTTTTCAGTCCACTGCTGAAGCTGTGCATATGTAAGGTGAGGACAACCGATAAAGCAACGCTCGGGCTTTGCATTTTCGTCCTTCCACATAACGGGATAGGAAGCCTTTACTCTTTCAAGCTCAGCATCGTCGATAACGTAAACCTTTGCGTCCTTATTGATAAGCTTTTCGCCCATCTCAACTGCTTCGGGAGTAAGACCGTCAACATGATAAAGACCGACTGCGCCGTTTGATGCTGTTGCAGCACCCATATCCTTGAGATATGATTTTGTCTCATCATCAAGCTCTGTGCCGATAAAGTCTGTAAGACCCTTGATATAAGGTACGTCTTCCATAACCTTAAGACCGATTGCTGAGCCGAGAATCTGTGCCTCAGGCTTCTTCGTAGTCTTTACTTCAATAATCCACTTTGCCTTTCTGCCCTCATCGGTGAGAAGGTCAAATTCGGGCACCTTGCCGAGAATCATGCCGAAAAGCTCAATAATACCGGAGTTACGGTTACATCTGGCACCGATAACACTGTTTGCATAAACAACAGCTGATGACTCTGCCCAGGAGAGAATATCGCCCTTTTTGGGTGTGTTGCCTACCTGGTCGAGATAGCAGGCACAGGTGAAGGCATTCTTATCCTTGAGACCGAGCTGACGCAGCTGAAGCTCGTATTCATCCTGCATACCGTAAAGGAATTTGTTGAAAATAAGCTTTTCAATGGGATTACACTTTACATTTTTGTAGTCAATGGGTCTGGGGTCAACGGTAAAGGGCATCTCTGCCTTAAGACCTGCATCGATAAGCTCCTGGGTGATATTGAAAACGGGTGAAAGCACGGAAATACCGAAGCTTGTTACGAGGTGACCGGGTGCAGTAACTCTTGCAAAGCGCTTTGCGCCGAAGGTTTCACCGTAAAGGATAAGAGTCTTTATGACCTTAGCCAGGGTTGCGCCTTTTTCACCGTTAAGTATGGCTTTTTCCTCATCGGTGAGGATCATTTTAGTTTCCATAGTGAAAATCTCCTTTTGTTTGATTTATATCCTTAAGGAAGGGCCATCTTCACCTGAATATAATCGGAGCGAAGCGACCCGCAATTCTGCATTTTGCATTTTGCATTCTGCATTTCTGTAAATCCGCAGGATTTACAGATTAAGTGCACAGCTATAACCTGACTTTGTTGCTTCAAAGACCTTACCGCCCCTGAAAGAGTCACCGATGTTGTAAACCTCGATTTCGGGACAAGCCTGCTGAATATCAAGGAAAAGCTTTTCATCGGGTCTGCCGCCTGCTGCCATAATAACTGCATCAGCTTCAATGAACTGTTCCTCGTTCTTTTCCCTGACCTTGGGAGCAAGAGGATTGAGAACATTTTCAGGAAGAATGGGATTCCATGTAAGATAGGGATTGGGTACGGACTTATCCATATTACGAAGCACCTTTACGCCCTTGTCTTCAATTGAAAGAAGCTTTGTGCAGTTGAAGAGCTTCACGCCTGAGTCGTACATATACTTAAGAAGATAGCCGCGGTTTGCAGTACAGGTATGATTCATCATATACTCTGTCATTTCAACAACAACAGCTTCCTTGCCGAATTCCTTGTTGAGGAAGAATGCGGTCTCGCAGCCTACTACACCGCCGCCGATAACAACAACCTTCTTTGCATCCTTGATTTTCTCGGGATGCTCAAGAATATCAACAGCCTGATACCATTTGTTCTTGTCTGTACCCGGCACGGGAAGAACAACGTCCTTTGTACCTGCAGAAACAACAACCTTATCGTATTTACCCTTTCTGATAAGCTCGGGAGTAGCTTCTGTCTTGAATTTGATTTTAAGACCGTACTCCTTTTCTGCAATTTCAAGGCGGGTCTTCATAAATTCAATGTAGTTTACAATATCAAACTTGATGCCGGGCTGTGAACCGGGATTAAGTCTGCCGCCGATTCGGTCACTCTTTTCAATAAGAGTTACCTTGTGACCTCTCTGTGCAGCGGTAACTGCGCACTCAACACCTGCAGGACCGGCACCGATAACGGCAATGTTGAGTACCTTTTCAGCCTTGGGAGGCATCTTGGGATAAACCTCTTCAAAGGCAGTTCTCGGGTTAACGGCGCACTGAGGATGTCCGCCCTCAACGAATTCGTTGAGACAGCCTTCCTGACAACCGATACAGGGAATAATCTCCTTGACTCTGCCGGTTCTTGCCTTATTGGGCCATTCAGCGTCAGCAAGAAGAGGACGTCCGAGCATAACCATATCGCACTTTTCATCTCTGAGGGCCTGCTCTGCAAGGTCGGGATAGCCGAGCTTACCTACGGCTACAACGGGAACCGGCACACCGAGATTAGAAACAATGTTATTTTCCTTGAAGTAATCCTTTGCAATCTTTGCAATATCAAGGAAGCAACCGGGAGGCATTGATCCGGGAGGATGAGGAAGCCACCAGTTATCGTAGCAGCCGAGGTCAACGTCAAACATATCAACGCCGGCCTCAACAAGGTTCTTCATATAATCAAGAGTCATAGCAATTGTTCTGCCGTTTCTGAACTTCTTGAGTGATGAAACAGCGTTCATTCTGTCACCGTAGGTCTCATTAAGAGCAAGTGAAAGGTCTATACGGTACATAATCGGGAAATTCTTGCCGCAACGCTCACGGATTTTCTTGATTGTCTTGATACCGAATGCCTGCCAATCCTTGAAGGGACCCATAATGCGACGGTTGAAGGCGGGGTTGGTAAGCTGCTCCATAAGATAACCCTCGTGACCGTGAAGATATACACCGTCAATATTCATAGCCTTGGCATCAGCAGCACACTGACCGATATTTGCAATAATTTTATTCAGCTTCATTGCGCTCATCGGAATACAGGGCACCTGAGGCATATACCAGCTGGGATTCATTGAAGCTGACTGAGGAAGCTTCATTGAATTTACAAGGCACTGAGGATTACCTACTCGGCCGAGACCGGGAGTAACCTGAATAAATACTCTTGCACCGTAGGAGTGAATATTAGCCGAAAGATCTCTCCAGCCTGCATAGCAGGTACGGCTTCTGTCAAGTCTGGGGAAGTATGTAAGCTTGTCAAGCTCTGTGATTGTGTGGTCGAGTCCGTGTGAAACAGGTACAAGACCTGTTGTGATAAGACCTACGCCGCCCTTAGCTCTTTCAGTAAAGTAAGCAATCATTTTTTCATTGGGACGGCCTGTTTCATCGCACATTGAGATGTTACCCATAGGAGCCATAACAAGTCTGTTCTTGATTGTGAGTCTGCCGACCTGAATAGGTGAAAAGATGCTTTCGTAAGGGTAAAGATTCTGTGTCATCTTACCCGTTTCAAGAGTCTTTCCATCATTGAACCATTCGCCGTAAAAGTCCATCAGGTCCTGAATTTGTTTGTCTTTCTTCATGGATTATCCTCCTTATTTTTCAGCAATCCCTATATCCGGGAAAACGCTTAAACAATTTGTATAAAAATACACAGTCATTATAACTCTTTTTGTAATAGCAGTCAATATAATGATGTGAATATTTTATCAAATTATAATCTCTTGTGTATAAGCTGTAAACTAAAAATTATAAATTATTTTACAATATTGAAAATTGTTTTTAAGAGTGATAAACTTTAATCAGCAAACACAGCTTTATATTTATTAAAGGAGAAAAAAATATGAACGAAAAAACTTTGGCATTTCTCAAAAAAATTCTTGTTATCATGCTCTCACTGATAACCCCCCTGCTCACTTGCATTATGACCTGTGAGCCTCTTGCCGAATACGACAAAAGTTGCATAGCTGCAGAGGAAAAAATCGGCGGCTTCATGCAAGGTGTGTGCCATGCAAGAGGTGACTACGAAATGATGAAGGAGGCAGGAATTAACTGGACAAGAAAGGATATTCCCTTCCCCTTTGATAAAGAGGGAAATCTGCGTCAGAATTACATCAGCTGGAAAGCTGAAATGCAGGAATACGCCGATAACGGTATACGCATTTTCGCTATAACCCCTTACCCCGATGACTACATAGAAGCAGGTCTCGATCCGCGAGACGAAGCATCAAAGGAAAGAATTCAGGAAATTGCACAGTTTTACTGCGAGGACCTGCGCGGAATCGCAGGTGCGATTCAGGTAACAAATGAAATGGGCATCGACCGCTTCACCTATCCGCTCACGCTTGATGAGGCAGCCTATTTCATAGGCATTCAGCTTGAGGCAATGCAGGAAGTAAAGGGAGACATAATCGTGGGCTATAACCTCGGCGGTCTTTCAATTCTGACACTTCCTCCCAAAATGCTACAGTGGAATGATTTCTGCGATTATGTAGGCGTTGACCTCTATCTCGGCTCATTCGAGGATATTGCAAAGGAAATTGACCAATACCTTGCAATTATCGGTTTTGTAAGAAAAATCACAGGCAAACCAATCATTATGTGCGAATTCGGTTACATCAGCAACGGCAAACAGAAAACAGAAGAGGAAAAGGTTGCCATTTTGCAAAAATACGGCTACAACAGTGAAGAGGAAGCCATCGCTGATATGGACAACTTCATCCTGAAGCTTCCTGCCGATATGCGCGACGAGCTTCTCGAAATCTATCCCGACTATACTGCCGAGCAATACGGGGAATTACTGTTCCGCGGAGAGTACAAGTCTCACCTTTACTGTGCACTTCCCGACGGCTTCTATCTCAACGGCTATGAACACACACCCGAAGGTCAGGCTGAATTCTATAGCTATCTGCTTCCTGAAATGATGAATCTCGACTATGTAATCGGTGCAGTAATTTACTGCTGGGAAGACAGTGACGACTGCTACGTATGCGGTCAGGCTGAGTGTCCCGTTGAAACCGGATGGGGTCTTGTCGACTGTGACGGAAATGCAAAACCTGCTTATTATGCCGTAAAAGAAGTTTTCACCGGCAAATGAGGTGTATAATTAAATAACATTTCATGCCTGTGTCATTTAATGTGGCACAGGCAGCTTTTAAAGAAGGTGATTTCTCTGACAAGAAATATGTTGAAAACCATAGCCTGCATATCAATGCTGATTGATCACATCGGCTACATTCTTTTTCCGCAGATAGCTGTTTTACGTTACATCGGCAGACTTGCTATGCCTATTTTCGCATTTTTTATCGGTGAGGGATGCCTTCATACAAGAGACAGAAAGAAATATTTCCTGAGACTTTTTTCCCTCGGAATGGTATGTCAGGCAGTTTATGTGCTCGAATACCTGATTATGGGAAGCGGTGACCCTTTTTATCTTAATATCCTTCTCACCTTTTCAGCTTCGATTGTGCTCTGCTCGGCGTTTTTAAACTGCTTCGACGAAAACGGCAAAAACAAAAAGGGTAAGGAGAATTATATTCTCGGTTTTGTGCTTGCTTTTTTTGCGGTACTTTGCTTCCTTGGGGAAAGAGAATTTATCCCCCTTTATTTTGATTACGGCTTCGGCGGAATTCTTCTGCCTGTTTTTGCCGCAACAACAAAAAACAAAAACAGAAAATTCTTCGTTTTCTCTGCAGGTCTGATTCTGTTTCTGATGCTGCTTGATTATTCTGACCCTCTGTGGACAGTCTTTGCTCTGTGCTCTCTGATTCCTCTTTACTTCTACAACGGAAAAAGCGGAAAGAGAAATCTCAAGCTTGCCTTTTATCTGTTTTATCCCCTGCATCTCGCCGTACTGTATGTAATATCATATTTCTTATAAATAAAATCAATTCAATCAAGACATGAATTTTGTTATAAAATGACGTATTTTCTTGACTTTATACCGTTAAAATGATAAAGTATTATAGCATATATGAATATGAAAGAAAGCAGAGGTATTCTATTTTGAACATGGAACAAAAAATCCTTAAGCTGATAGGCGTCAAGGGTACCTTCAAGAATGATGTTGTACCTATGATGAACTATAGCAGCGCAAACATCACGACCTCCGGTGCCGGATATGTTGTAAGCCTTTACTACATGAAATTCCTCACCGACGTTGTAAATCTCCCCCTCGCATGGGCGGGTCTTGTAACAACCATTGCCGTTGTCTGGGATGCAATCACCGACCCTATTATGGGTGTTATAACAGACAGAACTCGTTCCAAGTACGGCAAGCACAGACGTTATATCCTCTGGGGTATGCCTCTTTTGTGTCTTTCGTTTGTAATGATGTGGAACGGCTACGGCTTTAACGGCAAAACAGAGCCGGTGAAGACATTTATATACTTTACCGCAGCCTACATGCTTTACAAAACCGCATACACTGTTATTGATATACCTCACGTTGCAATGCTCCCCGAGTTAGCACCTGACTACGACCTTCGTATTCAGTACAATTCCGTAGGCTATATATTCAACTCCTTCGGTATGTTCCCCTCTTTCTTCCTCGTTTCTGCAATACTCGGTTGCTTCGGCTTCAGCACACCTCAGGCAGGCGCAGAAAAGCCGATGCTCATAGCAGGTCTTGTTCTTGCAGTTGTTTACGGTCTGAGTCTTTTCACCACATTCAAGCGTGTAAGAGAAAAGCCTTCACTTGACCTCAAAGTAGAAAAGTTCAGTTTACGCCATCTTCTCAACGAATACAAGTATGTTGTTATCAACAAGGCTTTCAGAGAATACTTCTTTATGAGCCTTTGCTATAACATTGCAACCTATTTCTACACCACAACACTCATCTACTATATCGAATATGTTGCAAAGCTTCCTTCCTACTACACCCTTTTCACCACAATTGCAGGTATATTTGAAGCATCGTCCTTCCCACTCAACTATGCTCTTACAATGAAGTTCGGAAAGAAAAAGTGCGGTGCTATCGTAACGCCTCTGATGATTGCAGGCTTTGCAGTATGTCTGTTTATGAATCCCACCGCAGAAACAGAAGGTGCTCTCATCTGGAAAATCCTTCTTATGGCAACTGCAGTGCTTTATCCCTTCGGTAAATCCGGTCTTGGCTATGTTGCAATAAACATCCTTCCCGACATTTCCGACGTTGACGAGCTTATCACCGGCAGAAGACGCGAAGGCGTTATCGGCACATTCAACACCTTCATCAAAAAGACCGTTTCAGGTGTTATGAGCTCTGTTGTTATGTTCATCCTCGGAGGCTTCGGTCTTGTTGTAGGTGAAGAGGTTGAAATCTGGGAAGAGGCACATCCCGGCATGCTTTTCCAGCAATCAGGCAGTGCACTTTTAGGTGTACGAATCTGTATCACCTTTGCGCCTATTGCCTTTACTCTTATTTCGCTCTTCCTTCTCCACAAATTCCAGATGACAAAGAAGGAGCATACGATCATCCGCGCCGCCATTGCAACCAAGCACAAGTACGGCAGTGTTGATCTTTCACCCGAACAGATCGAAATTGTAGAAAAGATTTCCGGTCAGAAGTATGAATCTACATGGCTCTGTCATAATAACACCGGCAACGGAGAACATCCCCTCGAGCCTAATGCAAACGGAGACTACCAGATTCTCATCGATATTGAAGAAGAAATGAAGAGAATCAGAACCTCCAAAGAGGGCAAAAAAGCTGAAGCAGCAAAGGCTGCTATCGGAGAAAAATAATAAAGGAGAATTACTATGGAAAGAATAGACATTACAGTAAAAGAGCCTCCCAAAAAAGAGAAAAACTGGAAAAACTCAATCAAGGATTTCCTCTTCTATCTTGTTCAGTGGACATGGGGTCTTCCCGTAAACCTTGTCGGCGGCATCGCATTTCTCATCTGCACAAAAATCAAGGGTTACCGTTGGCAGCGCTTCGGTTACTCAAAAATAGTTTACGTACCCTGGAAGGGCGGCGGACTTTCAATGGGTCTTTTCATCTTTGTAAAGGCTCAACACTCAAACAAAACCTGGACCTACAACTGCAGAATTCACGAATACGGTCATACCTGGCAGTGCCTCATCCTCGGTCCTCTTTACTACCTTGTAATTGCACTCCCCTCTGTTATCTGGTGTAACTGCTTTGCAGGCTACAGAAAAAAGAACAATGTTCCTTACAGTGCAGCTTATTGCGAAAGCTGGGCAGATTTATGGGGTCAGAAGTTCAGCGGTCTTACCCAGGCCCCTGATTTCAACCACAGATCTCTTGCCAAGATAAAGGAAGCCGCAAAAACCGAAGAGTCATAATTCAGGCTCCTTTTAATACGTATCTTAAAAACCATCGGGACATCGAATCCCGATGGTTTTTTTCGTCTGCCCCTTTTCAAAAAATCTGCGCCCTACTGCGCGGGCAGCGCAATGCGACGCATTGCCGGAGAGGACACCGGAAAAACTGCCTCCCACATATATCCGCTCTCCCCGGTCTGGAAAATCCCTCAGGACAAATCAGACAGTCCTCTCCGCTTCTGACTTCAACGAAGTCAGAAGGCTGCCCGCGGTCCCCTTTGTATAATTTAAACTTGACTTATACTTATATTTGTAATATAATTTAAACTTGCAAAGAAATACGTTTTTTATTTCTGTACATAAATAACTCAAACAGGAAAAGAGGTTAATATTATGAGCGATTTCAGACCCGCAACAAAGTGCATCCACTCAGGCTACACTCCCAAAAACGGTGAACCCAGGCAGCTCCCCATTTATCAGAGCACTACATATAAATACGATTCCAGCGTTGAAATGGGAAAGCTTTTCGACCTTGAAGCTTCGGGTTACTTCTACACCCGTCTTCAGAATCCCACAAACGATGCAGTTGCCGCAAAAATTGCAGACCTTGAAGGCGGCGTTGCAGCAGTGCTTACCTCCTCCGGTCAGGCAGCAAACTTCTTTGCTATTTTCAATATCTGTAACGCAGGTGACCACGTTGTCTCTTCAAGTGCAATTTACGGCGGTACATTCAACCTTTTCAATGTTACTCTCAGAAAGCTTGGCATTGAATTCACTTTTGTAACACCGGACTGCAGCGAAGAGGAGCTCAATGCAGCCTTCAGAGAAAACACAAAGGCTGTTTTCGGCGAAACTCTTTCAAACCCTTCACTTCAGGTGCTTGATATTGAAAAGTTCGCAAACGCTGCTCACGCTCACGGAGTGCCTCTTATCGTAGATAACACCTTCCCCACACCTATCAACTGTCAGGCATTCAAGTACGGCGTTGACATCATCACTCACTCAACAACAAAATATATGGACGGTCACGCTACTCAAGTCGGCGGTGCAATCATCGACAGCGGTAACTTTGACTGGACAAAGAGTGACAAATACCCCGGACTCACCACTCCCGATGACAGCTATCACGGCATCACCTATACGGAACGCTTCGGTAAGGGTGCATACATAACAAAATGCGTTGTTCAGCTTATGCGTGACCTCGGCTCAATCCCCGGTCCCCAGAATGCTTTCCTTCTCAACCTTGGTCTTGAGACTCTCGCTTTAAGAATGGAAAGACATGTTGAAAACGCTCTTAAGGTTGCAAAGTATCTCGAGCAGAGTGATCTTGTTTCATGGGTATCATATCCCGGACTTGAAAGTGACCCGCAGTACGAAATCGCAAAGAAATATATGCCCAGTGGTACATGCGGCGTTGTTTCCTTCGGCGTCAAGGGCGGCAGAGAGGCTGCGACTAAGTTTATGGACTCACTCAGACTTGCTTCCATCGTTACACACGTTGCAGACACAAAAACCTGTTGTCTCCATCCTGCATCAACAACTCACCGTCAGCTCACCGAAGAGCAGCTCAATGACTGCGGCGTAAAGAGTGACCTTATCCGCCTTTCCGTAGGAATAGAAGATGCAGAGGATATTATTGCAGACATCGAGCAGGCACTTATTGCTGCTACAAAATAAATCCGGATTTAAAAGAGGTATAATATGAAATTAGGTATAGTAGGCTTGCCCAACGTAGGCAAAAGCACACTTTTCAATGCAATCACCAATGCAGGCGCACAGTCAGCAAACTACGCTTTCTGCACAATTGAACCCAACGTAGGCGTTGTTGCAGTTCCCGATGAAAGACTCGACAAGCTTGCAGAAATGTATAACCCCGTAAAGTTCACCCCTGCAACAATTGAATTTGTTGATATCGCAGGTCTTGTAAAGGGTGCATCAAAGGGTGAAGGTCTCGGCAACAAGTTCCTTTCCCACATCCGTGAGGTTGACGCTATTATTCACGTTGTACGTTGCTTCGAGGATGACGACATTATTCATGTTGACGGAAGCGTTGACGCAAAAAGAGACATCGAAACCATCAACCTTGAGCTTATCCTTTCCGATATGGAAATGATTGACAGAAGAATTGACCGCACCTCAAAGGCTATGAAGGGCGACAAGAGCCTCGCTGCAGAGGTTGATTTCCTCAAGAGAGTCAAAGAGGCTCTCGAAAATGAGAGGCCCGCAAGAAGCGTTGAATGCACCGATGAAGAAAAAGCTATGCTTCAGGAGGTTGCACTCCTCACCTCTAAGCCTGTTATCTACGCTTGCAATATGAGCGAGTCAGACTTCGTTTCAGGCATTGATACAAACGAAAACTACAAGGCAGTTATTGAAATTGCCGGTGCTGAGGGTGCTCAGGTGCTCCCCATCTGCGCAGGACTTGAGGCTGAAATTTCCTCACTTTCAAAAGAAGACAAAGAAATGTTCCTTACCGATCTCGGCATTGAAACAAGCGGTCTTGACCTGCTTATTCAGCGTAGTTACGACCTCCTCGGACTAATCTCTTACCTTACTGCAGGTCAGCCCGAAGTAAGAGCCTGGACAATCAAAAAAGGCACCAAGGCTCCTCAGGCAGCAGGTAAGATTCACTCCGACTTTGAAAGAGGCTTTATCAGAGCAGAGGTTGTTTCCTTTGAAAATCTTATGAATTGCGGCTCTCTTGCTGCAGCAAAGGAAAAAGGCCTTGTCAAAAGTGAAGGCAAGGAGTATGTTATGAAGGACGGCGACATCGTTCACTTCCTTTTCAACGTATAATCACTATAAATAACAAAAAGCAGATTCCTTTTTGCGGTAGCTGTAAGGAATTTGCTTTTTTACAATATTTTAATGGAAGTGATACCGTGAAAATAACATTCAGAAATCTCTCAGGTGAACATATTGAGCTGACATTAAATGGGAAAACCACAATAATCGCAGCAAATTCAAGCGAAGAAATTCTCGTTGATTACGGTGAACTCACATTTTCACTTAACACCTACAGAAAAAGTTCACTCTCTTATTTCATACGCAGAGCAGGTTTAATACGCAAAAAGGACTTCTGTGTCCTTACAACCTACAAAACCAGCGTTGGTTGGGATTCGGTAATAACCAACAATACAATGTCAGCCAAGGGAAGATTTTTCGACACCTATTGCAGAGTCACTGCTACGTGCGATAACTTCCCGATTACATTTGAAAGTTGCAGAGTAGCCGACGAAAAGGAAATGCGCAAAGAATTTGCCGATGCCCAAAAAAGAGGAAACCGTACAATTCTCCTTTTTGACATTTTGGATATTCTCGGAAATGCTTTTACCGTACTTCTTCTTTTGCTTATCCCCTTTGCGCTTATATGGCTTTTTGGCTCATTTGAAACCGCCTACACCGTCTGCGGATATCTGTTTATACCGATTTTTGCAATAATTGTCATAATCAACAGAGTCTTTGACAAATACAAGAAAAAGCTATGGTATTTTGCTAAAGGCAAGGCTCTCAAAAATTCCGTCTATAAGGGCACAGATTCCCACTTTGAGGAAGAATATATCAAAGAAATTTTCTCATCAAAATTCTGAATAGCAATTTTCACAAATATCAGTTATACATTTTTTATACCCTGAATCTGAATTGATTCTGAAAAACGTTGGTAAAAGCTGACGCCTTATCTCTTTTTACTGAAAAAATATACAAAAGCTTGTGTCAAAAACTGACAAAAACAACATTAAATCTTTTGTTAATATTGACATATTTCTTCTGAAATCGTATAATGTTAAGAAATAGTATTTTTCACGAGGTGTTTTAATATGAAAAGAGTATACAACTTCTCAGCAGGTCCCTCAATGCTCCCTATGCAGGTGCTTGAAAAGGCTGCAAATGATATGTGCTGCTACGGTGAAAGCGGTATGTCTGTAATGGAAATGAGCCACCGTTCCCCCGAATATGATGCAATTATCAAAGAAGCTGAAGCCCTCCTTCGCGAGATTATGGAAATCCCCGACAACTATAAGGTGCTTTTCCTTCAGGGCGGTGCTTCAACCCAGTTTGCAGCAGTACCTCTCAACCTTATGAACAAAAACGGTAAGGCTGACTACATCCTTTCGGGACAGTTCTCCACAAAGGCTTATAAGGAAGCTCAGAAGTACGGTGACGTTGTTGCCGCAGCTTCAGGCAAGGATGTAAACTTCTCCGTTATTCCCGAAACAACAAGAGAATCCTTCAGAGCCGATGCTGACTACGTTCACATCTGCTTCAATAACACAATTTACGGCACAAAATTCAATTATATCCCCGATACAGGCGATATTCCCCTTGTTGCGGATATGTCATCCTGCATCATCTCCGAGCCCGTTGATGTCAGCAAATTCGGACTTATCTACGCAGGTGCACAGAAGAACATGGCCCCCGCAGGTCTCACTCTTGTAATCGTACGTGAGGATCTTATCGGAAACGCTGATGAAAAGACACCTGCAATGCTTGACTATAAGCTTATGGCAGACAACGATTCAATGTACAACACTCCCCCCTGCTACTGCATTTACGTTGCAAAGCTTGTTTATGAGTGGATCAAAGAGCTCGGCGGTCTCACGGAAATGAAAAAGCTCAATGAAAAGAAGGCTGCACTTCTCTACGATTACCTCGACTCACAGGACTACTACATTGCTCCCGTTAAAAAGGAAAGCCGTTCAATGATGAATGTAACCTTCGTTACAGGTGATGCAGACCTCGACAAGAAATTCGCTTCAGAAGCTTCAGCAGCAGGTCTTAAGAATCTCAAGGGTCATCGCAGTGTGGGCGGCATGAGAGCTTCCATTTATAACGCTATGCCCTACGAAGGCGTTGAAGCACTCGTTGCGTTTATGAAGAAATTTGCAGACGAAAATCCCAAGGCATAAACCATTATATGATAAAAGGAGAGAGACTGAGATGAAAATCGTCCAGACAATGAATAAAATCGCTCCTGTCGGACTTAAGGAGCTTGATCCAAAAAAATACGCAATCACTGATTCAACAGAAAATCCCGATGCAATTATGGTGCGTTCAGCAAACCTCAACGCTATGGAGTTCGGATATAAGCTTACAGCTATTGTCCGTTGCGGCGCAGGTGTGAACAACATCCCTGTTGACCGCTGTGCAGAGCAGGGTATTGTTGTATTCAACACTCCCGGTGCAAACGCAAACGGTGTTAAGGAGCTTACCATTGCTTCCCTTCTTCTTGCTTCAAGAAACATTGTCGGCGGTATTGAGTGGGCAAAAACTCTTACCGAAGATGTTGCCAAGCAGGTTGAAAAGGGAAAGGGTGCTTTTGCCGGCTGTGAAATTCACGGCAAGACTCTCGGTGTAATCGGTCTTGGCGCTATCGGCGGTATGGTTGCTAACTCTGCCAAGAGCCTTGGTATGAAGGTTATCGGCTGCGACCCCTATATCACAATTGAAGCTGCATGGCATCTTTCACGCTCCATAAACAAAGCTTCAACCTATGATGAAATCTATGAAAACGCTGACTATATCACCCTTCACATTCCTGCAACAAAGGACACAAAGGGTATGATTAACAAGGAAAGCATCGCAAAGATGAAGGATGGCGTGAAAATCATCAACCTTTCACGTGCTGATCTTGTAAACTTTGATGACCTGAGAGAAGCTCTTGAAAGTGGTAAGGTAAGTGCTTATGTAACAGACTTCCCCAACGAAGAAATCAAGGGCTGCAAGAATGCAATCGCCATCCCCCACCTCGGAGCTTCAACTGCCGAATCAGAGGACAACTGTGCGGTTATGGCAGCTCACGAGCTTGACGACTTCCTCACAAACGGCAACATTACAAACAGTGTAAACTACCCCTCAATCTCAATGCCCAGAATCGTTGACGGCGGCAGACTTGTGATCCTTCACAAGAATGTTCCCAACATTCTCAGTTCAATTACCTCTCACATTTCCGCAGAGGGTATCAACATTGAGAATATGGCAAACCGTTCAAGAGGCAACTACGCATGTACACTCATTGACACACCTGAGCACGCAAGCGACAAGCTGATTGAGAAGATTTCTGAGATTGATAATATCATCAGAATTATTAAAGTAGATTAATCTTTTAATACACATAGCCTGCAAGGTAAACTTTTCATGTTCCTTGCAGGTGTTTTTATTTACAAACAGTTTTCGCTGTGTTATAATTACTTTAACGAAATATGAAAGGCTGATACTTATGATGAACTTTTTCTTACAGGAAGCTATAGAAAAAAGAAAAAGCGTCCGCACCTACCTTGAAAAACCTCTTGATTCTGCCGACAGAGACAAAATAAACTGTTTTATTGACTTTCTCACCTGTGAGCCTCACCCCTTCAGCGCAAAGGTCAGAATCCGTCTTTTTGATGTTGACAAGGACATCAACGCTAAAGATCTGGGCACCTACGGTGTAATCAAGGGGGCAAGAAGCTACCTCGGTGTGGCAGTAAACGATGTGCCCGATGCCATGGAAGCAGTAGGTTATGTTTTTGAAAAGCTGGTGCTTTATGCACAGAGTCTGGGGCTTGGCACCTGCTGGCTCGGCGGCACCTTCAACAGAAGCGAATTTGCAAAGGCTATGGAGCTTTCAGGCGACGAATTCTTCCCCATAGCTTCACCCATAGGCTATCCTGCGCCCAAAAACCACACTGTTGATAAAATCATGCGCAAAGCCATAAAGGCTGATACCCGCAAAAGCTTTGACGAGCTTTTCTTCGAGGGAAGCTTTGACTCTCCCCTTATAAAAGAGGCTGCAGGTGAATACCTCTATCCTCTTGAAATGACAAGACTTGCTCCCTCAGCCAAAAATGCTCAGCCCTGGAGAATTCTCCACGATGCAAGTGACTTCCACTTTTATGAAAAGAAAACCATCCCCTCATCAAATCACGATATCCAGCGTCTTGACATAGGCATTGCAGTCTGTCATTTTGAGCTTGCCGCAAAGGAAAAAGGCTTATCGGTAAAAATCACTGAACAGGCAGCTCCTCATATTGATGCAAAGGGGCTTATCTATGTTATGTCCTGTATCACAGAGTGAAAAAATTCTTTACAAAAGCCCTATCCCGTGCTATACTTAAGTTGTCCGGAAGGATAATTTATACAAAAAGGAGAAGTAGCTATGAATTTACAGGACATGGAATGGTATCAGGAACTTATGGAAAGACTTGAGGCAGTATCCTTTAAACTTTTTATCAAATTTCTCCTCAAGCTTATTTTCTGATTAAAAATCACTGAACAAGCGACCCTGAATTTCAGGGTCGCTTTACATAATAAGATAAAAAGGAGATAAGAATATGAAAACAGTATCTGTAATCGGTCTTGGCAACAGAGGTACGGAGTATATGCGCTTCATAAAAGCCTTTCACTCGAAAAAAGTCAGCATACACTCACTTTGCGATATTCGTCAGCAGGCACTTGACGATATAGCACCAAAGTACAGTGTCCCCAATGAAAGACAGTATCTTTCAACAAAGGACTTCTTTGCAAAGGGTGTGGTTTCCGATGCCCTTATCATCAGCACACAGGATGCAAGCCACTATGAAATAACAAAAGAGGCTATTCTCACAGGATATAAAATGATCCTGCTCGAAAAGCCTGTAAGCGGAATAAAAGAAGAATACATAGAGCTTCGCGACCTTGCAAAAGAGCATAATGTTCTGTTAATAATCTGCCACGTGCTCAGATATTCCAACTACTACGGTAAAATCAAAGAAGTTATTTCAAGCGGTCAGATTGGCGACATCGTTTCTATCAATCACACAGAAAATGTCGGCTACTTTCACTTTGCTCACAGCTTTGTAAGAGGCAATTGGAGAGATGAATTCACTTCTACTCCCTCAATCCTTGCAAAATGCTGTCACGACCTTGACCTTATATCCTGGTTTATTGACAGTCCCTGCACCACGGTAAGCTCAGTCGGTGACCTGCGCTATTTCAAAAAAGAAAACGCTCCCAAAGGAGCCGCAGAAAGCTGTATGGGAGGATGCGTTGCAAGACACGATTGTCCTTACGATGCCGAAAAGCTCTATATAACCGACCCGTTTTATAAAGCGACTTTCATCAAATATATGAAACGTACACTGACCGGCAAGTTGAAAAACAGTAAAGAAGACATTATAAATGCTCTTCGTTACGGTGAATACGGAAAGTGCGTTTTCCTCAACGACAACAATGTATGTGACCATCAGCTCGTTACGATGACCTTTGAAAACGGTGCCGTTGCCGTACTCAATATGAATGCCTTTTCCGAAAAGATGTTCCGTGAATGCCACATCGTCGGTACAAAGGGTGAGCTTATCGGCTACGGTGAAAAGCTACATATGAATATTTTCGGCAAGAAATCCGTTTCACTGCATACCGGTGCAGTTCAGGGTACAGGTCACGTTGAAGGTGATCTGAGACTTATTGCCGGTTTCGTGAAGCTTCTTTGCGGTGAGAACGATGACCTTACGGATATCACAACCATTGAAGCTACGGTCGAAAGCCACAATATGGCACTTGCTGCAGAGGAAAGCCGTAAAAACGGCGGCAAGCTTATTGTACTTTGAAATATTTTATAGTCAGAACAGTAAACTTTATCTTTTGTACTTGAATTTGATTTAATATTTTGATAATATAAAACTAACAAATCGCAAAGGAGAATAGTTTATGAAAAAAGCAAAAAAGATTATTGCTGTCCTTCTTACAGTTGTACTTGTAGCACTTATCGCTGCAGCACCTGTTTCAGCAGCATCAAAGGTTGACCCCTCAGAAGGTCCGATGCAGAAGCTCGAATCTATATTCTATATGCTTCTTGATAAGCTTATTTATGTTGTCGGCAAAGCACTCAATACATTTATTCCCGGTCTTGACTGGGGCGACAGCTGGCAGAACTACGACGACTACCAAACCCCCGCAGATTTCTATCAGGGTGAAACCGCTTTCGAAACAGAGGTTAAGTCCGATGCAGTCTGGAGTGCAGGCTATTCCTATGGCTCACTGCTTGAAGGTCTCGACATTCTCGGCGGCAGCTTCTATATGGCAGGCTCTCTTCAGGCCATAGAAGGCAAAAAGCCCACAGCAATCGTTGACGACCAGGGTGTAAGTGTTTATGCTATTTCTGACGGTGTAAGCGGTACTGTTGTTCAGGCAGTTATTGACGGTTACGGCATCGCAAGAGCGGACGTACTCGAAATCAGAAGCCGCCTTGCAGCCTTTGCCGCAGAAAACGACATCATCAGCATCAACGTTTCTGTGCTTCATCAGCATTCAGCTATTGATATTCTCGGTCTTGGTGTACCCCTTCTTCCCGCGATCATTATGAATCCCGGTATGAGCGTAACAGGCATTGATAAAAACGAATTTTTGACCGGTAAAAACAAGGTCTTTATGGATAACCTTTACAATGTTGTTACAAGCACTATCACAGAAGCCGTAAACGATATGGAGGAAGGCACTCTCTACTACGGCAGCGCTGATGTCGGCGACCTTATGTACGACAAGCGCAAGCCTGTTGTATTCGATGAAGAAATCCACCGTTTCCGTTTCGATCCCGCTGACGAAAGCTCTGAAGAAATCTGGATCTGTGAAGCAGGTATTCACTGTACCGGCGCAGACGGTGACAAGGTTTCCGCAGACTACCCCTACTACTTCAAGGAATATATCAAAGAAACCACCGGTGCTGACGTTGTATTTGTTCAGGGTGCTGAGCTTGCAATTACAGCAGAGCGTGAAAATGTTCCCGAAACCGAAGGCAACCACGAGGTAAAGGATTACGGTATTGAGCTTGCTAAGAGAGTTGTTGCAATCGACAACGATGAAAAGCTTGATCCCGTGCTCAACATCACCTTCAGAGAAGTACCCATCACTGCCGATAATCAGATTCTCACTCTCGCAGTAAGACTCGGCATTGTTGACTCCCTTATCACAAAGGGCGGCACAGACTACACACTTATAACCGAGCTCGGCTATATGGAGCTTGGCAACAAGATAGGTGTTGTTCTTGTTCCCGGTGAAATTGCTCCTGAAATTCTCTGGGGCGGTGTGGTTTCAAAGGAAGAAAGCTGGACAAACGAGAGCTGGGATTTCGCTCCCATGGAAGAGACTGCAGGCGTAGACAAGCTTCTCTGCTTCGGTCTTAACAATGACCAGATAGGCTACATTCTTCCCGATAATGATGTCCGTTCACTCCTCACTGAAAACGAGGAAATAAGCGCTTCTTCAACAAAGTCAGGCTCGGATATTACAAGAGCCTTTGAAGAGCTTATAGCAAGCGTTAAATAAGCTTTTACAATCATTAAAGCACCGTTTGGCATTGAGCCTTAACGGTGCTTTGTTTTTTTTGTCTGTAATAATGTCTTACCAGCTGATAGCTTCAAGTCCGTTCTGCCTTAAGATTTCATTAGCCTTTGAAAAATGCTTGCAGCCGAAAAAACCCCTTGAGGCTGAAAGCGGACTAGGATGCACAGTCATAAGCTTGTAGTGAATCGGGTTAGTGATTATCTCTGCTTTTTTCTGCGCGTGAGCACCCCAGAGAAGAAACACCACGGGAGTCTCTTTACGGTTAAGCTCACTGATTACTCTGTCGGTAAAAATCTCCCAACCCATTTTACTATGGCTTGTCGGCTGCGCCTGTCTGACTGTCAGCACATTGTTAAGAAGGAGTACACCCTGCTTTGCCCAGTCTGTAAGCTCCCCATGAGGTGGTATCGGCTTTCCGACGTCGCTCTGAAGCTCCTTGAAAATATTTTTCAGTGACGGAGGCGGCATTACACCCTGCTTTACCGAAAAACACAGTCCGTGTGCCTGACCCTCACCGTGATAAGGATCCTGTCCTATTATAACAACCTTTGTATTTTCAAAAGAAGTATATTTAAGAGCGTTGAAAATATCATTCATATGCGGATATATCTTCTGTGTGGAATATTCAGCCTTCAGAAACCTGCGAAGCTGTTGATAATAAGGCTTTGCCCACTCGTCAGCAAGAATTTCATCCCAGTCATTACCGATATGTACCATAGCTTACCACTTGTTTTCTACATACTCACAGAAAGCATACATATCCTTGATTTCAAGCACTGTGCCGTCATCAAGAGTAACCGTGCCGTTCCACATACCGTGAACCTGATGGGTGTGCATACGGAGAATGCCGACATTCATATCTGAATGATGGTCAAATGTGGGAGTCATCGAAAGATTAAATCTGCCGTCCTCGGAAACAAACTTCCACTCATCCATAAACTTATCGGGCTTCGGGAACACCTCAACGTCAACTGCACCGAACTTGTGAGCCTTTCCGTCATAGAAAAGTGCTGTTTCCGTTGCGTTGGTCTCATCACCGATTGCCCATGTGATTTCAAAGCCGAAGAGATGCTTTTCACCGTTTTCATCGGTAATATATGTTGATCCGTTACCCCAGTACCATACCATCTTGTGAGGAGTGTTTACTCTGCCCCAGTCAAGTGCACAGAAAGCGGTTTCCTTATTGAATTCATAAACATCGTCACCGAACTTGTAGTAGCCTTCACAGGGCATACAGTTCTGCTTTGTTGTCATAAAGTACTTTGTGGGATCGCCCTCAAAGGGGAGAACGGTTGTGATGTTTTCAAGTCCGGGCATAATATCCATATCGAACTTACACTCAACTATCTTGCCCTTGAGAGGCATCTTGAAGTAAAGAGTTCTTGAATTCTCTCTTGTGTCAAAGTCGAATTCAGCCTTGCCGATTTTGTGAGCAAAACGGTTGGGGGCATCACCCTTTTTGTGAGGAATATACTTTTTACCGCCGATGAAAAGCTGTGTAGCATCAGCGATAACAGAGCCTGCTTTAAGGTCGATAAGCTTTGCTGCGACATAACCGCCGATGCCGATATTTGCAAAGCTGAGTTGCACCATATAATTGCCGTCAGCTACCTGATAGAAGTCCCATTCCTTTTTGCTTGTGGGTGAACCTTTTTTTGTGAAATCTCTGTTGTAATCAAAAACGTTGTGTCTTGCCCAGCCCTTAGCAAGAAGTGTGCCGTCAGAAGCGAGAAGAGGTGTTTCCTCGGTGTACTCGGTCTGCTTCGACTTGCATTTCCAGTTTTTGTAGTTCTGATAAGTTCTTAAGGTTTCTTTGCTCATAATACTTTCTCCTTTATGTAATATTTCAACATATTTATTTTACAACTTTGTTGCGGGTTTTGCAAGGGGTTGCTTATTATTTATTTCACATAATGTCTCAATAAAATTTATGCTCTGATTGACTTTTCTTTCCTTGTTGTGATTGCTTACTTCTTTATTATACCAACTTTTTTGTTCAGATGTTTTACAATTTGTAAAATTGTTGACATAATAGCATTTTATGTTAAAATGAATATAAAAGGAGATGATTTTATGCTTGATTTTCTGAATAAAGTTGAAATAATAAACGAAACAGACTACGCCTTTCTTATGAAAACAGAGGCTGAGCCTTATCTTTCAAAAAAGGGTAAGGAGGATTTTATTTTTACCTCCGACAACCGTAAACTGCATTATGAGGCTTATGTAAAAATGCTTTCGAGAGGCAGTATTGTTATTCTTCACGGATTTACCGAAAGTGCCGAAAAATTCCGCGAAGCCGCCTTATATTTCCGAAAGGCAGGCTACAGTGTTTTTTTACCGGATATGGAAGGTCACGGCAAGTCACACCGCACATCAAAGAAAACTGAAAGAGTTGAAATAGATTCCTTTGACACATATGCAGATGACCTTGATTTCTTTATTGAAAAGGTTGTACGCCCTGCAACCGCTAACGGAAAGATTTACATTTACTCTCACTCTCTGGGAAGCACCGTTGCTCTTTTGTATCTTATGACTCATCCCTACACCGTAAAGAAGGCTATCCTTTCCTCACCGATGATATGCGGCAATATGGGAATGCCCGTCGCCGTTGCAGGTACTGTTGCAAAGCTTCTCTGCGCTTTCGGCGGCAAGAAAATCTCTGCTCCGGGAAGATGTGTTTTCAATGCTGAACAGAGCTTTGAACAAAGCGACGCCACAAGTAAGGCCCGTTTTGAATATTACCACGAAAAAAGAATAAATCAGCCTCTTTATCAGACAAGCGGTCCATCCTTCGGATGGGTCAGTGCCTCCCTTGATGCAAGAGATAAAATTCTTTCAGCAAAGGGAAAGGCTGATTTCGGTGCAGAGCTTCTTATCTTCCTTCCCGAAGAGGATAAACAGCTGCTGCACTCATACACAAAAAAGTTTGCAGACCTGACAGACACAAAAATTAAAAAAGTAAAAAACTCAAAGCACGAAATATTTATGAGTCAGAACAGTGTCCTTGAATGGTACTTTGGTGAAATTCTTGAGTTTTTCGCAGAAGACTGAGTCCCAATATGATGATTAAAATCTCCCCTTCCGTAACAGGATGGGGAGATTTTTCTTTTATGTTGTTTACGAGGCTCTTTCAAGCATTATGAAGGCAGCCATCGACGTTCTTGCGGCATCTGCATTGTAGAGTGGCCATGCATGGTCATCTGTCAGCTCGGCATAGTTTGTCATATATGCCGTAACTCTTTCAACATCGTTCATAATTGCAGCGGCATAAACATTTGCTCCCCAGTAAAAATCGTCGGGATAGTCGAAGCTTTCCCACTCGAAGCTTTCGCAGAATTTACTGTAGAGATGCTCAGCTCTCTCCGTATTAGGCTCAATAACACCGCAGATTATAGGAAAAAGCTGAGATGTAGCCTGAGGATAATATAAATCCCAGGAGAAAATCTTTGTGGGTACACCCACATAAGCTGCTATTCCGGGGCTGTAGTATCTACCTATGTAATTCCAGAGCTGACTGTTAATATTTTCCCTTACGGTGGAAATCAGCTTCTTACAGTCATCGCGCACAGAGGCATACTCATTTTTACCGCTGAGAGCTATCTCTTCGAAAATGCCTGCAGCTGCGACGGCTCCCTCATATACCTCACAATTATCCATAAGGTACTTTACTCTATGGTTAGGCTTTGCATAAGTGAGACCGTTCTGCATATTTGAAAAAATCACATTGGTAATTCTTTCAAAATCCCTCGCATTATCAGTAAGGTAAGCACTGTCACCCGTTTTAAGGAAATATTTGTGCACCACCGTAAGGAAGGTTGCAGCATAGGAGTCTGTCGTATCATAGGAATCTGCATTATCGGGCTCAGATATATCCTCACTTACGATTCTGCCGTCCTTCATTGTGATTACATAGTCGTAGATAGTGCCGTCGAGACCGTTAAAGTCCTCTTCAGCGGTATTCAGGTGTCCTAAGTGCCAGTCCATATATGCCTTTACATTTTCGGCATACTTTTCCGCATTATCAAGCAAAGCAAGAGCCGCAAAATCAGCAAAATACGGATTCATTCGAAGCTCACCGTTTGCGGAGTAGGTCATAGGAATAGCTCCGTTTGAAAGCTGAAGTGAAGCAATCCACTCAGTTTCCGTTTCATATATGAGTTTATACAGTTCAAGCTCTTCTTCACTTGCAGTGCCCTGACGGCCCTCAGTTGGCTTGAGATCATCGGGTGTACAGGCTACACCAAAAATACTCATAACCGAAAAAATTATTGCCATAAAAAACGAAATAATCTGATTCATATTTTTCTCCTTTTAATTTTCTTTTTGCCATTATAGCATTAATCACTACGTTTGTCCACCGGATTTTCTGATTTTAATTTTTATAAGTCAGGATTCCTGAACAATATATAAAAATACAGTAGCTTTCACCTTGCATCACACATAAATCCCCCCGGCTGAGCTCAGCCGGGGGGCACTGTTGTTATTAAACCCGTATAACTGTTTTAAAAGTATTACTTATTTACTTCTGTTTCAAGGAGACTTCTTATAACAGCGGGATCTCCATTACCCTTGAGCTCGCGCATAACAAGACCGAAGAGAGCCTGAAGTGCCTTAACCTTGCCGCCCTTGTAGTCAGCAACAATTTTTTCATTTTCAGCAATAGCCTTACGTACTGTTTCAAGAATAAATGCATCATCAACCTTCTGATTGAGACCCTGTTCTTCGCAGAAGGCGTCAACATCAACATTCTTTTCAAATACTGCCGAAAGCACCTTTTTACCTGCAGCACGGGTAATTTCATTCTTTTCAACGAGCTCAATGATTCTTGAAAGCTTATCAGGACATATATCGAGAGTTGCAATTTCAAGTCTCTTCATAATACCCATACACTCAGTAAGAATCCATGATGCAACAGTCTTTGCGTTTCTGCCTGAAGCAACGACTGTATCAAAGACCTCACAAAGCTTACGGTCGGAAGCCAGAACTGCAGCTTCCTTAGCAGCAATACCCATATCCTCGTAATACTTTGCCTTTTCATCTGCAGTTGCAGGCATACTCTTTCTGATTTCCTCAAGCCATGCATCGTCAATCACAATGGGCATAAGGTTAGGATCGGGGAAATAACGGTAGTCTGCGGCAGTCTCTTTGTTACGCATGGGGAATGTACGTCTCTTTACATCGTCCCAACGACGTGTTTCCTGCACAAGAATTTCCGTGTGACGTTCAATAGCATCAACGTGACGTACCTTTTCAAACTCGATAGCATCCTTGATTTCTGAAAGTGAGCTCATATTCTTGATTTCGGAGCGCACACCGAATTCCTTTGAGCCTTCGGGACGGACTGAAATGTTGACGTCACATCTCATTGCACCTTCCTCGCACTCGGAAATACCTGCAAACTGAAGAGCCGACTTAAGCTTTTTAAGATATGAGATTACCTCTTCAGATGAACGGAAATCGGGCTTGCTTACGATTTCAATAAGAGGAACACTTGTACGGTTGAAGTCAACAAATGATGTGTTTGTTGCCTCATCGTGAATAAGCTTACCTGCGTCTTCTTCAAGATGAATCTGCTTAATGCCTATTTTTCTGCCGTCAACATCAACAGTACCCTCAACGCATATGGGGTTGAACCACTGAGTAATCTGATAGGCACAGGGAAGATCGGGATAATAGTAGCTTTTCTTATCAAAGGTTGTATACTGATTGATTTTGCAGTTAAGCATAAATCCAGCCTTGACTGCAAGCTCAATTGCGTGCTTATTTGTCACGGGAAGCATACCGGGCATACCGCTACAGGCAGGACATACACAGTCATTGGGCTCTTTCGGGCTTGAATGACCGCCACAGGAGCAGAAAAGCTTAGAATCTGTCGAAAGCTCAACGTGAGTTTCAAGACCTATAACAAGTTCGTATTTCATCTTTATGCTCCCTCCTTTTCTGCACAGTGTGCGATACTTAAAAGTGTGCTTTCTTTAAAAGAGTCTGCAACAAGCTGAACTCCGCCGCTTACCATTGCGGGAAGACCTGTAATTGAAGCTACGGCGGTATAAAGGCTTTCGTCAAACACCTTTGTGAAGGCATCCTTTGTGTCATAAGGCTCAAAGGAAAGCTTACTGCATACAGGCATAATAATTGCATCATATGAAGCGAGAAGCTCTTTTACCTTTGTAAGAACAACCCGACGTATACGAAGACTCTTATCGTAGCAGCTCTCATATTTATCCTTTGCAAGGACATCTGAGCCATAAATAATATTTGCTTTTGTAAGGAATGAAAATGCCTCGGTTCTGCTCTTTACATAAAGCTCGTCAATATTTTTGTATTCCGCACTGCGATAACCGTATTTTACACCGTCAAAACGGGAAAGGTTGTTGCAGCTTTCAGCTGACATAAGAATCTGCCATGCAGTCTGAGCAGCAAACACAACATCGAGCGAAATCCTGTCAACCTTTGCACCCTTGCTTTCAAGCATCTTCACATAGGAGTCAAGCTTTGACTTCACCTCATCCGATGCCTTGTCGTAAAGCTCTGTGACAAGACAGATTTTCATTGCTGAAACATCCTCGTCAAGAGTGTATTCGTATTTTTTTTCAGGAAGACTTGTTCCGTCCTTACTGTCGTGTCCTGCAATTACAGAAAGGATTTCCTTCACACCTTCTGCGTCTGCAGCAGTAACACCGATCTGCTCACCTGAACATGCACAGGCTATAACACCGTAACGCGATACTGTACCGTAGGTAGGCTTGATAAAGTCTACACCTGAAAGTGCAGCGGCACGGCGTGGCGCACCGTTAAGGTCCACACTGAGTGCTGCCTTGATATTCTTGTTTTTTACAAGCTCTGCTGCTGCGCCCTTGAGTGATGTCTCATCAGCGTAATCAGCAAAGTGTGAGGTTTCGCCCACAAGGTCAAAACCGAACTCACCTACATTTGTTTTACCGGAAACTGCGTAGCCTGATTTTTCAAGTCTTTCAACAGCCTCAGCGCTGAAAAGAGGCCTGAAGCTTTCAAGCATTTTTGAGCCTGCAGTAGCAGGAACATCTTTCACGAGAATAGTATCGTCTACGGCAACTGTACCTGCTTTATTGATTTCGTTAATATAATATCTCACTTGTGTCACCTCACTTTACAAGTCTGGGAACCTGCCAGCTGTCTTCTGTGCTCTGAGGAGCACCTGCAAGAAGGTCCTTTCTTTCAAAGGCCTGGTTTCTCGCATCATCGCGGAGAACATTGGTCATGGGCATCACATATACCATAGCTTCCACACTGTCTGTATCAACATCTGAAAGCTCTGCTTCCTTTTCGGACATACTGTCAAGTATGCTCTGCATATTTTTCTTTTCTTCATCTGTAAACTGAAGCTCGTTCACCTGCTCGAGACCCCTGAGCTTACTTTCCTTTGTCTGAACAGATGACTTTGCAGAATTCACAGTAGCTGTAAAGGCCGATGAATCGGAACTGCCTGAACCGAGAACCTCACTGCCGCCCTTACCGCGGATGCTGACGTTTGCTTCAAAGAGCTGAAGCTCTGTAACCTCACTGGGAGCACCGAGCATCTGATCCTGAGCAGTACCGTCAAGAGGAAATGCAATAACATCTCTGATTGTCTCGGTGTCTGCAAGAAGCATTACGATTCTGTCAACACCGGGAGCCATACCGGCATGAGGAGGAGCACCGAACTGGAACGCATTGTAAAGGGCACTGAAGCGTTTTTTAACTTCATCCTCACTATATCCGGCAATTTCAAAAGCCTTTCTCATAATTTCAGGACTGTGGTTTCTTACAGCGCCTGATGCAAGCTCGATACCGTTACATACAAGGTCATACTGATATGCAAGAATCTCTGTTGGATCCATTGTTTCGAGAGCTTCAAGTCCACCCTGAGGCATTGAGAATGGGTTATGGGTAAAAATAATCTTGTCGGTGATTTCATCTCTTTCGTACATGGGAAAATCAACAACAAAACAAAATTCGAAGGAATCGTTATTGATAAGGCCAAGCTCATTACCGAGCCAGGTACGGATTACGCCTGCATTCTTATCTGCAACACCCGAAACAGTGTCACAGATAAAAAAGATTGTTTCGCCTGCCTTGACGCCGGTAAGCTCAACGATTTCTTTCTTTTCCTCTTCGGTCATAACCTTGGTAATGGGATCATCCTTGAATTCGAAGGTTTCTGCATTAAGAAGAGTGATGTGTGCAAGACCTGCCATTTTTGCCTGCTTTGTAGCAAATGCAAGAGACTTATCAAAGAACCATCTTTCATTCTTACAGGGAGCAACAATACCTCTTACAGGCTTATTCATAAAGGGCTTGAACTTCACTCTTTTGAACATATCTGTAAGATCACAGATAACAAGCGGATTACGAAGGTCAGGCTTATCTGAGCCGTATTTTGCCATTGCTTCCTTGAAAGGAATACACCTGAAAGGAGCATCTGTCACCTTCTTATCTGAGAATGTGCGGAAAATGTCACTTACAACTTCCTCACATACCTTGAGCACCTCCTCCTGAGTGGAGAAAGCCATCTCAAAGTCAAGCTGATAGAATTCACCGGGTGAACGGTCTGCACGTGCGTCCTCGTCTCTGAAGCAAGGAGCAATCTGATAATACTTATCAAATCCTGATACCATAAGAAGCTGCTTGAACTGCTGAGGAGCCTGAGGCAGAGCGTAGAACTTACCGGGATGCTTACGTGAAGGAACAAGGAAGTCTCTTGCACCTTCAGGTGAAGAAGCGGTAAGAATAGGTGTCTGAATATCAAGGAAGCCTCTTTCCTCCATAAGGCGTCTCATATGACCGATAACCTTGGAGCGAAGAATGATATTGTTGTGCAAAGCAGGATTTCTCAGGTCAAGGAATCTGTGCTTGAGTCTAAGGTTTTCGTTTGTATCTGTTGAGCCGATTTCAAAGGGGAGATCCCTGCTGCAGACACCGAGCACCTTAAGATCGTCAGCAATAAGCTCAACATAACCTGTTTCGATTTTGGGGTTGACTGTGCTTTCATCACGCTTTGACACTGTGCCGTGAACAGAAATAACTGTTTCCTTGCTGATACCCTTGAGAAGATTTTCGTCGTGAACAACAACCTGAGTCACACCGGTTTCGTCACGCAAATCCACAAAGAGAACGCCGCCGTGGTCACGGACAACATCAACCCAACCGGCAAGCTCAACGGTCATACCGATATGGTTGTCTCTTATCTCGTTGCAACGATGAGTCCTGTACATTATATTATACCTCCGTATCTATAATCTTCTTTACATATGATATGCCAACAAAAACAAAAAAGCCCGGGAATTACAAAACATAATTCCCGGGACGAGCAATCAAAACCCGCGGTGCCACCCGTATTGATACAAAATGTACCCACTCTTTTATTAAGTTTTTAGCATATACCGCGAAGTGTTCCCAGACTTACTACTCATCCTAAGTGTGCTTTCAGCCCACGACACACTCTCTCTGACGGACTTTCCAAAAAAGCTGATTCTTCGCAAAAGATTATATCAAAAAGAGATTTGTTTGTCAATAGGAATTATTAAGAAGTTTAAGGGGTGGAGAGGGAAATTTTCCACTCAAATAAGCATTAAAAAGAGGATAGCCTTAAACTATCCCCTTCTGCCACATCATGTTTTTGCTTATCACAAACTGTACTGATAATTCGTGCAGCTCGGAACCACTGATACATTTTTATTCGCTGACACTGTCAACTGCTACTCTGACCTCATCGTTCTCTACTGTGGCAAAGCCCTCACTGCATTCTGCAGAAAAAACCGCTTTGCCGTTAAGACTTGCGGATATTTTGCCTTTTGCCAGAGCAAAAACTGCTTTAGCGTGACCTTTTCTTATTCCGTAGCAACCTGAAAACTTGCCGTCTGAGCCGTCGGCGATACTAAGCTTTACACTGTCACATTCAATCGTAGAAAACTGACGGTGTGGCGTGAAAACAGTAAACTTCATAATTTTTACCCGTGTTCCTTCTTATACTTTGAGAATACATCGTCAATAGTTCCCGACATAAGGAAATACTGTTCGGGAATACTGTCACACTCACCGGAAAGAATTCTCTCTACACTGTCCACAGTCTTTTCAAGAGGCACGTATATACCCTGCTGACCTGTAAAGCTCTCTGCCACATGGAAGGGCTGACTCATGAAGCGCTGAACACGTCTTGCTCTTTTAACAAGCTCCTTGTCCTCAGCTGAAAGCTCGTCCATACCAAGTATGGCTATAATATCCTGAAGTTCAGCGTATTTCTGTAAAACCCTCTGTGTTTCCTTGGCAGTTTTGTAGTGCCTTTCCCCAACAAAATCAGGTGTGAGCGCTCTGGATGAGGACTCAAGAGGATCAACCGCCGGATAAATACCAAGCTCAACAATTTTTCTTGAAAGAACAGTCGTCGCATCAAGATGGGAAAAGGTTGTTGCGGGAGCCGGGTCTGTAAGGTCATCAGCAGGAACATAGACCGCCTGTACCGAGGTTATAGAGCCGTTACCTGTAGAAACGATTCGCTCTTGTAACTTACCCATTTCGGAGGCCAAAGTAGGCTGATAACCTACAGCTGAGGGCATTCTTCCTAAAAGCGCGGAAACCTCACTGCCGGCCTGAGTGAAACGAAAAATATTATCAATGAATAAAAGCACATCCTTATGGGCCTTTTCGCGGAAATATTCAGCCATTGTAAGTCCTACAAGCGGTACACGGAGTCTCGCACCTGCAGTTTCATTCATCTGACCGAAAACAAGCGACGTCTTATTGATAACACCGGACTGCTTCATCTCATTCCACAGGTCATTGCCCTCTCGTGAGCGCTCACCGACGCCTGCAAAAACTGAGTAACCGTCATGCTCAAAAGCAACATTACGGATAAGCTCCATAATGAGGACGGTTTTTCCTACACCCGCACCACCGAAAAGGCCGATTTTTCCGCCCCTGATATAAGGTGTCATAAGGTCAATAACCTTGATACCCGTTTCCAGAACATCACCCGAAGACACAATCTCTGCAAAGGGAGGAGCAGGATGGTGTATGGGCCATTTCTCTGCAGTTTCTATCTTTTCACCGCGGTCAATAGGCGCACCTGTTACATTAACCATTCTGCCGAGAGTTTCCTCGCCTACGGAAATTTTTATAGGCTCACCCGTATCGGTTGCCTGCATGCCTCTTGACATACCGTCGGTAGGATTCATTGAGATACATCTTACCTCACCGTTACCAAGATGCTGCGAAACTTCAAGGGTATATATTTCCTCATTAACCTTAACATTCACGGCATTGAAGATATCGGGGATTTCACTTAAATCAAAGAGAATATCCACTACGGGACCTGTTATTCTCTGAACCATTCCAACAGAGCCTTTTGCCATTTCATATATCCCCTTTCATTGAAAATTCCGACGAGATTTCTATAACGTCAGCAGTTACCTGACTCTGACGCTTTCTGTTCATTTCTGTTTCTAATTTTGCGCTGTATTCGCAGGCCGTATCATACGCCGCACGCATAGCAGTAAGTGTTGCTGCCTGGGCACCCAATGAAGTTTCGAGCACCCTTTTATAAAGGACGGAAAGAAGAATTTTTTCTGCCGTTTTCTTTATCACTGTCTCTCTGTCAGGCACAAAAAGCGGTGCTTCATCATTTGCCATTCCTTCCTCATAAGTGAAAAGATCATGACAAACAGGTCTTTGCTTCATCATATTGATGTATCCCGGATAAACTGTTTTCACTGAAGAAATTTCGCCCTTTTCCATCAGTGCGCAGATATATCCGAACAACTCTGCCACCTGCTCATAAGAGGGAATATCATCAAAAACAAACGCCTTTTGGGCTTTTATTCCCTTCCTTTCAAAATAATCCGCTGCCTTTTTACCGCAGGATATTGCAACGCCACCGTCTTTTTCATAAATTTCGTGAAAAAAGGACAGAAGCTCTGTATTAAAGCTGCCGCACATACCCTTATTCGATGTGATTACAACATAACAACAGGGCGCATCAGGATTACTGCAGCTGAAAACCGAGTTGAATTCGCTGCGGTAGGTTTCATAAAGGTGAAGATATTCACCTGCATATTTTTCATATTCTGCATAAATACCGCTGAGCTTTGAATATTTAACTGTCGATGCAGTTTTCATAGCTCGGGTGACCTTAGAAGTTGAACGTATAGTCTGTAACTTCTTTTTTAAGCTCTGAACTGTTGCCATAATTACAACCTCTCAGCAAACTCTTCGAGAGCTTCTTTGAGTAAAGCCTTCAGCTCACCGTCAAACTTCCTTGCTTCTCTGAGCTTAAGTGCGATATCAGCCTTTTCTTCACGGAAATACCGGTACAGGTCCTTTTCAAATTTTTCCATTTGGTCGGGAGAAATACCGTCAGCGTAGCCTTCACTTACGGCAAAAATAAGAATTGTCTGCATAGAATCCTCTACGGGTGCATATCTCGGCTGACGGAGAGCTTCAGTCAGAAGCTGACCTGAAGCAAGCGTTTTCTTTGTTTCTTCATCTATGTCTGAGCCAAACTGCATAAATTCAGCAAGCTCTCTGTACTGTGCAAGACGTGTACGCAAAGAGGATGAAACCTTTTTCATTGACGGAGACTGTGCCGCGCCACCTACACGAGAAACAGAAAGTCCTACATTGACAGCAGGGCGCTGACCCTCGTTGAAAAGCTCTGCATCAAGGAAAATCTGGCCGTCAGTAATCGAAATAACATTAGTCGGAATATATGCAGAAATATCCCCTGCCAGAGTCTCAATAATGGGAAGTGCGGTAATTGAACCTCCGCCGAGCTCATCGGAAAGGTGAGCTGCTCTTTCGAGAAGTCTTGAATGCAGATAGAAAATATCACCCGGATAAGCCTCACGACCTGACGGTCTGTGAAGCAGAAGCGAAAGCTCACGGTAAGCAACTGCGTGCTTTGAAAGGTCATCGTAAACTATGAGCACATCCCTACCCGCATACATAAAGTATTCAGCCATAGCTGAGCCTGAAAAGGGCGCAATATACTGAAGCGCAGCAGAAGCAGAAGCAGGCACCGCAATAATAGTGGTATACTCCATAGCTCCGTGAGCTTCAAGTTTTTCCTTTATTTCTGCCACAAGGGTATCCTTCTGTCCTATTGCAACATAGATGCAGACTGTATCCTTACCCTTCTGATTGATTATAGTGTCAATTGCTATAGCAGTTTTACCCGTCTGTCTGTCGCCTATGATAAGCTCTCTTTGTCCCTTGCCGATAGGAACAAGAGCATCTATAGCCTTTATACCCGTATGAAGAGGTGAATTAACGGGAGCACGGTCAAGTATACCGGGAGCCTTATACTCAATAGGTCTTGTTTCCTTATAAGGCAAATAACCCATAGCGTCAATCGGATTACCCAAAGCATCCACAACTCTGCCCAGAAGGCACTCACCTACAGGAACAGAGGCAATTCTGCCGACTCGTCTTACACGGCTACCGCTTTCGATATGCTCAAACTCACCGAAAATAACACAGCCAATGCGGTTCTGCTGAATGTCAAGAACCATACCTTTTTCACCGCATTCGAACTCAACAACCTCACCGTACATAATATCGGCAAGACCGTCCATCCAGCATATACCGTCGGAAACAGTCATAACTCTGCCAAGCTGATACTTATGAATATGAGGCTTGAAGCTTTCGGCCTTTACGGTGAATTCCTGAATAAGATGACCCACCGTGTCGTCATTCATAATAGGCTCATGATTAAGGCTCTTTTCAAACTGATAAAGCTCCTCAGCTATTGTACCGTCATATACAGTATCACCTATACGAAGACGGAGTCCGCCTATAAGATTACTGTCCTCCAGTACCCATAAGGAGGTTTTTCCACCCACCGACTCCAGCAGCTGTGAGGTTACTCTGTCTACATCGCTGACTATATCCTCGGCAAGAGGATAAGCTGAAGTGAGCGTAACATAAAGCACATCGTGATGCTTGAGATAAGCCATATCGCCGGGAGTAAGTGAAATCCTTTTTAAGATTTCATCAATTACCAGTCTGTCAAGTGCTCTGATTTCCTGCTGATACTTTTCATAAGAAAAAAGATTAATCACATTCTCTTTCATTACAGAAAAAAGCTTTCTTCTTGCATTTTCAATCATCTCACGGTGAATTTCACTTTTCTCTCTTTCGCGAAAAGCCCCGATAGCTGCAATTTTTTCAGCAACAAGACCTTCTGCTTTCTGAATTTCTTCACTGCAGGAATCAATAGCCACTTCAACCGTAGGCAAAACCGAAGAAGGCAGCGGCATTTTTTCTATTTCCTCTGCCTTGTCAAGGTCTTTGTTTATTCTTTCATATCTGTCGCCAAAAATTCTTTTTACGGTTTTCCTTCCCGCAAGAACAACAATAGCAACAAGAATCAGAAAGTTAATGATTACATATTGTATTTCCATAATATCATATCCTGTCGGAGATTATGTTTTTGGCAAAAATAGCCGCCGCTGTCTCCATTTTCGGAGCGACGGAATAAACTATTTTGTCGTATTCCCCCGTTATGTCATTTCTGTAGTCTTCTAAATCAGAAAGACATTTTCTCTGGGCGTTTTCAATTTCTTTTTTTCCGTCGGACTGTATCTGCTGCACCTTCGCCTTAGCCTGCAGCACACTTTCACTTTCGGCACGGAGCTTTTCTTCGGCACTCCGTCTTTCATTTTCTGCATTTATGCTTTCTATTTCACGAAGCTTTTTCTCTGCTTCATCAATTTTTTCCTTACGGCTATCAATAACCTTAAGAACAGGGGTGAAAAGCAGATTCTTCAGTATAACCATAAGCAGAACAAAGCATATCACAGTCCACACTATAACTGATGGCTGTATGTTCATAAGCTACTCCTCAGATTTTCGAAATAAGCATAAATGCAATAAGAAGACCGTAAATTGTAAGAGCCTCCATAAGTGCAAGAGAGATAATAAGAGTTGAACGGATATCCTTTGCCGCGTCAGGCTGACGGGCAATACTTTCCATAGCTGCCTTTGCCGTTATACCCTGACCGATTGAAGGACCGAGGGTACTGATTGCGATTGCCATTGCTGCTGCGATTGCGATAATTGCTGAACTTGTCATTTTAAATTACTCCTTTAAAATTGAAATTTAGTTTTGTTATTCGTCTTCTGTGACTTCTTCTAAATATATTGATACAAGCATAGTGAAAACCATTGCCTGCAAAGCACAAAATAAAAGTGAAAGCACCATCATTACAACAGGTGCACCTATTGGGAAGATGTGATAAAGCTCTTCTGTCACCATTTCTTCACCGAAGATATTACCGTAAAGTCTCAGTGCAAGTGATGCCGGCTTGATAAATTCATCAAGCAGCAACAGCGGTAACATAAAAAACATCGGCATTACAAAGCGTTTGAAATAATGCTTTACATTATGCCTTAATCCCGAAATCTGCAGGAAAAGGAATGTAAGTATGCCAAGTCCTGCCGTAACAGAAAGTGAGGCTGTCGGCGCCTTGACATAATCCGTAAGTCCCACACCGGGAATCATACCGGAATAATTGGAAAAAATTATAAATATAAAAAGTGATGCGAGAAATGTGAAATATTTTCTTGCCTTCTTTTTACCGAGAATATCCGTAAAGAAATTATCAAGATATTCCACGCCGACCTCAATAACATTCTGGAATTTGCCGGGGCGCTCCTTAAGATTGAATCTGACAATAAGTGAAACAAACGTAAGCACACCGAGCATTATCCACATTGTGATAACTTCACCTGTTACATCAAATATTCCGAAGAGTTTAATGATTACCTCGGATTTTTCACCCATCAGCCTCATCCCCCTTTTCATTTTCATTTTCTTTTACTTTATTTGCCATCAACTCATTTACAAGCAAAAGCTTTTTCGTAAAATAAATCATCGGCAATGTCATACCGATAACGGCGCCCACAAGAAGATAAATAGGATCAGCAAATCCCGTGCTGGTGCCGACAAAATACACAGCCGCAAGAAATCCTACCTGTATAATCTGTCTTGCCACAGTTATCAGCGAATATTTTTCAGGTGCTTTCACAAGCACTTTTTTTGACAAAACAAAGTTTACAAACGCAATGAATAAACCCGTTGCCGCCGTCGCAAAGGCACCAACAATATTCTGATTCATATAACCACCGGTTTCTGTATTTTATTAGATTATTATAGCACTTTGATTTCTTTTTTCAATAGTGTACAGAAAAAAACAGATTTTTTAAAGGTTAATTTTTATAGCTTTTCAAATGTGCAAAATACAATTGCAGATGTAAAAAAGCGAAAAACCGCCCTTCGAATCGAAGAGCGGCATACTTCACTGTGCCGAATTCAATATCTTTTCTCTGCCATCAGGCAATATAATTTTAAGATGACACATCTCATCAATTCCGACAACTATACCTTTATATTCCTCTTCGCCCTCTTTTACAGTGATTTCCTCATTGAGACCGAGAAGCCTTTCTGAATATTCTTGTATAAATTCCTTTTGAGTAAGATTTCGGTAATATAACACAAATTCATTTACGATTTCGCCTATAAGACGGTTTTTGATTTTTCCGTCCTTTTTACCGAGAGCTGTAGCAATTTCTTTCAGCTCCCCGGGAAAGCCGCCCTCGGGTTCACTTAAGTTGATACCTATTCCCACAACTGCCCATTCAACTTTCTTGCCACCATTTGACAAATGCGCCTGACTCAAAATTCCTCCGACCTTTTTCCCACCGAGATAAAGGTCATTCACCCATTTGATCTGCAGTTTTATTCCGGCCACATTCTCAATTGCCTTCGCAGCGCTTGCAGCCGCCATAGTAGTAAGAAAAGTGCACTCCTGCGGCGTATAGGTCGGTCTTAAAAGAAAACTCATATATACCCCTGTGCTCTCAGGTGAAAAAAAGCTTCTGCCCTTGGTACCTTTGCCCTTGGTCTGCTCTTCGGCAATAAGAAGTGATATTTCCCTTTCTCCCTTTTCTGCCCGTCTTCTCATTTCATCGTTTGTGGAGTCGATTGTATCAACGGTTTCTATTTTTATATCTTTTGCATAACCGGAAAGATATTTTCTGATTATTTTTTCATCTGCACATTCCTTCAAGACACGTCACCTCTTTTCTGCTTCTATTTTAACATAAAAGCACCCCTGATTACAACATATTTCAGCTTTTTGCTGAACATAAAATCAGCTCAGCACCCGAACAGGCACTGAGCTTAAATTTATATTTATTTATTCGATTACTTTCCGCCGAACATTGCAAGAAGGAAGCCTGCAGCAACAGCTGAGCCGATAACACCTGCAACATTGGGACCCATTGCATGCATAAGAAGGAAGTTTGCGGGATTATATTTTCTGCCTTCATTCTGAGCAACACGGGCAGCCATAGGAACAGCAGAAACGCCTGCCGCACCGATAAGAGGATTAACCTTACCGCCGGTGATGACGTAGAGGAGCTTGCCTAAAAGGAGTCCGCCGACAGTGGAGAATGCAAAAGCAACAAGGCCGAGAACAACGATTTTGATTGTGCCCCACTGAAGGAAGGTCTGACCGTTAGTTGTTGCACCAACTGTAAGTCCGAGCATAATTGTAACAATGTTCATAAGAGCATTCTGAGCCGTATCGGAAAGTCTGTCAACAACGCCGCACTCCTTGAAAAGGTTACCGAGCATAAGGAAACCTAAAAGAGGTGCAACTGAAGGAAGAATAAATGCACAGATTACAAGAACAACAACAGGGAAAATAATCTTCTCTGTCTTTGATACCTTTCTGAGCTGCTTCATTTCAACCTTGCGCTCTTTTTCCGTTGTAAGAGCCTTCATAATGGGAGGCTGGATAAAGGGAATAAGAGCCATATATGAATATGCGGCAACGGCGATGGGACCCAAGAGGTGGCTTGCAAGCTTACCTGTGAGGAAGATAGCGGTAGGGCCGTCTGCACCGCCGATGATTGCTATAGAAGCTGCTTCGTTAGGCTCAAAGCCGAGAAGGATAGCGATAACAAAAGCAACATAAATACCAAGCTGTGCCGCCGCACCTAAAAGAAGTGACATCGGATTTGAAAGCAAGGGACCGAAGTCAGTCATACAACCGATACCAAGGAAAATAATGCAGGGGAAGATACTTGATTTTACACCTGCGTATATCAGTCTCAGAACACCGCTGTCGTACCAATGAGCACCTTCAATCAGGTTTGATGTATCCATAAGTCCCGTGGGGTCATCCATAAGACCTGCACCGGGAAGGTTTGCAAGAAGAATACCGAAGGCAATGGGAACAAGAAGTAAAGGCTCACATTTTTTCGCAATTGCAAAATAAAGAAGCACAAAAGCTACAATAATCATTACAAGATTCTGCCAGAGAAATGTGCCGTCTGCAAAAAGCGCGTAAAAGCCTGATGATTCCCACAAGCCGATAAGGACATCTTTAATCATTTCCATTTAAGAAATCTCCTTTTCTTTAATCAAATATACTTTTGGGAATCAAATTACAACAAGAACATCATCTGTGTTAACCGTTGAACCCTTTGAAACAAAAAGCTGCTTAACTGTACCGTCGCAAGGTGCAACGATATCGTTTTCCATTTTCATAGCCTCAAGAACCATAAGCACATCGCCTGACTTTATAGTCTGACCGACGCTCACACTAACACTGAGAATTGTACCGGGCATAGGTGAAGGCACCTTGGTACCGTCACCGGCTACAACTGCCGGAGCTGCAGGTGCTGAGGGCGCTGCAGGTGACGGAGCTGCCGCAGGAGCAGGTGCTGCAGCTGCATCGGAAGCTGAAAGAAGAACAGCCTCCTGCTCAGTTACTTCAACCTCGTAGTTTTTACCGTTCAATGTAACAACATATTTCATTTTATTTATCCTCCATCAGTTTAATAGACTTGAAAGAAAGTCTGTTAAGCGGAATACCGCTCTTATCTGAAACAATCGCCATAATAATTGCGGCTGTTTTTTCGTCCGTTCCGACAAGCTCAAGCTCACCCTGATTCATCCCCTCAGGCATAGGTACGCCTGAAGGAGCGGATGCAACATTCTCGGCAACAACGGGCTTTTTCTTATCCGCGGCAGCTTCAATACCTCTGATTGCCTTTGAAACAAGAATAATGAGACCGGCAATAACCGCAAGAATAAAAATAACCGTTACGATACCGATAAGTGAAACCGCAAGTGCATCTGTAAGTGGCATTTTTAAATCAAACATATCCTTACCCCCTTACACTTCTCTTATGGTATATCTGAAAGTATTTCTTTCTTTTTCGTCACGCTTGTCAAAGAAGGCTTCAGCCTGAGCCGGGAATGCGATGTATGAAAGAACGTCCTCATCACTTTTGGCCTTGTCGCCGATTTCAGCCTTTGCCTTTTCAAAATATGGCTCAAGTGTATCTGCAAAACGGCATGTAACGGGACTTTCGTCACCGAGAATCTTCTTTGAAAGCTCTGCATTTACTTCACCGGGAGCCTTTCCGTAAAAGCCGAGGAAGTAATTCTTTATTTCCTTTGAAACATTCTTGTATCTTTCACCGGCAAGAACATTCTGTGTTGCCTGAACTCCGACCATCTGGCTCATGGGAGTTACAAGCGGAGGATATCCGAGGTCTTCACGTACTCTGGGTACTTCAAGGAGCACCTCTTCAAACTTGTCGAGCTTGCCTACCGCCGTAAGCTGAGCAACAAGATTTGAAAGCATACCGCCGGGAACCTGATATGAAAGAGCATCTGTATCTGTTGCAAGAACAACCGGATTGAGAAGACCGCTTTCAAGCGTCTTCGCTCTTATGGGTTTGAAGAAATCGTTGATTTTCTTGAGTGTATCCATATTGACGTCAACTTCATATCCCTGCTGCTTAAGAGCATAAACCAAGGTTTCTGTAGGAGGCTGTGATGTGCCGCCTGAGAAGCATGAAATTGCGGTATCGATTACATCTACACCTGCCTCAACCGCCTTCTGAAGTGTAAGTGCGCCAAGACCTGTTGTTGAATGTGTATGAAGAACAACGGGAAGCTTTACCTCAGCCTTGATAGCCTTAACAAGGTCATATGCCTCCTGAGGACCCATAATGCCTGCCATATCCTTGATGCAGATTGACTTTACACCCATCTTTTCCATTTCCTTAGCAAGCTCAACATACTTTTCAAGGGAGTGGATAGGTGAAAGAGTATAGCAGATTGTACCCGAAGGATGTGCTCCGCACTTAAGGGTTTCATCAACGGCAACCTCAATATTCCTGAGGTCATTGAGGGCGTCGAAAATACGGATAATATCAATACCGTTTTCAACACTCTTTCTGATAAATGCACGGACAACGTCATCAGGATAATGCTTATATCCGAGAAGGTTTTGTCCGCGAAGGAGCATCTGTAATTTTGTATTGGGACATGCCTTACGGATTTTTCTGAGTCTCTCCCACGGATCCTCACCAAGATAACGAAGGCATGAATCGAAGGTCGCACCGCCCCAGCATTCAAGTGAATAGTAGCCTGCCTTATCAAGCTCTGAAAGTATAGGCTCGAATTCGTCAAAGGACATTCTTGTTGCAATCAAAGACTGATTGGCATCACGAAGGATTGTTTCTGTGAATTGTACTTTCAAATTATCACCCCATAATTATAGTATTTACTGCAGCAGTTGCTTTGCTGTAAGTATTAATGTACATAAAAAAACAATATTTTCCACTATTATATATCATACAAAAAAAATTAAAAATTTCAACTGTTTTTTGCTTTTTCTCAAATTTTCAGTGCTTTGCTCATTTTTTTTGCCACTCAGGATGATTTTTTCATTACTTTTTCAGTTCATATCACGTAATTTTTATTTTCTGAATTACAAAATAAAGAATCAGATGAAAAATACGCAGAACTTTTGCAGGATAAGAGGTGTGCCCGTACAGCATATCTCCTTAAAGGTCCGAAAAGGTATAGAGCCCGTATTGTTTTTATCTGTCAGAAGACTCACTGCAAAAAATTCAGCATTCTCAATGAGCGGGGTTACTAAGGACAGAAAAAGCTATCGGGAGACACCTTATAAAAAAGTGCTCCCGATTTTCTTTTTTAATTGACACTTTTAACATAAAATTGTCCGAAGGACAATAACACTGTGCAAGGCATAATAAAACTACGAAGCAATATCACTCGCCGTATGGCGAATAATAAAACTGCCGAGTGCCCTTATGAACACTCGGCTAATGAATGTTGAGTTTTTTAATTATTATAACCCGATTTACTCTTTATCCTTTTTTTCAGGCAGGTTGTTAAGCGCATTTACAAAAACAACAATAATGGCTGTTACAACAAAAATACCCAGCATACCCTTACCCATATAAGGAAGTGATGCAAGAAATGCCTCAAAATCAATAGCAAAATTCATATTATTTTCCTCCCTTATTTACTGAAGAATGTAAGAATAAGACCACCGGCGATAACTGAGGCAATCTGACCTGAGACATTTACACCGATTGAGTGCATAAGAAGGAAATTCTGATTGTCCTCCTCAAGTCCCATCTTATGAACAACACGGGCTGCCATAGGGAATGCAGAAATACCTGCGGCACCGATCATAGGATTGATCTTCTTCTTTGAGAAGAGATTCATAAACTTTGCAAGCATAACGCCCGCAAAGGTATCGAAGATGAATGCGAAAAGACCAAGACCGATAATGAGAAGGGTGTCAACCTTAAGGAAGTCCTCTGCACGCATCTGTGAAGCAATGGTAAGACCGAGGAAGATAGTGATAAGGTTTGCAAGAACCTTCTGTGCTGTTTCTGAAAGGGAGTTAAGAACACCGCATTCACGGATAAGATTACCGAACATAAGGAAACCGATAAGAGCAACAGCGTCCGGAGCCACCAGACCTACGATAACAGTAACAACAATCGGGAAAAGGATCTTTGTGAGCTTTGAGGGTTGCTTACCCTGAGTGTTGTCCATACGAATAAGGCGTTCCTTCTTTGTGGTACAAAGCTTGATAATGGGAGGCTGGATAAGAGGCACAAGAGCCATATATGAATAAGCCGCAACCATAATTGCACCGATATATTTTGAACCGAGCTCCATTGAAACTGCAATGGCTGTGGGACCGTCTGCCGCACCTATGATACCGATTGAAGCAGCGTCCTTGATATCAAAGCCTAAAAGTGATGCAAGGCAAAGAGTGAAGAAAATACCGAACTGTGCCGCCGCGCCGAAAAGCATCAGCTTCGGATTCGTGAGAAGTGGCGTAAAATCAATCATAGCACCGATACCGATGAAAAGAATAAGCGGCATAAGCTCACCGAATTCATTCGAGATACCGAATTTGAAAATAACATCAATAACGTGCTGAGCGCCTGAGTTGGGAAGATTTATAAGAATTGCACCGAAGCCCATAGGAAGAAGGAGTGAGGGCTCCATTTCCTTTTTGATTGCAAGGTAGATAAGAACTGCACCTATAATCCACATCGCAACCTCTTTCCATTCGAGGGTCACAAAATTCGCAAATAAGTCAGCCATTTATCACACCTCCGGTTAAATAACAATGAGAACGTCGTCGGTGTTAACCGTTGAACCTCTTGAAACAAGAATCTGCTTAACTGTACCGTCGCAAGGTGCAACGATATCGTTTTCCATTTTCATAGCCTCAAGAACCATAAGCACATCGCCTGACTTAATAGTCTGACCGACGCTCACACTAACACTGAGAATTGTACCGGGCATAGGTGAAGGAATTGTTGTACCTTCAGCGGAAACTGCCGGAGCTGCTGCAGGTGTTGCCGGAGCTGCTACAGGTGCTGCCGGGGCTGCAACGGGAGCTGCAACGGTGGCTGCATCGGAAACGCTGACAAGAACTGCTTCGGTTTCATTAACTTCAACCTCGTAATTTTTACCGTTCAATGTAACTACATATTTCATTTTATTTATCCTCCATCAGTTTAATAGACTTGAAAGAAAGTCTGTTAAGCGGAATACCGCTCTTATCTGAAACAATCGCCATAATAACTGCAGCTGTTTTTTCGTCCGTTCCGACAAGCTCAAGCTCGCCCTGATTCATTCTCTCAGGCATAGGTACGCCTGCTCTTTCTGCTGTTGGGGTTTCTATCACGGCAATAGCTTCTTTTGGGAGTGCTTTTCTGCGGATTGCCTTTGCTATATAAACATAGGCCACAAATATAACACCGACAACGGAAACAAATATTGCGGGTAAGGGCAGGTTCCCTGAAACGAAAACTGCCGTAGGACCGTCTGCACCGCCGATGATAGCGATTGATGTCGAAAGCAGATTTAACATATCCTTACCCCCTTACACTTCTCTTATGGTATATCTGAAAGTATTTCTTTCTTTTTCGTCGCGCTTATCAAAGAAGGCTTCAGCCTGAGCCGGGAATGCGATGTATGAAAGAACATCCTCGTCACTTTTTGCCTTGTCGCCGATTTCAGCCTTTGCCTTTTCAAAATATGGCTCAAGTGTATCTGCAAAACGGCATGTAACGGGACTTTCGTCACCGAGAATCTTCTTTGAAAGCTCTGCATTTACTTCACCGGGAGCCTTTCCGTAAAAGCCGAGGAAGTAATTCTTTATTTCCTTTGAAACATTCTTGTATCTTTCACCGGCAAGAACATTCTGTGTTGCCTGAACTCCGACCATCTGGCTCATGGGAGTTACAAGCGGAGGATATCCGAGGTCTTCACGTACTCTGGGTACTTCAAGGAGCACCTCTTCAAACTTGTCGAGCTTGCCTACCGCCGTAAGCTGAGCAACAAGATTTGAAAGCATACCGCCGGGAACCTGATATGAAAGAGCATCTGTATCTGTTGCAAGAACAACCGGATTGAGAAGACCGCTTTCAAGCGTCTTCGCTCTTATGGGTTTGAAGAAATCGTTGATTTTCTTGAGTGTATCCATATTGACGTCAACTTCATATCCCTGCTGCTTAAGAGCATAAACCAAGGTTTCTGTAGGAGGCTGTGATGTGCCGCCTGAGAAGCATGAAATTGCGGTATCGATTACATCTACACCTGCCTCAACCGCCTTCTGAAGTGTAAGTGCGCCAAGACCTGTTGTTGAATGTGTATGAAGAACAACGGGAAGCTTTACCTCAGCCTTGATAGCCTTAACAAGGTCATATGCCTCCTGAGGACCCATAATGCCTGCCATATCCTTGATGCAGATTGACTTTACACCCATCTTTTCCATTTCCTTAGCAAGCTCAACATACTTTTCAAGGGAGTGGATAGGTGAAAGAGTATAGCAGATTGTACCCGAAGGATGTGCTCCGCACTTAAGGGTTTCATCAACGGCAACCTCAATATTCCTGAGGTCATTGAGGGCGTCGAAAATACGGATAATATCAATACCGTTTTCAACACTCTTTCTGATAAATGCACGGACAACGTCATCAGGATAATGCTTATATCCGAGAAGGTTTTGTCCGCGAAGGAGCATCTGTAATTTTGTATTGGGACATGCCTTACGGATTTTTCTGAGTCTCTCCCACGGATCCTCACCAAGATAACGAAGGCATGAATCGAAGGTCGCACCGCCCCAGCATTCAAGTGAATAGTAGCCTGCCTTATCAAGCTCTGAAAGTATAGGCTCGAATTCGTCAAAGGACATTCTTGTTGCAATCAAAGACTGATTGGCATCACGAAGGATTGTTTCTGTGAATTGTACTTTCAAATTATCACCCCATAATTATAGTATTTACTACAGCAGTTGCTTTGCTGTAAGTATTAATGTACATAAAAAACAATATTTTCCACTATTATATATCTTACAAAAAAAATAAAAAAATTCAACTGTTTTTTGCTTTTTCTCAAATTTTCAGTGCTTTGCTCATTTTTCCCCTGCGTTTAAGGTTGTTTTTCGGTACTTTTTTCATTGCTTATCAATACTGAAGCTCATTTTTTCCTACCTAAAAAAAACGGGCATCGGCATGCCGACACCCTGTAAAACAAATTATTATAATTTTGAAAAACCGTAACTGTTGATAAGTGCGTCAATTTTTACCTTTTCCTTACATAAGGGACATTCATGTGCAGGTACTGTAAAATAATCTCCCAGGTCACCTGGGTTGAATACCGATTCGACAGGATAACCTCCGCATTCCTTACGGGTTGCGAATATTGATGCAATACCTACGACTTTGCCGCCATAATATCTGATAGCATCAATAGCTGAATTTGCAGTATTACCTGTTGCAACGGAAATTGCAAGCACCAGAACGTGCTTATCCTTTACCATAGGCACAATATTATCTCTGAGCAACAACTGAGAGTTGCCTGTCGTTTCAGGAGTCACAACATAAATTGTCTGATGTGCATTGATATTCATAAATGAATTTTTTGTAAGCTCGTCAGCAAGGCAGGTTCCGATAACCTCCATTCCGTCAAGGCAGAGAATAGTGTCAACAATCTTTGTATTATAGTTGTTGTTGCGACAGAGCTCTCTTGCAACTGCTTTTGCTTCAGACAGTCTGGATTTCTGTGCAGCAACATCGATATAATAGTTACTGTGTGAATGAGAAGAAACAAAGTGTCCCTTTGATACACGAAGAACAAGATCGCTGTGCTTAGTTGTGATTTTTGCAGTTTTCTGTGTAGGCATTAAAAATACCTCCTTGTTTTTTGTTTACGCCTATAATATATGTAATTATCGTACAATATTTTTATAAAAAATTCAAGGTTTTTGAGCAAATTTATTTAAAAATAAAAAAGCTCTGCACAATCCGGACTACTGATGATGAAAAATATATCAGGGACAGTGTATAATGACAGAAAGCTTTTACTTGCCATATCCCGAAATCATAAAACATAACAAGACATTGCCGACAATAATATAAGCTGAGCAAAGGAGATAAAGAAAAACAGCCTCTTTTGAGGATGATTGAGATTTTTTGAAAAAACGAGGTGTTTTTTCCACACTTAAGCAATAAGTATCTTCGTTACTCCTCTTTATAACATTCTGTCAATAACTATAACGTTAAAAAAGTTCAACTATCTTTTAACATCTCACCATACACAAAGTAATTTATATACGGTTTAATATGTTATTCAGTTTCAACCACTTGACTTTTACGCTTTGATGTGTTAAATTTATAAAGTGTTTTTTAAGTCACCAATAATCGTTAAGTTAAAAAAAACAGAAATGAAAAACTATTCAAAGATATAACAGTACCTTGTAAAGGAGAAAAAATCAAAATGGTAATCACAGATTTACTTGAACGTAACGCTCGGCTCAAGGGTTCAGAAATTGCTCTTGTTGAAATTAATCCCTCAGAGGAGCGTGACAGTGCCGTAACCTGGAGAGAGGCAAGTCTTATAGAAAGTGCAAACGCAGGTACACCCTACCGCCGTGAAATAACTTGGAAAAGCTTTGAGCGCAGAGCAAACCGCTTTGCAAATCTTCTTCTCAGCCGCGGCTTCAAAAAAGGTACAAAGGTTGCAATTCTTCTTATGAACTCACTTGAATGGTTACCTCTTTACTTCGGCATTCTTAAAGCAGGCTGCATTGCAGTGCCCATGAACTTTCGTTATTCAGGAGATGAGATTAAATACTGCCTCGAGCTTGCAGACTGTGAAGTCCTCATCTTCGGCAAGGAATTCATCGAACGAATTGATTCAATTACGAACAACATTCCAGCTGTTAAAACGATGTTCTATGTAGGTAAGGACGGTCCTGCCTACAGTGAAGATTGCTGTGCAATGATGAACTTCTGCTCATCCGAAGCACCTCCGGTTATACTGAAAGAAGACGATTACGCAGCAATTTACTTCTCATCAGGTACCACCGGATTCCCGAAAGCTATTCTGCATAACCACAAGGCTCTTATTTCATCCTGTCAGACAGAGCAGAAGCACCACGGACAGACAGAGGACGACGTTTTCCTTTGTATTCCTCCCCTTTACCACACAGGTGCGAAAATGCATTGGTTCGGCAGTCTCCTCAGTGGCAGTAAGGCTGTTCTTCTCAGGGGTGTTAAGCCCGAATGGATTCTTCGTACAATCACAGAAGAAAAATGTACAATCGTCTGGCTTCTTGTACCCTGGGCTCAGGATATGCTTGATGCAATCAATAGCGGAAGAGTCAACCTTGATGATTATCTTCTTTCACAATGGAGACTTATGCACATCGGTGCTCAGCCTGTACCTCCAAGCCTTATCAAGCGTTGGATGAGTATATTTCCCCACCATCAGTACGACACAAACTATGGTCTTTCAGAATCAATCGGTCCCGGCTGTGTGCATCTCGGTGTTGAAAACATCCACAAGGTCGGCGCAATCGGCAAACCCGGCTATCTCTGGGAAGCAAAGATTGTTGACGAAAAGGGTAATGAAGTTGCCAAAGGCGATATTGGCGAACTCATTGTCAAAGGTCCCGGCGTAATGCTTTGCTACTACAAAAACGAAGAAGCTTCGAACGAAGTTCTCAAAGACGGTTGGCTTTATACAGGCGATATGGGTCGTGAAGATGAAGACGGCTTTATCTACCTCGTCGACCGTAAGAAGGACGTTGTTATCTCAGGTGGTGAAAATATCTATCCTGTACAGATCGAAGATGCTCTTCGCAAGCACGATAAAATCAAGGATGTTGCAGTTATCGGCATTCCTGATGAACGTCTGGGCGAGAAAACCCTTGCAATTATCGAACTCAAAGACGGCATGAGCTGTACAGAAGAAGATATCAACGAATTCTGCAAGGCTCTTCCCCGATACAAGAGACCGAGAAAGATTATCTTCGAAAAAGTTCCCAGAAATCCCACCGGAAAGATTGAAAAGCCTGTTCTTCGCAAAAAGTACTGTCAGGGCAGCCTCGTAGAAGCACAAATAAAATAAAACATTTCAAAACCTGTCTTATGATTTAGTCTTCATGCATAAGACAGGTATATTTTATTGAATTTCTACGACTTTATTAATATAAATTCAATCCGATTAAAGATTTTTCGTATAATATTTCATTTTTTTCATGAAAAGTATTGACATTTAAAAATCAAAGGAATATAATCCAAAGCATAAACAGCGAACCGATAGGTAGTTGTTTACAACTAAATGCAATGAGCAGAAACCAGTAGGTTGGAAATAATCTGGAGAGAGTTGCCGGTTGGTGCGAGGCAAAGAAGATGTCCTTCACGAATTCCTTCTGTTAGCAGTGCGCTGAACAAGAGAAATCTTTAGTAGGATGCAACGGGAGTTCCCGTTACAGAACTAGGGTATGTCAGTACCTGATAAGGTTGTTGTTGTGAAACAGCAACGAACTGAGGTGGTACCACGGGATAGTTGATTTTCTCGTCCTCTGTATTCTTTTTTCGGAATGCACAGGGCGTTTTTTGTTTACCCTTTTCGCACTCCGGGATAATATTACGGTCTGAGTAAGAATCAGATACAACTAAGAAAGGGTGTTATAAATGGCACAGAATTACTACCAGAAAGAAATTGAAACAATGCCGGTTGAAGAAATGAAAAAACTTCAATCGGAAAAGCTCGTTAAGCAGGTAAAGCACGTTTATGAAAATGTACCTTACTATCGCAATCTTATGGATGAAAAAGGTGTAAAACCTGAAGATATCAACGGAATTGAAGATTTACATAAGCTCCCGTTTCTTACAAAAGCAGATTTACGTGACGCTTATCCTTACGGCCTTCTCGCAAAACCTCTTGATGATTGTGTACGTATTCAGTCAACATCAGGCACAACAGGCCGCCGTGTAGTTGCTTTCTACACACAGAAAGACGTTGATTTATGGGAAGACTGCTGTGCCCGTGCAATCGTTGCTGCAGGCGGTTCGAACAAGGATGTATGTCAGGTTGCTTACGGCTACGGTCTTTTCACAGGAGGCCCCGGTCTTAACGGTGGCTCACATAAGGTCGGCTGTCTCACTCTTCCTATGTCATCAGGTAATACCGAAAGACAGATTCAGTTTATGACAGATCTCGGCGCAACCATTCTTTGCTGTACGCCCTCATATGCTGCATATATAGGTGAAACACTCAAAGACCAGGGATACAAGCCTGAGGATATTCCTCTTAAAGCAGGTATCTTCGGTGCAGAGCCTTGGACAGAAGAAATGCGCAGAGGCATTGAAGCTACACTCGGCATAAAGGCTTACGACATTTACGGCCTTACCGAAACAAGCGGACCCGGCGTTGCTTTTGAATGCAGTGAGCAGACAGGTATGCACATTAACGAAGACCATTTCTATGCAGAAATCATTGATCCCGATACAGGTGAAGTTCTTCCCGAAGGAAGCAAGGGTGAGCTTGTATTTACTTCCCTTGATAAAGAAGCTTTCCCTCTTCTGCGTTACCGTACCCGTGACATTTGTGTTCTCTCACGTAAAAAGTGTTCCTGCGGACGTACTCTTATCAAAATGGCAAAGCCTATGGGCAGAACAGACGATATGCTTATTATCCGTGGCGTAAATGTTTTCCCGAGCCAGATTGAAACTGTTCTTCTTAAAGAAGGCTATGAGCCCAACTATCAGATTGTTGTTGACAGAAAGAACAATACCGATACCTTCGAAGTAAATGTCGAAATGACGTCAGACAAATTCACTGATAAGGTTGCCGACATTATTGCTATGGAAAAATCCCTTGCCAATGCATTGAAGGTTATGCTTGGTATAAATCCTGCAGTTCATCTTGTTGCACCCAAGAGCATTACAAGAAGCGAAGGCAAGGCAGTACGTGTTATCGATAAGAGAAAGCTTATATAAAACAAGGAGGATTTGTTATGGCTATTAAACAATTAACAGTATTTGTAGAAAACAAGCAGGGCGCATTGGTTTCCATAACCAGGGCACTTTCTGAGCACAACATCAACATGAGAGCTCTCTCTATTGCGGAAACTCAGGATTTCGGTATGCTTCGTATTATCGTCAACGATACTGCAACGGCAGAAAGAGTTCTTGCTGACGAAGGCTATCTCATAAAGGTAAATGATGTTGTCGGAGTAAAAATCGGCGACGCTCCCGGCAAGCTTTCCGGTGCACTCAGTGTTCTTGATGAAAAGAAAATCAATATGGATTATCTTTACGCTTTTATGTCCCGTACAGAAAAACACGCTTATGTTGTAATAAGAGTGGAAGACAATGCTTTAGCTGAAAAAGCACTTGAGGATGCAGGCTATCACATTATTACTGATGCAGATGTAAACAAGCTTTAAGATAAAATAATAACAATATATAAGGGGGCTGTAAAAACAGCCCCTTTTCTTTGGCGCTTTAGCGTGATTTTGTTTCTCAGCCTGAAAATTTTTCTGAATAATTCAAATAGCTTTAACATATTCAAAAGAAACAACATCACCTTTGAATACTATATCTCCTAAAAATACAAACAGTATAGTGGTCCCTGATTCAACATCTTTTCGTATTTCCCTGCACAACCGCCTCAATATGTTGTTCGCGGTACTTCCGTTAAATGATTTCGACAAATGCAAATCTGACAAAAAACTCATCTTATTCCTCTTTCGCTACAAAATTACATTTAACTTTATTATACTCCTATTACAACGATTCTTTAATTAACCTTACACCATAAAAACAGGACAACCTAAGCCATCCTCTTTAATATATTACATATTCATTTATCGTAAAACCGACTGTTTACATTTTTGCCATCTCTCGGATCAATCTGCTAACAGTCTCTTATGTTTTTTAGTCGTTTGCTTACATCAAAATTTTAGAAAAAAGCTTTCTTTGCATATTTTTTGCATCAATTGATGTAAATTTGATGTATGATGTAAGTTTTTGGAGTTTTATACCCCTCAAAACCCCAGTAAAATAGGGGTTATTGAGAGTTTTATTTATCCAATGACTTCATTGTGGGGAAAAGAACAACCGGTTTTTTTGCCCTTTCATATAACTTCACATAACCTCACTTAACTCGAAAACCCTTGATTTTACAAGGTTTCTGAGACCACGCAAAAAATGTAACCTCACGCAACTTCACTTAACTTTTCAATCGTTTGGGGTAAAATTGGGGTAAAACGGGGTAGGTTTTTTGAGGGCGGATTTGAGGCTGATTTCGTGGTTGTTTTTTGATTATTTGTGTATTTTACTGTATGGTTAATTTTAGCACGGTTGTTAAAATTAAGCTTAATGTTGGGAATCGTTTTTGTGGTTAAGCAAGGGCGCAAATAACTTATTCATCACTTTCGGATTGATTTTTAGCCTTAAGTTTACGAAGAATTTCATCCTTACTGCTTTGCTTTTTCTTAAGGTTATTCAAAATAGAATCAACATTTTCGGTTGTGGTAACACCGGGATAATCATGCTGAAATTCAAGGAGTGTTTCCTTGGATTTCTTTTCTTCATCTGAAACTGCTTTATAGAGCTGTTCAAAGTTACCTTTTTCCATTGTGCCTTCAATGAAATCTCTTGAATCAGATGACAGCTTATCCCAACTGCTGTATAAATTTGTTACAGCTGTTTTTATCATTTCCAATGTTATCGGCTTATTCCGCTTCTCATGTTCAGCAAGAATACCTACGATATCGGACAAATCGTTCTTATACTTTCTGCCCGCCATAAGCTTCATTGCGATAAGATATTCAGCTGAAACTGTTCTCACCTGTAATACATTAGAGAATTCTTTATAGTGAACCGAATATGCTGACAGTTTAGGAGTATAAGATGCTGTTTTCATAAAGTCTGCATTTAACCATCCGTTAGGAAGATTAAATTTATCACCGACTTTATTTATAGCTTCCTTCATTGAAGAAGCAGCCTTGATAACGGCATCCACATCCGTTGTCATTTCACGGAAGCCATAGTTAGCAAGAATAGCCGCACCGCCGATTAAGATAATCTCCGAGGGCATTCCCTTACCGACTAATTTTCTGTATTCCTTACCAAGCTCTTTTAAATATAAATCAAGATTTTCTTTATTAAAGGTATTCTGATTATCAGTAGACATTTCTTACCTCGCTTTCTATGATGTTAAATCTTAAAAATTCAGGTATAGCTTCATTCATTGCTTTGCTCTTTATCTTGTTATCTTTTGAAACCGCTGTCGCTGCAACAATACTTGAGGGATACAGAGTTTCAGAGAGCTTTTGCTTTCTCAGTTCGCTATACTCTTCACAGTAAGGCACATCATTAACTCTGCTGACATAGTCAAGCATTGCAAGAAGATAAAAGCATTCCGCATACCAATGACGGTTATAGTAATCAAATATTTCGTTACTTTCAAGCGTATCAATGATGAAATCAATATCGCCGAGTTCCTTTAACTTATGGCAAACATTACTCTTAAAAAGCTCAAAACTTGTTCGTTTAACAAAACAAGGCTCCAGCAATTCTTCCATAGTAACGCCCAAAACTTTTGATAATTTATACACTGTTTCAGCACTACATTTTTTTAGCTCAGCCTTGCCCGAAAGAATATCGGTCAGAGTTGTATAGGGAATATCACTGTTTTTCGACAAACGGTATCTTGAAATATTTTTGCTTTCCATTATCTGATTAAGCATCATTGTAATCACCTGCCTTCACTATTATTATATCGGTCAACCGTGATAATGTCAACCGGAAAATTTATAATATTTTTTACTGTTTACGGTAACATAATAACTTTTGTTATATAAAAAATCATCCTCTTGCAAGTGCGATAATTGACTTTTTTCATTTTTTCGTAGTAAATCTTACATAATATCGAGGTGCCTACAAGATTAGAAATCCTGCTTGGTAACAGCAAGTGATTATATTATACAGAGAATTTAATAAAAAGGCATTATCGACTAAAAAAATCGATAATGCCTTTTTTATTATGCTTTTTGCAAGCCGCTTGACTTCTTCAGAACAACGTAGTTCATCACGGTGTTTTTATGTTTTTCCATTGTATACTTCACTTGCCATCTAACACATAATCACCATAGTTTCCAGGAGGATACTTCATTATAGTTTCCGCCTGTATGAACTACTCCATGACGATCTCCTAACACATTCTCTTCAATCGTATAGTATTTACCATCTCCGGTTGATACAACTGTTCCATCAGTTTTTAGACCGACAGCATAATTCCAGTGAATATCAAAATCGGAATCCGCAGAAGTATCTACCCATACAATATTCGTCCATGATTCAACTTCGCTCTTAATGTCAGCATTCTGTGAATAGACATATCCTATTTCTGATTCATAGTAAATGTCATCACTTACATATTTAAGAGTTCAGATCAATCCACAAAGCGGGGCGGACGGCATCATTGCTGTGATCGACACCGCCACCCGACTCAAAAATATCTCCATCACTGGCGACATTAACGGCAAGATTCTGACGGGAACCGGGCGACCGCAGCCACCAAAACCACAGGTCGAGACTGATAGTTCCATGAGCGCCATTGGCAACCGCATATTCTGTAGCCTCACACTGTCTTGCACCATTGTAGCTGAAATATTTTTTCGCTTCCATGATGCTAAGCAAGAACACTTGATCCTGCGTTGTGTTGCCGGGATTTGTGCTGTATAAAGGATTTTCATCTGCTGACACCGTAACAGTAGGAATCATAGCCTTTTCATTGGTAGAAAATGCAGAGTTTATAAAATTGCTGTTTAACCACTTACGAAGTGTGCAAGTTTCCCAAGTAACATCGGTATAACTTGTATTGTATGGCTTGCAATCAAGAACGTATTTACTAATTACCAATGCTTTTCCGTCTTTTACTTCAAGAACAAGCCATTCAATGTCTTCTTTGCCGTTTGAGCTATTGTTATCCTGTTCATATGCACCGAAATTGATATAGCTTCCAATTTTTATATTCTTTAATTGATCTTTGTTTTTTTGCAATCGAATATCTCCCGCTTTATCTGCAACATCTTTGTAATCTCCAAGTTCCTCAAAGATACTGTATGCTTCATCAAGTTTTCCAGCATCCATCAATGCAATGGCATCGTTGTATTTGCTATTAGGAATAATAACAGTATTCAAAACGATAATAAAGGCGATAATAGCGCAAACGATAGGTGTTGTAATAATTACTATCTTCTTGTTCCGCTTAGCGATGCGTTCTGCTTCTTTACGCTCGATTTCGGCTTTGCGTTCTTTTTCCAAACGCTCGGCTTCCGCCCTTGCTTTGATTTCCTCTATTTTCTTTTGACAGGTGCAAATCTTTTCATCGGCATCCTTCCAACCGGAGATGGATTCAAACAGCTTTATGGCAGATTCGTAATTGGATATAATCTCCCCGGTCATTTTAGATTTACCTTCGGAAAGAATGGCATCCTTTCGTGCAACTTCCGCTTTCTCATAGCACGACTGTGCAAGAACGGCAGAATCCTGATATTCATCAATAGATTCAAAAAGATGAGCCGCTTCCTTATAAGCACTCTCGGTATTTGCCGCAGACATTGCATTTTTTGCACGGGTGTAGATACTATCAAGACGGGTATTTTCATTACGGGTATTGATATGCTCTATGTAGCCGGCAAGTGCCGTTTTTAACTTTTCGTCGGCAAAGCGAACGGCTTTTTGGTAGTTGTTGCTATGATCAAATGGTTCTGCTTGGTCTTTTAAATTTTCCTGTTTTCTTACCCTTAATTCTGACAAAAGTTTGCCTAAATATGCCAGAGCATTTTCAGGATCGATATCCAGCACCTTTTCGCAGTATTCGTTTGCAGATTTCGAATCACCGTCTTCAATGAACATAAAAACTCTTTTAAGAAGCGAGTCAACAGTAGCTCTGTCACCGCTGTTTACAACTACTCTTTCCCCTATCTGTGCAGAACTTTCTTTTTTGCCGATAATCTTCTCAATACCTCTAAGCAGATCCTGAACAGCACCAACCTTGCCCATATCCTGAGCCTGAAGACGTGCAAATTCCTTAGGCATATCGTAGGCGTCTATATTTTTGTAGCATGGAATAAGTATCTTCTTTTCGCCCTTTGCAATCAGCTGTAAAAATCTTGACCACTCGTTCTTCACCCATACAGCGTTGTAATATTCGTAATCTGTACCAAAAGCAAGCATAACCTTTGCACTGTTAAGTGCTGCAAATATATAAGGCTCATACTCCTAACCAAGCTTATCTTCAAGAGTTATTCTTGAGAAAAACACACGATAACCTTTATCTGTAAGCTCGGTATAAACATCCTGAGCAATAACGCTGTCTATTGTTCTGTCGCCTTTTTCATCGGTTTCCTTGTAGCATATGAAGATGTCATAAGGCTCTTCCTTACTTGAAACCTCGATGATTGACTTGCGGAGTTCCTCGATTGCCTTAGCCTCTTCTCGATAAACCTTTTTCGCAACAGCATCGGCGTTTTCCATTACAAATTCAAAATTCTCGCTATCGAGCACACTGTCAAAAGATGAACGATGACATGTGGGAATTTTTTTACCTGTTTTGGGATCATCAACGTATTCGATACCGTAGTTACAGAGAATAAGCCCCCAATAGGCCTCTGCTTCTTCGGGAAACTCTGCAACGATGCTTTCATATACGCCTGCAGCCTTATCAAATTCACAAGCAGCACGAAGCTTGTTTGCTCTGTTGAAAAGGTTAGTAATAACCTCATCCTTTTTTGAAGGCACTGTCTGCTTTGAGCCACAGTACTCACATTCTGCAACAGTGATATCTTCGCTTATTTCAAGTGCGCCACCGCACATTTTACATTTAAATATTGCCATGATTTTTTCCCCTCTTATCAATAATCTTTTTCTTTACCGCAGTTGGTACACACTTTTTTAAATACACCATTGAATGTTCCGCCGCAGTGTTGGCATCGTTTTTCTATGCGATACATTGATTTCTGATACTCTTCCCTTTTTCGCTTGTCTTCAATTACCAATTTTTCCTTGGCAAGGTGTGCTTCAGGCATTCTTCCTTTTTGCTCTTCTTCAAGATTACCAAAATCATCAAAAAGTTTCCATTCAGATATAACAGATGCATCTTCGTCGATGTCACCTGCATATACAATAGTTCCATCTGCTTTTAAACCCACTGTGCACCTTCCTCCTGCAAAAACAGCCAGAATGTTTTTCCAGTCCGAAACTTCACATTGTCCGGTTTTATTATCACCAGCCGCTACAACAGTACCGTCCGCTTTAAGACCAACCACGTGATATGCTCCATATGAAGCAAAAACTATATCCTGCCATTCTTCACAATCTCGCAGTTCCCATTCACTCAATTGATTCCGGACGACTGTTCCGTCCGCTTTTACACCCATTATATTGTTCTCACCTGCTGCAACAGAAACGATATCCTTCCAATATAAATACTTATCGCCGCCCAATAATGATCCGGCAACAACAACAGTTCCGTCAGATTTAAGACCTACAGAATAATGTTTTCCGGCACCAATGGCTACTATATCCTTCCACTCAGAAACAGCACTCTGCCTGTAATCACGATGATAATCCTCCGTGCCTAAAAACTTCGTTGCAACAACAGTTCCGTCAGATTTAAGACCTATAGTATGCTCATAACCTGTGGCAATTGCTACTATACCTGTCCACTCCGAAACAGCACATTGTCCGCAGGAATCGCTTCCGCACGCAACAACAGTACCATCGGCTTTCAGCCCTACCAAATGACCGGTACTATTTGAAACTGCAATTATATTGCTCCACAAAGATGCATATTTCCATGTTGATGTTTCGACTACTGTGCCATCAGAATTCAATGCAACTATATCTCTTTGACAGGAAACCATATTAGTTGCCGGTCTGCGTTTTTCTCTTATAAATTCAAGTCTTTTATTGTTATCCTGAAGATTTTTTTCTTTTATTGCTTTTTCTTCTGCTGCCTTTCTTGCCTCTTCCTCAAAATATTCCTCTGCCTCTTTTTCGTAAGCTTCTAACTCTTTAAGTAATTTTTTGTCAGCAAACTTCTTCGCTTTGAGATAATATTTATTATCAAGTTCTTCCGCATAAGCAAAGCAATCTATTTCGCATACTTCTACATCGGCCATTGCAAGACCAAGATAAGCCTCAACGCATTCAGCATCAATATCAAGAGCCTTATTGAAATGAGTTTTTGCCTCATCAAAATCCTCGTCTTCAAGAGCAAGCTTGCCGCGCTTTAAGAAACTTTCAAGGTTAACACTACCCTCAACCTTCACAGTACCGGTAACCTCTACTGTTCCTTCGACCTGGACGATGCCTTTAATTTCCTGTATTTTGGCTTTTGCCCATGCGGTATCATATTGAAGGCCGCAATATTCACATTCAAAAATGCCGTCAGGCTTACCGACGAGCTTACCGCCGCAAACCTCACATTGTAACATTGCCATGATTTTCTCTCCCTTTTTTATACACAGATATTTTATCTTCTCTTGTAAACCTTACACTGTGCATTTCTGTCCTCAAACAGGTCAATTATCTGATCTGTGAGTGTCTTTGCCTCATCATTCTCACCTGCTCTTACAAGATCACCGAGCTCACCGATTTTATCTGTAATTTCACTTTCAATTGCATAAAGCTCCTCGCAGGATACAGGGTCACTGTATTTTGCAGTGTCGCTGAGCTTTTCAAGAAGCTTAAGAAGGTCTTTATCATCAACACGGCGCATAATACTGTCGATGTTTATACGGAAAGTCTTGACCTGAACGGTCTGACGCTCTTCCTCTTCTTCAAGCTTTATAATTTCTTCTTTGGCTGTGTCAGTAAGAAGAACAAGGATAATGAATACACCGAGAATAATCACGCTCACCACATATATAATCCAGCCGGGGAAATTCTCAATAAAGTTAGCCGCAACCGAGAAAACAAGTGAAACACCAAGCTGAACAGCAAGGTAAATAATGCCCATTCTGAAAACAGGGAAGGCATAAACCTTTTTGCGGAGGGTTTCTGCTCCGTTAGCTGCAAGAAGAACAATACCTATCTGAAGCAGAATTGCAACCGTACCGAATACATATGCACCCCAGAAAGTCGGTGTATGCTTAAAAGGTATTGCAAAACTGATAACATTATAAATTACAAGTACAACAGCAAAAATGATGAGATTTTTGATTGTATTTTTATCGAGCTTTTTCATTTTTTATCATTCCTTTCCTTTACCGCAGTTGTCACAGAATTTACCTGTTATGTCTTTTCTGCCGCAGGAGCAATCCCATGTTGTGGGTTCTTCGGGCTTCTTTGCACCACAGTTTGAACAGAAGTTTCCTGTTATACCTTTATTACCGCAGGCACAGTCCCACGCTTTGGGAGGCTCGGGCTTTTTAGCGCCACAGTTTGAACAGAAATTACCTGTTATACCCTTATTACCGCAAGGACAGTCCCATGTTTCAACGGGAGCAGGCTTTTTCGCACCGCAGTTACTGCAGAAATTACCTGCAATACCCTTTACACCGCAAGCGCAGTCCCATGTATCAGCGGCAGGAACATCACCTGCCACAACATTGCCGAAGCCTGCACCTAAATCGGCAGCACCGCCCATAATGGGGTTAAGAGCTTCCTTTGTCATACCGATAACACCGCCCATTGCACCGAGAGCAACACCGAGTGAAGCAACATCGCCAAGACCGCCCATAGCTCCGCCGCCTTCACCGCCTGTCAAACCGTTCTGCATAGCTTCCATACCAACCATACGTGCAGTTTCCTGCTGATAGGTATAACCCTTAGCCTGCATTTCTGCTGCCTCAGCAAATGCCTGTGCCTTATATGCTTCTGCCTCTGCCTGTGCTTTGATTTTGAGTGCTTCAGCTTCACCCTGAGCACCGACAAGCTTCAACTGTGCTTCAGTCTGTGCTTCAATAATTTTTCTGCCCTGTGCGGCTTCTGCTTCTGCTTTTCTTACCTCTTCTTCACGTACACGGAGAGTTTTCTCTGCGAACTGCTGACGGAGTCTTCTGTAGTTCGGGTCATCATCAGGAGTAACTATATTGGTGATATAGAATTCAGGCATAGTAAGACCGTACTCCTCAAGAGTTTCATTGAGAAGAGCTGTCATCTTTTCTGAAATAACATCAATGTGCTCATCAATTTCGAGAATATTAATGCTGTTCTCTTTGATAACACGGGCAAGGTTAGCCTTAACCTTATTCATAATAAGAGCCTTGAACTTACCTACAACGAGAGTGATACCGAAAATCTCTGCACCGTTGACTTCGCTCTGAGTAAACATACCTGCAGTACCGACAAGCTTAAGCACAAGCTTTCTTGAATTGCTGACACGGAGGTTGAATTGACCGCAGGCACCGATTTCAATATGTAAGCCTGAAGCAGGGTCAAAGAGACGCACCTTTGAATCTGTGCCCCACTTAATGCCCATCTGAGTTGTCATATTGATGAAATAAACCTCTGAATGGAAGAATTCATCGGCATTTGTGGGTAATTTGTAAAGCGTTTCGAGAGCAGGAAGATTCTGTGTTGCAAGAGTATAACGACCTGCACCGAAAAGGTCAAGAGCCTGACCGTCACGGAAGAAAAGAGCCTCCTGGCTTTCGTGAACAATAAGCTGTGAGCCGAGATTGAAATCTTCAATAGGATGCTTCCATACAAAGACATCGTTTTCGCCCTCATATTTGATTACGCTTGCAAGTCCCTGATTTTTAACTTCTTCTTTGGCAATCTGCTTCTGAACATCAATAACGGTTTCGCAGAGAGGACAGGTATATGTAGAGGCGTTTTTTGCAGTTATGAGCGCACAAGAACATGAAGGGCAGTGCATTTCAATTGCATTTTTCATACTCTCCACAGTATTAATAGGCTCCTTACAGACGGGACAAAGAGCCTTTTCACCCTTTGACTGATCAAAAAGAACAGTGTTGTGACAGTGAGCACATTCCTTTGCCGTTATGCTGTCACGGGCTACAGAGATTTCATAACCGCAGGTACACTGCACGTGACGGTTAAATACTTTTGAAGCCATAGTATAGTTATGACACTGGGGACATTCAATTACAAATTTAGACATTTTAGTTTTCTCCTTTTAATTTTGTTTTTATATCATCGATTGCACAATTATAAAATTCAATATAGCTATTGTCGAAAGGTAAAAAATCGATTATTTCAACAGCATAAGCTTTTAACAAAGCTCTTTGTTCATCTGATATGTCTTTTGACGGTTGGTAAAAATATATTTTAGTGTCAGGAAAATGACGTTTTTTACAACATATTAACCACCAGATATCACTTTCGTTAAAATCCAATCCAAATCCTAACATATACACATTCTTTGAAAGAAAAGAATCCACCCAACTGTATTCAGTAAGTTCAGTATTGTTCTTTCTGGAATATGTATATCTTCTCATAAAAGAAGGTAAATAATCCTGAATTTCTCTTAACAGTTTACCATAATAGTAATTACCCATAATGATTGATGATGCAGTAGCGATATCACCATGTATGTGCCAGATTCTTTTATCGCATGATTTAGGTTCATAAGTTTTAAAAAGATTGAATTTTTCATCTTTTGCAGAACACTTTTTAGTCAGTTTTCTGATTTTCCTGTAACTATGCATTGAATTTCGCACACCCGCTGTCTGCTCGATTTCAAAAGTATAATTTGCTGTTATTATGTTTTTAACAGGTAATTCGAGAATGCTTTCAATAAAATTCTTCTGTTCATCTGTAATATTAAAATTCAATGCAACAGAAATATCCTGCATCGCTTTATCAACCTTGTCTCCCGTAGCAACGATTATCTGCATCGGCATAGGAAGTGATGACTTTTCATTGTATGGTAACTCCGAATTGTTTTTTTCATATATGTTCTTAACTAAATCTGTCCACGACGCTTGATTAAAAGCTCTGTTGATTCCGTTACCTAAAAATACCACACCTGACATTTTTATCCCTCTCTAATCAATAATCCTTTTCTTTACCACAAACAGAACATTTTTTAGTGAACAGACCTTTGAAAGTGCCTCCACAGTGTTGGCAGAGACCTTGTGAACGCAAATTAGCTTTTTGTTGCTGTATTGCTGCTTCTGCCATTTTTTTTGCCGTTACTGCCATTTTAGTTCTTTTTTCTTCTTCTAAGTTGTCATAATTATCAAACAGTTTCCACTTTGAAACATCACACTGATTGTGGTCATTTTTACCAACCGCTACAGCTGTACCGTCTGATTTTAGCCCTACTGTGCGATCAAATCCTGCAGCTATTGCTACAATGTTATTCCACTTTGAAACATCGCACTGATTGTATTCATCATAACCAACCGCTACAACTGTACCGCCTGATTTTAACCCTACTGTGTGATACCAGCCTGCAGCTATTGCTACAATGTTATTCCACTTTGAAACATCGCACTGATTGTATTCATCATAACCAACCGCTACAACTGTACCGTCTGATTTTAACCCTACTGTGTGATGATAGCCTGCAGCTATTGCTACAATGTTATTCCACTTTGAAACATCGCACTGATTGAATTGATTTCTACCAACCGCTACAACTGTACCGTCTGATTTTAGCCCTACTGTGTGACCACAGCCTGCAGCTATTGCTACAATGTTATTCCACTTTGAAACATCGCACTGATTGTAGTAATCATAACCAACCGCTACAGCTGTACCGTCTGATTTTAGCCCTACTGTGTGATTTTCGCTTGCAGCTATTGCTACAATGTTATTCCACTTTGAAACATCGCACTGATTGTATTTATTATAACCAACCGCTACAACTGTACCGTCTGATTTTAACCCTACTATGTGACTTCCGCCTGTAGCTATTGCTACAATGTTATTCCAGTTCAAAACATCGCACTGATTGTCGCTGTTTTCACCAACCGCCACAACTGTACCGTCTGACTTAATCCCTATGACGTTAGTAGATTTCACACAAATCAGATTTTTTGCATTGCTGATTTTCTTGCGCATTGGAGCCAATCTGAGCATCGCTTCTTCAGATTCTCTTTGTTTTCTTGTTTTTTCCTGATTAATTTCATATAGAAAATCTGCTTCAAGCTTTTCAAGAGTTGCAAGCAAGTTGTTATCTGCAAACTGTTTAGCTCTTTGATAGTTTTTGTTTTGCAATCGCATTTTAAAAGAATCTTCTGTCAATGTTTTGAAGATGAAATCTCTTGCTGTTACAACCTTTTCATCAATCATAGCTAAACAAAGATATGCCTCGGCACATTCGGCATCCATATTAAGCACCTGTTCAAAAAAGTCTTTCGCCTTACTCCATTCACTATCTTGAATTGCCATTCGACCACGCTTTAAAAGAGCTTCCATGTTCGGACCACCTGATGTTTGGTTTACAATAACAGTTTCTGTTGTCTTTGGAGCGTTTGTTTCAGATACAATTTTCTCAACACCTCTAACAATATCCTGCACTGCACCAAGTTTGCCTAAATCCTGTGCTTGCAAACCTTTGAATTCATCAGGCATATCATAAGCATCAATATCCTTAAAACACGGAATAAGCACCTTTGACTTGTCCTTTGCCATAAGCTTGAGGAAGCGTGACCATTCATTCTTCACCCATACTGCGTGGAAATACTCATACTTTGTACCGATCGAAAGCATAACCTTTGCACTGTTGAGAGCTGCAAATATGTAAGGCTCATACTGCATACCGAGTTTATCCTCGAGAGTTACTCTTGAGAAGAAGACGTTGAAACCCTTTGCAGTAAGTGCATCATAAATATCATAAGCAAGAACACTGTCAACTGTTCTCTCTCCCTTTTCGTCTGTTTCCTTATAGCAGATGAAAACATCATAAGGCTTTTCGTTTTTACTGACAGCAAGAATTTCACCCATAATTCTGTCGATTTCTCTTGCCTCGTCACGGTAAACCTTCTGTGCAACAACATCTGCATATTCAAGAGCAAGCTCAAAGTTTTCATCCTTCTGCAGACTTTCAAAAGAAGCTCTGTGGCAGGTGGGAATCTTCTTTGCTGTTGCGGGGTCGTCAACATACTCGATACCGTAATTGCAAAGACAGAGACCCCAGTAAGCTTCAGCCTCCTCGGGAAATTCAGCAATTATATTTTCATAAATGCCTGTAGCCTTATCAAACTCACTCGCCATACGAAGTCTGTTAGCACGGTTAAAAAGATTGACCTTCTTTTCGTTATCTGCATTTGGTACAGTCTGTTTTGTGCCACAGTAATCACATTCAACTATTTTAATTTCTTCAGTAACCTCAAGGTCACCGCCACACATTTTACATTTTAAAATTGCCATAATATTTTCTCCTTATCAATAATCCTTTACTTTGCCGCAGACAGAGCATTTTTTAATAAGCACACCTTTAAAATCTCCTCCGCAATACTGACAAAGATTATATTGTCTGCGTTGTCCCATAATACCAAATGTTTGCTGAGCCATCTGATTATTCTGATATTGCTGTTGCTGCTGAAATTGCTGAGCTTCCTGCCAACGTCGGCTTTCTGCCGCATTTGAAGTAACAGTAAAGCTATAATAAAACCACTGGGAATCATTTACTGAAAACGCAGCCTTGTAATTACCCGTAGGTACTGCTGAACCGTCCTCGCCTCTTAAAACCCAACCCTGACTTATTTTGTCATAATCTGGTGCCCAGGAAATGTCTGTATTGTGATCCAGAATCTGCAAGCCTGAAGAATTGAATATATAAAATTTCAGATGTATCGTCGAATATTGACAAAGCTTCTGCTTTGAAACAGCCAAGAAAAATCTTATATGACGGAATTGGTCGAGATTTATAACATTGCTGTATGTACCCTTGGGCCACAGCTCATCACGAACAGTTCCCATAGAAGAAACATTGTTGATTATAACCGGCGGCTTACGGATTTCTTGTTTCACAACCTGTTGGGTGCTTTTTTGCACAATAGGAGTCTGAATCGGTGCAACAGGTGATATAGGTGTAATAATTTTCAATACACCTCTGACAATATCCTGCACGGCGCCAAGCTTACCTAAATCCTGTGCCTGTAATGCTTTGAATTCCTCGGGCATATCGTAAGCATCAATATCCTTAAAGCAAGGAATAAGCACCTTTGATTTGTCCTTTTTCATAAGTTTGAGAAAACGTGACCACTCATTCTTAACCCATACTGCATGGAAATATTCATACTTTGTTCCGATTGAAAGCATAACCTTTGCACTGTTGAGTGCCGCAAAGATATAAGGCTCATACTGCATTCCGAGCTTGTCTTCAAGCGTTACTCTTGAGAAGAAAACATTAAAGCCCTTTGCGGTGAGTGCATCGTAGATATCATAGGCAAGTACACTGTCAACTGTTCTTTCGCCTTTTTCATCTGTTTCCTTATAGCAGATGAAAACATCATAAGGCTTTTCGTTTTTACTGATAGCAAGAATTTCACCCATAATTCTGTCGATTTCTCTTGCCTCGTCACGGTAAACCTTCTGTGCAACAACATCTGCATATTCAAGAGCAAGCTCAAAGTTTTCATCCTTCTGCAGACTTTCAAAAGAAGCTCTGTGGCAGGTGGGAATCTTCTTTGCTGTTGCGGGGTCGTCAACATACTCGATACCGTAATTGCAAAGACAGAGACCCCAGTAAGCTTCTGCTTCCTCAGGAAATTCAGCAATAATATTTTCGTAAATGACTGTAGCCTTATCAAACTCACTCGCCATACGAAGTCTGTTTGCACGGTTAAAAAGATTGACCTTCTTTTCATTGTCGGCATTAGGTACTGTCTGCTTTGTGCCACAGTAATCACATTCGACGATTTTCATATCTTCGGTAACCTCAAGGTCACCGCCGCACATTTTACATTTTAAAATAGACACTGTTTTTTTCTCTCCTTTTAAGCTTCCGTGATTTCAATATTTTCTGCTGCAAATTCGAGACAAAGCTGAATTACTTCATTTCTCGTTCTGCCGCTGCCTTTTGCAATTTCATCAAGCCTTTCAACGAGGTCAATAGGCACTCTTGATGAAATTACAGTCGTTTCTCCACGGTACTTTTTTGATTTGATTTCAAGCTTCTTTCCCATAAAATCAATCTCCTTATAAAAATCCACAATTGATTATACTACAATTGTATACACATTTCAATGTTTTTTCGATAGAAAATCCCCAAATCATTGATATATTGCACCAAATTCAACATAATATAAAATAAATTATATTAGATTTATACATAGTTCTTATGATTTTCAAGATATGTCTTGTGCATCATTCGCCATTTGCCTAAGATAACACTTGCTTCTTCAGGCGAGAAGATAAGGTTCGGGATAAGATAATCACCAACTCAACGGTATTTGATTTTGTTTTTGTTTGACATAATAAAAACCTCCTGTTATTTGATAGCATCATTTTATCAAATAACAGGAGGTTAATCCAATGTGCCGATTTTAAAGTACAAAAAAGACTGCTTTCAGAATTTTAATCTGATAGCAGTATTAACTTTTTTAATGTAAACTTACTACAAAAATTTAAAGAACTGACATCTCTGCACATTTTTTGCATCGATTGTAGTAAGTTTTCGGTATTTTACACCCCTCAAAACCCCAGTAAGACAAAACTTATTGAGAACTACATTTTCACACACTCATTGTGGGGAAAAGAATAACCAGTTTTTTGACCCTTTCATGTAACTTCACATAACCTCACTTAACTTGAAAAACCTTGATTTTACAAGGTTTCTGACAACTCGCAAAAAATGTAACCTCACGCAACTTCACTTAACTTTTCAATCGTTTGGGGTAAATTTGGGGTAAAACGGGGTAGGTTTTTTGGGGGCATATTTACGGTTAAATCCGGTGGTTATTTTTTGACTATTACAGTAGGTTTTGCACCTTTAATCAGTTCATTTACATCAGCCCAACCGTTCTCGTCGAGGGTTATTCCTGCTGCTTGCGGTTTATGCCTTAAAAGCATACTTATATAGCAACTGATTTTGATTAAGTCTTTTTCTTCAGGCATTACGCCACCTTCTTTCTTGTTTCATTACATCGGAGTAAAGAAAACAACATCTATGATGTCTTTTTCTTCAAATACCTCAAACGCCCATTTGATAATGTCAAACTCGTTCTTTTTAATCCATGGTGTGACATTTTCTTCAATAAGAACCTCAATCATATCGTCAAGCATTCTTCTGAACTGAGGTGACTTTCCATTAAGGGTTGCCTCAGCAAGGTCATCGTCGGTAATATTGAGCACAAGGTTCATATGATTCTTTACATCATCCTTTGTAAGCACTCCTCTACCTGTCACTTTACCAAGCAAAGCATTGAACTTTTCTGTAAGCACCTCAAATACCTTGTCTGCATAAATATTTTCATTATCGGTAAGCGAGTAGTTATAAAGGGTCTTTGATATATTTCTTTCTCTTGAAAGAGCGAATGCGAACTCTACGGAAGCATTATAATACGAAGCGTCGAATCTGTCCTTTCCGCCTGCTTCAATTTTGCTGTAACAGCTTTCAGTATAGCCTTTTTTATGAGCATCAAGATAATCAGTTATATTTTTATAGTCATATGTGATTCTGTCATCCGTACCGGCGTAAAAGAAGCTTATCTTAACACCAAAAACAGCTGACATCATTTCAGCGACCTCTATGATATCCAAACTCGATAAATTAAAATGATTACATTTGAATGTAATATATGTACCGTCATTCAGATCCGTTTCGATTTCTTCTATTCCGTCGGTTACTAATTTCACATAAGTCATGCACTTATTCTTTCCGTTTCTCACACTTTCGAAGCAAACATAGTCGGAAAGATAAATAAGAGAAAAGAGTGAGAAATCACCGTCAGTGTTAGCCGTACTTTTTGAATCATTTGAACTACACTTATAAAACGGAGTAGTGGGATATTTCTTGTTTTTGTTACAATTGAATGTAAGGTTCTTATCATAGTCACAGGAAGCAAAAAGCTGAACGTCTGATGCTCTTTCTACAAGGAACTCTGTATTATCGGCACAATAAATCTCGATAAAGCTATCCTTTCTTTTTACAGAGATATAATCAGTAATTCCGTTCTTAGCTGCATTGACAAAGATTAAAAGAACTCGATAAAGCATCTCTTTAAAGGGCTCTGCTCCGAATATACTTCTGGGGCTCACGGCAAGCTTCTTGCATAACGCCTTGCGCATTTTGTACGCTTTTACATCCGGAACCTCTTCGTAAGCCAAGAAGGGGTTGTACATCATCTTACCTGATAAATGAATACAACCGTCGTCTTCCGAAGTAGGGTCAGACACATCTATGATGTATTTGCTGTCCTCACCGAATACAGCTTTAACAGCAGCTTCAAGTGCTAACGTTATTTTGTAATTCTTCTTAATGCGCCCGATTTTATATAAATCGCAATTGAGAAGTAAGGTCTTGCTATCATTGAAATAGCCTTCTGCGTCAAGATATTTGAACTGGTCGAAGTCTACTTCATCAATAATATAATCGTCCTTGACGAGGCACTTAATCTCATCCCACTCTTTATCAATATCCCTGTTGATTTCTGTGAAAACAGGATGTAAAATGCGATATGCTTTATCACAAGCCTCATCGTCAAGACCCTTTGCATCAGAGGTCTGAACAAAATGGCTTTTGTCAAATCCGTAATCGACATCATCTATGATGACATAATTTTCGACCTTACTTTTGTACCTTTCGAACCAATCATCGATCTCAGCCTTTCTGTCGTTGCCGGAAAACTCAAGCGTTTTACCGTATATAGCGACTCTGTGTTTCGCAAAAATATCATTGATATAATCTCCGATAGGGCTCACCTGTGAGAGCCCGTGATTCCAATACACTCTCCAGGTAGAGGTCAAAACTATCACGGATCCCGTTGACTTAACAAGCTTTTCGAGACGACTCATATGCACTTCAGAGATAGGCTTGTCAAAGTATTCTTCATTTTCAAGCCTAGTCTTTTCTGTATTTAAAACACCGTCTATATCAAGGAATATTACGTTCATGTTTATCTCTCCTTCTCTTTATATTCTACGACAAAGCTTTTAATTAGTCTATAGAAAATACAATTAGCTCTGACTCTTTTTTTCTATGATGACTGACTTTCTCGGACCGAGAAGCTCAGGCTCGATAAAGTCCAGGAGCTGCCTCAAATCGAGAACAAGTACATCCTTTTTTGTGTGAGCGAGAATCTTGAAATCTTCAATTATCTCAAGGTAGTAATCATAACCTAAGTAGAGCTGCTCAAAGGTGTACTTCATAGTACATGTCTCGAACACAAGATCAGAACAGTGCAGTTTTACACCTTCAGCATTTTCTTCAACAAGGTTACCATCATTATCACAAAGCCACTCCTCACTACTATAAACGACAAAAGGCTCACTTATAATAAAACTTCCGAAATCTGAAATAACGACCGTTTCCATATTCTTTTACTCCTTTAACCTTTGATGAATTTTTTTATTTCAAATCTGTCACTTACAATGCGTTCTGTACAGATTTTTTCGAACATCTTTATGTGTTCAGATGTTAAACCATATAAAGCGCAGCTGTGTTCAACCTTGACGTAGATCGCACCGTTATCTTCGATACCGCCTGTGCATCTGTCACGTATAAATGTTTCATTTACCCAGTGAAAGTGATCTGTAAGCGTGGTTTTCTGCTCTTCAGTTACAGGATTAACATTATAATACATTTTATATATAAGACGCATTGTATCAGGATCAATGTATATGACAACCGAACTTTCACAATGTCCTTCCCAGTTGTTGAAAACAACTCTGTATTTCCCCGGCTTGACATGTTCCGAAGCATCCATAACGCAAAGCTCTGTCAGATATTCTTCAATAACCTTTACAGCATTTTTATAAACAGCCATATCATCATTCCTCATCAAGATACTCCTTAATGTCTATTTCCTCGGTATCGCCATTAAAAAATTTCTCGACCTCATGTCTGAGTCTGCTCTTATAGGCCTCATTCACAGCATCAACCATTATGCACAATAAATTGTCAAAGGCTCCGTTCTGTGTAAGACCTGCGGCTTTATATTGCTTTGCAATACTTATAACTATGTGCTTGAAAGCATCCTCAATATCATCAATCGTTCCACTGAGAATAACTCCAGTAATTTCGTTGCATGTGTCGTCACCCTTAGCGGCAAGAATAAACGGATCTTTTTTGCTCTTATCCTGAGCCAAAGCATTTGCCATAAAACACAGAGTTATGAAAGGGCTGAATTCGCCCTCAGGGCATTCAATTTTATTATCTTCCCTTGTAGATTCCTCGCATGACTTTTCCACAGCATAACTGAGCACGCTCTTTATTGCTGTCCATTCCTCATCATCGTCATCAACAGGTATAAGCTCTTTGCTGACGTCCGGATTATATATAGAAGCAAAGAGCTGAAGTTTACCATCCACATCGGTTGAATTATCTGTGTACACGATGTAGTTCTCTTTTTCACTGTCTCCTTTAAAGATAAGCAATGTTTCATAACTTTTGCCATTCAAAGCAAATGTATCGTCCTCAGACAAAGTACTCCAATCCTGTTCAGGTGATTCTTTGTCACCATAGGGATAAATACCCATTCTGTCGCCGTAATCCTCAAAAGCTTCATCCTCAATAAAAAGGGCATTTCTCACATTATTGATGAGCTTTCTATGTTTTCGATCTGAAAATGCAATTATGAAAAGTATCATAACAAATGCATTTACTAATAAAAAAACACAACAAATTATCTCAAACATTCTTGCACCCTCCTTTCATTCACTCATCATCAGGTTCAAAGAATTCAAGAAGCTTATATGCAGTGAGTTCCGAATCATTGTCTGAATCATCATCCTCTTCTTCGTCTTCAAAGTCACAAAAATAACTTGCGTCAACAATACTGTCGAAGAAATCTTCATCAATACTGTTTCCTGCATTAACACTTGCTACTTCGGATGCAAAATTTTCATAAGCTTCTACACAGATTTCTTCCATACATTTAAGCGTTGCAAGAGTTACCTCGTGCATATCATAGTTTTCACAGGCGGTTGAATAAAGTCTGCCGGTTGAATCAAATTCCACTGAATATAAAGGGAAGCACTGAACATTTTTGATTCTTTCAAGGCACTCGATAAGTTCGTTCTTGTGTTCCTCTTCAACGTTGAAACCCCAGAAGAGTTTCATAACAACCTTCTTCTTCACTTCGTCAACAACTATCGACTGAAGGAAAGAATTTCTTCCGACATAAAGGTCACAAATGTACTCGGATTCATCAAGGTGTGTTACAACATCAATGTGGCCTTCCGTTGCGAGGAACTTCATCACGCTATCGGTTGCTTTTGCATAGTTTGCTGTCTTGTTTTTCATTTTTAAACATCTCCTTTAATTGGTTCGTTTTGTATTTTCGCTTTTGTCGTTAAGAATTGCTTCGAGCTCGGCCACCATTTCGATAAGCTCTTCGTTTTCATTAGTGAGCTGTGAAATATGAGTGTTGAGTTCAGATACTTTCTCTTCAGCCTTCTTCCAGCAATTCATAAAGTAAATCGATTGACCGAAAGCAACTATGAACAACAGATATATCATTACAAACACACAAATACATTGTACGAGTTTCCTCTTGTTTTTTTCGATAATCTGAAGCCTTCTGATATGAGGATCTGTAAATGAATCCGGAGATCTGTAACGCTGCTCGTGGCTAACCACGGGCAGCATAATTATGTTTGAGGATTTCTCCTCGTCTTTACGCTTAAATTTTGATTTGATCTTTTCGATGAGTTTCATATTTATCAGTTCCTTATCTTTTTCTCTTTGGATGAACTTTAACAAATTGCAAAAGGCAGAGTACTGTATAACAATATTCTGCCTTGCAATCGCTTATATAGTAGAAAGTACAACTGCAATAATGCAACAAACTATCTATATACTAATCACCCTCGGAAATTATCGTTTTTCCTTCTTTAATGGCAACTTTCAAGTACTCATTGAGTTTTTCAATATGTTCTGCCACATACGGATACCTTGCGAATGCTATATGGTTAGGCATACTCATAAGATGCTCTACCTCTTCTTTAAGTGTTGAAACATCATCCACCTTAACCACTTCATAAGGATCAATATCAAACAATACATCCAATGAAAAACCAAGTTCGTGTCGTGATTCATAAAACAAGTTAACAAAGAAATCCGGCACATAAGCATTATCAGCAGTTGGATCATAGTGACCACTTTCATCAGCTAAATAAAAATTCACATTATCACCTCGATCTTTTTAATAAATCTGCAACGGTTTCAGCATCAGGGAAAGCCGTTCGTATAAAGCCATCCGGCTCTATTACTACTCGTATCTCTCTTATATTCATATTTGTAACTGGATCCCAGCCAATAACCTTACCAAAATCTTTTCTAAATATATACCCTGGTTTACCATCAACATTTTTTATTATTGCATCAGGATTATTTAATGCATCATCAATAGCACCCTTTATATCAAAACCCTGTGTGAATTTCGTCTTGAATGCTCTGGTTGAAGTGAAATCATGAAGTTTAGTAATATGCTTATTAAATTGATCGGTTGTCAAGTTATAGTTTTGAGCCAACTTGCGAGCCTGAGAGAAATCTTGTTGAGGCAAGTTTGTAAATATCTTTTTTGCTTTTACATGCCTTGCGCCCTTGGTAATATCGCTACCATTATTAACTATGGAGGTAATTTCATCAGCATTTTTCGTGAGAAGGGTAAGCTTATCTCCTCCCTTTATCATGGTGCCGATTGGTATAATCGCCACCATATCCATAAGAAGAACACCAACAGATTCACCATTATGTATATCGCCAAGCAAATCTCTGATATCCGCTATTGTTGATACTGAGCCCGGCAGCACCTCTCCGACAATTATCTGAGCAATAATGGAGGTGGCAGTAACCTGCTCATCTGAATACGTTCCTTTAAGAACTTGATCCAATATGGATATTATGTTAAACGACACCGTTTCAGTCTTGGTTTCGGCTAATGTTATGCCACATATTGTGCAAAACGAAATTTCGCCTGCATCTGTTGAAACTACATTAACAAAGCTATGTGTAATGTGTTCTTCGCAATTACCTGTATAGATATAATAACTCTTGTCACTGTCTGGGAGTCTGATTTCTGCCCAACGACTGAATCTCCATGTCCAGAACACACTCTTTACAGAAATCAGCTGATCCTTCTTCGCTCTAGTATAGACTTTTCCAAGATTGTTAGGAGCTTCACGTATGGGACAATTATCTTCCGTGATAACAAAGATTCTTGAATCATCTTTCGTACAATCTTCATAATCAACACAGATGAAATCTTCATAATTTTCCTCAACATCAGAAGTCTCTATAACTTCTTCCGTAACTTTCTCATAGTAATTTTCATCACTAGAGGTTTCGGTCTCTTTGTTCTTTGATGTTGTTTCAGTTATATCTTCGACAACTTCCTCTTTATCTTCTGTACCAGATATATCAACACTTTCTTTTTCTTCTGCGCTAGCACTATATCCACATTTTACACAGAAACTTCTTCCACCGGAAAAGTCATGTTCTTCCGTGGCAGATTCAACATCTGAATCATAAGAGGTCTGGAATCCGCACGAACAATATTCACCGTCATAATAAAAAGCTATATGATTTTCTTCAGTATTCTGCTGATATTTTTCTGCAACCATGTTGCCAACGTGAACGTGGTCTATATGTCCCTCATAAATAAATCTGTTATCATCGAGCTTGAGCCAAGTGTTATTACGCTCATTAACAACACTACCCAAGATATACACACTGTCTCCGGCTAAATAAGCGTCTTTTTTACCGCTATCATTATACGGAGCAGCGTATGAATGACAATCTTCTTTGAGTTGCACCCACGCTTTATTTTCGGTAAAATCAAGGCTGTAAACAAAGCCACAATCTGTGCAAACTCCTTGGAAGAAATTATGATCTTCCGTTGTACTTGTTGTAGTTCCATCAGCAACCTTATAACCACATTCACAAAGTTCGTCTCCACTATAGTTATATCTGATATGCGCTGACTCATTTACAGCCTCATAAGTAATGTTTCCCTGCGCACAGATTATTCCTTTGTGCTGGTGAGAGGAGACATGACCAGAAAAGAAATGCGAGCCATCCTCTAATACGAACCATTCGTTGTCAAATTCGTTCTTGACAATTTTTTTAATAACCCTATGGGTTTCACCCTTTAAAAGGTGCCTGTTGGTTTTCTGAGAGTATTTGGTGGGACCGGTAAATGTATCGCAATCTTCACCAATCTCAACGAGAATGTCACAATCTTCATAGACTCTATTGAAAGTATAACCACAGGCAACACAAACAGCATCACCTTTTGTGAAGTCATGACTTTCTGAAGTGTTTGTGTAACGCTCATTGAATCTTGCGCCACACCAACAAATATCGAAATCGGTTGTACTTTTTGCATGTCTTGCATCATCAAGCATCTTATAAGATTTTTCAGGAACACCACACATTGATGACTTATGAGAATGATTTTTTACATTTTCTGAGTACACCCAACCGTCCTTTGTGAGATACCAGAGGTGATCATAAGAATTGACCGTAGAATCCAAAACCTCGTAAACGGTTTTCGCCGAAACTGTCTTTTTCTTTGTACTGTATTTGGTAGCCTCACTCCAAACAGGTACGTCATTTTTAACAGTTTCAATCCAAGAGACACTCGCTGCATTGACATCAATCGGAACTGCAAGTGTAGTGATAAGAGTTACAATTACGATAATAAGTGATACGATTTTTTTCATGATAAAACATCCTTTCTGATTAAAATGGTTTTATGTGAACACCTTAAACGGTATCCTTTCCTTGACTTTTGTTTTTTTACGTATTACAATTGTTTGTGTATAATGGATATTAGTCTTCCACGGTTCATTTCAAACTATGTTTTTCTAAACCTCTTACATCGCAAATTATATCATCAATACATACATAACACCACGAATGAAATCTGCAGAAAAAACGCAAAAGTTGAAAAAGAAAGGAGAATTAAAGATATGGAAAAGAAACCATTTAGAATTATGCAGAAATTTCTTAGTTCTGTCGACCAGTCTAATACTCAAGAAACCATGGCAGGACTTTTAGAGGTAAGCGAAAGAACGTTAAGTAGCTGGTGCACAACAAAATTCACCACCTCAAAAAAACATGAATGCATTATTGAAGATATCGTCGCCAAATTTTTTACTAGTGACGATATTATGCTAGAATTTGTGGACTATTTAAATGATTTAGGATATGATGTATCCTCATATTCTCTATATAAAGATAAAATACCAAAAAGCAAATTCGAATCTCTTATACGCAAATTTCTTTACGAACGTTTAAAGAAAAAATCAGACACCCCTACAACCAAAGACACCCACACAGATGTTTTTCTTTATAAGAAACCCAAACAGTACTTCCAGCAGACCCTGTACGCAAGCAACGACAACGGTGAAAATGAAGTAATCTTTGATTTTGATGAAAACAACAATTACGCAAAAATCAAAGAGTTGGGACATATACTTATAGAAGCAGTAGGCGGCCAGGGCAAGAGTTTATTCTTAGCCAAGCTCTTCGAAAGTGCTGCCAAGAGCAATGATTTTGAATATGTTTTTCTTGTTGACTTACCCGAACTCGCTGCTCTTACAAAAAAGAAAACTCACCCGCTTGCAGACAGATCTGCATATTACCTACTCTCGTACCTATCAACCATCTCAAACGATTTCTTGAGATCTGTAGCACAACTCACAGAGGACAACAAAGAAGGTTTCCCAAGAACACTTTTATTGCTCGACGGATATAATGAAGTGTTTAGTTTGTCCGATTTTGATAGTCTGCAGATTATTGATGAAATAGCCTACATAAGCGAAAAATGGCCGGCTACAATCATCATGACAAGTAGGCCTTCCACCGAAAAAAGAAATTTTTTGAACGATTATCACACTTGCAACATTAGCGGTACCCCTAAGGAAAAAGCGGAAGAAATAACCCAAGAAAACTCTAATGTACCGGATGAGATTTTAAGACTCGCCGAGATACCTCTTTTTTATAACGCATTTGCTGAATTAAAAGGAAAATGTTCGATTAAAACTAAATATGATTTGCTATTCCACATTCTTCTGAAGCAATATAAACAAAGTGGGAAGTCGTTTGAAGCGTTCATAAGCTATTTCGTCTTTTCGCCGCTTGTTATCAAGCATATGGTCGATAACAACAAAAATCGACTGAGCATTGAGGAAATTAAGAGCTTCTCGAAAGAATTTGGCAAGATGAATCTTGAGAAATTCATAAGCATTGCCGCAGCTGAATGCGACGTAACATGTCCAGTAGTCGACTATGACCCCAATAAGATACGCACAATTTTCATAAATCAAGGTCCTTTCGAACCAATTTCGAAAGAAACTCTAAAGATCCACGATGAACTGAGAGACTTTTTGCTGGTTTTCGGCTATACTGTAATGAGGAAAGTGTTTCGAGACTCACTTGAAGAAGGGCAATACGATTACGTTCGAGATCTTGATTTCAAGCTCAACTTAAAGGATAACGCTTGCAATTTACTCAAAGAGAGTCTTGGAATATCTTCGGGCGAAGATTTAAATAAACTTGATGAATACTCAGTCCTTAATGATTGTCAACTGAATCCACAAAGTATTCTATTTTCGTATACACTTTTTATGTTAAGCGACAACCTAACTTTAGGTTCATCTGCTTTAGCTCCATTTCATGAAATTCTCTCAATGTTCATAGCAAGAATATGCCGTTTGGTAAGGCAAGGCAACTTTGAAAATTGTTTAAAAGACGGTAATTCACTTGTAACTGAAGAGCAGAAAATCACGTTCAAATTGCTTGATGTTATGTCCAAAGATATTGAGTTTTATAGGAAGTCCGGAAAAGAAATAGATGGACTTAAACTCATCGAAATTTGTGAAAAAATCAAGCCCGAATATTCCACCATAAAGCACCAAAAGGCCAAGCTGCATTTTTCACAATACGAAAAACATGTAAAAAGTGATACCGAATTCGACCTAAAAAGCATAGGTTTTTCCGACTATTCTGAATTGTATGAAGAAGGCATTAATTTGTTAGAAGAAGTAGTCAAAACCGATAACTTTGCTTTCAGTAACATTCTCCTTGCTGTTTTACATTCAACTCCACCGCCTTTCTTATACAACGACCCTAAAATATCGGTAGAAATAGATTATGTGAAGGCCTTCAATTTGTATTGTTCTCTTATCTTCGCTGATAAGAAGTTCATTATTAAACGAGTGACTTACGCTGTTCGGAAAGTCGTAGGACTGTTGCTAAATTCTTATGTGGTGTTTAATCCCGATTTCGAAGTTTACGAAGAAGTAAATCCAAAAAACTGTGTCGTACTCGGTGACAGAAACATATTGAACCTGGACCGAAACACACTAAAAATAGCAAAGCATCTCATGAAGCTTGTAGATGGCGTCAATGCAACTTCACTTAATTTTTATCGAGCTGTCATAGCCTTATACTATGATCAAGATCGTACCGCAGCAAAGCAATTTCTTGATCTTGAATCGGACAGATTTTTAAAGCCACTGTTTTTGCTCTATGAGTTTGGTGAAGAAACTGATCTCGATGCTTTGTATAACGACGTGCGAAAGGAAATAAACGACCCAAAACTGGACAGCTTCGAAAAAGTATCTTTTTTGTATTTGTATTGTGATATGAAAAACTTTGAGTTGAGCTTCGACAAAAGCCGAAAAAACTTCTTCGATAGATTTGAAGAGGATTTACCTGAAACTATAAAAAGTGTAATACACAATAATTAAACATCACAAACAGTGATTATTCCCCTTTGTAAAATGAAATCCGATGGCCGTTGTGCCACCGGATTTCTTCGTTATAAATTATGAACCAAAGTATAATCTCAATTTAAGAAATTACTTTCCAATTCTGATTGACAACCATGTCAACATATCTGTTTCGAAAAAGTACTGTTGATTTCTAGCAGAGCCAAAATTTTTTTAAAAGTTGTTATAAGTTTTCATAAATTCACACACACTCATTGTGGGGAAAAGAATAGCCGTTTTTTTTGCCCATTTCATATAACTTCACATAACCTTACTTAACTCGAAAACCCTTGATTTTACAAGGTTTCTGACAACTCGCAAAAAATGTAACCTCACGCAACTTCACTTAACTTTTCAATCGTTTGGGGTAAAATTGGGGTAAAACGGGGTAGGTTTTTTGAGGGAGTATTTACGGTTAAATCCGGTGGTTATTTTTTGATTATTACAGTAGATTTTACACATCAGACTGTATGGTTAAATATTAGCATTAGTTGTTAGAACAAACTTAAAGGAAGTGAATTATTTGAGCTACCTTCACTTTTTCCAACTTTTCCCTTCTCATCTTACATACTATTTGTAGAACTGAGAAAGGAGAAGCAAAGCAATGGATATAAACAATCTTAAAATAGCATCAATCATCGTCGGGAACACGCTTACCGTAATGATTCAGGATTTAATAGAGAGTGAGCTTGACAAAAACGAAGCACAGGTTGACACAGAGCTTGTGGATACTCTTATTGAACTGAACGAAATGCTTTCAGTAAGCATCGAAACCCTCGACAGAAAAGTATTATAAAAAAGCTGATGCCCCGGAGTTTTTCCGGGACATTTTACTTTCAGCCATCGAGCATTTCAACAGCTATCTTACCACCTAATCTGAAGCCGTGAAGAAAGCTGTCTGCGCAGCTCGTCGAGGTGAATTCCACATAGGCATCACGGTATTTTTCAAAGAGATACTTATCCTCATCCGTAAGCCTTGATTGTAATCTCTCCTCGATTGTCGTGAGTCTGCTCAGCTGCTTTCTGAGGCTTGAAGCATATTCATCTGTCATTTCCATCGGCTCAAGATTGCCGTAGTATAAGCCTTTTATAGCATCGTACATGTTAAACCTCCATTCGTAATTAAGCTCTTACTCATATAATGAAAGTTCGGCATAGGTGATAATCTGATTTTTTTCATTTTTCCAAAGTAAATCTTACATATTATATGTAGCACCGGAAAGGTGCGTCCAATTCGTGATGATCTTATGCATAAGAGCCCTGCTGATTAAAGCAGGGCTCTTGTGTTTTGGGTATCACTGTGGTGATAGTTATATGGATTTATAACAGAACTTAATCTCGTTGGTTGTACTATGATGTACAAAACAGGGAGGTCGTTTGCTTACAAAGTCCCTTTTAAAGTACTATAAATCAAATGTTTTAGTTGAATTATACCATCCGATGTTTTATACTGTTATAAAGGAGGTGTAATATGAGCACTAACCGAACTACTGTTTCACACACAATCCGAGCCGAAGGTTTTAAGTACGATATTTTAAAAGGTGAATTTTCAAATGGCAGTTCTGTATCAAAATCTAAGCATCCTATTTTCGAAGTTGAAGAATTCAAAAAGAAACTCTTTGCACGAAACATACTAAAAGATGCAGGTTCATGTTGGCTCCTCAGAAAAAACATACGAACCGGATTGATGATGGCAGTTAACCTACACTTTGGACAACTTTTAACAGAATCGCCTTTTAAACAAGATATCATAGTAACATCAGAAGAAGCTGCTAAATTAAAAGGTAAACTACCTGAAAAAAATATATGTGTTACAGATTCAGAAATAGTAATGAAATCCTTATGCGATACATTAAAGATTACCGAAATCCACACTATGAATGTAAATGAGCATATTTTCAATCATCATGGTTCGGATACTTTTGGTCAAGATGAAGCTTTTGTATTAAATTTTCTTCAAGAAAGAGATATTATTTCTTCTACCTCACGATATGGTAATCCTAATGAAAAAGAAGCCGATATTGTAGATGAACTTAACGGAGAACAATATGAAATAATTTATGAATTTAAAACAGCTCTTTCAAAAAAGCGAATGAAAGAAAATATTTTTTATTCCCCTGAAATGTTAACACTACAATTAGTGGATAGTCCTTTCATTCATACAAGCAAAGCATTAGAAAAGAAGTTTAAAAAAGAATATACAGAACGATACAGATCAAATTTAGTTATTTTAACTCTTGGCTCAAAACAATCTACTATAGGCATGTTAGAATCCTTAAGCAAAAAACTAGAAACAGATCCACACGGAAAATTCAACTATTATAAGGTTTATATAATTTCTCTAGATTTTATAAACGAACAAGCACTATTTGCTCGAATATCACCATCAGAACCCTTTTTTTGTGAAAACCTCCCTTGTAAAAACGATGAGTTAGGATTCATCAAGTTAGCACCCATTGAGTTTAATGCTATGAAAGATTTAGAAAAATATCTTATAATATGCAATGAAGTTTTCGACGGTTCCCAACGTCTGCGATACGATGACGGTAAAACCTTAAAAGATTGGGCGAAAAAAATTCATATTTGGGGCATCAGCTAAATTTAAAAATGCTATATGTCAAATTAACTGGAAAATTTATTGCATTAATATAGCAAACAGACCGTCTGTTTAACATGGTGTTGAGTTTGATAGTTGTTGTGATATGATTAATACCTATGAAGGAGTTTAAAAAAATGAAAGACTTTACTAACAAACATATCAACGCAAATTATCGCAAAGGTACACAAACATATGTAGGTAACTTGTGGTTCTATGTTGACGGATTAGAATATAAAGCTAAATCTGTGAACTCTACCATTAACTTAGGTAAAATACCATACTCTGAAATAAGTAGCATTAAATCTGTTAATACAATAGGTTTTATACCTAACGGCATAATAATTCAGCTTACTAATGGTAAAAAATTCAATTATGTAATCGGTGACAGAAAATCTGTAATTAAGTTCATTGAAAGCAAGATTAAATAATTGGTGGTATTTATTATGGAAGAGTTGTTTTTGTTATTTATTATCGGCGGGTTTATTCTTGCTAATTATATCAAAAAAAGGAAAGAGCACGAAAAAAACATTCTTGCTCTAGAAAACTGTGTCGAAATATTTACCACAGATGAGATTGATACTATGATTATGTCTGTAACTGACAATTTCACAGATTATCAAAATAATTTTAGTTACATATATAATTACATTGATATGCCACTCGGTCGTGCTTCTGCTTTTTTGAATTATCACAACACAAACATATACGATGAAGAACCTTATATTTTCCTTTGCAAACGCAGTTTAAAGGATAATGAATTCCGTGAATATGGTTGCATTATAGCCCGAAATGGCATATACATATCTGAAGATAATCCTGAAAATGCGCACCTTAAAGACAAACAGGAAGCTCTCCCTGGAAAAGAGATTTCTATTTTATACAAAGGATTATTATCTGCAAAGGAAAAAGGCAAAAAAATTCAACTTTCTTACATACAACCGCATAAAAAACTTGATACTACAAAAAAGGTTTTAATTAAAAACGATACAGAACGGTCATTTATATTAACAGTATTAAATCAGGTAATATCTCATAATATCGGACTTGTAATGTTCAAAGAAAACGTTGTCGAAAATATTGATGCTGTACCAGAGGCAGTTACAAAAGTATTTGGTAGCATTGATAATGCACGCAATTATTATGAAAAGCAATTTAAACAAGCCGAAAAAGGATTGGATATTTATGGTGTCAACAAAGGTGTATCTGCCGCTGGTGTTCAAGCAGTACAACCACAGTTTACTGCCTTTTATGAAGAAAACAAGCATTATATGGACGGCAGACAAGGCCATGGATATGCAGCTGAGTATGGAAATAATACTGTTGACAGATTTCTCGGAAGAAAAGTTGAAAATGCTGCTCAACAATTAGAAAACGGCCACCAAATCAAAGCAGGCGCTGATAGGATTGTTAAGGGTGTTGAAATACAAACAAAATATTGCAGAACAGCTTACGAAACTATCGACGCTGTCTTTGACCATCAGGAGGCAAAATATATTCGTACTGATGGTTCTGGAAAGATGATGGCTATAGAAGTCCCAAAAGACCAATACCACGAAGCTGTTAATATTATGCAGGATAGAATAGATAGTGGACAAGTTCCAAATGTTGAACCCGGAGAATCTGCTGAAACCTATATCCGAAAAGGACACTTCACATATGAACAATCATATTTAATAGCAAGATCCGGTACTGTTGAAAGTTTAACAGTTGATGCACTATCTGGAGCAGTTTGTTGCTCTCAGGCTGCAGGTATAACAGCTATGTTGACCTTTGCTTTGGCATTATGGAATGGACAATCTATTGAAAATGCGTTTAAACAAAGCATAGTAATGGGCTTAAAAGTTCTTGGAAAAGGAACTTTGATTTATACCATTACAATGCAGTTATCCCGAAAAAATTCAACTAATATTTTCGGTGTGCTTTTTAAAGGTCAAAAAGTTATTGAAAATCCCGCTTACATTATTTCAGAAAATTTAGCAACAAATTTAAGTAGTAGCACTCTTGCAAAAAGTCAATTAGGAAAAGCGTTAGGATTGGAAACTGTTACAGGCAGACAAATAATTGGTGGAATTGTAACAGTTACAGTTGTATTCGGTCCCGATATTGCAAGAGCTTTAGTCGGAAGAATTTCAAAACAACAGCTAATAAAAAACACTGCTGTGGGTGTTGCGGGTATGATTGGTGGAGCTATCGGTCAAACTATTATTCCTATTCCTATCGTGGGCGGAATGGTTGGTGGTGCAATTTCTAGTTTTATTGTAAAAAAGACCCTTGACCATTACATTGAAGATGACGCAAAAGAAATGTTCAGAATTCTTAAAGAAGAATTTCTTGATACTGTTATGTTGGCTGGTCTTACAAATGAGGAATTCGAAAAAGTTGTTAAACTAACGATTGCACATAAAAAACTTTCCTCACAACTTCAAAAAATGTACCAATCACAAGAATTTAGAAGATATGCAAGAGAAGCTATAATGAAACCTGCTATTAATGATGTTTTGAAAAAGAGGCAAGTAATAATAGAAGTAGAATATGAAGATGCTGTTAAATTATTGGCTGAAGGTAATTAATAAGTATTACCACTTCTCACACATTCAATAACCCCTCATTTGCTTTATACAATTAAGTTAAAGAGGAGTTTCATATTACCTAACCATAACACAAACGCCACCCTCACGGGTGGCTTCTTTCATTTTATCTCCTGCTCCAGGTCATCAAACAAATCGCTGTCGAAGAATTCTCTGATGCTGATTTCAAGACCGTCGCATAATTTCTTGATTGATGCAACACCGGGGTTCTGACTTTTTTCATTAAGCATACTGTAAAAAGTTGAAGGTGCAACACCTGCAAGGTTTGCAAGTGCATTTATCGCAATGTTTCTTTCTTCGCAAAGCTCTATGATTCTCTTTTCAACTGCCTGTTTAACTGTCATATTTATACCACCTTTACGATATATCGCTGATTTAAGTTTAATAAAATCTACGATAAATCGTGTGGGATATATCGCATATTTATAATTCTTGTGATATAATTGCGATATATCCCATATAAAGAGGTGGTATTTTGTGGTCTGTACCTTCTTCGGTCACAAGGACACACCAAAAGAAATAGAGCCGACCCTCAGATCGACTCTTATAAATTTGATTGAAAATAAAAATGTAACTGTGTTTTATGTTGGCAACCACGGCAATTTTGATGCTATGGTCCGTCGTCAGCTTGAAGACCTGTCTCACACCTACCCCATAACCTACAGCGTGGTTTTAGCATATATACCCACAAAGAAAAGCAAGTATGATAGCTTCACCAACACTATCATTCCCGAAGGCATTGAAACTGTCCCCAAACGCTTCGCAATCTCTTACCGTAACAAATGGATGGTGGAGCAGTCGGATATTGTCATTACTTATGTTGCCCGAACCTACGGCGGTGCGGCACAGTTTAAGGCATTGGCGGAAAGGCAAGGGAAGATGGTAATTGAGCTTAGTGAATGAAATGCCCCTGACTTTTAACGGTCAGGGGTTAGTGTTTGTTATTGAGAAAACTTATATTTTTCCTGTTTCCTTTAACCACTCCACACAATCTTTAAGTGTTTCATAAAAAGGTCTGACAGTATAACCTAATTCTTTCTGAGCCTTGCTCGAATCGAAGGCGTTATTTCTCGCAAGATTATACACAATAAACGGAGAAAAAATTGTATTAATGCCTAAAAGCTTCATCGGCTTTTCAGCTGCCTTAGCGGCAAACTGAACAAGGGACAATGGCGCATATAATCTTATAGGCTCCATTCCTGCGGCTTTTGCAAGAGTTGTTGCAAACTCTTTGAATGTTACCTCTTCATTTCCTAAAATGTAGCACTCACCCTTCCTGCCCTTTTCAACAGCAGAAATTGTCGCTACAGCAAGGTCACGGACATCGCAGAGGTTAAAGGTGCCGTTTACACCCATAGGCATAGCTCCTTTTAAAATCGAAAGAATAGTGCTTGTTATCTGTCCCATAGCAAGGTCACCGGGGCCTAAAATTCCGCTGGGGTGAACCACGCAGGCATTAAGGTCTTCTTTTCTTACGGCGTCAAGAACAGCCTGTGTAGCCAATGCCTTTGATCGGCTGTAGTATCCTAAAACCTGATCCTCATCAAAATAAATTACTTCCTTGATTTTTCTGCCCTTTTTCTCTTCGGGAATAGCACCGGTGCTGCTGCAATAAACCATTTTTTTACATTCGGGATGTCTCAGACAGCAATCAATAATATTTTTTGTTCCGCCTACATTTACATTCATAAGTAAGGGACTATAGTCGCCGTTAAGGGCAACAACAGAGGCAATGTGAAGAATTACGGTTTCAGTTCCTTCGGGAACAGAGAAAAATTTTTCAACATCCTCAAAGCAACATATATCACCAAGGCAGACCTCAACATTTTCGGGCAGATATTTTACGCTTTTGTCAGAAGGCAAAGCAAACGCCCGGACTTTTTTATTATCAGCAACAAGCTGACGGCAGATTTCACCGCCGAGAAATCCTGTGGCACCTGTGAGAAGATAGAGTGTATTATTCATTTGACTTTCCTCCGTTTTACTGTTTTTGACTTCTTTTATCACAATGCTTCTTGAATCTATTATTCCATTGTGATATTATTATAAACAACCATAGTTGCACAATCAACCAACGTTTAATAAAAACAGTTGTTTATTATTACAAAAAGGAGAAAGTGTATGAATAAAAATGATTTAAGATATAAGAAAACCGAAATAGCAATCAAGGAGGCTTATTTTGCTTTAAAGAGCAATACCTCGAAACCGGTAAAGGTTACAGAGCTTTGCGAAAAAGCAATGATAAACAAGACAACCTTTTACACTCATTATGAAACTATAGAGGCGTTGAAAAAGCAGGTGTGCCGTGAATACACATCAGAAATTCTAGACAAGTGCCCTGATATAGAAAAAATGCTCACCGATACGAAAACATTCGTAAATTCAGCATATAATCTGTTTCTTGAAAATCAGAAGATGTTTTTTAAGCTCTACGAAAACAATATCCATGCATTGGTGGATGATATTGAAAGCGAGCTGCTTAAAAAGTTTTCCGATATCGGTGTTTCACAGGACACAGAATTTGCAATCCGTTTTTGTATTGGCGGTGCTTTAAGATTATTGATATCAAACCAAGGCGAAGAGCAATTAAACAGAACCTTCAGGCTTGTTGAAAGATTTCTCGAATTATTGTAAGCTCTGTATCAACAGTAAGCAGATGAAATGGCCCCTGACTTTTGACGGTCAGGGGTTAGCTTCAGGTACTCATTGTTTTTTTGTTTCTGCTATTTTGTCAAACAGTTCAGAACATGCTATTGTAACCTTCCACGGAACAACGGGACTTTCGGTTTCACCTGAATTAATGCATCTCATAGCCTCGCTGATTTCATAAGTGAAGCCGTTTACCGTTTCTTTATCTTCAAAATGTTCCTTGATATTTCCGGAAATATCATATAAAAAGCATTCGCTTGAATGATGGGGATTCGGGATAACGATCTTTCCGTGTTTTCCGTATATTATCATTTTATCGTCAATAGAGGTCATAATAGATGCTGCCAAATCTGCCAAG
>SVPE01000037.1 GCA_015066015.1 Oscillospiraceae bacterium
CTGACCGCAGCGTTTACCGCCTTTGATTTCTCCGTTGTAAATTTCTCCGTTGTCATATTCGATTGTGCCGTTGCCGTTGTATTTTTCACCGTCTTTCCATTCACCTTCGAAAACAGCGCCGCTCTTATATACCAGTTTACCTTTGCCGTGATATTCGTTGTCTTTGCATTCGCCGTGATAATATTTTGCGGAGTTGTTTTCATCATAAATGAACATAAGTTCACCTGTGCATTTATTGTTTTTCCATTCGCCCTTGTAGTAGGCTCCGTTTTTACAGAAGTATTCACCGTATCCCGAAACCTTGTTGTTTTTCCACGTACCTTTAAAATAATCGCGGTATGCATCGTTATCACCGTAAGTATATGTGCCTTCACCGTCGTAATAGCCGTTTTTCCACTCACCCTCGTAGACTGCGCCGTCACGGTAAACAGCCTTGCCGTAGCCGTTGTAGGTGTTGTGAAGCCATTTACCGTCATAGTATAATTTGTTGATGTATTCAGGATAATCCATTCTGCCTTCTGTCATCTGACCGTCAACGAATTCGCCGACAAAGCGTTTTCCGTCTCTCTGTGTGTAGGTGAAGTGTCCGGTGATTTTTCCGTCAAGCATATCGCCCTCGTATCTGTCACCGTTTTTGAATTCAATTATGCAGTGTCCGTTTGCAGCACCTTCAAAGAATATGCCGTCAATAAAGCTTTTCTGGTCACCGGGCGCAAATGTAAGCAAACCGTGTCCGTGATATTGGTTATCCTTCCAGAAGCCGTCATAAACCGAGCCGTCGTGGTAACGGCAGATACCCTTGCCGTTACGTTTGTTGTCAATAATACCGCCGACATACTCACCCTTGAGTGATTCATCGTTTAAGAAAAGGTCGATAACATTAAAGTTGCGGCGTATCTGTGACAGAAGCCTGTCCTTGTGGCCTCTCATTTCAAAGGGGATGTAGGTATCCTTGTCATTGAATGCCTCTGTAAGAGCTTCCCTGAGGTCACCGTCATATTCGAAATCTTCAAAGTCATCGGGGGATATTGAAGAAAGCCCGGTATCAATGAGTGCTGACGGACTTTTATCAGGAATGTTTACACAGAAGTAATTTTTCGGAAGCTCTGTACTGTCGACTTTACCGTTTTTGCCGATAGTTGTGAAAATCTCCTTGAAAACAGACGGGCTGGAGAAGAAATTTTCACTTATGAAAAATATAACGCCGCTGCAGTGGGGGTCAGCGATTTTTTTGAAAACCTCACTGTCCCAGGACTTTCCTGCCGTAAGCTCATAGTCATACCAGAAGCGTACTCCTTCGGTATACATAAGCGCAAGGTCACGGTAAACCTTTTTGTAATCCCTGTGGGAATAGCTTATAAAGATATAATTCTGTCCTTCATCGCACTCGGGTACCGGAACTTTTTCGCAACTGTTTATGCCGGTTGACTGTTCAAGAATTCTGCAGTATTCTTCAAAGTTGAAATCCTTCATATTATATTACCGTCCTTTCCGGCTTTTATTATATCAAAAACTTTTATACAAATCAACGATGAGCTTCCGGAATGTTTTCAGCAGACAGCTATATCTTCGGGACTATATTTTTTACCAATCATCCAAAAAAATAATAGCATTATTCAAAAAATATATACTTTGACTATTGAAACGGGTCGAAAAATTTGTTATTATATTATTTGGTAAAATCCAAACCAATAATAAAATCCGAAAGGAGTATGGATCATCATGAATTATTCACATGAAGTTCAACAAATGTGTACGGTCAAAAAAGGACCGAACCACGGCCCCGCTCCCATCCCCGAAGAAGGCAAATGGGTAAAGGCTTATGAAATCAAAGACATTTCCGCTTTCACACACGGTGTAGGCTGGTGTGCTCCTCAGCAGGGCGCTTGCAAGCTTTCACTCAATGTCAAGAACGGTATCATCGAGGAAGCTCTCGTTGAGACTATCGGCTGCTCAGGTATGACTCACTCAGCAGCTATGGCAAGTGAAATCCTTCCCGGCAAGACTCTTCTTGAGGCTCTCAACACAGACCTTGTTTGTGACGCTATCAACACCGCTATGCGTGAGCTTTTCCTTCAGATCGTTTACGGTCGCAGCCAGTCCGCTTTCTCAGAAGACGGTCTTTCAGTAGGCGCAGGTCTTGAAGACCTTGGTAAGGGACTCCGTTCACAGGTTGGTACAATGTACGGTACAAACCTCAAGGGCGTTCGTTACCTCGAAATGGCAGAGGGCTATGTTACAAGAATGGCTCTTGATGCAGACGATCAGGTTATCGGTTACGAATTCGTTGCACTCGGCAAGATGACCGACTTCATCAAGAAGGGCGACGATCCCAACACAGCTTGGGAAAAGGCAAAGGGCACATACGGCAGATTTGCTGATGCCGCCAAGTATATCGATCCCCGTAAGGAATAAGGAGGTAGACGGACATGGCATTATTTGAAAACTACGAAAGAAGAATTGATAAAATTCTTGCTTGCTTAAAAGAATACGGCATTTCCTCCGTTGAAGAATGCAAGGAAATCTGCGCTGCAAAAGGCATCGACCCCTACAAAATCGTTGAAGAAACTCAGCCCATCGCTTTCGAAAATGCAAAGTGGGCTTACACCGTAGGTTGCGCTATCGCAATCAAGAAGGGCTGCACAAAGGCTGCTGACGCTGCTGCTGCAATCGGCGAGGGTCTTCAGAGCTTCTGTATCCCCGGCTCAGTTGCTGACAACCGTCAGGTTGGTCTCGGCCACGGTAACCTCGGTAAGATGCTTCTTTCAGAAGAAACAGAGTGCTTCTGCTTCCTTGCAGGTCACGAAAGCTTTGCAGCTGCTGAAGGCGCAATCAAAATCGCTCTCAACGCTAACAAGGTAAGAACTCAGCCCCTTCGCGTTATCCTCAACGGTCTCGGCAAGGACGCTGCAATGATCATCTCAAGAATCAACGGCTTCACATATGTTCAGACAGAGTTTGATCCCTACTCAGAAACTGTTAAGGTTGTTAACGAAACACCTTATTCAAACGGTGACAGAGCTAAGGTTCGCTGCTACGGTTCAGACAATGTTCCCGAAGGCGTTGCTATCATGAAGCTTGAGAATGTTGGCGTTTCCATCACAGGTAACTCAACCAACCCCACACGCTTCCAGCATCCCGTTGCAGGCACATATAAGAAGTGGTGCGTTGAAAACGGTGTAAACTACTTCTCAGTTGCATCAGGCGGCGGCACAGGCCGTACACTTCATCCTGACAACATGGCAGCAGGTCCTGCTTCCTACGGTATGACAGACACAATGGGCAGAATGCATTCCGACGCACAGTTCGCAGGCTCTTCATCAGTTCCCGCACACGTTGAAATGATGGGCCTTATCGGCGCAGGTAACAACCCCATGGTTGGTATGACTGTTGCATGTGCAGTTGCTATTGAAGAGGCCTCAAAATAATTTATTTTGAATAAAAGTAATCTCCCGTTCAGTCCGGACGGGAGATTCATTTTTTATTCTTTTCATTGGTAAGACCTAAAAGATAATCAGACGTTACGTTAAAATATTTACATAGCGCTACTATATCGCTTAATGACGGCTCATATTTTCCGCACTCGATGTATGATATTTTTCGTTGTGTTGCGTTTATTGCTGAGGCTAACTCTGTCTGATTAAGTTCAGCATCTTCACGCAGATTTTTTATTCTGTCTCCAAAAGAAAGTTTCATTTTCATCACCAATTAAATTTTACATTAGACGGGAACTTTCTATTGACATTTAGACGGAAAACATCTATAATTTACATACTGGATTATAAACTTGCCAAAAATACTTATAGAGAAAGGGAAAAAGTTATGAAGAAAGTATGTTTATTATTTACAACAGTAGTTATGATTATGCTGTTCGCATTGTCGGCAAACGCTCTTGAATTGACAGGCCAGTGTGGTGAAAATGTTTATTGGACATTCGATAATAGCACAGGGGAACTTGTTGTCAGCGGTGCAGGACCAATGACAGACTATGAGTTCTCTGACGACGATAATCCTTTCAGTTTTAAGGATATTAGGAATGTTGTAATCGGAGACGGAGTAACTTCTATCGGTGATTATGCTTTTTCTTACGCAGAAGGTCTTACAAGCGTAATTATACCTGAAAGTGTTACTTCTATCGGAGATTATGCCTTTATTTGGTGCGAAAAGCTTGAAAGTCTGACTATTCCGGATAGCGTCATCTCTATCGGTGATGCTGCTTTTTGGAGTTGTGAAAAGCTTGAAAGTCTAACTATTCCGGACAGTGTTATCTCTATCGGAGACAGTGCATTTCAAGATTGCGAAAATATTACAAGTATAACTTTGGGGAGCAATATTGAAACTATAGGTGAAGGAGCATTTTATCGATGTAAAAAACTTGAAAGAATTACTATTCCGGATAGTGTCATCTCTATCGGTCACAGCGCTTTTTCTTACTGCCCAAATCTTGCAGATGTAGCCATAGGAAAAGGTGTAGTTTCTGTTGATGATTTTGCTTTCGCCGGGTGTAACCTTAAAAGCATAACTATACCTGATAATGTAGCTTACATCGGTACTGCAGTTTTTGATGCAACCCCTCTTGAAGGTATAATTGTAGACGAAAATAATGCTGCTTATTCAAATGATGAAAACGGTGTACTTTACAATAAGGATAAAACGGTTCTTTTAGAGTATCCCTCCGGAAATAAAAACACCACGTATACCATACCTGAGAGTGTTACTTCTATAAGACAGAGGGCTTTTGTTTTTTGCAACAATCTTGAAAGTATTACTATTCCGGGAACTGTAGAAACTGTTAGTCAGGAAGCTTTCTTGCTTTGCTTGAAGCTTTCAGAGGTTATTATTTCTGACGGTGTCAGTTCAGTTGAATCTATGGCTTTTGTTAACAATCAATATCTGGACAGCATTACCATTGAGGATATGGACGTCGATTTGGGCGAAAATTCCATTGGAGTAAATACATATAAAGTTGTAGGGTTGGAGCAAGAAGAATTTATAAATCATTGGATCAGAGTTTTCAAATCGGGAGCTGACGTAGCTGTCCTCGAGGAGCTTGAAGCTTATCTTGTATATACAGATGATATGATTCATATCGGCAAAATTTACTGCCATGCAGGCTCAACTGCTGAAGCTTATGCCGTAGAAAATAATGTGGATTATGAACTTATTCATTTCTACAAGAGCGAATGGACTTACGACTATGAGCAGATGATCCGCTTCCGCAAGTGTATTCACTGCGATGCGCTTGTAATAGAAAAACTCGAAACAATCGAAAGCGGTGATGTAGAAATCGTTGCCCCTATTGATCCTGACGCAGACTTTGAAGTTGATGAAATTGAAAAAACAGGCGACAGTTATCTTCTTATCAAAGAAGCAGTAACAAACAGTCTCGGAACAGAGTGGGATGTACTCAAAGCTTTCGATATCACCTTCAAGAACAAAGACGGTGTTCACGTTCAGCCTGACGGTACAGTTAAAGTCAAGCTTCCTCTTGATCGGGAAAAGGAAGGCGATTACAAGGTTTACCGTGTAAATGATGACGGTACTTTAACGGATATGAATGCCTACAGACAGGGAAGCCATATGGTCTTTGATACTAATCATTTCAGCGTTTATGTAATAGTTGAAGAAAGAGTTCAGGAAGAACCCGAGGCACCGACAAATGAAGAATCACCTTTTGATTTCTTTACTAAAATAATAAATTGGTTTAAAGAATTAATAGAAAGAATTATAAAGTTTTTCCGCTCAATTGGTGTTTGAGCATAAATCAAAACACAGGGAACGGTACAACCCGTTCCCTTAACTTTTACCTCTATTCCGTTAACCACTTAAATAACTCAGACTCAATATCATAAATACTCTCAATCAGTATCATAGTCCCATCCGTCAGTACAATCTCCCTTTTAAACTCATCAATCCTTTTAACCGTTCCGGTGGTGTTAAGATAAGCACCGCCGTCTTTTTTACTGTCAGGCTCAAAATGAGTTATCGTAACAGTAGGCTTTTCCGATAAGTGATCGGAAATAATCTGTATTTTTTCATTGATGATCGACTTAGTGCCTTCGTCAAGCTCAATCTGTCTGTCGGTGAGTCTCGCAGTTTCGATAATTGCGGCGTTGTGTCCTGTCAGTGCAGCAAAGGGGCTGAACTGTGCAGCACGGTCGTGAAGTGACATTCTGTTTCTTGTCGCAGACTGATGATGGGGAAGGTCAAATATATCCTTATACTTGCTGCTGCAATCGTTATCCATACTGCACACTCCTTTCTTAAGTTCGCCGGCTGTCATCTTATGCCTTGTGTCCTCCGATTTGCTTGTTGCGGTCCTTGGCTGTTGCACCTTCCTGAAGGTTCAGACCTTTGAGAATGGCGTTTTTGCCGAATTTGTTTTTAATGCCGATAACGGTTTCCTGAATTCTGCGTTCCTTTTCAAGCTCTGCGGCTTCGGTTTCCTTTTGCCTTTGTGCCTCCTCGTAGTTTTCAAATAAAGAGAACTGATAGGGGGCTGAGTCAGTTGTAACAGCACTTTCGGGGACAACGTGATTTGCAGAAATGTTGATTCTTCTGATGAGTAGCTTCTTGTCCACGATTTCGTCGTAGAGCTTTATAACGGCATCTGTGATAAGCTTAGTAGAGGCTGTTTTCCTGCCGATGTTGGCTGTGCCTCTTGCGTGCTTCGGTACTTGCCTGCCGTAGAAATCCGTCTTGATTTCGCCCTTATAGGCATTTTTACGCTTGGCGTCGGTGAGGTTTTCAATGTCGTAGCCGATAGTCAGAACTATCTGATCAGTAACAAGCTTTTTCTCAACAAGGTCAAGAGCCTGTGCTTCAAGCATCTCCTTGAGTACGATTTTAGCTTTTTCAAAATCATAAGGACAGTGAAGCACCTGACCTGAGCTAAGGCAGTTGGTTTCGGGCTTGTAAGCCTTTATGTCAGCGATTGTGCAAGGCTCCCAGCCCCAGGCGTGGTCAATCAGAAGCTCTGCGTTTATGCCGAACAGTTTGTAAAGTAGCTCCTCGTTGTAGTGGGAGCAACGGGCAACATCACCCATAGTGTACATATAATTCTGCTCTAATTTCTTGGCAATGCCTTTTCCGACTCTCCAGAAGTCTGTCAGCGGCTTGTGGTCCCAGAGCAGCTTGCGGTAAGTCATTTCATCAAGCTCGGCAATCCGCACTCCGTCCTTGTCGGCGGGAATATGCTTTGCCGTTATATCCATAGCGACCTTGCAAAGATAGAGATTTGTTCCGATGCCTGCTGTGGCAGTAACACCTGTTTCGGTAAGAACATCTTTGATAAGCATTTTTGCAAAATCGTGAGCAGAGATACCCAGCGTTTTAAGATAAGCCGTTGCATCGATAAAAACCTCGTCAATCGAGTAAACGTGGATATCCTCCGGGGCAACGTGCCTCAGGTATACTTGGTAAATCCGTGTGCTGTATTCGATATAAAGGGCCATTCTCGGAACGGCAACAATGTAATCTATTGATAAATTGGGGTTTGCCTTCAGCTCGTTGTCGTCATAGGATGAGCCGCTGAACTTTCTGCCGGGAGATTCCCGCAGTCTTGCGGCATTTGCTTTTTTTATCTGTTCGATTGCCTCAAACATTCTCGCTCTTCCGGAAATTCCGTAACGCTTCAGGGAAGGGGAGACGGCAAGACAGATTGTTTTTTCAGTCCGTGAAGGGTCGGCAACAAGAAGATTGGTCGTCATAGGATCAAGTCCTCTTTCCATTGCCTCCACGCTGGCATAGAAAGACTTCAGGTCTATGGCTATGTATGTTTTTTCGTTCATCCTTCTACACCTCGCTTTCTGTTATTATTTTATCACAAAAAGAGGAGAATAACAATACGGTAAAAGTTAAGGACAAGTTTTTATAAGTGTAGCTTTGTCCTGCAAGATTATAAGCCGCCACTTTAAAGTGACGGCATTTTTTTAGAGTTATTATTTATTCCATTAACCAGACAACATTTATTTTTTCGCTTATTGTTGTAATCGGAGCTTCTAATTTGTCAGATAATAATTTGTCAACAGGGAGTCCGCCATAATATGGCATTTCTCTTTCCTCAATATAATATAAGTCATCAGCATGTATATGTTCAACATTGTCAATGCCGATTATTTTTTGATTCATTACGCTTGCAATAAACTCTGCTTTTTCTTTAGAATCGGCAATCGCTTCTTTTAATAACTCGATTTGTAATTCATGCATATTGGTAAGTTGATAATCACAATCAAATATAATTTCAAAATCTTGCTGGCGTATAATGTTGGTTATATGGTTAATAAAAGCCATATTGAATAACATTCTGATATTAATTTCTTTTTTTACTTGAACGTTATTGTCTTCATCTCTGTATGTTTGTTGGATATTGTTATCACCTATATGTATATCTTTTAATTGTACACCCTCATCAACTAATATGCTGAGGAATTTTTCTATTTGTGCTTCAACTGAACTTAATGCTTCAGCAGATGTTTTTGCTCTTTTATAGAAACATATTGTCAGTTCTACGGCATTATATAATACTTCACGTTCTGCTCTGCCTTCAATAGTTATTTTACCCATAAATACACACTCCTGTTACTTATATAATTTTAAATTGCCTGTTCAGCAAACTTTTCTGATTTGATTATATAACACTGAATTTTGAATTACAATAGGGTGAAAGTGTATAGTCCTTTTATTTGGACTTTGGTACAAGAAAATAATCGAAGTGAAGACGGTTAAATGAAACATCTATTGCTTTTCAGATTCTTGTAATGCTATAATACACCCAAAATACCAATTACAAGAAGTGATACCATGTCAACAATAAACGAAACCCTAATCCGACTACAAAAATCACCCTTCAGAGCGAAATTTCATCTCTCAGACAAGGACAGAAAATACATTAGCGAAAAAGGCCTTGACACAATCAGAAGTCACGCAGCAGACTTCATTTCAAAGCGTCTTGCTCCTGCATATATCAGTAATGACGGCAAACAGACTCCTATGCGTGGACACCCCGTGTTTGTGGCTCAGCATGCCTGTGCCTGCTGTTGCCGTGGTTGTCTTAACAAGTGGTACAAGGTACCGATGGGCGTAGAACTGACTGAAAATCAACAGGAAAGAATAGTCAATCTGCTTATGGCGTGGATAGAAAAGGAGTTAAATGCTTAATAGGGAGTAAAGGTAATTTTTTTCGGTTATCTGCTTAGCTCATCTTACATAATAATTATAGAACTCCTGAACACGATTGGCGTACTGAATTTTACTCCTTAATCTTTTGTAAAAACGAAGAAAAACGAACCTGCTTTGCGGCGGGTTCGTTTTCTTGTAATGTAAAACCACGCGTTAGACGCGTGGTTCGGTAAGAATTAAATAGTTGAACAGAAAAACCTCCTTATATTATAATTGAATTGCGGTCTGTCAACTGCAACAAAAATAATAAAAAGGAGGTC
>SVPE01000038.1 GCA_015066015.1 Oscillospiraceae bacterium
ATAATAACGCATTAGTGTCTGAAAATTTTTGGAAATTATTTTTCCAAAACCCCGAAAACCCGCATAAACACTGGGTTTTCTGGCACTTTCAAAAAGTTTGCCCCTACTTGACGCAAGCGGATGACCTTGGCAGAGTCGTCATCCCGAAAGAAATACGCCGTACTCTCCGCATACGTGAGGGCGACCCTCTTGAGATTTTCACCCAGAGTGACGGTGAAGTGATTTTTAAAAAATATTCCCCTATCGGTGAGCTCGGTCCTTATACCAAGCAGTATGTTGACGTGCTTTCGCGCACAAGCGGTATGACCGTTGCAATATGTGACAGAGACAGAGTTGTTGCCGTTGCAGGTATGCCTAAAAAAGACGTGGTGGGCAAAAGGATTTCTCCCATGCTTGAAAGCTATATGGAAAAGCGCTCACCCTTTGTCTTCGGTACAAGTAAGGATGAGCTTGTGATAAGTGAGGATGTGCCCGCAAAAATATCGGTGATGAATCCGATTATCGGCGGCGGTGACGTCATGGGAGCAATCGCCCTTCTTTCCGACAGTAAAGGCGCTGCACCCTCTCAGACGGATATCAAGCTGACTCAGGTTGCAGCAGGATTTCTGAGCAAGCAGATGGAGGAATAAACCAATTCCCGGTTCACAATTCACAGCTCGCAACTTGCAATCGCGGGAAAGGTCTTCGTCAATGAAAATGACAGTCCGCCAAATAAAAAGATATTCAGATATAAATTCAAGAAGGGTCTGTAAAAACTTTCGTTTTTTACAGACCCTTTAACTGTACATTACAAATTGCGAATTAAATTAAGCCTTGCTTCCCTTAGCGCCCTTTGCTCCGCCACCAAGGTTTACACCCTGAAGCACGTTTGAGTCAAAGCTGTAGGTAATGGACTCGTTTTCTCTTTCACGCTTGAGCGCTGCAGCAATCATTCTGTCGAGAAGCTCGGGATACTTCACACCGAGAGGCTCCCAGAGATAGAATGAAAGTGAGCCGGGAATGGTGTTGATTTCGTTGAGCCAGATTTTGCCTGATTTGGTATCCATCATAAAGTCGATTCTTGAAACGCCGTTGCAGCCGAGGCACTTGAAGGCCTTTACTGCAAGCTCTCTGATAACTGTTCTCTGTTCGTCAGTGATTTCGGCAGGAATCTTTCTTTTGAGGGTTGCCATACCCTTACTGCCTGAAGGTGAGCCATTTACACCGCCCTTAGCACCCTTTGCGCCCTTGGCTGAACCGTCACCGATATACTTTTCGGCAAAGGTGAGAATCTTATCGGAGGAAACAGGCTCTTCAACCTCTGATGCTTCTGCGTATTCGTAGTCGCCGAGAACGGAGCAGTTGATTTCCTTGAGATTCTGCACTGCAGTTTCAACAAGAATCTTTGTAGCATAATGGAAAGCGGTTTCAAGGCAGTCGTAAAGCTCTTCGCGATTTTCAGCCTTGGAAATGCCGATTGATGAGCCGAGGTTAACAGGCTTTACAATAAGAGGATAGCCTACCTTTTCCTCGATTTCAGCAACTACTCTGTCGCTGTCACCGTCATATTCCTTTGAGGTGTAGCACTTACAGTCGAGTACCGGAATGTCATTGTCCTTGAGTACGGTTTTCATAACATATTTATCCATACCCACTGCAGAGGAAACAACATCACAGCCTACATAAGGCACGTTGAGCATCTTAAGGAAGCCCTGAAGTGTACCGTCTTCAACGTTTGTACCGTGAACAACGGGGAAAGCAATGTCGATATAGTCGGCGATATTCTTTGAGAACATCTTCTGGGGATATTTCATAAGCATTGTTTTTCCCTCAAGGTATACGGGAACAACTCTCTGGCTTGCCTTGAGAAGCTCCGGAAGATTTGTATATGCGGAAATATCACCGATTCTTTCACCGATGTAAAATTCGTTATTCTTTGTGATATAGATGGGGATTACATCGTACTTGCTTCTGTCAAGGTAACCCATAGCCTGAATTGCGGAAATAATTGAAATCTCATGCTCAACACTCTTGCCGCCGAACATTACGCCTACTTTGATTTTCATTTTCTTTCACCTTTCTTTGAGTATAAATCAATAATTATCGGGAAGATCGTTTTCAAGAAGGATAACCTTCTTTCTGCCGTCTGAAGATATTGCATATACGTGATTGAGAGCCTCGTTGATTGTGTCGGCAACAAAAATTTTTCCTTCGTCATAGTTACCGTCAAGAAGACCTGCCCTGATGGGCACTGCCTGCTTTTTACCTACAAGGACAACATAATCGCAGACAGAGGCTGCGTTTTTACCGAATTCACGATTAAGCTCATCCTGCTTTTCGCCAAGCTCAACCATACCGGGGGTGACGAGAATCTTGTAACCGTCAAAGAGGCTGAGAGCCTCAAGGGCAGCCTTTGTTCCGCTGGGGTTTGAATTGTAAGCATCGTCGATAATTGTAACGCCGCCCTTTTCCGAAAGCTGGAGTCTGTGAGGTACACCCTCGAGTCTTCTTACTGCAGGGCGAAGCTCCTTAAGCCCGATGCCCATTTTATGGCTGATTGCAATTGCACCGACAATATTGAGCACATTGTGTCTGCCGATAAGTCTTGTGGAAAACTCCTCGGTTTCGCCGTCTCTTGTTCTTACTCTGAAGGAGGTACCTCTGCTGCTGACGTTTACATCGTAAGCAACATAGTCTGCATCACCGTCGATGCTGTAGGAAATGAAGGGTCTGTCTGAGCCGTGAGCCTTAATGTTTTCATCATCGCCGTTGAGGAAAAGCATTCCGCCCTCGGGAAGTGAATCGGCAAGCTCAAACTTTGTGCTCTTGACTGCATCAAGAGTTTTAAAGGACTCAAGGTGCTGAGGTCCTATGGAGGTAATTACACCGTGATGGGGATGAACAATATCACAAAGCTCCTTGATATCGCCTACCCATTTTGCACCCATTTCACAAACGAAGATTTCGTCTGTTGCCTTGAGATAGCCTCTGATGGTCTTTACAACACCCATAGGAGTATTATAGCTTTCGGGAGTCATAAGTACATTGTACTTGGTTTTAAGTAAGGTTGTAAGGTAATACTTTACACTTGTTTTGCCGTAAGAGCCTGTGATGCCGATGATTTTAAGATCCGGGCATTTTCTGAGCATTTTCTTGGCATCGTTAGTATAGTAGCGATTTACCGAAAGCTCAACGGGCTTGTTGATAAGGTTTGCAACAAGGCAAAGTGCAGGAGCAAAAGCATAAAAAAGTGAAACGGTAAGAAGAAAATAAGTCTCATGAGGCTTCTGACCCATAAATGCGGGAATGCTTACAAGTGAAAGAACAAGCACAAACAAAAGCGCTTCCGTGAAAAGCATCCGTTTTACTCTCGGGGTATATACAAGAGGTTTTTTAGCCCTTCTCGGCTTTTCTGTGGGAATTGCGAGAAGCAAAAGCACAACAAGGGGAATTGCCTTATACAAGGGAGAAATTGTGAAAAGCTGGACAATAAGCATAAGCACTGCAAAAATTGCATGCATAAGATACTTTCTGCCGTTTTCCTTCATCCACTTTGTGTGTGTATCAAAACGGTAGGAATTGAGCTGAAAAAAGTGCATTGAATCTATTGCCGCCATAGCGACAGGTGCAATAGAAACAACTGCGGCAACAATGCACACATACAGATTGATTTTATCCATAAAAAATATCCTTTCCAATAGCTTATATTTTCATAAAGGAAGCAAGCACTCTGAGGAATTGGTCTCTTCTTTCAAGGAAGGAGTAGTGACCTGCACCCTCAAAGGTTACAAGTCCTGCCTCAGGCATAAGCTTTTCCATGATTTTTGCATCGCTAAGCGGTGTAGCGTCGTCGGCAGTACCCCACACAAGAAGCGTCGGTGCCGTAACATTCGGCATAAGGTGCTGTAAATCTTCGTTGACAACCTTGACGAGGGTCTGTCTCATTATCGGCGAAGCGGCATTGTAGTCTGCCGAGCCGTTTTTCTTGCGGAGGTTTTCCAGCGCATCGGGGAAAAACTTCTTTACAAATCCTGTTGAGAAAATCCATCTTGTCATTTTGTAGATTCTCTGCTTTATTTTCTGCTTAAGAGTTTTCTTCGGCTTCACACCTGCGGCATCAACAAGAATTACCTTGTCTATTTCAAAGGGGAGCTCCCGTGAGCAGAGCTTTATTATAACTCTGCCGCCGAAAGAGTGACCTAAAAGTGAAATTCTTTCACAAGGAAACTCCTTCATAAAATCAAGAACAAAATCGGTGTAATCGTCAACACACCAGGGCTCCTTCGGCTCTTCGCTTTCGCCGAAGCCGGGCATATCCATAGCTATGACGCGGTATTTTGTTTTAAGCAGGTCAATTGCCGACTGAAAAAGAGTGATGTTGCTTCCCCAGCCATGAAGAAGAAGTACTGTATCTCCCTGACCTTCACATATGTAGTTTATATCAAGTCCTCTGATATTAACTGTCAAGCTGATTCATTCCTTTCGTTAAGGTTATATATAGGTTTCAAATTGGCATAATAACACAGTCTAAGGTATTATAGCACAATATTATAATAATTTCTACCAATTATATGACTATTTATTAAAAAATTATCCGATTATTTTTAGTTATTTTTTCACCTCACTGCTGTCTGCATATTGTTAAGCTGAGGATTTTGTGGTACAATAAAGTTGCAATAAAGATTAAAAAGGAGCAAGAGATATGAAAGATGTCATTATAATCGGCGGCGGACCTGCAGGACTCACAGCGGCAATATATGCTTCAAGAAGCGGCAAAAGTGTACTTCTTTTTGAAAAGGAAAGCTACGGCGGTCAGATAAGCAAGAGCGGTCTTGTTGAAAACTTTCCTTCACAAAAAGCCATAAGCGGCTTCGAATTTTCGATGAATCTCTATAATCAGGCAAAGCAGTTCGGCTGTGAATTTGTCAAGGAAAATGTTATCTCCGTTACTGACGGGGAAATCAAAAAGGTAATCACTGCAAAAAATGAATATGAATGCAGAAACGTAATCTTCGCACTCGGTGCTTCGCCGAAAAAATCCGGTCTTCCCAACGAAGCTTCACTTATCGGAAGAGGACTCTCCTACTGTGCTCACTGCGACGGAAACTTTTTCAGAAAAAAGGACGTTGCCGTTATCGGGGGAGGCAGCACTGCTTTGCAGGACGCTCTTTACTTAAGTGAAATCTGCAGCAAGGTTTATCTCATTCACAGAAGAAACGAATTCCGCGGTGAAGCCGCTCTTGTAAAAAGGGTAACAGAAAAAGAAAACATTGAAATAGTTTACGACAGCACCCTGGAAGCTGCTTCAGGCGAGCCTTTGCTCAGATCAATTACCGTAAAAAACAAAAACAGCGGCGAAGAAAGGGAAATTTCCGTCAGCGGTCTGTTTCTCGCAATCGGTCAGGAGCCGGGCACAAAGGGCTTTGAAAGCATTCTCCCCCTTGACGAATACGGTTATGCCGATGTTGATGAAAGCTGCAAGGTAAAAGACGGCATTTACGTATGCGGTGACTGCAGAAAAAAAGCCCTTCGTCAGCTTACAACTGCCGTTTCTGACGGCTCTGTCGCAGGTGCATCGGTTGAATAATGAATACATTTGAAAGAATATACGAGACCGTAAAGAAAATCCCTGCAGGCAAGGTTGCTACCTACGGTCAGGTAGCAATTGCTGCAGGAAATCCCCGTTGGAGCCGTGTGGTAGGCTATGCACTGCACTCAAATCCCTCTCCCGGAGAAATCCCGTGTCACAGAGTCGTACGTAGAGACGGCAGAGTTGCTCCGGGCTTTGCCTTCGGCGGAGAACATGTGCAGAAGATGCTGCTTGAGGGTGAAGGGGTAACCTTCAAGGACGAATTCACGGTGGATATGGACAAGCACTGTGTCAGAAGTCTGGCGTAAAAGAAACAAAACCGCGGTGAGGGCAACGCCACAGGCGTTGCTCAGAGAGCCCGCCCCGAAGCCGCTGAACACAGCCGCTTTGAATATTTTCACTTTTGTGCTGAAAAGCAGAGGGCGGCGCTCTCTGCTTTTTGACTTTCCGGGAAAGTCAAAAAGCTCACCGCGCCCCTTTGCCCGGCAGTTTCCTTTATTCCCTGATGGGCATTTTAACCAATAAAAGGATATTCTAACTGTAGAAAACACAGATTTTTGCAGTATCCGTAAATAAATTGTAGATTTACGTCACTTGTTATGATATAATTTTTAATTGACACAAAGGCAGGCTTCTGCCTTTGATTTTTTAAAGTAAGAGGAGGAAGAATTTTGTCAGACAAAATCAAAACACTACTTTCAGATTTCCGTACCTATTGGAGCACCCCCATGCCGGGAAGACATATGCCCTTCAAGGAAATCGCAGCTTACTCCGGTGGAGGCATCGGCGCTTACATGATTATCACCCTCGGTACTGCCTGCATTCTCGGTACCGGTAACACGCTTATATCCAGCACCCTCGGCGTTGACGCTATGGATATGTACTGGCTTCACGTTATCGCCGTTTTGTCAAACATTTTCCTTACCGGTATAAGAGCAAACATCATTGACAACACACGAAACAAGGCAGGTAAGTACAGACCTTACATAGCAACAATGGCAGTGCCCACTGCTGTTATCTGTCTTCTTATGGTTTACTTCCCTTATGAAAGCTTCGGAAATATGCTTACGGGCGTTTTCGGAAACAAGCTTATTTTCGGTGAAAGCATTTCCTATGTATCGAAGTGTGCCATCATTCTCGTTTTAAACCTTTTCCTGCACTTCTTCTACTACTTCTTCTACGACGGATATGAAAACCTTATCCATGTTCTTTCACCCGACACACAGGAGCGCGCAGACGTTACTTCCATAAAGTCAGTTGTTTACTCCTTTGCTCCCACAGTTGTAAACCTTCTTTCTCCGATTATCGCAAAGAATATTTTCCATACAAACACAACCGATATCCGTGTTTACAGATTCCTGTGGCCTATTCTCGCAGTTCTCGGCATTCTTCTTTGTATCGTTGTTTACAAGTACACCGAAGAAAAAATCGTTCAGGCAAAAACCCACGTTGTACGTATCAAGTTCATCGATGCGCTCAGAGAGGTTGCAAAAAACAAATACTTCTGGATTATCTCTCTTGCCGGTTGGCTCGGCTTCCTTGAAAGCGCCTACCTGAACATTCTGTACTGGCTTTACAACTATGGCGGTGCCTGTAACGGTGACAAATACGGTCTTCTTTATACAATTTACGGCAACGCATCGCTTTGGGGTATGCTTCTTGCACCCTTCTGTATCCGCCGTTGGGGTAAGAAAACGGTTCTTATTGTTACTAACATATTCAACGTTGTATTCATTCTTATGATGCTTCCCGTACTCAAGGATGTTACGGCAGAGGTTACAATCTGGCTTGTTATGGCCTGTCTTTATCTCAATGCTTTCATGGGCTCCTTCGCACATATTCTTAACCCGGCTATCCAGGCTGACATCCGCGACTATCAGCAGTACAAATCCGGCGAAAGAATCGACGGTATGTTTGCGGCAGTCGGCACAATCGGCACAATCATCACACTTGCAACCTCCTCCGTACTTCCCTTCATCTATGAAAAGAACGGTCTTACCAAGGAAAATGCCGCTCTGGTTACAAGCAGACCGGAAATTCTCGACCGTGTTCTCGGCGAAGGTAAGACTGTAGGCGAAATCCTCTCAGAGCAGCTTGCTAAGGGTCAGGACAACTACAACAACTCCTATTCAGCCCTTTATGATCCCGAAATACTCAAATCACTTCTCGTTGTTCTCATTCTGGTTTCCGCTGTCGGAGCCTTTATGAACATCGTTCCCTATTTCTGGTACGACTTCAACGAAAAGAAACAGAAATCCATCATCCGTGTTCTTCGTGTACGTGCTCTCTTTGAAGACTACGGCAACGGAATCCTGGGTGACAGCGAGCTCGTTGAAGCAGTTGACATCATCCGTCTTTCAAGAGAAAATGCTCTCAAAAAGCCTCTTACCGTTGACAAAGCACTTAAACGCTCCGACAAAAATGCTTACAGAGATGCCATTAAGTTCAACGAAGAAATTGAGATTTCACAGTTTGTATGTAAGGAGCTTGACAAGTTCTCCTCAGATGTAACCGCACGCAAGCTCAAGCTCTGCGAGCCCATTTACAGTGCAGGCATCAACAGCATGAAGGCTATCACCTATGAGGACGCTAAAAGCGAGCTTAAAGCTGCAAAAGCTCTTCCCCATTCAAACGAAGAAGAAAAGGACTTCCGCGAATTTGCAGTAGGTATGGCAAGAAACAAGCTTCGCGCTTATAAGACAGTTGCAAGATATTATCGAAACACAGAGCTTGTAAGACCCGACTTTTCACAGCTCGAAAAGCTCTACAAGAAAGAGGATGAGCTCAACGAAAAAATGAAATTCCTCTACCTCGAGGCTGATAAGGCAAAGAAGAGCTCCAACTCTGCCCTTTCAGCTGAAATCAAAGCTCAGATCAAAGCTGTCAAGAAAGAGAAAGAGGACATTCTCAAGCAGCAGAAAAAGGAAATGGACATCCACGCACGCTTCAATCAGGCTGCAAAGCCCTTCCTTGACGCCGAAAAGCTCTACAAGGAGAAGGAAAACTTCACACACCTTGAGGAAATTTCAGCCGAGTATGATTCTGCTAAGATCCGTCTTGAAGCAGAAAGAGCTGCAAAGCTTGCCGAGCAGAAACGCCTCGACGAAGAAAAAGCCGCACAGAAGGCTGCTATCAAGGCTAAAAAGGACGCTGCCAAGGCTGCAAAGAAAAAGTAAATTAACCGTTTTACTGCCTTAACGATTTCATTAAGCGCAGACAAAAGGGGTTGTTGCATTAAGAGTTTTCTTCATCCCCGAAGGCGTACTAAGGTACTCCGAGTGGGTGAAAAAACGTCAAAAAAAGCAAAATTATATTTTATGCAACACTTAAAAGTTACTTTCAATAGAATTAAAGCAGGTATTTTCAGTAGATTTACTTGAACTGCCCCAATTTGTGCGGACAGCACAAAAACAGACCTTAATGATAGAATATTAAAAATTAAGCGACATACTGACTTCGTTTTTCAAGCGGAGTCAGTTTTGTTTTCAGTTGGATTCTTT
>SVPE01000003.1 GCA_015066015.1 Oscillospiraceae bacterium
AGCGTGACAGGCTAGCGTTCTAACCAACTGAACTACCGGGCCATTTGGTGGGAACAACAGGGCTCGAACCTGTGACCCTCTGCTTGTAAGGCAGATGCTCTCCCAGCTGAGCTATGCTCCCATCTTCGCCACCACTCTCGCAGCGACTTGTATACTATACATCATAATCTATGTTTTGTCAATAGTTTTTTTGAATTTTTTTAAAAAAACACAAGTATCGGGTTACCAGTTGAATATCCAGAAAAGCTTAAGCCCCTCGCCGCCGCTTTCCTCTTCATGTATATTGTTGATAAGCAACTCGCCTATACTCTTAAGGCGCTGAACAAGACCCTGAAAAATTAAAACCGTCTTCTGAATGATATCCATATACAGCACCTCTTTCTTTGTTTTTTTAATAATATATTATTATGCCTGTTTTGTCAAGAAATATGCATTAAAAAATCGACATTCATCTGTTAATTAATTTATTCGTGACATATTGAACTAATATGTTGATTTTTATTAATACAATGTTCACTTTATAAGCAAAAATTCACTTAACATCTCCTGTCAGTTCACAAGCCGCGGCAGCCGCCGGACTCTGCGAGCCTGCAAACCGCTTAATTGCTGATTTGCTATTCAATCCGCATCAAATCATATAAGGTTGTATTCCTTTGCCAGCTTTTCGAAGGAAGGAAGTGACCTTTTAATCATTTCAGTTGAAACACAGTATGAAAGGCGAACATAACCCGGGAATCCAAAGGAATCGCTGGGCACAAGAAGAAGGTCGTACTTTTTTGCTTTTTCACAGAAAGCCGATGCTTCAGTCTCAGGTGATTTCATAAACAGATAAAATGCTCCGTCGGGCTTTGCAACCTTAAAACCGTATTTATTGAATGCATCAAGAAGAATATCGCGGTTCATCTTATATACCGAAACATCAGATGTCTGTCCGACACATTTTGTGATTACTCTCTGCATAAGTGATGGTGCGCAAACATAACCAAGTGCTCTGCCTGCACCGCAGACTGCCTTATAGACAAGCTCAAAATTGCTGACCTCATCGGGCACAAGAATATATCCGATTCTGTCACCGGGAAGTGAAAGGGATTTACTGTAGGAATAACACACAATTGTGTTTTTATAATACTTTGTGAGATAAGGCACTGTAACATCGCCGTAAACAAGCTCACGGTAAGGCTCATCGGAAACGAGGAAAATGTCTCTTCCGTATTCCTTCTGCTTCTTTTCGAGGATAGCACAAAGGCCTTTTACGGTTTCTTCGTTTATAACAACGCCTGAAGGGTTATTGGGCGAGTTAACGACTACTGCCTTTGTGTTTACGGTTATAGCTTTCTCAAATGCCTCAAGATCAATCTGAAGGTCATCAGCCTTACACTTAACCTCAACAGGCTTTGCCCCTGCCGAAGAGATAAAAACCTTATATTCAGGAAAATAAGGAGCAAAAATGATGATCTCGTCATCCTTTTCGGTAAGTGCTCTGAATGTAATGCAAAGAGAAGCAGCTGCACCGGCAGTCATATAGAAATTCTTCATAGAGAAGCTCGTGCCGAAACGCTCATTAAGATTATCTGCAATAGCCTGTCTTGTATCATTGTCACCTACTGCTGACGTATAGCCGTGAAGGTCGCAGGAGTTCATTGAAAGCGTAAGCTCACGGATTGCCTCGTTAACACTTTCGGGTGCCGGTACGCTGGGGTTTCCGAGACTGTAATCAAAAACATTTTCTCTACCGATTTCAGCAGATCTTTTTTTGCCGTATTCAAATATTTCTCTTATAACAGAGCTCTTTGCTCCAAGATCGAACATTTCGTTTGATACCATATTAGTCACCGTCTTATCTGATTAGAATTTGATATTCATTATACACCTGCTCACAGATTCAGTCAATGCTTTACTGTAAAAAATAAGAGGCAGCCGTCAGCTGCCTCTGTATAAGTGCGTTAACTTATGATTCATAGGGATTGTTTTCGAGATCGTCGGGAAGCTTGTCGCCTTCACTGCCGAGAACATCTTCAAGACCAAGGAATTCGAAGATCATATCAAAGAGATTATCGAAGAAATCGGAAACCTTCTTGAGAATTGCCTGGAAGCCGTCAACAAAGCTCTGCTTATCCTGCTCTGAAACATAATCATCAAACTTGTTATCGTCGTCGCCGAGGTCCTCGTCACCGAGATCGCAACATGAACAACCGCAATCACAACCTAAAATACCTGTGCACTCATAGCAACAAACTTCTTTTACATCAGAATTGAGTGATGCCTTTGCGCAAGCTGTTACATAGGTGGGATCAATGTTGGGGCAATAAATGCAGCAGTGACATAAGCCTGCAGGATTATGTGTTCCGTCACATTTGCAATCACCTTCAATTGTAACTGCAAAGGATACCACGCTGAAGCATGATACAAGCATAATAGCTGCAAGTAAAACAGAAATAAATTTTTTCATAATATGTTTCCTCCTTAAGAAGTGATAGTAAAAACTACCTGTAGTATATTTATTATAATAAACTTTTAATAAATTGTCAACTGCAAAATAGAAATAATTAATTTGCAGTGAAAACAACTATTTCTTTTTGAAAATAACGAGCTTTGAAAGCACATAGTTTACTACAACTACAACAACGGCAAGAATAACCTTTGCGATAAGCTCGCCTCCGATTTCAAAGGAAAGAATTTTAATTGAAATCTCATTGAAGGAAAGAATATCCACAAAAAGGAAGAGTCCTGCTTCTTCAAGCACGAAGGAAAAAACTCTTGCAGCAAAAAATGAAGGAATTTCCTTCAGAAGCACCTTGCCCGACCAGCTTTTACTTTCAAACACCCAGATTTTGTTTGTAATATAAGCAAACACAACAGCAGCAAACCATGCAATCGCATTTGTAATCAGATATCTTTCGTCTCCGAGAAGCATACCGAAAAGTGTAAACACTACAAGGTTTACGACTGTGGTAAGTCCGCCGAAAATCACGTAAATAATAAGCTCTTTATATTTAATTATCAGTTCTTTAATCTTTGTCATCATAAGTCAAAATCTCTTTTGCAATAAATATTGGTCTGTCTTTTACCTGAGTATGTATCTTGCCCAGATAATATCCGATAATACCAAGGAAGACACAGATTATCGCGCCTGCAAAGAAAACAGAAGCCGCAATAAAGCCGTAAAGCATCAGAACAGGTGCAAGCAAAGCGCCTATGCAACCTATGGAGAAGAATATAACCGAAAGTACTCCCATAGCAATACCGAAATACAAGGGCATTTTAAGCGGTGCGTCCGTATATGCGATAATTCCGTCAAGGGCATATTTGAGAAGCTTTGTGAAATTCCATTTGGTTTCTCCGCTTTCTCTTTCCTTTACCTCGTAGGGTATTGCCTTTGTATTATAGCCTACCCAGGAGAAAATACCCTTTGAGAAACGGTGATATTCGGGAAGCGAAAGAATAGTTTTCACTACGCTCTGTCTCATAGTGCGGAAGTCACTGGCATCACTGATGAAGTCAACCTCCGTAACCTTGTTGATTGTTTTATAGAACATAGTTTTACAGGCAGTGATAAACTTGCCCTCCTTACGCTTTTCCTGAAAAGCCGCAACCATATCACAATCAGGGTCTTCGTCAAGGATTCTGCCCATCTCAACGGCATAGAGAGGATCCTGCTGAAGGTCAGCGTCAATTATTGTAACGTACTCCCCTACGGCCTCGGTGAAACCTGCATACATAGCAGCCTCCTTACCGAAATTTCTGGAAAAGTTTATAACCTTGATTCTGACATCCTTATTCTCATTGAAAATCTTTCTGAGCTTTTTCGGAGTCTCGTCACGGCTGCCGTCGTTAACGAAAATTATCTCATAATCATCTGTATATCCCGTCATCGCCTTTTTTGTAACCTCGAGGAATTTTTCGACGTTTCCCTCTTCGTTATAGCAAGGCACAATAAGAGAGTGCTTGATTTTCATAGCAAACATCCTTTTCAGTCGATTTCTTTAAAAAGTAATGCGATTTTTCTTTCTCATTATATGATACCACATATAGAATGCAAAAAGCAACAGAAGTCCGAAAATTGTAACGATTGCACCGATTTTTATTGTCGGCACGGTATATCTCAACTCGATTTCGTGGTCTCCCTCAGGAATTTCAAGTGCCATATACATAACATTTGCCTTCATAAGCTCTGTTTCCTCACCGTCAACATAAGCTGTCCAACCATCAGAATAAGGAATTGAAAGACAGAGAAGCTTTGCCGAATCAACGCTGATATTGCCCGTTACCTTATCGGTTTCAATGTTTACATTACTAAGAGTCTCCTGTGAAAGCTCCTTTACACACTTATCGTAAAGTCCCATATCCTGAGCGTAAATGGAAATGTCACTGAAGGAATAAGTGCCGATATACGGGAATCTGAGTGCAACATACTCGCAGCCGTCTTCGCTGTAGCCGAGGTTTGCATCAAAAGAAGTCTTGTTGCAGTAGAATGTAAAGGTCGGTGTGAAATACTGTATCTGCTTGCCGGAAATGATTTTTTTATCTGAATTCATTGTACCCACAGCAAAGGGTATAATTGTCTGCTCTGTCCAGTAAAGATGATTCTGTCTGATTTTTTCCTGCCGGTCCTCGCTGAGCTTTTCAAAAGATTCCATATTGTAAATATTGTTCGGGTCAACGCTTGTATCGTCAGTGAAAAGATTGTATAAGCTTGTGCCCTTATAGGAAATATCCTTCAGGCTTATGTAAAGCTCACTGTTTTTCTGAGGTTCAATTTTAAAGTAAACCTTGGCGTCTTCCTTTGTAACAATAAAGGTATTGTCCTTATAAACAACATTTTTGGTTTTTATAATAAGCTCCTTATCGAGCTCCTTGGTTACAAATTCAGGCTCAGCCTTTACGGAATATGTATCGCCCTCTTCGAGAACAACGCCCTGAAGAAGTGCCTGCTGTTTATCAAGAGAGGTTTCAAGTGCATCGTACTCTGCTCTGGTGATGTATCCGTCATAAGTATAGCCCAAAGGCAGAGCATTTTCGTTTCTGTATACATCTGCTGTTTCCGTCGGAACAAAACCGTAAGGCACATTTGTGTTTTTGTCCTTCGGGAAGTTGTAGAAATACTTTACACCTGCAAGTGTATTCAGAGAGGTGATATCATCAAAGCCGTTATAAAACTGATAATAGGACTCGTTGATATTGATGCTTTCGTGGAAATCGGATATGCTTTCGTCAGAAAGGCTCCAATAGTACTGAGTATTGCTCATACCGGTTCTTACGGTGTTATTGTTTGAAAGTGCATCACCAGAAAAACGGTAGAATTCAGTCTGTCCGTCAGCTTCTGCAGCAGCCTTGACGCTCTGAGCGTCAAGGGCTGAATAATTATTGATGTATTCCTTTGAATAATACTTTTCATCAGCATCAAAGAAAACAAAGTGTGCATTTGTTCCGATACAGAGAATACACAAAAATGCTACCGATGCCTTCAGAATCATCCTTGAGGTCTTGCTGTTTTTCATAACAAAGCCACAGACAAGAAGTCCTGCACAGATGACAATAACACTCAGCGTGCTGACAATCATTCTTTCCTTTACTGTCTGATCGGTAAGAAAGCAAAGTCCCGTATAAACGACAGGAAGCACTGCAACCGCGATGAGCCGTTTTTTATTTACAATGCTGAAAAGCTCCTCCCATGTTGCTGCAACAACAAAAGAAATAATAAATGAGAATACAAAGCCCCAACGGTTACACGGATATGAGAAACCGTTTGCAAAGCCTGCGAATATCGGAGAAACAAAGCCGCCGAGACCGATAAGGAAGAAAACCTTCAGGAAGGTATGCTTCTTTCTTGCAGTAAAGAGTGCTGCTACCGAAAACAGAATGATAACACTGTAACCGAGAAGAGTCCAACCGCCCTTATAGTTATGTGAAATCATTGCGGCAGGGAATCTGAGATAATATTTAAGTGCATAGAAAAGAGGATAATCATAGTTGACGCCTACTCTGCTGTCAGCAAAGAGCTTAAGAACTACGGGAAGGAAAATCACCGCGCCGAGAAGTACGCCGATTACCGAGGACACTGCAACTCTGAAAAGCGGAGGTATCATAGCCTTGATGTCAGTTTTGTATATTTCAACAAGCCTGAGAAGAACATAAACCACCGTTGCAATAACAAGCACATAGAAGAAGTAGAAATTGCTTATCTCGGCAATACAAACGATCAATGTGAGATATATGGGATTTCTGTTTTTGAAAATCTTCTCCACGCTTATAAGTATAAGAGGAAGATATATCATCGGATTTATGAAATAGGGATGCATTGTTCCTGCATAGAGTGCATAAGAGCAAAATGTGTAGGTAAAAGCAGAAATGAGTACACCTATTACATTGTTGTACTTTCTTTCAAAACAGTAAAGTGAGAAACACAGACCTATAAGATAATACCTGAAAAGACAAAGGAAGGTATAAAGGTAGGGAGTGTACTTTACGGGAACAAGAACGCTCAGAAGTGTAAGCGGATCACCTATAACGTAATAATTGAAGGTTGTAATCACATCCGAGCCGAGTCCGATTGAGAAGTCCCAGTTGGGAATAACCAACTTATGCTCGGAAAACAGAGTATATATTATTCTTCTGAGCCATTTGCCGAAATATTCCAGCGCAGTATAATGCTGATAATAGCCGTCACCGTTACGGACAAAGGTTATACCGTACTCAATATAGTGATAAAAAACTACAAAAGCAACAACTGCAAATAAACAGCTGTAAAGTAGAAAAAAACTCTTTTTGCTCATATTTTCATCAGATGATGAAAGAAGTCTGCTTTTCGATTTTAACATAGAGAAAATCCCCTTCAATAAATTAAATTTATTTCTTATCTCTTTCTCTTATAACAAAACGTGTGGGTGTGCCTTCAAGGCCGAAAATCTCCCTTATCTGATTGTCAAGATAACGCTGATAGCTATAGTGGAAAAGCTCCTTATCGTTGACAAAGCAGACGAATGTGGGCGGTCTTGTGGATGCCTGGGTCATATAATAAATCTTGAGTCGCTTGCCCTTATCTGTTGGAGGCTGAACTCTTGCAGTGGCAGCGGCAAGAACATCGTTGAGCTTACCTGTTGAGATTCGCATGGAATTCTGCTCATCAACAAACCTTATAAGCTCGAAAAGTCTGTCAAGACGCTGACCTGTTTTTGCAGAAATGAAAATTATAGGAGCGTATGACATAAACGAAAAGTCTATCATAAGCTTTTTTCTGTAGGCATCCATTGTTTTGCCGTCTTTTTCAAGTGCGTCCCACTTATTTACGGCAATTATACAAGCCTTACCCATTTCGTGCGCAATACCTGCAACCTTGGAATCCTGCTCTGTAAAGCCTTCAAGGGCATCTATCATTATAACACATACCGAGGATTTTTCAACAGCCATTCTGGCTCTTATGACAGAATATTTTTCAATCTGATCCTCAACCTTGCTTTTCCTGCGAAGTCCTGCAGTATCGATGAACATAAAGTCACCGTACTCGTTTGAAATATATGTGTCGGTAGCATCTCTTGTAGTACCTGCAATATCGGAAACAATGGCTCTTTCTTCACCTGAAATTGCATTTATCAGTGAGGATTTACCTACATTGGGCTTACCGATTACGGCAACCTTGATAAGCGTACTCTCCTCTTCCTGCTCTTCCTGCTCGGGAAGATACCCGAGCACGGCATCAAGAAGATCACCCGTACCGTGACCGTGCACTGAAGATACTGCAATAGGGTCACCTAAGCCGAGATTGTAAAACTCATAAAACTCAAGAGGAGTTTCACCGACGGTGTCACACTTATTTACACAAAGCACAATAGGCTTTCCGCTTTTCTGGAGCATCGCGGCAACATCAGCGTCCGTCGCAACAACACCTGTACGAAGGTCTGTAACAAAAATAATAACCTCTGCGCTGTCAATAGCAAGCTGAGCCTGACGGCGCATCTGCTTTAAGATAATATCGTCACTTTTAGGCTCAATGCCGCCTGTGTCAATAAGAAGAAAATGACGGTTGAGCCACTCGCAGTCACCGTAGATTCTGTCTCTGGTAACGCCTGGAGTGTCATCTACAATGGAAAGGCGCTCACCTATAAGCTTATTAAAAAGGGTGGATTTACCGACATTGGGTCTGCCGACAATGGCAACTACCGGTCTTGCCATATTATCGCCTCCTTAATGAAAAATTACTTAAAAAACAATTGTTAACTGAAAATATCTTTGATTAACTGCGCCGATGAGCTTGTGTAAACAGGAGTTATTTTTATTCCAAGCTCTTCTTCGGCATCTTCAAGGGAAATGCTGTCGAGGAAAAGGTCACCCTCGCTTCTGAGCATAACATCAGGAATAAGCAGCTTTTCGCCGAGTTCTTTCCCTTTAAGCTGATTTATAAGGTCACCGCCCGTCACAAGCCCTGCGACGGTTACGCTGTGACCGAAAAAGTCGTTTTTAATTTCATAAACATTTATTCTGACCTTCGGATAAAGCTCTGTCAATCTGTCTGCAAGCTGCTTTATAAGCGGATATGCCGCCGTACCCGTTGCAAGACTGACAGTTTTTTCTGTATCTGTATTTTTTACAATGCTTTTTGTTTCAGCTTCCGCCTGACAAAGGAAGTCACGCCACATTCCGACACCGTTTTCAATCTGCGGATAGGTTTCGTAATAATCAGCCTCAGGAATCTCTCTTTCAGCCTTGAGGTAAAACTCGTCAGCCGCATATACAAGCCGTGTGCCGTATTGTCCGATAAAGGCTTCACCGAAGGAATCAATGATATCAATTACATCTCCTGCAGTTTCCCTTGTGTATGAAGGCATATCAAAAAGTCCTTCACGGTGCTTTGTGACACCTACGGGTACTGCCGCTATGCTCTGCACTGCAGGGTACAGCTTTCCGAGCTCTGTTATACTGTAACGAAGCTCCTTTCCGTCATTTATGCCGGGACAAAGCACAAGCTGAGTGTTGATTTCAATCCCCGCCTCTGCAAGGCGGTAAATGTAGCTGAGGCACTCGCCTGCATTTTTGTTATTCATCATCCTGACACGAAGCTCCGGATTCATGGTGTGAACAGAAATATTTACGGGACTTATGTGCATTTTTATTATGCGCTCAACGTCTGCATCCGTGAGGTTTGTAAGGGTGATATAGTTTCCGAAAAGAAAGGAAAGACGGGAGTCATCATCCTTAAAGTAGATGCTTTCCCTCATGCCCTCGGGATTCTGATCGATAAAGCAGAAAATGCACTTGTTACGGCAACGCTTCTGCTTATCCATAAGATAGCTTTCAAACTCGAGTCCGAAATCGCTTTTTTTGCCGAAGGTTACCGTACGGCTTTTACCGTCACGCTCAAAAAGGAAACTAAGTTTTTCACCGTCGGAAACATAAAAATCATAATCGAGAAAATCGTTGATTTCATTTCCGTTTACCGACACAAGTCTGTCTCCTGCCCTGACGCCCTTCAGAAAGGCAACAGACCATTTTTTTACGCTTTTTATTTCAACAGACATATTACCCTCCCGGAAATCAGATACTGTTAATTTACTCTTACACAAGTAAAAAAGGCAGAGAAGGTTTTGCTTCTCTACCTCTCAAAGTTCCAAAGGCTTAGTCTTCGTCCTTAACAACAACCTGCTTGCCCTTGTAATAACCACATTCAGCACAAACCTTGTGGGGAACTGTGTATGCACCGCACTGCTTGCATCTTACGAGTGTGGGAGCGTCAAGCTTCCATACGTTTGAACGTCTCTTATCTCTTCTTGCCTTTGATACTCTTCTCTTTGGTACTGCCATCGTCCAGCACCTCCTTATAATAATAATTAAAAATAACCAAGCTAACGGTCGCCTCAGTCAAAAAGGCCTTCCCATCTCGGGTCGATATCCTTTTTACAACCGCAGGGACCTTCATTTAAATCTGCTCCGCACTTTGCACAGACACCCTTGCAATCTTCCTTGCAGAGAATCTTGGCCGGCAAAGCAAGATAAATGTCTTCTGATGTGAGCTGCTCGATATCGAGTTTCATATCCTCAACGAGAATGTAATCATCGTTATCCTCATCGTTGAGCGTGTGGACAAGACCGTGATCCATATCCACCTCGAAGGGTAATTTAACCTCAGCGGCACAACGGTCACAACACATTTCAAGAATAAAAGAAATCTTACCCTTTACAGTGACAATCCCTGCAGAGTTTGTGATTTCACCCCTGAGTTTAACAGGCGTTGTGAATGGAAACACACCGTTAAAACTGCTTTCGGAAAAATCAAACTCATAATCAAGAGGAATTGACTTTATGCCCGCGTTGAATAAATTTTCAAGTGCAATAAACATAACTCACCTCATATTAACGAATAACATTATATAGATATACCTTCAATTTGTCAAGAATAAAAACGAAAATAAGTGATATTTTTATATTTTATTTTTGAAAAAACGATTATTTCGTTGCCGCACGTAGGGTTGACGAATAATAACCGACAACTACCGAGGAATATGACTCCTTGACGGCATTGACTCTGAAGTAATATTCAGCGCCTGAGGGAAGTCCCGTAAAGGTTGCCTGAGTGCCGTGTGCGGTACCAAGCAGCTTAAAGCTTTCGGCTTTTGCGTCATAGACATAAACCCTGTAGCCCGTTGCACCCTCAACACTGTCCCAGTTGATTCTGATTGCACTTTCCGTTGCGGCAGTCTGTCTGAGATTTTCAGTTTTTGAAAGATAGGTGCCGCAATCATAGTAATAGGTGAAGGCTGATGAAACAATCGCCTTTCCGTCCTTGACAACAGATGCAATTACGGCGTAGCGCTGAGTTGTACCCGGCTTGATATTTTTAATATTGCAGGTGGTTTTTGAAGTCGAGCCGAGAAGCTCATACTTCTTTGCCGATGTATTGTAGCGGTAAACGTAATATCTGTTTACAGGTGCTGACGATGCACTCCAGGTAAGTGTATAAGACGTATCCGTACGGTTGGACTGAACGATTTTTTCAACGCTCAGAGGCCGCGTATAGAATTTCTGAGTTACGTGCTTACCCGTAAGTACACCCGTGGTGTTTTTGAAATAGGCTCTTACGGCAACATAGTTTGTCGTACAGTCCTTAAGACCCGTAAGCGTGCAGGTGTTTTCCTCAAGAGTCTTCTTCAGCACAAATTTTCCGTTTTCATAAAGATATACTCTGTAGCAATAGGCATCGTTGACCTCACTCCAGGTAAGCTTCACACTGTTGCTTGTTGCAACTGCGGAAACTGAGCTTACCGCTGCCGGCAAGGTTGATGCGGTGAACTTAGCCGAGCCCTTGCTTTCGAGCACCTCGCTGCCCTTTTTGTAAAGCGCGGTTACGCAGAATTTACCTACAGTTGAAGCAGGCATAAAGTCAACATCACAGTAGTTTGTTGTGACGGTTTTTACCTTTTTCATAGAGCCTGACTGCTCAAGATAAAGATTATAGCCTGCCGCATTTGGAATTTTGGTCCAGGAAAGGCGGAAGGTTTTCTCTGTTACGCCGGTTGATTTTATGCCCTCAGGCACAGGCAGTACAGTTGAAGCTACAAAGGGGGCGGAGTTTTCCGAGCCGATATATTTACCGTCAACAAGCTTATATCCGCGGATAATAAATTTATACTTAGATGCGACCTCAAGAGGACCGAGGGTAAGCGTATTACTGTATGCAGCCTTGCTGCCGATAAGCTTATCCGATGAATCAAGCACGTACACCTTGTATGCATCAAGGCTGCTGTCATCATACCACTGAAGTCTGACAAAGTTATAGCCTGCAGAAACAAGTGAAATATTCACAGGCACTGACGGCATCGTCTTCGCTGACTGTGTGGCAGAGCGTACACCGGTAACGGTTGTGTCTTCACGTGTGATAAAAGCGGAAACTGCAAAATAATAAAGTGAGTAGCTGTCAAGATTTTTCAGCTCGCAGTTATTGGAGCTGACGTTTATACTCTTAAGCTCGCCGCCCGACTTTCTGTAATAGACAGTATAACCTGAAGCTCCTGCTACTGTCTGCCAGGAAAGCATTGCCCTACCGCTTCCCGGAGTAACCCTGAGAGAAGAAACTGCCACAGGAAGAGTAATACCGGTCACCGGCTTTGTTGCAACAGAGTAAAGTCTGACGCCGTCTGTGACTTTATATGCACGTATGCGGTAGCTTCTTACATCACCGTGAGAAAGACCCGTAATAGTCACAGAGGTATCTGTAACATCCTTTATAAGGGTGTAGCTGCTTTGTCCCTCAATGCAGCTGAAGACCTCGTAGCCGTCGCTTTTTTCATCACCTGTCCACGAAATTGTGTAGCCGTCTGCCTTTACGGATGTAATTTTTATTCCGTCAGGCATTGAAGGCTTATCGGAAAGCGATACAAGATTTGACTCAGCACCGTAGGACACAAGAGTACCGTATTTACAGTACGCACGTACAACAAAGTTTTCAGCTGCCGCCTGAGACGCTGAAAGCGTACATCTGTCATTACCGAAGGACACAAGAGTAACACGTGTAAAGCTGCCCGTCTTATCATTGAAGGAAAGCACCTCATAGCCCGTAGCATTTTCAACAGGTGTCCAGAAAAGCTCTGCAGTGCCTGAAGCGGATTTCACATATTTGAGATTACTTACTGTCTGCGGCTTTGTGATAAAGCTCTGACTGACAGTTTTGGAATAGGCATATTTACTGTACTGATTCTGCGCGAAAACTGTATAGGCAGTACCGCTTTTAAGTCCCGACAGGATAGCTGTATTATCGGCACCGAAGGTCGCCTTTCTGAATTTTCCGTCAGAAGAGGAAATTGAAAATCCGTAAGCAATTGCCTTATTATGGGCATTCACAGATGCAGTAACTGTGTTTTCATTTACCGAAAGAGTAAGATTTGCAGGGTAATATGAGCCGTAATCACCTACAACAAAAAGGATTTCCTCAAAATTACCGCAGGAATCATAAAAGTAAAGTGTAACCTTACCTTTTTTCAGGAAATTGACTGTATCACCGTCAATAATTTTTACCATCGTCGGATCGGATGATATGATATTGTTTTTTATCTTGTCTGTTCTGACAAGTGAGATGTCGGTAACACCTGTTTTAACATAAACACCCGAGGCAACATTTAATCTTACCGCAGGAACATAGCCCGTAAGAGTCTTACCCGATGAAGAAAATGAAATCTGATACCAGAAAGGCTCTTCGAGAATTTCGGGATAATAATAGGCGTCGGTAACATATTTGGCAAGGATTTTCACCTCAGTGCCCTTTGCAACAAAAACCGTCCTGCCGCTGCTGTCCAGAAGCTCGCTGTGGTCAACAGAGGGACCCGTATAGACAGTGCAGCCTTGTGTGACTGTGGCGTACTGCTCAGTGTTTTCGGCACCGATAAGTCTGCCGTCAGCGTCAACATCGCTCATATTGTTATAAACGGGAATAGAGAAAATGATTTCTCTGTTGAGCATACCCATATTTCTGTAGGAAAGATAGGTTGAGTGTCCCTGAGACAATGCGCCTGAAAGGTTTGACATATACTCATGGGTATAAAGCTTATAGTCTGCATCAGGGTTTACATTGAAGCGCTGAAGATAACCCGTAAACTGTCCTGCAGCGATATACTCCTCAGCAAGAAACAGTGCCCCGCCCATAATTGATTTATAAGGTGTGTTCCAGGGACGGTGGTATGTTGTTGAGCCTATACCGTTGCCGCTTGCCCACAAAAGTCCTCTTTCTACTGCACCTGCGCCGTCAGAAGCGCCGATGTTATAAAAGTTATATATACCCGGATACCGTGAATTTGTGCCGGAAACGCTTTCGCTTCCGTTGCTTCCGACCTCATTGAGAATTTTCGATGCAAGGAAGCAGGGATTGATATTATAGGTTTTACCCGCATTGAAAATAGCCTGGGCATAGGTCATCTCATCGGTGTGAATATTTCCCGATGCATCCTTATAGGTCATTTTAGAATTGCCCATAAAAGAATTTGACAGTACTGCTTCAACGGCATTTACAGTATAAAGCGAGGAAAAATTAAGAAGCTCAAACTGAAAAATACCGCTTTTGTTAAAGAAGTTACGCGGGTCCATAAAGTACTCTACCGCAAGTCGGCTACCTGCAACAAAGTCTCCGTCCTTATAGTAGAAGTAATCCCCTGCCGCATTGTAGTCGTCTGCCTCGAGGCTCTTGAAAATTCTTGCAGTCACCTCATCTTCAACGAGTGCATAATCGTCATGCTCATTATCTATAACCGTGTTCCAGTCAAGTCCCGTAAAAAAAGGCTGAAATTTCCATTCCGGATACTCCTTGTGGAGTTCACGCAGCCCTGCCTTATAGCTTTCGGGGAAGGAAGCTATCTGTGCTTCGAAGTCATCAGCGGCAAAAGAAAAAAAAGCAGTGACTGAGAAAAGAAAAAGCACAGTCATAAATGTAAGGACAAATCTTATAGGTTTTCTGTAGCTTTTCATAAACGATCACCGCTTTCGTAAAATTTGATTATATCAGTAGAGAAATGAAAGTGCCGAAAGAATACCGTCTACGTCGGAAGGCTGAGCCTTGTTTTCTGTTTCTTCAGCAGTCTTTACCTTTTTTTCTCCGAGGAAGGCAATACTTGTAAGAATGCTTTCTACATCCGAAAGAGGCTCTTTCTCCGCTTCGGGAAGAATTGCTTCCTTACTGCAGCTATCCTCGCAAAGCCCCCTCTGTGACAGCTTTTCAATAAACTCACCAAGACTGCTGCAAAGCTCATCGGCAACACTTTTAAGATGCTCTGTAGCGTCCTTGATGTCTGTGTAGGATTCGCCTGATGCAAACACCTTGCCGGATTCGTATACTGCGGGTGAAGATGACGGCTCTGCACCTGCAAGTGCCCCTTCAAGCTCCGTTATTTTTTCATTAAGCTTTCTGATTGTATCTTCAACCTGGCATCTGTATTCAAAGGTTTCATTCTTGATTCTTTCAACATAGCTTATTACATCTTTTCTGTTGAAACCTCCGAAAGTGGCTTTTCTGAAAGTTCCGAAATTCTTTTCCATTTTTCACTGCCTCTTGATTTCATTATAATACAACATAATTCTAACACAAAACACTTTATAATTCAACCTTATTGAAAAAATTTCACAATATGTGTATAATACAGTAAAAAGCTGAAGATATCTGCAATAAAGGCGGTGAGAATTTGGTTTACCTTTCAGAAAAAGCATTATATATAATCGACACACTGAATAAAAACGGCTTTGAGGCCTTCGCCGTCGGAGGATGCATCAGAGATATGCTTATGGGTATTCCTGCTCACGACTGCGATATTACAACAAATGCCAAAACCGAAGATATCTTCCGCATATTCAAAGACCATAAAACCCTGGACACGGGAGCAAAGCACGGCACGGTAACAGTTATACTTGAAAACGAAGCCCTTGAGGTAACAACCTACCGACTCGAAAGCACCTACAGTGACAACCGACATCCCGACACGGTTAGATTCACAAAAAATCTCACCGATGATCTTGCAAGAAGAGACTTTACCGTAAACAGTATTGCATACAGCCCCTCTATCGGAATAATTGACCCCTTTGACGGCATAAAAGACATCGAAAAAAGACTCATACGCTGTGTAGGCAATCCATCAGAAAGATTTAACGAGGATTCACTCAGAATCTTAAGGGGACTTCGTTTTTCATCGGTGCTCGGATTTGAAATAGAGCAGGAAACAAGCGACGCTATGCACAAATGCCGACACCTTATAAAGAATCTTTCAAAGGAAAGGGTTTTCAGCGAATTATCAAAACTGCTTTGCGGTAAAAACGTCAGATGCATCCTCGTCTCTTACCCTGACATTTTCGGTGAAATCATACCTGAAATCAGTGTCATGGAAGGCTTTGACCAGCATAATTTTCACCACATACACGATGTGCTGACACATACTGCCGTTGTAACTGAAAGCACTCCCCCTCTTGTGCACCTGCGCCTTGCCGCCCTTTTTCACGATTCGGCAAAGCCCTTCTGCTTTGAAACGGATAAAGACGGCATCGGACACTTTTACGGTCACGCAGGAAAAAGTGCAGAAATTGCAGAAAAAAGGCTTACCGACCTTCGTTGCGACAATAAAACAAAAGAAGCCGTTGTAAGGCTGATAAAGGCTCACGACGCCCCCATAGAAGAAAGCGAAAAAATAATAAAGCGTCGCCTCGCTTCAATGGGAAAGGACCTCTTTTTCGACCTGATAAAGCTGAAAAGGGCAGACACTGCAGGACTTGCGCCTGAATTCTCCTCAAGAAGCAAGCACTTTGACCGACTTGAAGAAATGGCAAGAGAGATTATCAGCCAGGATGACTGCTTCTCGCTGAAAAAGCTTGACATCAACGGAAACGACCTTATGGCGCTCGGCTTCAAAGGGAAGGAAATCGGTGAAAAGCTTCAGATGCTGCTTGAGGCGGTAATCGACGGAAAAGCAGAAAACAAAAAGGATGCTCTGATAAAATACATTTATCAGGTGTAAAAATCTTAAACGGTTGTCCGATTAACAAGTATAAAAAGACAAAAGAAAAAGCAGATATTTTCAGTTTACCTACTGAAAGCATCTGCTTTTATTTAATCTGAAGTGTGACTTTCTGCGTTTTTATTCAATAATATAAACCTTCGAGCCGTGACAGGGTGTTGCAGCGCGGATTACGGTAGCATTCTCCGAAACACTGTTTTCCCAGACATCAAGCACCTTATAACCGTCCTTTTTGGGAAGGTTAAGGTAACCGATGTTAAGAAGGTCTGAAATTTTATAATTTGTAAAGGCATTATTCTTACCCTTATTGAACACACAAAGTGCAACCCTTGAGCCCTCAAGAGGCTTTACAAGAATATCTACAACACCTGTTCTGATTCGTCTGCACTGCACACCGAGCACATCCTGATTGATGCCTATCATTGTTTTGTTAGTGAGAATCTGATAAATTTTGCTCTCTGTATCAACGGTGCCGTCTTCCTTTATGAATTTTCTTACATCGTTACCGAGAATAAGAGGAGCGTTCATCATACACCAGAGACTGAAGTGTGATATGTTTTCGTCAATTGTAAGATTTCCGTTGCCCACCTCAAGCATATCAGGGTCATTCCATGCGCCCGGACCTGCATACTTTGCAAGGCGTACGTTATGCTCATAAATACCAAGGAAGGATATCCACGAAGCACCGATATCGGGTGTTGTTCTCCAAAGGTTACCTGCCTCCTGACCCCACTTCCAGGGACGGTTGCGTCCCCACTCGCAAATTGAGAAAACAATTGGCTTTTCCTCTGTGCCGTTTTCTTCGGCATACTTCTTAGTGGCACGCTTGAGCTCTCTGCCCATAAGCTTATACTGAATTGCAGCTGAGTCAGCCTTTGAGCCTACAGGATTTTTAAACTCAATCACATTGACGCCCTTTTCAAGGTGAATTGTCTCCATAAGCTTTCCTTCGGGAGTCCAGTTGTGTCTGCTTACACAGTAAATGTGAATTTCCTCACGGCCGTTCACCTTTGCCATAATGAATTTGTTTTTTCTGGAATCCTTTCTGATATCAATATGAAGAAGGTAGTCACCCTCTTCCTTTGCATCAAACTCAACCGTAAAGCTGCCGTTACCTGCATCAAGGCCGTCAATATAGTTCTTTGTTTCCACCTTTTCGTCGGGCACGATTCTCGCCATACCCCTGAGCTTCATTTCTGCCGAAGTATAGCGCGCATAAACCTCACCTGTGTCCTTGTCTGCAACAGAAACAGCGCAGATTCTCGGAGCAATGCCGGGTATGGGCACATTGTGGCAGAAGTCATATTTGAAGTATTCAACGCCCCACTCTGCAAAGGTTTCCGCATCAATTCTTTCGTGGCGGAGACTTGCAGGATAATCCTCGCAGGTAAATGTACCGTTTGACGAATAGATACCAAGCTTTATACCCTTACTGTTGACATACTCAGCGAGTGCCTTGATTCCGCTCGGGAAATTGACTTTGTCGCACTGAAGCTTACCGTCAGCATCTCTTGTTGATGCCTGCCAGCAGTCGTCAATATTAACATATCTGTAGCCACAGTCTGCAAGGCCGCTTGCTGCCATAGCATCGGCAATCTCCTTGATGAGGTCTTCACTGATTCTGTGTCTGAAAAGATTCCAGCTTGACCAGCCCATAGGCGGAGTAAGCGCAGTTCCGTTATCGTAGCCTCTTTCCGTGCACTGACTGATTTTTGTACTGTTGATAAGCTTCTTTGCAGTACAGATGGGACAGAAGGTTTTTTCCTTGATTTTCTTGGCTGCAACCGCAGCAGACGCAACTGTAGCCGATGCAGCAACTGCAGCTGCCGTTTTTCTGATATCGAGTTTCATATTTATCCTCCTTAAGCTTTATATAATCGCAAAATATTTCATTGCAAATACTATCAGGTAAATTGTAAACATTGAGATGACGCTTGTCCACACAACAAGCTGACCTGCCAGCTGCTCATCACCGCCGATTTCACCGACCATTACGGCACTTGAAACCGCAGTAGGTGTGGCAAAAAGTGATATCAGTGCAGGATACTCAATTTCCGAGAAGCTGAACAAATCTGTAAATTCACTTAAAATAATCGCGCCTCCGAGACCGATAAACGGAGCCATAACCACCCTCATAACCGTGCCTGAGATGATTTCCTTTTTAAGCGAGCTGACTGCCTTGAAGTCAAATCTTGCACCAAGGACAACAAGGGCAAGAGGTGAAGCGACTGCTGATAAATTCTTCAGCGCCTTATAGAAAAACGGGATGTTGTTTTCGATTGTAAACACAGGCATTCCCGACTCACCTACAGGGATAAACGAACGGACAACAAGTGCCGCAATACCGACAAACACGCCGATAATCAGCGGATTCTTCACAGTCTTTCTGAGAGTGTCCGTAATTGTGTTCTTATTACTGTTCTCCTGTGCATAATGTGAAAGAAGGATAACCGCCAGGCAATTGAACATGGGCACTGCTACAGCCGAAAGCACAGAAGCAAAGGCAACCGCCTCTTCACCGCCCAGAGAAAGTGCAAGCGGAATTCCGATTATAGCATAATTTGAACGGAATGAACACTGAGCAAGGACACCGAGCTGACTACGCTTTTTTGTAATAACGTGTGCAAGAGCATAACCGCAAAGAAAAATAACAAGTATTGCCGCGACGCAATAAAGCACCGCTTTGAAATTAAGGCTTTTAAGCGAGTCAATTTCATAGATATTTATAAAAAGCAGCACCGGGAGGAAAAGCTTGAACACCATTGTGTTTGCTTTTTTAAAGAAGGCATCATCTGCAAATCTGATTACCCTGAGAAAATATCCCAGAAAAACAAGAAGGAGAATAGGCATAACTGCATTAAATGAAAACATAAATATTTCGCCCATTGACTTGCCCCCCTTCTTTTGCATATTTTTATAATTATAGCACAGTATTTCGAAAAAATCTATTTATATGCTAATAATTTCGAAAAAACATTTAATTTTTATATGATATACGGGATTCAATTGCAGGTGTGTGGTGACGGCTGATGCGGGAAGGCACTTTGTCCGAAGGGGTGACGACTAAGGTCTGCCCGACCGGAAATGTCGCCCGCGTTCTTGCAGAAATACGCAGCAAAAAGGTACAGCGGTCGTCACCCCTTGGGCAAAGCCGCGGCAGCGCATCAGGCAGCGGGACGGTTTTCTTTGCGGTGGCAGGCGGTCGGCGCCTGATGCACTGTCGCGGGCACCGTGAAACGGTGCTGCCTTCCCGTACATCGGATAAGCATCAACAAAAAAACAGATGCATTCCGCAGTGTAATACACCTTGAAATACATCTGTTTAAAATCTGTGGTCAGGTTACGCTTAACGGAAAGCACCGCTAAGACTGTATAATCTGTTATTCTTCGTAAGAAGCAGAGGTTGCTGTTTCAAACAGCTTAATTACTTCCTTCGAAGGAGCTTTGTCAATCAGGCTGACAACTACACAGGCAATAAGGCCTGCAATAAAGCCGGGAAGGATTTCGTAAATTCCGGTTGAAGCTGTAAGGAACATCAGCCAGAGAACATCAACTACCGCACCGCATACAACACCTGCTATAGCTCCCTTATAGGTTGTTCTCTTCCAGAAGAGCGAAAGAATAATAACCGGACCGAAGGAGGCACCGAAACCGCCCCATGCATTTTCAACCATATTCATAATTGCCTGGGCGCCGCTACCCTCACTGTTAGCAATAAAGAAAGCTACTACTGCAACAACTACTACTACCAATCTGCCTATCCAGAGTGTCTCTTTATCGGATGCGTTCTTTCTGAAAACTGCCTTATAAATATCACTTGTGAAGGATGAAGAAGCAACAAGAAGCTGTGAATCGGCTGTACTCATAGCAGCCGCAACAATAGCCGAAAGAAGAAGACCTGCAATAAATCCGGGGAAAAGCTCTGTTACAAGCTCAATAAAGATGCTTGCCTGCTTACCTTCGGCAACAAGCTCTGCGCCCATCATCATTCTGCCTAAAATGGCGATTACAATAGCTGCACCGAGTGAAAGAACAACCCATACAATCGCTACGATCGAAGATGTCTTGATCATTGATGCCTTCTTGATTGACATAAATCTTACAAGGATATGAGGCATACCGAAGTAACCGAGTCCCCATGCAAGACCCGAGATGATATCCTGAGGCTTTGCATCAAAAGGATTAGCGCCGAATGTATTCATTACACCGTCTGTGCCGATAAAGTTAAGAGCTGCTGTATCAAGCTCCTTGGTAAGAAGGATGACCACCGGAACTGCAAGAAGAGCTACAAGCATCATAAGACCCTGGAAAAAGTCTGTCCAGCAAACAGCCTTGAATCCACCGGAGAAGGTGTACGCAATAATAATAACCGCAAAGATAAGCAGTGCTACGCTCTCCTTACCCTGAAGCTGGGGAACAACAGATGTAAGAACCGTTGCACCTGCAACAAAGCTCGAAGCAACATAAACCGTAAAGAAAACAAGAAATACGATTGCACAAATAATCTGAAGTGCGGGGCTTGTTGCAAGGAAGCGGTTTGTCATATACTGAGGCAATGTGATCGAATCATTTGCTGCCTTTGAGAATTTACGAAGTCGCTTTGCAACAAAAATCCAGTTTGCAATTGTACCGAGTGCGAGTCCGATACCTATCCAGACCTGACCCATACCGAAGGCAAGTATACTTCCGGGGAAGCCCATAAGAAGCCATCCGCTCATATCAGAGGCCTGAGCGCTCATTGCTGTTACCCAAGGACCCATTGAACGTCCGCCCAGGAAGTAATCCTTATCACCGCCGTCTTTGCTGCGTAACATAAAGAATACTCCTATGCCGAGCACAAGTACAAAATAAAGAACAAATGCTAAAAGTTGTGAAGTCATTTTTTTACTCTCCTTTAGTGCGCTTTCACTTTAATGTGATAAAGTTGTCTTTTATATTAACATAATACGAAAAATTTGTCAACCTTTTGATGAATATTAAACAATAAAAACTTCAGCACCCCCTAAGGAGTGCTGAAAATAATGACCTGTATTTAAATTTCCTTCAGACCTGCTTCACGAAGCATCTGATTGACAGTTCTCTGGTCAACCCAGAACACAACCTCAAGCATTGCAAGAGCAGTAAGAATATGCCAGATTGAATGTCCGTGAATGTTACCGAGAAGGAAGGTGTTGATTTCATTGTCGCCCCAGATAGAAGTGATAATGAACGCAACAAGGAATGTGAGAATAATAAGAACAAAGAGAATCTTTTCGGATTTGACCATTCTTTTGAAGTTTGCACCGAGAAGATAAAGAATGGGAAGAGCCGTAAGGAAGCAACCGAATTCCGCAAGGGAAAGTCCGCCGGTTTTACCGTCCATAGGAGCTCCGCCGCCGCCGATGTACAGCGGTCTGTCATGAAGCACAAATACCTCGTATGTAAGCACCGTAAGAACAATCGCCATTATCACCGTAACGGATATCAAGAAAATGTTGCGTTTTTTTCGTTCACTTGCGCTCTGATAAAATTCAAAGGCAAAGCAACAGACACCTGACCAGGCCACAAGCTCGGTAAAGGACATATCAATGTAGCTTGCAAGAAGCTTTGTGGTAAGGACTCCCGGCTGGAATTCACCGTAGTTTGCGGTGTGCATACCTACCGAGGTTACTGACATGAACATGTAAAGAAGAATGAACACGTACCAGTACCACTTCTTATTCTTTTTGATGAGCATAATTGCAATACAGATAAATGCCGCCAGGGTGTATACCCAGTTTGTCTGAACTGCCGCATACTGTGCACAGTACTCGGCAAGAGTCGTGCCGCCTTCAAGAACTATGTCTTTAAATGACGGCCAATCAATAAAATTTAATTCCATTTTTATTCCTCCTTTAACCAAATACTAACACAAATTTAAACGTATTGCAATAAAATACAAATATTTAATAACTATTTAATTATTTTGTCAAAAAAAAGCACCATCAAGGGTAGAAAGAAACCCTGATGATGCTTTTTCTTCATTATTAACAGTGATTAAGTTAAGACTAAAAATCAAACAGGCTCATCTGTCTTGTTTCGGGAAGACTGCCGAAAGCACCTACCTGACGAAGAACTTCAATTGTTGATGACGATGCGCCGGCCTTCTGTGCAAAGTCGTCGATAGATACAAATTCACTCACACCCTCACGGGCTTTGGCAAGAGCAATTGCCGCGTTGTCCCCGACACCGCTGAGTGCACCGAAAGGCATACGGATTTTTCCGTCCTCAATCATATATGCGGTCGCGTGGGATTTGTAAATATCAATAGGCAAAAATTCCACTCCGCGTGCCATCATTTCGTTTACTACCTGCAAGGTGGGATACATATTCAGCTCCTTGGGCTGAGCATCATTGCCCTTCATTTTGATTTCTGCCATCCTGCGTTTTACAGCGTCTCTTCCTTTAAGCACAGTAACAGCTTCAAGGTCTCCGCCTCGTACGGTCATAAATGCCGCATAGTACTCAAGGGGGTAATAAATCTTATACCATCCGAGTCTGAGCGCCGCACTTACGTATGCAGCAGCGTGTGCTTTCGGGAACATATACTTGATTTTCATACACGAATCAATATACCACTGCTCAACGCCGTTATCCTTCATTGTCTGTATATGCTCCTGTGTAAGAAGCTTTGTAGCCTTACCCTTACGGACAATTTCCATAATTTTGAAGGCAACGCTCGGCTCAACACCCTTATGCATAAGATAAACCATAATATTGTCTCGGGTGCCGATAACCTCAGAAATGGTACATGTGCCGTTTTTGATAAGCTCCTGAGCATTGCCGAGCCATACGTCTGTACCGTGAGAAAGACCCGAAACCTGCAAAAGGTCAGAGAAATTCTTCGGCTGGGCATCAAGAAGCATCTGTATAACAAAGGGTGTACCCATTTCCGGTATTGAAAGTGTACCTGTCGGGCAATCGATATCCTCAGCAGTAACTCCGAGAGGCTCGGGGCTGAGAATCAGCTCATAAATCTTCGGGTCACAGATATCCGTATCCATTGCAGGAATACCTGTCAGGTCCTCAAGGTACTTGTAAAGTGTGGGAACATCATGGCCGAGATTATCAAGCTTGAGAATAGTATCGTGGAGTGCGTGGAAGTCAAAGTGTGTCGTTCTCGTATCGCTTTTCGCATCGTCTGCGGGATGCTGGATAGGTGTGAAATCGGAGAAAACAAATTCATTGGGGACAACAACCATACCGCCGGGATGCTGACCCGTAGTCCTTTTGACACCGGTGCAGCCCCTTGTGAGTCTGTCCTCTTCAGCACGGCTGACAACTATATCCCTTTCAGCAAGATACTTTTTAACATAACCGTAGGCCGTTTTATCGGCAACAGAAGCAATCGTACCCGCCTTGAAAACGTGACCGTCACCAAAGAGTGTCTCGGTGTACCTGTGAGCTCTCGACTGATATTCACCCGAGAAATTAAGGTCGATATCAGGGCTCTTGTCACCCTTGAAGCCGAGGAAGGTTTCAAAGGGTATATCGTGGCCGTCACGGATAAGCGCCGTACCGCACTCGGGACAATCCTTAGGCGGAAGGTCATAGCCTGAGCCTACCTCACCGTTGAGGAAAAATTCACTGTAACGGCACTTCGGACAGCGGTAATGAGGAGCAAGAGGGTTAACCTCTGAAATACCCGATGCATTTGCAACATATGACGATCCGACGGAGCCTCGTGAGCCTACAAGGTAACCGTTCTCGTTTGAGTTTTTAACAAGCTTCTGTGCAATCATATACAGAACACCGAAGCCGTGCTTGATAATTGAGGTAAGCTCCTTATCAAGTCTTTTTGCTACATATTCGGGAACGGGATCGCCGTAATGCTCCTTTACCCTCTCCCAACAAAGCCTTGTGAGCTCTTCGTCAGCACCTTCAAGCGAGGGCGGATAGTTGCCGCTGGGTATGGGAATGATTTTTTCAACCATATCGGCAATTTTGTTTGTATTGGTGATAACGATCTCGCGTGCGGTTTCCTCACCGAGATAGTCAAACTCAGCAAGCATTTCCTCTGTTGTACGGAAATAAAGCGGAGCCTGATTGTCAGCATCACTGAAGCCCTGACCTGCCATAAGAATAGCACGGTACTTTGCATCGCCCGGATCAATGAAATGTACGTCACAGGTAGCAACGACCATTTTACCCAGAGCGTCTGCAACATGTATAACCTTTCGGTTGAAGTTGCGGATGTCCTCAACTGTATTTACGTGAGGATATTTTTCACTTCTTATCATATACTCGTTATTTCCGCAGGGCTGAATCTCAAGATAATCATAAAATGATGCAATTCTGAGAATCTCCTCATCACTCCTGCCCTCGGCAATGGCCCTGTAAACCTCACCTGCTTCGCAGGCGCTGCCGACGATAAGTCCCTCTCTGTGCTTAATCAGTTCACTTTTGGGAATTATCGGTCTTCTGTGGAAATACTGAAGGTTAGAAAGAGTTATAAGCTTATAAAGATTCTTAAGTCCCGTAAGATTACGGACAATGAGAATCTGATGAAAATATTTATTCTTTGCCTTTTTCCAGGTTTCAAAATCCGTTTCGGTATCGTCTATGAAATAACCCTCCATACCGTAAAGTATCTTGATTTTACCGCCTGCCGCACTTACGGCCTCGGGATATGCCTGTACTACACCGTGGTCAGTGATGGCAATCGCCTTGTGTCCCCAGTCAATAGCTCTCTTTACAAGCACTGAGGCATCGGTCATACCGTCCATCATCGACATTTTTGTATGAAGATGAAGCTCTACTCTTTTTTCTTCAGCATCGTCTGTCTTCTTGATTTTCTCAACAAGGCTGATGGCCCTCGGAGAAATCACATTCTCACCGGAAAACTTATCAAAAGCAAGGTCTCCGCGGATAAGCAGTGTGACACCGTTTTTGATTTTTTCTGCAAGGGTTTCGCAGTTTTCCTTACGGTCAAAAATCTTACAGCTGTAGGAATATGTGTCATCGGTAATGTTGAACGTAATAATAAGACTTCTTCCGTCACGGGTTTCTCTTGTTTCAAAGGAGAAAACATCACCCCAGACAACACAGGAGCCGTCTTCGGGAGAAATATCCTTGAGAGGCTTTGGATTCTTCGTGATTTTGTTGCCGAAAATAGGCTTTGCAGTTTCAAGGTAAAGAGGTATGCCCTCAACAATTTTATGCTCCTTCGGCTTTGAAAGCGTGGCAAATGCAGGGTCAATCCCCTTCTTTATGAGGTTTTCCTCTTCAGCCTTTTTGTGGAATGCTTCAATTTCCTCGTTGCTGATTTCAAGCTCGGTCTGTCCGCAGAATTCAATCTCAACATCTCTTTCAAAGCGGCTTTTTATAAGTCTTTTCATAAACGCATCTGCGCCTACACCCTTAAGGATGTCTCCGCCGCCGTGTGAAAGCTCAATGAAAAGCGTGTATCCGTCAAAGCGTGACTTCGCGTGGGTGAAAAAGCCGTTTGTCGCCGCTATAGCTCTGTTTGCCTCAAAAACCAGAGACGGAAAATACTCCTCGGTAAAGCTTTCGGCAGGCATTTTCGGAAAAATCGTGACCGAATTAACAAGAAGCTTTTCCCTTAAGCCGTTTTCAGCATTTTCGATTATTTTATAATTTACCGGAAGCGGAAAAAAAGCATCTATTTCGATGCTCTTTTTTTCCATAGCTATTCGTACATTTTCTATATTGCAGCCCTTAAAGGCTTCATGAAGTGCCTCATCCGTAAAGACACCGAAAAGTTGCTCAAAACTGTTATTCATTTCTGTATTCCTTAAATATTATATTATTATAGCTTCTCTATTTCCTTCATAAGCTCGGTAAGTATATCCTCTTCGGGTACCTTACGGAGCACCTCGCCCTTTTTGAAAATTACGGCGCAACCGTCACCGCCGGCAATTCCTATATCGGCTTCCTTTGCTTCACCGGGCCCGTTTACAACACAGCCCATAACTGCAACGGTTATACTCTTTTTAACGCTGCGAAGCTCATTTTCGACCTTATTTGCAAGGCCTATAAGATCAATCTTTGTTCTTCCGCAGGTGGGACAGGAAACGAGCTTCGGCGAGGTGTTATCAAGATCAACTGCCTTGAGTATATCAAAGCCTGCATAAACCTCCTTGACGGGACTGTCCGTAAGCGATACACGGATTGTATCACCTATTCCGTCACAAAGAAGCGAGCCTATCCCCACAGAGGATTTGATAAGTCCCATTCTCTCTGTGCCCGATTCCGTAACACCGAGGTGCAATGGATAATCGCAGATTGACGCAACCTTGCGGTAGGCGGCAATCATATTGCGTACATTCGAGGATTTTATTGAAATTACTATATCGTCAAAATCATATTTCTGTAAAAGTCGGACGTGATACATTGCACTTTCAGCCATAGCATCAGGTGTAGGTGCACCGTATTTTGCAAGAATCTCCTTTTCAACAGAGCCGGAATTAACACCGATACGGATAGGCACACCCTTTAATGCACAGGCATTTGCAACCGCCTTTACGTTTTCGTCTGCACCGATATTTCCGGGATTGATACGTATCTTGTCAACACCTGCCTCAAGGCTTTCAAGGGCAAGTTTATGGTTGAAGTGTATGTCTGCAACAAGAGGTATGCTGATGCTTTCCTTAAGCGCGGCAACTGTTTTCACAGTCTCCATATCAGGTACGGCAACGCGGACAATTTCACAACCCGCCTGCTGCAGCTCCAGTGCCTGTCTGACATTTCCTTCGATATCGTGGGCAGGTACATTGAGCATTGACTGTACTGTTACCTTACTGTCGCCGCCGATAAAAATATTGCCGAGTCTGATTTTTTTACTGGTTCTTGACATCATATTTTACCTCCTGATTATTTTAACGCAAAAAGAGCTACGGTCTTACATAAAGCCTATGCCCGAAATCCACTTCCATAAATCGTTAGCCGAAATTATTGCCATAAAAATAAGCAGCAGCACAAGACCTGCGGCACTTACCCAGGAAACATATTTCTGCGGGATTTTACGGCGTATTACAAGCTCAACAAACATAAAGAACAGGTGTCCTCCGTCAAGTGCGGGCACGGGAAGAAGATTGAAAAGACCGATATTGATTGTTATCATCGCAAAAAGCATAAAGAGAGTTGAGTAATCCGTTGTGGCAACGCTCTCCTCGGCAATTTCTGTGATGATTGACATTGTTCCTATAGGACCTGAAAGGTCGTTTATGCCGTACTGACCTCTTATAAGGTCAAAAAGGCTGAGGTAAACCATTCTGCCAAGGGAAAAGGCGTAGCCGAATGCCTCCTTTGTAACAGAGATAAAGGTTTTTTCCTCCGGGTAAACGGTGAAATCAAAAATAGTCACCGTCATAAACTCGATTCCGTCAAAGCTGAGGCTCTCGCCTTCTCTTTCAACGGTAAGTGAATATACAAAGTCCGTATCCTTACGTATAGCAGCAATCAGCTCGTCGTCGGTAGTTACCTTTTCACCGTTGACAAAGGTGATAAGGTCGCCGTCTCTGAGTCCTGCCCTTTTAAGATTTGCGCTGACAGAGGAAATCACTCTGTCCTTATAGTTGAAGTTGCCGCTTGTGACCTTCTGAAAGGGTACCCCCTCAAGCTCAACCTTTTCACCGTCACGTCTTACGGTAAAATCAAATTTGCCCGTAGCGTTACGCTGCATAAGGAAGGTTATATCATAGCTTGAAAAAACGTGCTTACCGTCAATTTCAAGTATCTCATCGTCAAGCTGAAGCTGTACATTACTTGCAGCGCCCTCATAAAATGAAGATATCTTCTTTGAAGTAATTGCATCCTCGCCGCAGACAAGCACAACACAAAGTATAAAGCCTAAAATAAGGTTGAAAACCGCACCTGCGGAAATGATTATCATTTTCTTCCAGGTTTTCTGGTTACAGTAAGCCCTTTCGTCGTCACTCTCTTCGCCCTCGCCTTCCATAGACACAAAGCCGCCTATAGGAAAAAGTCGGAGTGCATACTTGGTTTCCTTGCACTGCTTTTTGAGAATAGTGGGACCCATACCTATTGCAAATTCGTTTACCTTTACCTTGAAAAGCTTGGCAAAAATGAAATGACCGAATTCGTGAATTGCAATTATGAGTCCGAAAAAGAGTATACCGATAAGAATCGGCACTGCCTTTGCCTTAAAATCGGCAAAAGTAAAAAGTAAGTTAAAATCCATTGGATACGCCTCTTTGATTTATATATTACATAAATAATTATTATACTTCAACCTTGCTTTTAACAAGTCTTCGTGCATTTCTGTCTGCCTCAAGAATTGCCTCAAGGCTTCCTCCGACAGTGTTTTCAGCATTTTCCATAGCGTAGGAAACAAGGTCGGCAATCTGAAGAAAGCCTATTTTGCCCTCGCGGAAAAGCTCATTTGCCATCTCGTTTGCACCGTTTGCGATGCAGGGATAAAGTCCCCCCCTTGTGATAGCCTCGCGGCAGAGATCAATGCACCTGAAGGTTTCATAATCGGGTCTGAAGAATGTAAGATTCGGATAATCCCACAGATTGAGCTTTTTAACCGGGGACTCAAAACGCTCGGGATATGTGAGCGCATACTGTATGGGAATTCTCATATCGGGGACACCCAGCTGAGCAATTACCGAGTTATCATTATATTCAATAAGTGAATGAATAATGCTTTCACGGTGCACAACAATGTCGATTTTTGAAGGCTCAACGTCAAAAAGCCATACTGCCTCGATAAGTTCGAGACCCTTGTTCATCATGGTTGCACTGTCAACGGTAATTTTTGCACCCATACTCCAGTTAGGATGCTTAAGTGCCTGAGCAACTGTGACATCCCTGAGCTCATCTTTTGTTTTTCCGAAGAAAGGACCGCCTGATGCTGTCAATATGATTGACTTGAGCTCATCTTTTTTATTCATACCCTGAAGACATTGAAAAATCGCACTGTGCTCACTGTCAACGGGAAGAATGGCAACGCCCTTTTCCTTTGCCCTACCCATAACAAGCTCACCGCCTGCAACCAAGGTCTCCTTATTGGCAAGAGCGATATTTTTACCCTGCTCAATTGCGCAAAGCGTAGGTTTCAGACCTGCAATGCCGACAACCGAATTAAGCACGGTGTCGTTTTCCTGAAGGGATGCACATTCGCAGACACCATCCATACCGGAAAGCACCTTTGTATCGGTATCAGCCACCAGCGTTTTCAGCTCTGCAGCAGCCTTTTCATCAGCCATTGCAGCATAACGCGGCTTGTACTGACGTATCTGTTTTTCAATTTCGGCAACGTTTTTTGATGCAGTAAGTGCAACAACCTCGTAGCCTCTTTTAGTTACAACATCAAGTGCCTGGGTGCCTATTGAACCCGTAGAGCCTAAAATTGTAAGCTTCTGTGACAAAGGATTCTCCCCCTTTTATATAAAAATCAAGTAATTATCAGCCTTTAAAAAAGGTGACAAGAGCAAGAATACAGTAGAGTGTGGGAGCAACAAAAATACAGCTGTCAAAACGGTCCATTATTCCGCCGTGGCCGGGAATAAGCTTACCGTAGTCCTTGATGCCGTAATTGCGCTTGATAACCGAGGCTGAAAGGTCACCGAGCATACTTACAAGAGAAAGCACAACGGAAATGGGAATAATGTAAAGATACTTCATGGCACTTTCGCCGAAGATTGTGTAGTCATAAAGATTCTTACAGCCGATTGTGAAAAGATAAACAAGCAGAACATTGAGTGCAGCAGTAATAACAACACCGCCGATTGCACCCTCTATTGACTTTTTGGGGCTTATAACGGGAGCCATTTTGTGCTTGCCGAATTTCACACCGACAATATATGCGAAGGTGTCGGTAAACCATGAGCAGGAAAAAGCAAGACCTACAAAAAATACACCCTCGTTGTGTGTATAGCCTGAAAACCAGTCAGCAACATTGTTAAGTCTGAGGAAGCAAAGAAATGCAAAGGGAAGCGCAAGCGATGCCACAAAGGCTGCCGATGTGTGAGTGAAGGTGACTTCCTTATTGAAAAACACCATAAGACTCATAAGAATCAGCACATAAACGCCGTAAAGCACACCTGCCGGCGGTAACGCAACACCAAAGCCTGTAAGCAATACTGTAAGAAAGCTCACTGCACAGGAAACTGCAAAAAGCACCTTGTTTTTATTGCCTACTGCCCTTACGATTTCAAAGTTTGCCATTGCGGCAAGAACTGACAGTATAACCGTCATAACCGCCTTAAGGTCAAAGGCAACCGCAACAAGGAAGCCCGCAAGACCTGCAACTACAAGAAAAAAGGATGTTGTTCTGTCCTTTTGTAATACTTTCTTTTTTTCGTTATTTTCCATTTTATTTTACCTTTCTTATTCTGTTTTTACAGAATTGTTCTCCCTTTAATCATACACCGCCGAAGCGTCTGTTACGTCTGCCGTACTCCTCGATAGCTCTGTCAAGGTCTTCGGGAGTATAGTCCGGCCAGAGTACATCGTCAACATAAATTTCAGAATATGCTGACTGCCAGAGCAGATAGTTTGAAAGTCTGAATTCACCGCTGGGACGGATAATAAGATCCGGGTCAGGCTGACCTGCCGTATAAAGTCCGTCGGAAATCATCTGCTCGGTGATGTCCTTCGGGTCGAGCTTACCCTCTTTTACCTTTTGGGCTATATCTCTGACAGAGTGAACGATTTCATCTCTGCCTCCGTAATTGACGGCAATATTGATATAGGTATTGTGCTTATCGTCGGATTTTTCCTCAACGGCATCCATAAGCTTTACAATATCCTTGGGCATACCCTCACGGGAACCTATGAAACGGATATGGTAGCCCGCTTCCTCATTTTCAAGATATCTTTCCTGCATTTCGTCAAGGTATCTGCGAAGAAGATTCATTATAGCCGTAACCTCCATTTTGGAGCGTTTCCAGTTTTCCGTTGAAAAAGCATAGAAGGTAACATATTTAACGCCGATGTCAGAGCAATACTGACAGATATTACGGAATACCTCGGCGCCTACCTTGTGCCCCTCTGTACGCTTGAGACCTCTCTGCTTTGCCCAACGTCCGTTGCCGTCCATAATAATGGCTATATGCTCAGGTAAGTTTTCAAACTTCTTTTCCATTATCTGTTCTCCTGTTTAAAACTACTTAAAGGTTTCAGGTTTTATCCGTTAACCCAATACGGATAAAAGGGGCTGTACTTAAACAGCCCCGGATAAGCTTCACTTTAGATGGACATTACTTCCTTCTGTTTTGCATCACAGATTGCTTCAATTTCCTTGATGAAGCTGTCTGTAATCTTCTGGATTTCCTTTTCTGCATCCTTAAGATCGTCCTCTGTGATTTCGCTGTTCTTCTTCATAGCCTTAAGCTTTTCAAGGCAGTCACGACGGATTGAACGTACTGCAACCTTTGAGTTTTCAGCTATTTTCTGAATATCCTTTACAAGCTCCTTACGTCTGTCCTCGGTAAGAGGAGGGAATGTAAGGCGGATAACTGAGCCGTCATTCTGAGGATTGATACCGATATCTGAGGTCTGTATAGCCTTTTCAATTGCCTTGAGAACACTCTTGTCCCAGGGCTGGATTGTAAGTACTCTTGCCTCGGAAACTGCAACGGAAGCAAGCTGGTTAATAGGTGTAGGTGAGCCGTAATAATCGGCTGTAACCCTATCGAGAATCTGGGGATTTGCACGACCTGCACGGATTGCACCGTACTCTGACTGGAGTGCGGATACTGTTTTGCCCATCTTGGTTTTAGCGGTTTCGTATACTGTCTTCATGATTTTGTCCTCTTTCTGTTAGTTTATTTTTATGTTGATATTTATTCTTTAACAACGGTACCGATGTTTTCACCCTGAAGTGCCCTTACAATATTCTGCGGGTCATCAAGATTGAAAACAAGGATTGATATACCGTTATCTCTGCAAAGTGAAGCTGCTGTGCTGTCCATTACCTTAAGTCCCTTTGAAAGCACCTCTGAATGTGTGAGTTCATCATACTTTACTGCATCGGCAAATTTGTTGGGATCCTTGTCGTAAACACCGTCAACGTTTGTTGCCTTGAAGATGATTTCTGCATCGATTTCAGCTGCGCGTAAGGCTGCTGCAGTATCTGTTGAAAAGAAGGGGTTACCTGTACCGCAGCCGAAAATTACAACGCTGCCGTTTTCAAGATATTCCACAGCCTTTCTCTTTGTGAAAATCTCGGCAACCTGCGGCATCACAAGACCTGTCAGCACCTGAGCCTTAACTCCGAGCTGCTCAAGTGTATCCTGAAGAGCAAGAGAGTTGATTGTTGTTGCAAGCATACCCATCTGGTCAGCTCTGGGTCTGTCCATTTCGCCGCTTGACCTGCCGCGCCAGAAATTACCTCCACCTACAACAATGCCGATCTGTGCACCCATGCCGGCACATTCCTTTATAACCTTACAGACTGTGGTAACGGTATCAAAATCAAGGCCCTTACCCTCCTTGCCTGCAAGTACCTCTCCGCTTAATTTAAGGAGAATTCTTTTATATTTGCACTGCATTTCCATGCACCTCCGAATACTTTTTTTATATTTTACTAAATATACGCTTAACTGTAAAGCCTTTTTTTAAATTTTACTCAACAATTTTTATTTCTTCGTCGCACCCGTGAGCCGATGAAGCCGAAAAACGTACAGTTTCGAGATTTTCAACATTTTCACAGTAGAGTCCGTGAGCATAAGCGTCACACACTGTACCGAAGTCTGCACGGCTTTTTTCTATAAGCACGTCCTTGGCGTTTTTTATGTAAATGCAGGAGTTTCTGCTTTTTGTAATGTCAACATCAATTCCGGGGCGAAGGTCATATATTCCGCAATCCCACTTTGATGTTTTGGTAAGGGTTACCCTTACATTTTCGAGCGTAACATCCTCAATCGGGTTATCCTCTGTACCGTGAATGAGTATGCCGTTTTCACCCTTGCAGGTAATGTTACGGAAACGGATATTCTTTATATGTCCGCACTTTGTGCTTGTGTCACGTCTGAATGCGGTTACGGCAATCGGCTCTGCGCTGCCCCACCAGTCAGGACAGAAGCGTCTCGTTTCAATGATAATGTCTGAGAAGGTTACATTTTCAACGTTGCCTCCGTCTCTTATCTGAATCGAAAGTCCTCGGTTTGATTTCGAAATTGTACAGTCTGAGACAATGACGTTTCTGAAATCACCCACGCCCTCAGTTCCGATTTTTATTGCGGCAGAGGTCGAAGTAAGCGTACAGCCGCTGATAATGACATTCTCCGTAGGTCCGTATTCGCTGTTGCCCTTTGATGCCTTAAGGCATATACAGTCATCGGCACAGGTAACATGACAACCGAGAATTCTTACGTTTGAGCAGTGGTCCGGGTCAATTCCGTCACTGTTTGCAACATCGAGAGGATTGAGAATGCGGATATTCTGAATAAGAACATCGTCACAGCCTGCAGGGTGAAGTGTCCAGAAGGGCGCATCCTTGACAGTCACATCCTTTACGGTTATGTGATTGCTGTTTTCTATATAGATTGTTGTAGGACGGGGGTAGAAATTTCCCGTTACGTAATATTGGTCTTTTCTTTCAACAAAGGCATAGCAGTTGCCGTCTATGACACCCTCGCCGCTGATTACCGCACCGTGCGCCTTATAGCCGTAGATAAAGGCAAAGGAGGGCTTGCCCGTAACGGGGTTGCCCACAAGAGCGGTTTTCGGGTCGTTGATTGTTTCACAGGGACGGATGTAGGAGTTTATATCCGAGGATGCCTTTAAAACTGCGCCCTTCTGAATATAGAGCTCAACGTTCTCCCTTATCTGTATCGAGTGGCTGTAATAAACCGCCGTCTTACAATTATCGCTGTAATAATCGCCGGCTTCGAGCACAACGGTACCGCCGCCGACTTCGGCACAGACGTCAATCGCCTTCTGTATGGCATCTCCGTCATCGGTCACGCCGTCACCCTTTGCACCGAAAATTTTTACGTTGTAATATACCATAGCCTTACTCCTTATTTCTTTTCAAGTTTGGCATAATTAGCCATAAGCTTCTTTGTGCCGGCGTTTGTAAAGGCAATCTCAAGCATAAAGTCACTGCCCATAGGCTTGACAGAGGTGACAACACCCTCACCGAATACTCTGTGAGTAACGGTATCACCGGTCTGATAAGACACAGCTGCTGCAGGGGCTTTTTTGCTTTGCTCAACGGCAGTTTTCTGCTTTGCGAGGTAGCCTCTGCCGTGGGAGCCGACATTTCTCTCATATTCACCTCTGACCATCTGCTCAAAGGACATCTGTGAGCTTTGTCGTCTGCCTGTTCTTTCTATGAAAATTTCAGGAATTTCCACCATAAACCTTGATACGGGATTTCTTGAGGTTGATCCGAAGAGCATTCTCATATTAGAATGCGACAGGAAAAGATTCTTCTTTGCACGTGTGATACCTACGTAGGCAAGACGTCTTTCCTCCTCGATATCCTCCTCACTGTACATACTCTGATGTCCCGGGAAGATACCCTCCTCCATACCCGGAATGAAAACTACGGGGAATTCAAGTCCCTTTGCCGAATGAATTGTCATAAGCACGACAGAATTTGCTTCGGTATCGTAATTGTCAAGGTCAGTCATAAGCGCGACCTCTTCAAGGAAGCCTGAAAGGGTTGCCTCCTCGTTTTCGCTTTCGTAATTTTTAAGGTTCGAGATAAGCTCGGAGATGTTTTCGATTCTCTCCTCCCCTTTTTCTTTATCAAGACGAAGGTAGGGAATGTATTCGGTTTTTTCAAGAACCTTTTCAAAAAGCTCGGGAAGAGGCACAGTATCAACAAGCTCCTTGAGAGAGTTTATCATATCAGTAAACTCCATAAGCTTTTTACTTGAACGTGAAAGCACCTCGTATTCATCAGCGTGGGAAAGGACCTCAAAAAGGCTTATTCCGAGTCCCGTGGCAATTTCTGCCGCCTTATTGACGGTAGCATCGCCTATACCTCTTTTGGGGACATTGATAATTCTTCTCAGGCGTATATTGTCCGAAGAATTATTCACAACCGTAAGATAAGCAATAGCATCGCGTATTTCGAGTCTGTCGAAGAAACGGTGTCCGCCGATGACTCTGTAAGGAATACCCGAGCGGGCAAGAAGCTGTTCGATTATATTTGACTGTGCATTGACTCTGTAAAGGATGGCGTGGTCGGAAAAGTCAAACTTTTTGCTTCCGACGTTATCCTCGATGGTGTCAACAATAAACTTTGCCTCATCTCTTTCGTCATAGGCAGTGTTTACAACAACCTTGTCGCCGCCGCCGTTTGCCGTCCATAGGTTTTTACCCTTACGTTTTTTGTTGTTTGATATAACCTCGTTTGCAACGTCAAGAATTGTCTGGGTTGAACGGTAATTCTGCTCAAGACGGATAATCGTTGTATCGCTGTAACGGCTTTCAAAGTTCAAGATGTTTTCAATGGTAGCTCCGCGGAAACGGTAAATACTCTGGTCATCGTCACCGACTACACATATGTTTCTGTGACCTGCGGCAAGAAGCTCCGTAAGTCTGTACTGAGCGTGGTTTGTATCCTGATACTCATCGACCATAATATAACGGAATTTTTTCTGATAGTATTCCCTTACTTCAGGGTAGTTTTCAAGAAGCTTTACGGTATTTACGATAATATCGTCAAAGTCCATGGCATCAGCCTTTTTAAGCTCACTCTGATAAAGGGAGTAAACTCTGCCGACCATAATTTTTCTTGCATCCTTACCGGCAGTTTCACTGTAAAGGTCAGGAGAAATAAGGCTGTCCTTGGCTTTGCTGATTTCGTTTATGATTGTTTTGTAGGAAAGGTTTCCTTCACTTATGCCGAGCTGACGCTGGCACTCCTTGATGAGACGCTTTGTGTCATCGGTATCGTAAATGGTAAAGCTCTTTGAGTAGCCCAGCACCTCACCGTCACGGCGCAGTATTCTTACGCAGCTTGAGTGGAAGGTTGATGCCCAGATATCCTTTGCATCCTGGGGACCCAGCATTTTTTCGAGTCTTTCCTTAAGCTCTGCCGCCGCCTTATTTGTAAAGGTGATGGCGAGAATCTGCCAGGGTCTTGCCGCGTCTACACAAAGCAGATCCTCGATATCAAAGAATCTGTCCTCGTCGCCTTCAAGGTATGCCTTCATATCCTCAATATCCCTTTCCGACGGCTCAAAGGAGACCTGACGGCTTTCATAGGCGTTGCCGAAGCGTACTATATTGGCAATACGGTTAACTATAACCGTGGTCTTTCCGCTGCCTGCACCTGCAAGAATCAGCACGGGACCCTTGACCTGAAAGATTGCCTTTTTCTGCATATCGTTCATCTTCGAAAATTCTTTTTCGATTATTCTTTTTCTCAGTTCAAAAAATTCATTAGTCGCCATTTTTTACCTCTGTGACTTAAACATAATTATACATTTTAATTCTACATTAAAAGACAGAAAAATACAACCTTTAATTCAAAAATATATATTTAATTTTTCCTTGACTAAAAGCATAAACAGAGTTACAATTATAAAAAATGTGAGACGAGGAAAGTATTATGTCCATTGAAAGAGTAAGAGAGTATTTCAAAACCTTAGGTATTGAAGATAAAATTCTTGAATTTGATGTTTCAAGTGCAACAGTCCCCCTTGCAGCCCTTGCTCTCGGCACAGAAGAAGCAAGAATTGCCAAGTCACTGTCATTTATTGTTGAGGATAAAGCCATAATCATTGTAACTGCCGGCACTGCAAGAATCAACAACAAGCGTTACAAAGAAATTTTTCACAAGAAAGCGAAAATGCTCTCACCTGAGCAGGTAACAGAGCTTATCGGTCACAGAATCGGCGGTGTCTGCCCCTTTGCGACAAATGAGGGTGTAGACGTTTATCTGGACGAATCGCTCAAGGCTTTCGAAACGGTCTTCCCTGCCTGCGGAAGCAGTAACAGTGCAATTGAGCTGACAATTCCCGAGCTTGAAAAGTACTCGGGCTTCAAGGCATGGATTGATGTGACAACGCCGAACGAGCAGTAATGCTCTGAGAAAAAAACACAGAAACAAAAACGCAATATAAGAAGGACTGCCTCTACCGATAAAGGTAAGGGACAGTCCTTTTTGTTTTCTTACGTGCCCTTGAAGGCGGATTGCGGATTTATTCTCCGAGATATCCCTCGATGAGTCTGACGATTCTCTGTGTTGATTTGCCGTCGCAGGCGCCCATCTGCTTTTCACGGAATGCTATAACCTTTTCCTTTGACTCATCGCTTTCTGCCCTTCTGAGTGCATCAAGAAGCAACGCCGGATCTGTCACAATTTCACCGGGAAGATCCTTGTCATAATCGAGATAAAAATCTCTTTCATAGCTGCCGTAATCGGGACAGTAGAACACCATAGCCTTATCCATCAGCGAGGCATCAAATATTACAGAGGAATAGTCAGTGATTATCACATCGGCAATTGCAAGTAATTCAGGCGTCGGATCGACGGTATAGTCCTTGATTCTCGAGTAGAAATCCCTGAAGAATTCCTTTTTCATTACCGGGTGTCTGCCGATTACAAAAACCTCATCGTCGGCAAGATCACTGTTGAGCTTTGCCCAGTCTATCATCGGGTCAAAATCAGTAAGAGCACCGGCGTTTTCTCTGAAGGTAGGAAGATAAACATAAACCTTTTTATCCCTTAAGAGAGGATGCTTCTGACAAATAACCTCGCGGCTGTTTTTAACCTTTTCACTGTCGAGAATCGCGTCTGTTCTCGGCGAGCCGAGAGCTTTGATGACATCCATATCAACACCGAAGGCGTGAGCATAAAACTGACGTACATTCTCACTTGTTACACATACATCGGTATACTGAGAGTGTGTACGGTATTCCTCAAGCCTTGTAAGGCGCGAGGGAGCATCAAGACCGAAGCGCTTGAATGCGCCGCCCGCATGCCAAAGCTGCACAACCTTCTGTCCCGGACGAAGCTTCACTGCACGGAAATATTTCATATAGTCATCAGTAACGATAACCTTGCTGGTGAGCATATATCTGCGCACCTTTATAATATGCGCAAGTGAATGTGGCAGCATTTTTGCAAAGACAACCTTTTTACAGTCGAGCGCTTCATAAATGCAGTTGATATTTTCCTTGAGCGCTCCGTCTGCACGGATTGTATAGAAGAAAACTCTGTCCTGAAGCTTCTGCTTTGTAAAAAAGACGGTGATAAACTTCAGAAGATAATTCACTGCAACATTTTTCACCCTTTTTAAAAGTGAAATGCACTTACCCTTATACTTTGCAACCGTAACCTTTTTGAAGTAGACACTCTTATAATTCTTATAGATTCTTCTGCAAGGAATCGGCATTGTCTTTTCCTCGCCTCTTAAATATCCGAGTGCCTCCTCCTCAGTATAAGGCAGATACGCACCTCTGTGTGCCAGCTTTCTGAAACGCGAATGCTCATAAAGCTTGTACATATCAAGTATATTGTTATCTGTAAAGGAGAAGCGGATTCCCCTGAGATGCTCGACCCTGAAAAGCTTATTGCAGAAGAAAAGGTCAAGTGCAAAGGTGGTGTCCCCTTCCTTCGTACGGGTCTGGGACATGTTGTGGTTAAAGCAAAGGTCAGAGAAGGAATACTCTGTTGTTTTTTTGCCGTCAAACCTTGTAAGCGGCGAGGTCGTAAAGCCGTACTTTTCGGCACAGGAGGTAAGCGCCTCGTAATGTCTCATAAGAATTTTCGGATTCAGTCTTGCAAAGCCGTCCTGGAACATGATGTAATCTGTACGGCTTTCTGCAAGAGCAAGGTCCTTGAAGTCACCAAGAGACGTTGCATCAATAAAACGGATATTTTCGGAATTCTTCCACTTTTCGGGAAATTCGTCCTTAAGGCGCGAATCGACAAGAAGCTCAAAGGACGGCATTGTCTGACGGAAAACCGACTCAACCTGAATATTAAGTCTGTCACCGTAGTGTCTGCCTCTTACGTCGTTTTTACCGATGCAGACTGTAACCTTCGGGTTTTCTGCCATTTCCTTACGGTTGTCAATCAGTATGCCGCCAAAGAAAATGTCACGGTTTTTCTTTATAAGCTCTGACCTGCCCGACTTTGAAAGCTTTGCAAGAAGCTCGCTTATTATATCGGCATACTTTTTGATTTTAGCATCGTCAAGGCTCCAGAAATGTCTGTAATAACTGTAAAGCAGGACTGTGATTTCCTTGTGGTAAACCTGGTCCTCATAAAAGATTTCTATTTTACCGAGCTCTTTTTTGCCGAATTCGGTTTTCTCAGACTCGGCTGCTTTGCCGAAAGCCTTTTTTGCCTCTGAAATGATATACTTGTAGGCATCAAGATAATGCTCAATCTCAAAAGCCGAAACGCCCTCATTGATTACGGGATTGACATAGCTCACGCCGCCTCTGTTTGTGGAAACGATGGTATCGCTGTTCATTGCAAAGGGAATAGTGAATGCCGCCTCCCTTGCCTTGCCGTAGGCTGAAAAAAGGATTCCCGTTTCTTCTATTTTGCTTTTGAGAAAAAGCTTATTTGTAACAGAGGGATTCCAGATAAGATTAGTGTCAAACTTGGTGGTTTTTCTGCTTTTTCTCAGAAGCCCCGAGGATGTGAATTCGTGCTTGCCGTAAACGTCTGTTGATGCCATAGGTGCAAGACAAAGCTCTGCATTATCCTTTTTGGCGCAGTTATAAAGCTCCTCAAGAACATTTTCCGTAAAAACAACACCCACATCACCGAAGGCTATATATTCACCCTCAGCTTCTATGATTCCGCGGTTTCTAGCCTGGGAAATACTGTCACTTTCACAGTAAATATACCTGAAACGGCTGTCAGAGAGATAGCTCTTCATTGTATCTCCCGTACCGTCGTCGGATGCGGCGTCTGCCAGAATTATTTCAATATCGTCAAGAGTCTGCGCCCTGATAGAATCAAGAGAAGCGGCGAGCATATTACCGCCGTTATGCACAGCAACAACTACTGTTACTTTTTTACTCAAGAAGAACATCCTTTCTCAAATTTGATAGGCTGATAAAGTCAAATCAGAGGGGCGTAAATCCGCCCCTCTTAAAGGTTTTATTATACGTAACCGGGATGATAAGGTGCCGGGTCAATCTTCTCACCGTTGTAGCGGATTTCATAGTGAAGATGAGGTCCGGTTGAATAGCCTGAGCTGCCGGCATAAGAGATAAGCTGACCCTTTGAAACATAGTCACCTGTTGATACAACATTGACTGAGTTGTGTGCATAAACGGTAATAAAGCCGTCGCCGTGGTCGATAATTACCTTGTTGCCGTAGCCGTCACCGGCATCACCTGAAGAAATAACCGTACCTGCTCTTGCGGCGTAGATATTTGTGCCGTAGAAGCCGCTGCCTGAAATATCAAGACCGTAGTGATTACTGCCGATTTCAGCAAGGTATGAAGAGTCGAGGTAGTAAGCGGTAATATAGTAGCTGCCGTTACCTATAGGCCAAGCCCATGTGTCGCTTGACTCATAATAGCTGCTGCCGCCTGAGCTGTAGTTGTTATCGTATGAACCGTCAGAGTCGTTGTCAACAGGGACAGTTGTCTGACTTGCATAGTAGTTCTTGATGAATTCATCAAGGGCTGCGTCAGCCGCAATCTTCTCCTGCTCGAGCTGATTGATATAGTTCTGGTAAACTGCGCCGTTCTTATCAAGAGATGCGATGTAGGTTTCTATGCCTGCATACTTTGTCTCGATTTCAGCGATAGTTGCCTGATATTTGGCCTGACTTGCCTGAAGAACCTGCTTACGCTGATTGTACTTATTTACAGTTTCGGCAATCTGCTTCTGCTTGACAACAATCGCCTTCTTATCCTCTTCAAGCTGAACCTTGGCTTTTCTGAGGTAGGTTACCTTTTCCTTAAAGGCTTCAATTGTCTTTTTGTCGTTTTCAGAGGTTCTCTTCATAAGCTCGAGTCTTGTAAGAAAGCTTGCAAGACTGTCTGCACCCATAAGAATTTTAAGGGTGGAATCGTTACCGTTCATATAGGCGGAACGAAGCTTTGCCGAAAGAAGATCCTTATTATCCGAAATATGCTGTTCAGCCTGAGCAATAAGAACTGTTGCCTTGTTGATATCCTTATTCTTCTGCTGAACCTCAAGCTTGAGCTGATTGTAATTAGCCGTAAGGTCGGCAATTTCAGCATTTATTTCTGAAATCTGATTCTGAAGTTCGTTTGCCTTGCTTTCAACGGCATCAATCTGAGCTTCAAGAGTATCAAGGTACTCCTTCTGCTTTTCAGCATCGGCGGCAAGCTCAGCAAGTTTCTGCTCATAAGCGCTGATCTGAGAATCGATTTCTTCAATTCTTTCCTCATATTCGCTCTGACTTTCTGCCGAAACATCAATACCTGAGCTGTTGAATGCCGCAATAAGCACGCACGTGCAAAGCACAAGGCAAATCAGCTTTTTAAATTTCATTTTCATACTCCTTATAAAACGCTCAGCATTAAAGCTCGCTGGCTTCGCTGCCTTCCTTTTTAAGATACTTTCTGATAGATGCAAGACTGCCTACAGAAGAAATAAGAACACCGAAAACAAGATATGCTGCAGCAAGTACGGGAAGATACTGATCCATACCTACAGACTGGCTTCCGAACATTTCAAGAAGGGACATAATTGCGCCGCCCTCAACACGTTCAAAAATCACCGTCAGTACAAGCGATATAACGCCTGAAATAAGTCCGATGATGACACCTTCAATCATAAAGGGCCAACAGATAAACAGACTTGTCGCACCAACACTCTTCATAACCTGAATGTCAATATTTCTTGAAACCATTGCAATCTTTATGGTGTTTGAAACAATGAACATTGATACAATACCAAGCACTACAACAAGTATCACGCATATGGCGGTGATTGACTTCTGCATTGTGGTTATCTGATTTACCACTTCCTGGCTTTCACGTACCGCGCTGATATTCTGAATGGATTTTATCCGTTGCAGTGTAATATTGAACTGTTCAAGATTTCCTACCGAGATTCTGAAGGAGTCGGGCAAGGGGTTTTCTATAACACCGGAAAAAAGATCCTTTTCCACGCCGAATTCCTTAAGCTGTTCCTCGTAGGCAGCCTCCTTTGAAACAAAGTCAACCTTTATAACATCAGGAACGGACTGAAGCTGTGCCTGAATCTGATTGACTGTCATTTCATCTGCACCGTCAGCGACAAATGCAATGATAACATTCTGCTTTTCAACGTCCTTGACAAGATTCTGGATATTCATGATGATCATCATAGAAATACCGATAAGAAGAAGACAAGCGGAAAGAACACTTATTGACGAAAAGGACATACTGCGGTTTGCAATAAGGTTGTGCGCACCCATCTTGGTAAGGTATGATGTGTTGAGACCGCCGCCTCTTCTCTTGTTGGCTTTTTTCTGATTTCTTGCCTCGCGATTTTCATTCTTAGCCATCTCAAACACCCTCCTGTCCCTGTTCTTCATCTGTTACACCGGCTGATGCTTCGTCGATCTCAACGTCCTCCTCCTGCACCTGTGCAAGAGAAACGTCCTGCTGAACCTGAACGGGCTCTTCCTTTGAAACAAACTCACCTGCTGTTTTTGCAGGAATGTCAGAAAGAATTTTGCCGTTTTCGATTGTTACGATACGATGATCAAACTGATGAACAAGCTCAAGGTCATGAGTAACAACGACAACCGTTGCGCCAAGAGCGTTGATTTTGTCAAAAAGACTCATAATTTCGCCTGAAAGCACCGGGTCAAGGTTACCCGTAGGCTCGTCGGCAATAATAACACCCGGGTTGTTGATAAGCGCTCTTGCAATAGCTACACGCTGTCTTTCACCCTGTGAAAGCTGGTTGGGATAGGATGTTGCCTTTTCCGAAAGGTCAACAAGCTTGAGTACGTAACGGACTCTTTTTGTGATTTTCTTTTCACTCATACCGATAACACGGAGTGCGAATGCAATATTATCGTAAACCGTCATTTTGGGAATGAGTCTGAAATCCTGGAAAACGATACCGAGCATACGGCGAAGGTAGGGAAGCTGTCTTCTTTTGATTGTATTAAGGGTATAGGGACCGACACGGACAATACCGGAATCGACCTTTTCCTGACCCATAATTACGTTAAGAAATGAACTTTTACCTGCACCGGAGGCACCTACTATGAAGACGAATTCGCCGTCGTCAATTCTGACGCTTACATCATCAAGTGCTACCGCATCATTGGTTTTGTAGCGCATTTTAACATTTTTAAATTCTATCATAATTAGTCACTTCCTGATATATAAGCAAAACTATAAATCTGTGGCCTTAATATTGCTGTATTAATACTTGATGGGCTTTGCATCAAGATACTTCTTGACCATAAGAGCTACCTTGAATTCAATAGCGTCGTCAAACTCACGAAGGTCAAGTCCTGTAAGCTTCTTGATTTTTTCAAGTCTGTAAACAAGAGTATTTCTGTGAACAAAGAGCTTTCTTGAGGTTTCGGAAACATTGAGGTTGTTCTCAAAGAACTTCTGGATCGTAAAGAGTGTTTCCTGATCAAGACCCGAAATTGTACCCTTCTTGAAGATTTCCTTAAGGAAAATCTCACAAAGAGTTGTGGGAAGCTGATAAATAAGTCTTGCAATACCGAGATTCTCGTAGGTTACGATTGTCTTTTCTGTATCAAATACCTTACCTACCTCAAGAGCAATCTGGCTTTCCTTGAAGGAACGGGGAAGCTCCTTGATACCGGTAACGATGGAGCCGATACCGATAATGGCATTGATATAATATTCGGTATGAAGGGAATCAACAATACTTCTTGCAAGCTTTTCGAGATCCTTGATTTCGTTGCCTGCACGTACTTCCTTGACAAGAACGATATCTGTTTCGTTGATGTTGATAACAAAATCCTTATTCTTGTCCGGGAAAAGAGTCTGTACGGTTTCACTGACAGAGATTTCCGATCTTTCAGATGTTCTGATGAGAAGTACACAGCGTGATACCTCGTTGTTGAAGCCGAGCTCACGGGTCTTGAGATAAATGTCGCCCTGAAGAATATTGTCAAGAATAACGTTCTTGATGAAATTGCTTCTGTCGAACTTTACATCGTAATACTGCTTGATGCTGCCGAGTGAAATTGCAATAAGCTTTGCAAAGTTTGCGGCATTTTCGTCATTACCGTCAACGAAAACTGCACTGTCAGGATGATTCTGTGTGCTGATTGCAAGAAAGGTCTTTCCGCCGATTACCTTGATATCGTTGCCGTTGAACACTTCCTTGATGTCGACAAAATTGCTCTGGCCGATCTGACTGAGGTCGCTGCAACAGATAATTGTACCTACTGCGTCAACAACACCGATTGTACGGTCAATAGCGTCCTTCATCTGATGGATAATTCCCTGAAATAATCTGTTAGACATTTTAAATGTCCCCCCAACTTTAGATTTATGTGAGTATTGGATATTTTGACTATCGTCATTTTTACCATTGTACACAATTTATCGGCATTTTGCAATATAAAAGTGTAATTTTTTTAGATAATTTTTTATTTATTTACTTTTTAGGGACATTTTTTTGTAATTTTTGGCATTTACTCTTTGGTTTTCGCGGTTTTTTTCGTCAAAATACCATTGTTAAAAATAACCAAGATAAAAACTTTTAATTTGCCAAAATTTAAAAATTCAAGAAAAACGACAATTGTCTATGCAACATACACATAAAAAAGGACAATTTTTAGCCTCTCATTTCTTCACTCAGGGGGCGCATGAAGAAAGAGAGGCGTCAGCGTATATTAAAACCTCATTCAAATTACGCAATGTTATAATAACAGGCATACTTTAAAGGAAGCTAAAAATAACTTGCAGGTATCTTTTACCACAAAGATACCTGCGAGTGAATAGTTTTATTTGACCGTTACGGGCACTTCCTTATATCCGCTCCAGACGATTCCGCCGCTTGTTTTGATGCCGGCGCGGACTGCAAAGGTGTATTTTGAACCTGACTTAAGATTTGTGAAGGTGAGATTCTGAGGTGTTGCAAAGTTTTTGTAAATCTTGTATGCGCCGTTACCGAGCTTGTAGTAAACTCTGTAGCCGTCGATGTCACCGCTTACACCGTTCCAGGTGAGGGTGATTTTACCCTTTGAGGGTGAGGTTGCCTTTGCTGTTACGGTGGCGGGAGTGGTGGCTGCTGTAACTATTGTATAATCACCTAAAACTGTACCGTAAATATCTTCATGATAAGGACGGACTGCATAGGTATGCTTTGTGCCGGGAGCAATCCTCGAGAAGATGTGATAGTTCTCGTCTGTTTTCACAAGTAATTCCCATGAGCCGTTATCCTGCTGTTCATATAATGCATATTCACAGTTGTCATTGTTATCCCGCCAGGAAATTGCTATACTATCCGATCTTGCAGTTCCTGCAGCTACCACAGGAGCTTCAGGCTTTGCGAAAACCGTAACGCTCGCTTCTTCACCATAGACGATTTTTCCGTTTTGCGTTAAATAGGGAGTAACCTTGAAAGTATAATACTTCGACGGAGTATCTACTTTGATTGTATAGGATGTATCTTTCGTAGTCACAGTTTTTCCGTTGTATTTGACCGTGTAGCCTTCGGCGGTTGCACTTTTGTCCCACGAGAGCGTTACTGCAAGTTTTTTCTCCATTGCAGTAAGATTTTTCACGGGAGCCAAATTTCCGTCTTCAACTGTTGCTGAGTCAGGAATTCTGATAACCTCTTTATCACAGCCGTAAAATGCATCCTTACCTACAGCTTTCAAAGTGTCAGCCATATAAATATTCTTGAGATTTACACAATCATAGAAGGCTGATTCACCTATTGATGTGATTGAATTTGAAAGAACAACTGTATTGAGCTTAGATAAGAGATAAAAAGCTCCTGCAGAAATTTCAGTTAAGCTCTGCGGAAGTATTGCAACCTCAAGATTTGAAAAAATATAAAAGGCTGAAGTTGCAAGAGAAGTTGTACCCTCCTGAACTATCAGTGTTTTGGTTCTCACCGCAGCACGATAAGCTTCAAGACGCTCAGGATATTCATCATAAATGTAATCTTCCTTAAACGGGCCTATTCTATCCGGTTCGCAATTACAGCCCCAAAAATCACCTTTATAATGATCCGGACAATCAATCCCGAAAAATGCTGATGAAATTTCACCCTCACCCTTTATAACCATTACACCTGTTTCATTGTCGAAGGTATACTGATGACTTTCGCCTAAATCCAACCACTCAGCCGCACTTGCATTCATACAGAATGCTACTGTGAGGATAAGCATTGCTGCAATAAGCAACATTAATGATTTAAATTTTTTCATAGTGTTTTCCTCCTTGGTATAATTAATTTATTGTGTATAAAAATAATAACTCCCTTAACTTAATAATACCATAATGTATTTGATTTTTGTGAAAGCGCTGTGAATATTTGCCTGCTACAGCAAATTTTTCCTCCTTTTATATATTAAATCTCAAAAAAGGAAAAAGTAACATAATTTTTGTTTTATTTATTTGCTTCATTATAACACACAACTTCTTATTACGCAAGTGCGTATACGCAAAAACGTAAAATTATTTACAATATTTTTGAGGTGATAAAAATGAGCGTCAAGGATGTTGTTGCCAAAAGATTTGAAGAGCTTTGCAAAGAGCGTAATATAAAAATCAATGAGCTTGCCAATTTATCGGGTGTTACCCCTTCGACCGCATACAGTATGATGGACAGCAAACGCCGTGATATTTCAATCATCACAATAAAAAAGTTCTGCGACGGACTTGATATTACTTTAGGAGAATTTTTTTCAACATCTGAATTTGATAATCTGGAACAGGAATTGAAATAACTCCTGTTTCTTTTTTTACCTGCCGCTTCCTCACTGCTTGCCGCTAAAAAATAAACGTATGCAACGCTTTTCACTGTTGCATATTCACCCTCTCTTATGATACAATAATAAAGATATATTTTCGGAGGTGCTTTATGAAAAGTAAAATCATTGCACCGGGTGTAAAACTCTGCACACATAAAACTGAGCAGTTCAAAACCTCGGTGGTATCTTTTAACATAATTACAAATCTCGGGGAAAACGCGGGTAAAAAGGCTCTTCTTTTAAATCTGCTTGCAAGGACAAGCAAGACCTACCCAACAGTTACGGCTATGAACCGCAGGCTTGCCGAGCTTTACGGAGCAATTATCTCACCTTCCGTAAGGAAAATCGGTGAATCTCAGGTGCTATCCCTTGTGCTTATCTGCCTTGACGACAGATTCTCGCTCTACGGGGAAAAGGTGCTTGAGGAAAGCATCCGTCTTCTTTCAGGATGTCTGTTTATGCCCGACATAACGCCCGACGGCTTCAGAGAAGAAAACATCAGAAGAGAAAAGAGACTTCTCTCAGAAAAAATTGACAGTGAAAAGGACGACAAGCGTATCTATGCACTTAACACTATGCTTGAAGAAATGTGCCGCGATGAGGTTTACGGCACACACCGTCTCGGCACTAAAGAAGAAATCGAAAGTGCAACCGGAAAGGAGCTTCTTTCCATATGGAAGGATCTGCTTTTCAACTCCCCTATTCAGATAAATATTACAGGCTCCTTTGATGAAAACGCCATCGAAGAAACCGTTACCGGGCTCTTTGCACCCCTTGAGAGAAAAAAGGAGAATATCTCCCCGGTGTATACAGAGTTTCTCACTGAGGCATACGAAAGCCGCATCTTCCGTCAGAAGCAGCCCGTAAAGCAGGGTAAGCTTGTTATCGGTATGCGCGCAGGTATGACCTACAAAGACGACAACTTCCCCGCAATAAAGCTTATGAATGCGATTTTCGGCAGCGGCACCTTCTCGAAGCTCTTTATGAATGTGCGAGAAAAAATGAGCCTTTGCTATTACTGTGCCGCAAGACTTGACAGTAACAAGGGCATAATAACCGTTGAAAGCGGCGTTGAAACAGAAAACGCCGAAAAAGCTCTTGAGGCAATCCGCAATGAGCTTGACGAGGTAAGACGCGGCAACTTCACCGACGAAACAGTCGAAAATGCAAAAAAGAGTCTTTCTGACCTTTATAACAGTGTTTACGACAGCGTTATGGGTATCAACGACTGGATGACCTCCCTGTGCACATCAAATGAGCTCACAGAGCCATCGGTATACGGTGATATGATTAACGCCGTATGCCGTGAGGAAATCATCATTGCAGCATCAATGGTCACAGAGGACACGGTATTCATACTTGAAAGCGAAAAGGAGGATGCCTGATGAAAAAAATAAGAAACGAACTTCTCAACGAAGAATATTACGAAATCGACCACAAAAGCGGTCTGAAAATATTTGTAATGGAAAAGCCTGACTATTCGGGTGCCTTTGCCATGTTCGGCACACGCTACGGCAGTGTTGACACCTGCTTCAGACTCAAGGGTGAGGAAAGCTACACCTCTGTGCCCGAAGGCATTGCTCATTTTCTCGAGCATAAGCTTTTTGAAAGTGAAGAGCTTGACGCTTTCGAGCGCTTTGCAAAAACAGGTGCAAACGCCAACGCCTTCACATCCTTTGACCGTACCTGCTATATTTTCCGGTGTGCCGACAACTGGCAGGAAAATCTGGAAATTCTCCTTGACTTTGTAAAGGCGCCGTATTTCACCGAGGAAACGGTGCAAAAGGAGCAAGGCATCATCGGTCAGGAAATCAGAATGTATCAGGATGACCCCGACTGGCAGGTGCTTTTCAATCTTCTCAGGGGTCTTTACAGTAAAAACCCCGTAAGAATTGACATCGCAGGTACTGTGGAATCAATCGCTGAAATTAACGCGGAGCTTCTCTACTCCTGCTACAGAACATTCTACAACAACTCAAATATGTGTCTTGCCGTTGCGGGCAACGTTTCGGCAGAAGAGGTTGTTGCAATAGCCGACAAGGTGCTCAAGAAGGAGGAAGCCGTAGAATTCGAGCAGATTATCCCCGAAGAGCCCGAAGGCGTTGAAATGTCCTACACAGAAGAAAAGCTCGGTGTAGAATCCCCTAAATTTGCCCTCGGCTTCAAGGAAAATCTCAGCTCAGTCGTGCCCACACCTAAGGAAACTCTGCTTTACAGCATCGCCCTTGAGATAATCTGCGGCAAGTTTTCGCCACTTTACACAAGGCTTCTCGACGAGGGTCTCATCAACACAAGCTTCGGCAAGGAATACTTCTCGGGACGCGGATTTGCTTCGGCAATCTTCACAGGTGAAAGCAAGGAGCCCGAAAAGGTAAGAGATGCTCTTTTTGCTGAAATTGAGCGCATCAGAAAGGAAGGTATTTCCGAAGAGGATTTCGGTGTGTGCCTGAAGAAAAAGTACGGCGCAGAAATATATTCCTACAACGACGTAAACGACCTTGCAAATAATCTTTGTGACGCATATCTCAACTACTACGGTATTTTTGATTTCATCGACCTTTACAAGCAAATCAAAAAGCAGGACGTCGAAAAGCTTATAAACGAAGGCTTCAGAAAAGAGCTTTCCTGCCTTTCGGTTATACGCTAAAGGCATCTGCATTAACACATCGGAGGTAAAAATATGGCAAAAACACTGGTACTGGCTGAAAAGCCCTCAGTTGCAAGAGATATCGCCAGAGTACTTGGCTGCAAAGGAAAGGGAGACGGATGCATCAACGGTGACAAATATGTTGTTACCTGGGCACTCGGTCACCTGGTAACCCTTGCAGACCCTGATGCTTATGACGATAAATACAAGGCATGGAGGCTCGAAGACCTGCCCATGCTCCCCGACAAAATGAAGCTCGTTACAATCAAGCAGACCTCTAAGCAGTACAGAATCGTTTCTGCGCTTATGAAAAGGCCCGACATTGACAAACTTGTAATCGCAACCGACGCAGGCCGCGAGGGTGAGCTTGTTGCGCGCTGGATTATGATGAAGGCTCACTGCAAGCTCCCCGCCTACCGTCTGTGGATTTCGTCACAGACTGACAAGGCAATAAGGGAAGGCTTTCAGAATCTCAGAAGCGCAAAGGAATACGACAACCTCTACTACTCTGCACAGGCAAGAGCTGAGGCTGACTGGCTCGTAGGTCTCAACACCACAAGAGCCCTCACCTGTAAATATAACGCTTCGCTTTCTGCAGGACGTGTGCAGACACCTACCCTTGCCATGATTGTACAAAGAGAAGAAGAAATTCAGTCCTTTGTGCCCAAAACATACTACACCCTCAAGGGCGACTTCGGTGCCTTCAAGGCAACCTACCGCGACGGCAAAGGCAACACAAGATTTTCCGACAAGGATTTTGCCGAAAGCCTTTATAAATCCCTTCAGGGCAGAAATTACTCTGTTACAAAGCTGGAGAAGGCAACAAAAAGACAGAATCCTCCCGCAGCCTACGACCTCACAGAGCTTCAGCGCGATGCCAACAAAAAATACGGCTATTCGGCAAAGCAGACCCTTTCACTTATGCAGAGTCTTTACGAATACCACAAGGTACTCACCTACCCCCGTACAGATTCGCGCTACATAACGGATGACATCGTTGCAACTCTCCCCGAAAGGCTTCGTGCTATGGCAGTCGGCCCCTATCAGGCAAGTGCGATGAGAATAGCAAGAGGTAAAATCGAAACCAAATATATCGTAAACAACGCCAAGGTTTCCGACCATCACGCTATCATCCCCACTGAGCAGAGTCCTAATCTTTCGAAGCTCTCCTACGAGGAAAGAAACATCTACGACCTTGTTGTAAGACGCTTTATGGCAGTGCTCAGCGAGCCTTTCGAATATGACGAGGTAAAGGTCGAAATTGCCGCAGACAAGGGAAGCTTCTTTGCCAAGGGCAAGACTCCCTTAAAGCAGGGCTGGAAGGAATTCTACGGCAACCTTGATGACGACGAAGACGATGACAGCGATGACAAGGCACAGAGTCTGCCTCCCCTTAAGCAGGGTCAGGCGCTGACTCTCAAGGGCATAAAAATAACCGAAGGTAAGACAAAGCCTCCTGCAAGATATACAGAGGCAACTCTCCTTTCAGCTATGGAGAATCCCTCGAAGCAGATTACCGATAAAACCCTCAAGGCAGTAATCGAAACTACAAGCGGTCTCGGTACACCTGCAACAAGAGCCGACATAATCGAAAAGCTCTTCGACAACTTCTCAATTGAGCGTGTCGGCAAGGAAATTCATCCTACCGCAAAGGGCAAGCAGCTTGTAAAAATTGTCCCCGAAGATCTTAAATCGGCAACTCTTACGGCAAAGTGGGAGCAGCAGCTCCAGAATATCAGCAAGGGCAAGCAGAGCATGAAGACCTTTATCGGTGAAATGCGAGAATACTCCACCTCCCTGGTTTCAAAGGTAATTGTTTCAGATGCTCAATACAATCACGAAAACGCCACCAAGGACAAGTGTCCCGTATGCGGAAAGTATCTCCTCGAGGTCAACGGCAAAAAAGGCAAGATGCTTATCTGTCAGGACAGGGAGTGCGGCTACCGCAAGGGGCTGACTCAGGTGACAAATGCACGTTGCCCCGAATGTCACAAGAAGCTTGAGCTTCGTGGTGAAGGTGATAAAAAGCTCTTTGTGTGCAAGTGCGGATACCGTGAAAGGCTTTCCGACTTCAACAAGCGTAAGCAGGACAGCGGAGCGAATAAGTTTGATGTGATGAATTATATGAAAAAACAGCAGAAAGAAGAAAAAGGCAAGCCTGATAATAATCCGATGGCGGATTTGCTCAAGGATTTCTTCTAAATTATATTCACAGCTGTGCTTCAGGGCACGGCTGTTTTTTGTCGGAATGTATGCGTCCGGGCATAAAAAGGACACGGCAAGCCGTGTCGCTACAGTAATGCTTCAAGTGGCGGAATATCTTTACCCTTTACGCAAAGCATTTCCCGCGATTGCGAATTGTGAATTGTTTCACTCCCTCCGTCGGCAGAGCCGCCACCTCCCTCATACCGCAACGGTGTTGCTGAGGGAGGCTCATAGGCTCCCTGGTAAGGGAGCCGGCAAGATGAGCTCTTGACTGAGGGAGTATTATCCGTCCAATTCACCGTGTCATTTATTTTCAGTTAACACAGAGAACGTCCCTCTGTGTTTTTCTCTGTGTTTTTTCAACCAATTTACGAACATTGCTCCAGTTACGGCTATTACTAATCCGCCAAAAATGGCTTTCCCAAAACTAAACTCTGTTCCACTCGTCTGTAATAATATCTGATATTGATTACCATTGCTTCGTGAAAGCTCTGTAAAATTGCCATAAGTTTTTTTACAACTGTATAACCACTCACCGCTGACAAATTCATTTTCTCTTAATCTTTCATAGAGACCAATGTTTGTGGCTGAACCATCAGGTATTGAATAGTTTCGTAATTCCTGCGTTTCCAAATTATAAACAAGAACAGATTTATAAAAATATATGTTGACAGTTTCTTGAGTAAGCTCCACTGCTAAATCAAAGGGTGTTGTGAAAGACAACTCTTCAACAAATTTTCCATCAGCATCGTATAAATCTATGTATACCTTTTCAAAATCCGTGCCATTACGTTGGTCCATATCTATATGCCTAGCATAAATAGCAAAGCAACCATCTTCCCGTGCCGTTGCTTGCATAAAATAATCATATCTTGAACAAACCTTGCTAACAGAAAACTCCAAGTTTTCAGGTATATCAATTTCATCTATTACCGTTATATTGGCAAACTCCAACGAAGAAGCATTAATTAAACAGAACGAACAAAACATTAAAACTAAAATAGTTTGCATAATTGTTCTTTTAATTTTATTCATCTCGTACATCCTCCAATGCAACACAGGGGACGGTTAGCGGCTGGTTTTTCACGCTAACCGTCCCCTGTCTTATGTTGGCTTCCTCAGCAAGCCGTTCCATATGTTTCTCTGAATTGTCATAGCCCTCTACGTCACTTCGTGCCGCCTCACCCGAAGGGAGAGGCAAGAAAAGCCCCCTGATGAGAGGCTGAAAATTCCCGTGGCGGGTACCGTTTTTCACTTACCCGAAGCGTTCCCCGCGATTGCGAATTCCGCATTGCGAATTACTTCTTCCCCTTGCGCTCGACCTTGCGCTTGTTGCCCTTTTCGTCAACAATGTAAGTGTTTTCAAGCTGACCGACAAGGCTTTCCTTGAAGGAATCGATGTAAAGTCTTCTGAGCTTCTGCTGTTCAGCCTTTTCCTCCTCGGTGAGTCCCTCGGGGGTTTTTGACTTTCTCGCAAGAGCGTTGATTCTGTCAATCTGTTCCTGTGTTACCATTACTTTTCCTCCTCCCATTTTTTCCATTCGTCGGGACAATAGCCCAAGGTTGCCTTCTTGCCGTTGCGGACAATGGGCGTTTTAAACATCTCCTGATTGTCAAGAAGCTTTTCAAGCTTTGCATCCTCGGAAGCGAGATATTTTATAAATGACTTTTCGTAAGCCTTGCTTTTTTCGTTGACAAGGTCTTCAAGCTTACAGCCGAGACTGCGCTTTATGCTTTCGTACTCACCCTTGCTCATACCGAATTTTGCAAGGTCTACAAACTGAAACTTTATACCGCGCTCCTTGAAATAGCGTTGTGCTTTTTTTGTGTCGAAGCACTTGTTTGTGCCGTAAATCTGTATATTCATAGGCTCTCCTTTGTTTTTTACTTACTATATTTTAATGTATAAAGACGTTTTTGTAAAGAGGTTTATTGAATTTAGCTTTTGTCTGTGATATACTTGATATCAGCCAGCAAAAACAGTGAGGATTTGAATTATGAGCGCTTACGGTAAAAATATTTGTTATATAATCGGTGCAGGCGACGTGCCCGACTCAACAGACATAAAAGCAACCGACGGAGATTTCATTATCTGTGCCGACGGAGGCTTCAGGTATAATATGCTCCTTGGCAGAATGTGCGACCTGGTTGTGGGCGACTTCGACTCTCTCGGAGTGACTCCCGAATTTGAAAACAAGGTTGTCCTCCCCTGCGAAAAGGATTTCACCGATATGAAAACCGCCGTTGACGAGGGGCTTAAACGCGGCTACGGTGAGTTTGTCATTTTCGGTGCACTCGGAGGCGAAAGGGCTGACCACTCCGTTGCAAACATTGCTCTTTTGTCCTACATCTGCAGTAAAGGTGCAAGAGGAAGACTCATTCACGAAAACAGAGTTTTCCTCGGTTTCGCAGACAGTAAAGTTAATCTGCCCGTAAGAGATAGCGGTTATATTTCGGTTTTCTCCCTTTGTGATGAAAGCCGCGAGGTTACAATCAAGGGGCTTAAGTACTGTGTGGAAAAAGTGAATCTGCGCGCCGATACACCCTACGGAGTTAGCAACGAATTCATCGGAGAAGAAGCTGAAATTAGCGTCGGGAACGGCAGATTGCTTGTTATATATTAAGAAAAAATAATTACTGCGAAAATCATCGGTCAAAAATTTAACATTAAATGTAAAATAAGTTATGAGATATAAAAATGCGGTCACGGAGAATTCACTCTGTGACCGCTTGTTTTAATTTCTGTTTATGCTGCTGCGCTTCCTACAACGCCGCCAATGGTATCAACAACAGTATCGACTGTACTCATAGCCTCAGCTGCTGCATCTGTCTCAACTCCGAGTGTACCTGTGAGCACATTTGCAATTGCGGAAAGGTTACCCTCCTGCTTTGCAATTTCAAGGATGAGTGAAGAGATTGACATAAACACTGCTTCCCTATCGCCTACGATTTCGAAACGCTCACCGCCGATATCACCACTGGCAGCAACTCTTGCAGTACCGAGCTTTTCAAGTGCTGTGAAGTCATATTCAGGAAGTGTGATGCCGAAGTCAGCAACAACCATATTGAGAAGCTCATTTATGGGAAGAAGCTGCATACCTGCCTTATTGATAATGTCGGGGTCTCTCTGAGCAACTGCTGCTGCCTTGTTGTAGCTTGCAACAAAGTCGGGAAGGAATTCGCAAAGGTAAGTAATGGGTGAAGCCATAAGAGGATCCATGATTTTAAGAACCTGCTCAACTACAAATTCCATACGCTTTGCAGCGTCAAGACCTGAGTAAAGGATGAAGTCCTTGATATTGGGCATAGGACCTGTATGAAGTGCCTCAAATATGGGAACAAGTGCCTCTTCATAAGATGTGGGACAAGCAAGAAGGCACATTGCAAGAGCATCACCGAAATGCTCTGAGCCTGCGGCACAGGCCTTAACAAAGGTTGCTCTGTCGCCCGGTGTGATACCGAAGGGAATTACGCCGATATCTGCCCAGGTCTTACCTGCCTGCTGTGCTTCCATCATATAAGCATATGCGCCGGGGAAATCCTTTTTAAGTGCGGCAAAGACAAGGTCGGAGATTTCCTTGGAGCACATCTTTGCAGTAAGCTTTGCTACGGTTGTTGCAAAGGAGTCTGTAAAGATCATGCCCTCAACGCTGAAGTCGGAAAGTGAGCCGACGATAATTGCATCAATTGTATTGATAGCTGCTGAAACAGTGCTTTCAGTTGCAGGGAACTTGAACATTGCACTGAAGTCCTTGCTTTCAGCATTGTAGGCATCAACCTCTGCCTGAACATCAGGAGCAGTTCTGCCCTGAATCTTGGAAAGAAGGTCAACGAAGTCTGCAAGGAATACTCTGAGAATGTCGCTGTTGAGGATTTCACCTGCAACGCCCTGCTGAAGTGCTTCACTCTTGAAATCCTTTGTAAGGAGCTTGTCAACAAAGTCGAAGTTATTCTCATAAACAAGAGTATCAAGGATAAAGCCTGCAAAGTAGCTGAACACTGCTTCTCTGTCGCCGTTGATTCTTACTCTTTCGCCGCCGTTGGCGCCGCTTTCGTCAACCATTGCAGTACCTAAGGTTGTAACGTGAGCAATATCAAGAGCAGGAACCTTGAGGCCTGCACCTGCAAGCACCTCGTTGAGAAGTCCGTCAATTGTGGGCATTACAAGGTTTGCTCTCTTTTCAACGCCCTTCTTACTGTTGAGGAATTCTGCCGCTGCAGTATAATTCTTAAAGAAGTCGGGTGCAATCTCACAAAGGTAGGAAAGAGGTGCTGCCTTAAGAGGCTCGATAATCATAAGAATCTTGCCGATAAGAAGCTCCATTCTCTTGCTGCCTGAAAGACCTGTTGATGTAACAAACTTACCAAAGGTAGGCATAGGTCCTGTATGTGTGGATTCAAGTGCGGGAACAAGTGCATCGTTATAGGATGAGGGTGCATTAAGGATAACTGAAAGAAGGTTGTCACCGAATGCTTCACTGCCTGCGGCGCTTGCCTTGATGAAGGTTTCCTTATCACCGGGAGTGATGCCGAAGGGAATTACACCGACATCTGCCCAGGTTTTGCCTGCTTCCTTCTGTGTTTTGATAAATTCATATGCATCGGGGAAGCTCTTTTTTACGTCCTTGAATTTGATGTTTGCAAATTCTTCGCCGATAAGCTCAGCAGTAAAACGCGAAATAAGAGTTGCAACCTCATCGGTATAAAGAAGCTCATCAATGTTTACCATTGAAATAATGCTGATAAGCTGAGAGTCTATTCTGTCAAGACGCTTACTGAGCTCATCCTCACTCATGCTCTTATAATATGAGCTCGTGTCGGGCGCGGAGCTGTTGTAGAGGTCTACCTCCTCCTGACAGTCGATTTTTTCACCGCCGATAATATTCACCGAGCCGCCGATGATTGCAGTAAGTGCTATAACAACGGCAAGGACTATGCTGACCGTTTTAAGCATCTTCGGATTATTCATAAGATTATTGATGAAATTCATTTATATCATGCTCCTTTTTTAATCGCAATAATACATTTTATAAAATACCTAGTATATTTATATCAAAAAACAAGCATAAAGTCAAGAAAAAAATGAAAAGATTAGGGTAATTTGTATCCTGCGGCACAGTAAATCTCATACCAGTCCTCTCTTGAAAGAGTTACATCGGAAGCCTCAGCAACTGCGCGGATTCTGTCGGGATTAGTGCTTCCTACTACAGGCTGCATTTTCTCGGGAAGTCTGAGAAGCCAGCTGATTGCTACACCTGTGTCTGTGATGCCGTATTTTTCTGCAATTTTGTCAATGACCTTGTGCAAATCCTTGTACTTTCTGTTTGTAAGGAATGAGCCCTCAATAAAGCCGAACTGCAAGGGTGACCAGGGCTGAACGGTAATGCCGTTAAGACGGCAGTAATCCCTGAGGTAACCGTCATAATTCACACCGTCACTGTTTGCAAGGTTGACGTTAGCGCCGCTTGAAATCATATTGGCATTAGTGATACTCAGCTGCATCTGATTAAAGAGAAGCGGCTGCTTCACGGCAGTTTTCAAAAGCTCAATCTGCATAGGACTGTGATTGGACACACCGAAGTGCTTTACCTTGCCGCTTTTTTCAAGCTCGTCAAAGGCTTCTGCAACCTCCTCAGGCTCCATAAGCAAATCAGGGCGGTGAAGAAGAAGAGTCTCTACACCGTCAACTCCGAGTCTTTCAAGTGAGCCTTCAACAGCTGAAATAATATGCTCCTTCGAAAAGTCGTACATCTTTCCCGGTACAATTGAGCATTTTGTCTGAATGAAGATTTTGTCCCTGAGTTCGGGATTCCTCTTCAGCGCTCTGCCGAAAACCTCCTCGCACCTTCCCCTGCCGTAAATGTCGGCGTGGTCGAAATAGTTAAAGCCGAGCTCCACGGCTTCGTTTAAATAAAAATCCATTTCCTTGTCGGTTTTATCGGCAATTCTCATACATCCGAGGGCAACCTGTGAAACTTCAGTTCCGTTACCGAAGGGCTTAATGTACTTCATAATAATTCTCCTTTAATTATAATTCTTTTCTATAATAACATAAACCCTCCGACATCACAAGGTGTCGGAGGAAATATATAATAAATGTACTTAATCAAACACCCACATTTTAGCTACGGCAAGAATCTCTCTTAAGTAGCTTGACACAAATCCGCTAAGACGTATATCCGCACCCAGATGCGTAGCCTTTAAGCCTTCCGCCTTTGCATAAGATACCGCACGGTAAAGATGATATGAATTTGAAACAACTACAACGGAATCGTCGGGAAGATTTTTCTCCTTCATTATTTCGTGCGAGAAAGCAAGATTGGTTATCGTTGAGGTTGACTTGTCCTCCATAATGATTCTGCTTTCGTCAATCCCCTTTTCAAGAAGGTAGTTTTTCATTGCAAAGGCTTCGGAAACCTCTTCCTGTGGTCCTTGTCCGCCTGAAACTATAATTACGGCATCAGGATTTTTTTCCTGATAGTAAACTGCTTCATCAAGCCTTTTTGCAAGGGTGTTGCTGACCTTGTCACCGCTTAATCCGCAGCCTAAAACAATAACCGTTTTTTCGGTGTAGTCGACATTGTCAATATTTCCGTAAGCGTAAAGAAAAGTGCAGAAACCCGTTATCACTGCAAGTACGGTGCAAAATACTGCGTGTATTATTTTTTTACCTTTTAATTTATCGAGGAATATACCGTAGCATAGAATAACCGCTCCGAGACCGGCTTCAACTAAAATCCCGAGGTTGAAATTCGTTGCTATGAACAGAATAGCGGCATTCATCAGAAGAAGTGCCCCAAACAGAACAAGTATAATTTTAATCACTTTGCGCATTTTTACACGTCCTTTTTATATAAACAACATATAAATTCCTGAGGATATAATAACAAAAAACCTCCGGCATCACAAGACACCGGAGATAATTTTAACTGATTTGTTACTTTTATGAAAGAGTTTCTTTCTTATTTCTTTGAAGCGAGATACTCTTCTCTGCCAAGCTCATAGAGGTTGTTGCCTTCTGAGTCGATGATAACCATAAGAGGCATATCCTCAACATAAAGCTCACGGAGTGCTTCTGCGCCGAGGTCCTCATATGCGATAAGCTTTGCTGACTTGATGCACTTTGCAAGAAGTGCACCTGCACCGCCGATTGCACCGAAGTAAACGCCGCCGAACTTTTTCATAGCATCAACAACCTCAGGAAGTCTTGCGCCCTTACCGATCATACCTCTTGCACCGACGGACATCATTGTGGGAGCGTAAGCGTCCATTCTGCCGCTGGTTGTGGGGCCTGCTGAGCCGATAACCGTACCGGGCTTTGCGGGTGTGGGGCCGACATAGTAGATTGTTGCATTCATAGGATCAATGGGAAGCTTTTCGCCTGCTGCGAGTGCTTCGCACATTCTCTTGTGGCCTGCGTCTCTTGAAGTGTAGATAATACCTGTAAGGTATACTCTGTCGCCTGCCTTAAGGCTTCTTGCGATTTCTTCTGTAAGGGGTAATGTAATTTTCTTTTCCATATCAGATTACCTCCGACTTATGACGTGTTACGTGGCAGTTGATGTTGATTGCACAAGGCATACCTGCAATGTGAGTGGGAAGAGTTTCGATGTTGAGACCGATAGCTGTGGTCATACCGCCGAAGCCCTGAGGTCCGATGCCGAGAGCGTTGATTTTTTCAAGCATTTCCTTTTCAAGGTCAGCATAGAAGGGATCGGGATTTTCGGAATCGATGGGTCTCATAAGAGCCTTCTTTGCAAGAAGAGCAGCCTTGTCGAAGGTGCCGCCGATGCCTACACCTACAACGATGGGAGGACATGGATTGGGACCTGCAGTTTCAACTGCCTCAATGATGAAATCCTTGATTCCCTGAAGACCTGCGGAAGGCTTGAACATACGGATCTGGCTCATATTCTCACTGCCAAAGCCCTTGGGACCTACAGTAATTTTAAGCTTATCTCCGGGAACGATTTCAGTATAAATCATAGCGGGTGTGTTGTCGCCTGTGTTACCGCGTCTTACCGGGTCACCTACAACACTCTTACGAAGATAGCCGTTTGTGTAGCCTCTTCTTACGCCCTCATTTACTGCATCTGTGAGGTCGCCGCCGACAATGTGTACATCCTGACCGATTTCAAGGAATACACAAGCCATACCTGTATCCTGACAGATAGGCACATTTTCGTTGTCTGCGATTTCAAAGTTTTCGATAATATCGTCAAGAATGCCCTTTGCGATTGAGCCGTCTTCGCAAGCACGGCAGTTTCTGATTGCACACTTTACGTCACCGGGAAGGTGGCAGTTTGCATCAATGCAAAGTCTTTCAATAACGTCTGTGATTACTTCTGTTTTAATCTCACGCATTGTACTTTACTCCTTATCTTTCGTGTCTTGCATACTTGGGAAGAAGAAGGGGTGAAACCTTACCGGTTTCAAGACCTGCAGCTTCAAGTTCCTTGGCGTATGCGTCGATGTGGTCAAGATTCATTGCACCGAGTTCAACAGTCTTTGCCTTCTTGGCTGCAGCCTTACCTGCATTTCTGCCGAACACGATAATGTCAAGAAGTGAGTTACCCATAAGACGGTTTCTGCCGTGGATACCGCCGACTGCTTCACCTGCAACAAGAAGATTGTCGATAGCCTTAGTGAAGCCTTCGCCGCCGATTTCAAGACCGCCGTTCTGATAATGAAGTGTGGGGTAAACAAGGATAGGATCTTTTCTCATATCGATACCGTAGTTGAGGTACATACGGAACATTGCGGGAATTCTCTTTTCAATTGTTCCCTCACCGCCGATAATTTCAATCATCGGGGTGTCGAGCCATACGCCCTTGCCCTGAGGAGTATCTACACCCTTGCCGTTTGCACATTCACGGATAATTGCAGATGCACTTACGTCTCTTGTTTCAAGAGGATGAGCATATGCTTCACCGTCCTTGTTAACAAGCATTGCACCGAGTGAACGTACCTTTTCAGTTACAAGAGCACCGAAAAGCTGTGAAGGATAAGCAACACCTGTGGGATGATACTGGATTGTATCCTGATAAAGAAGAGGTGCGCCTGCTCTGTAGCCGAGGATAAGACCGTCGGCAGTTGCGCCGTAATGGTTTGATGTGGGGAAGTTCTGATAATGGAGTCTGCCTGCACCGCCGGTTGCAATAACAACTGTCTTTGCCCTTGCAACGAGGTAGTCGCCGGTTTCCATATTGAGAAGAACAGCACCTGCAACCTGACCCTTATCATCCTTGATAAGCTCTACTGCTGAGGTGAATTCAATAACGGGAATCTTTCTGTTAAGAACCTCGTCACGGAGGTTTCTCATAATTTCAGCACCTGAATAGTCCTTACAGGCGTGCATTCTCTTTCTTGAGGTACCGCCACCGTGTGTTGTAACCATTCTGCCGTCTTCGTCCTTATCGAACATAACACCGAGCTCGTTGAGCCACTTGATAGCATCGGGAGCTTCCATAACAAGTCTTCTGAGAAGCTCAGGTCTTGCAGCAAAGTGTCCGCCGCCGAAAGCGTCAAGGTAGTGCTGCACGGGAGAGTCGTTCTCCTTGTCAGCTGCCTGGATGCCGCCTTCTGCCATCATTGTGTTAGCGTCGCCGATACGAAGCTTTGTGACGATCATTACGTCAGCGCCTGCTTCGTTTGCCTCAATAGCTGCCGAAGAGCCTGCTCCGCCGCCGCCGATTACAAGCACGTCTGTTTCATAGTCAACCTTTGAAAGGTCTACCTTATCCTTAAGGAGTCTTGAATTTGAATGAAGAAGCTCTGTAAGCTCCCTTGGAGCCTTCTGTCCCTTATTGGGACCGACCTTGATTTCTGCAAAGCCGTCAGCTCTGTAGTCGGGATGGTAAGCCTTGAGAAGGGTATCCTTTTCTTCTGCTGTCATTCTTCTGGGCTCTGTTGCCATTCTTTCTTTTCTTGTGGCTTCCACCTTTTTGATGGATTCGCGCATTTCTGCAGTAAACATCTTATACCCTCCTTATTTCTCAATTTCTCTTGTGTTGTAAAGCTCTTTCATCTCGGTGATGGGCTTTGCCATAATCTGCTCAATAAGCTCGTCATAGTTGCCGTGGTTGATTTCGTCAACTCTCACCTTAAGATGCTCTGTTTCAGGAGCGATATACTTGCCGACAAGTCTTCTTGCAAGAAGACCTACCATAGGATGTGATATTTCAGCAGGACATCTTACGCTGCAGCAGCCGCAGGCAACACAGTCGAAGGATTCCTCAGCGCACTTTTCAAGCTCGCCTCTTTGTGCATAAGCGATGTACTGCATAACATTGAGATCCTGAGTACAGGCCTTTGTACATGCATTACAGCCGATGCAAGAATAGATTTCGGGATAAAGCTCCATCATAATCTGCTGATTGGGCTTGATTTCGTTGATGTCGTAGCTTCTCTTATCTGTGGGGAAAAAGGGAATTGATGCGATATACATTCCGTCCTCAACCTGCTTCTGACAAGCAAGGCAGGTCTTGAGGGTGTTGTCTCCCTTGATTCTGTAAATTGTTGCACAGGCTCCGCAGAAGCCGTGACGGCATCCGCAACCTCTTGAAAGAGTATAGCCTGCATATTCCATAGCGGTCATAACTGTCATATCTCCGGGTACTTCGTACTTTTTACCGAAGAAAAACACATTTACCATGTTACTCATAATTCAGTCAATCCTTTCTTTCATCAATACTCATCGGGCAGCTCGTCTACCTCATCACAGCGGAAAACGGGGCCGTCCTTGCACACATACTTTGAACCGATGTTGCATCTGCCGCATTTGCCGACACCGCATTTCATACGCAGCTCAAGAGTTGTATATGCCTGAGTCTTTGAAAAGCCCATCTCGGTGAGTGCTGCAAGAACAAACTTGATCATAATCGGAGGGCCGCAGACAAGGACTGTTTTATCCGTTGTGAGTTCAAGCTCCTTGAGGTAAGCAGGTACAAAGCCTACGTGACCGTCCCAACCGTCCTGAGGTCTGTCGATGGTAAGGTATACGTTTGTGTCCTTTGCTTTCATCCATACTTCCTGGATTTCCTTGAGCTGAACAAGGTCGTCGGCTGAACGTGAGCCGTAAAGAATGTCAACTGTGCCGTAATCGTCACGGTTGTCAAGTACATAATTGATAACACTGCGAAGAGGAGCAAGTCCGATACCGCCGGCAACAAAAAGAAGATTCTTGCCCTTGAGCTCGGTATCTACGGGGAAATTGTTGCCGTAGGGACCTCTTACGGTGATTTCGTCTCCTACCTGAAGGTCGTGGAGATAGTCAGTGAGAACACCGCACTTTTTGATTGAGAACTCCTGATACTCCTTGTTTGTGGGTGAAGAGGTAATGGAGAACATTGCCTCACCTACGCCGGGGCAACAGAGCATTGCACACTGACCGGGCTTATGCTCAAAGAGCTTGCCGCCTTCGGGTGCATTAACACGGAAGGTCTTAACATCGGGAGTTTCCTGACGGATATCCGTTACAACACCGACCATAGGTACAAGTGTATCAAGTGTATAATTCTTATGACAGGTACATTCTGACATTATTTACCCTCCTTCTCTGAAAAGGCCTTGATAACCTTGACAATATTTGTTGATGCGGGGCACTTGTCTACACATCTGCCGCAGCCTACGCAGGAGTACATTCCGTTGTTGTTTGCGGGGAAGTATACAAGCTTGTGCATAAATCTCTGACGGTAACGCTGCATCTGGCTTGTTCTGTTGTTACCGTGTGCCATCATTGTGAAATCGGAATACATACATGAGTCCCAGCAGCGGTACTTCTGTATGCCGTTTCCGGTATCGTAATCCTTAAGGTCATAGCACTGACAGGTAGGACACACAAAGGTACATGTGCCACAACCGAGACAGGGCTTGTAAAGCTCCTTCCACAGGTCGGATGAGAACTTTTCCTTTGTAGCCTCGCCGTGCCATGATTCAAGTGAAAGATTTGTATAAGGAAGCTGAGAAAGAATTGATGAAATCTTTGACTTTTCAGCTTCAACCTCTGCACAGTCACTGTCAGAAAGAAGTGATGCGCACTTTTCTGTAAGAGCCTCGCCCTTTTCTGTGTTTGCTTTCCAGTAGAGAGTTTCGCCGACAATCCAGGCTGTTACATCGCCTGCAGGACTTGTGGGGTCAACCTCAAACACTGTGCAAAAGCAGCTTTCCTCAGGCTCGCCGCAAGCAAGGGACACAATTGTACCGTGGTCGCGTCTTGCACTGTAGAATGAGTCAACGGGTGCTGAAAGGAATACCTTGTCAAGCACTTCGATACCCTTGACGTCGCAGCCTCTTACACCGAAGAGAATGAAGTCCTCACTCTGAAGCTCCTGCTGAGTGATTCTGATTTTCTTGCCTTCTTTATACATTGTGTAAAGAGTTTCGCTCTGAGGGAAGAATACCTCCTTTGCGCTCTTTACGGTTTTGAGGGTTGAAAGATCAACTTTCACGCCATCCTCGTATCTTGCGTAGTTTACCTGACCGCCTTTTTCACAGGGGAGGTAAATCTGCTCGGTTTCCGCAATGAGTGAGAGTAATGCGGAAAGATCCTTCAATGCAATCTTTTTCATACATTATCTCCTTTCATCGGGCTCGAGGTCTTCAAGTGTATAATCGGTGAGAGGTCCCTTTGTTTCAGCATCCTCACCTGCAGTAAATTCACCGTAATATTCATTGATATCCTTTATGAACTTTCTGTTGAAAAGGTGAAGAGGAATTCCCTGGGGACATACTCTTGAGCATTCACCGCAGTCAGTACATCTGCCTGCAACGTGGAATGCACGGATAATGTGGAACATACTTTCCTCGAAAGAATCAACGTTTGCCTTCTGCTCTGAATCAAACTTTGTTGAGTCAAAGACACACTTGCGACAGTTACATGCGGGGCAGACATTACGGCAGGCGTTACATCTGATGCACTTTGAAAGCTCCTGACGGAAGTATGCAAACTTTTCGTCTGCGGGAAGGTTTTCGATGATTTCGACGTCTGTGAAACGGTCACCGTCGCAGGTGTCGGCACTTTCAAGCATAAGCTCGTCATAAATTCTGTGCTCCTTACCCTTACAAACGTGGCAGCGTTCAAGCATTACGTCCTTATAAGCTACGGTTTTCTCACCGTAAACTGTATCAATCTTAAGCTCTGTGCAATCACCGTCAATTTCCGCACCGCTGATGCTCTTTATACCTTTGATGCCCTTTTCCTTAAGCTTTTCGGGGCTGAGCTTTCCCTTACAGCCTACACCGATGATGTATGCCTTATCGCGGTCAACTCTGTGCTCTTTGATAAGCTGATTGAAGGAATAGGTGTCGCAGGGCTTGAGAAGAACAAGTGTCTTACCCTCAAGGTTTGAGCCCTTTACCATATACTTGCTGAGGTTCGCACCGCAGAAGCCGTCATATACAAACTCGTCAAGCTCCTCGGCAGTGTTGAAATAGTAAGGCTCGGGATTATAAGAAAGGTCGCCCTTTTTCCAGCCGAGGACACGCTGTACCGTGCCGTCAGCCATAAGCTCCTTCATACGTCTGATCAGTTCTTGCATCTCAAATCCCCCAATCTGACATTTTTACCCATTGAACGGATTGTTTCAACAAAATCATTCATGGTATTTGAGAATTTAACGCCCTCAGCAGCACTTACCCATTCAACACGGGTTCTGCCTCTTTCGATGCCCACATAATCGAGCATTGAGAAAAGAAGGGTCATTCTTCTTCTTGCATAATAATTACCTGTGCTGTAGTGACAGTCACCGGGATGGCATCCGCAGATGATAACACCGTCTGCTCCCCTTTCAAAGGCTCTGAGAATAAACATGGGGTTTACTCTGCATGAGCACGGAACACGGATGATCTTGACGTCGGCAGGATAAGCAAGTCTGCTGCTGCCTGCAAGGTCAGCACCGGCATATGAACACCAGTTACAGCAAAAAGCAACTATTTTAGGTCTGAATTCTTCATTCATCGACATATAGCATCCACCTCCGCAATAATCTGTCTGTTTGAGAAGCCCTGAAGGTCCATAACGCCTGAAGGACAGGTAACGGTACAAGCACCGCAGCCCTGACAAAGAGCACTGTTGACAACTGCAACTCTGTGAGTCTTTCTTACACCGTGGTCAACAATAAGCTTGTCCTCGTAGGAAATAGCACCGTAGGGACATACATTCGCACAAGCTGAGCAACCGTTACAAAGAAGCTCGTCAGCCTTTGCCGTACAGGGATTGGTAAGAAGCTTATCCTTGGCAAGAAGGCCTACAACCTTGATAGCGGCAGCACCTGCCTGAGAAACTGTTTCGGGAATATCCTTGGGACCCTGGCATACGCCTGAAAGGAATACACCTGCTGTAGGTGATTCTACGGGACGGAGCTTGGGATGAGCCTCTGTAAGGAAGTTGTTTGTGTCAATACTTGCTGTAAGCATTGTAGCAATCTGTCTTACGGAAGGATTGGGCTCAATTGCAGCGGCAAGAACAACCATATCGGCTGAAATCTTAAGCTGCTTTCCGTCAAGAAGGTCAACACCGTGAACAAGCAGTGAGCCGTCAGGCTGAGGAGCAACCTTGCCGACCTGACCCTTGACATAGTTTACACCGTATTCTTCAACGGCTCTTCTGTAAAACTCGTCGAAGTTCTTACCTGGTGTTCTTACGTCGATGTAGAAAACAGTAACGTTTACATCGGGATATTTATCTCTGATGAGCATTGCGTGCTTTGCAGTGTACATACAGCAGATTTTTGAGCAATAGGGCTTACCCTTGCTTTCGTCGCAACGTGAGCCTACACACTGGATGAACACAATCTCCTTCGGATGCTTACCGTCGGAAAGGCGCTCAAGGTGACCCTTTGTGGGACCTGCAGCATTCATTATTCTTTCAAGCTCAAGAGAAGTGATAACGTCCTTACTCTGTGAGTAAGCATACTCCTCGAGGTTGTCGAGCTTGATTACCTCAAAGCCTGTTGCGACAACGATTGCACCGTACTTACGGGTAACAACCTCATCCTTCTGCTTATAGTCGATAGCGCCTGCCTGACAGAACTTTTCGCAGACACCGCACTTACCTGTCTTAAGCTTGATACACTGAGTGGGATCGATTACGGGTACATTGGGAATTGCCTGAGCGAAGGGTGTATAAATTGCGGGGCGGTTGTTAAGTCCGCTGTTGAATTCACTCTTTGCCTTTTTGCTGGGGCACTTTTCCATACACACGCCGCAGCCTGTGCACTTGTCCATATTGACATATCTTGCTTTCTTTCTGATTTCAACTGTGAAATCACCGACAAAGCCTGATACCTTTTCGATTTCGCTGTAGGTGTAAAGATTGATTTTCTCGTGAGCTGCTGCATCAACCATTTTCGGAGTAAGGATACATGCTGAACAGTCGAGTGTGGGGAAGGTTTTGTCAAGCTGAGCCATCTTGCCGCCGATTGAGGGAGTCTTTTCAACGATGTCAACCTCATAGCCTGCATCGGCAATGTCAAGGGCAGTCTGGATACCTGCGATACCGCCGCCGATAACAAGAGCTCTTTTTGTAACCTTGCTTTCACCGGGAAGAAGTGAGGTGTTGAGGCTTACCTTTGCAATTGCTGCTCTTGTAAGGATAACTGCCTTTTCTGTGCCTTCCTCGATGTTTTTGTGAATCCATGAGCACTGTTCACGGATGTTTGCAATTTCAACCATATAGGGGTTGATGCCGGCCTTTTCCGCACACTTACGGAAGGTAGCCTCGTGCATTCTCGGTGAGCAGGAGCAGACAACGATGCCTGTCAGGTTCTTTTCCTTGATCGCATTTGCAATCTTTTCCTGACCTGCTTCCGAACACATATACTGATAGTCCTCGGCATGAACAACGCCCGGTTCAAGCCTTGCCATTTCAACAACTTTTTTTACGTCAACAGTTGCTGCGATGTTACTGCCGCAATGGCAGACAAATACTCCTATACCGTGCATAGTCTTACCTCCTGAACTTTCTGAAAGCACTTACGAGAAGCTGCTGAGGCATATCTTCGTCAATAAGTGCGGGGATTTCATCGGGAACGAGATAGCTTCCGCCCTTCTGTCTTACGGCAATCTGTCTTGCAGCGTCAACGATTTTACCCGGCTTTACGTCTCTCGGGCAACGCTCAACGCATGCAAAGCAGGAAAGGCAGACCCAAAGTGAGTCGCACTTTGCAAGAGCTTCCACATCTTCATTAATTACATAGGACACAAACTGATGGGGCTTGATGTCCATTTTTTCATATGCGGGACAGGATGCTGAGCACTTGCCGCACTTCATACACTTGAGAGGATTAGTGCCGCTGATTTCCTGAACCATTTCAGACTGTCTTTTCTTTGAAGCTTCCACTTATGCGTCAACCTCCTCTTTCACACCGAGAGCCTCGGCAAGAATTTCCGTAAAGTAAACAACGGGAACACCGTCTGCGGTATTCTTTGTAAGATTGTACTGACAAAGAGGACATGCAGTAATAAGCATTTCAGCCTCAAAGCCCTTTGCACTGTCCATTACGGTATTGCACATTTTCTTTGAAAGCTCATTATCCTTGAGTGAAATGTATCCGCCGCAGCATTCGTTTCTGTAGGGATAAACCACAGGCTCTGCACCGAGAGCACGGATGAGCTCCTCAATGATTTTCGGATTTTCGGGATTGTCGAAAGCGATAATGTCACTCGGTCTTAACAGAAGGCATCCGTAATAGGCGCCGATTTTTCTGCCGGTGAGTGGGTTGACTACCTTCTTTTTAATCTCGTCAAAGCCGACCTTGTCACGAAGCACCTCAAGGAAGTGAAGAACCTCTGTCTCGCCGAAATAGGGCTCATCAAGCTTGAGATAGTTGTTCGCTCTTGTTCTGATGTCTTCAACATTTTTCATGTCATCGTTAACTCTTTTGATAACATGATGGCAGGCTGAACAGAGAGTCACAAGCTCCTGACCCTTCACCTTTGCATCGTTAAGGGCGCGTACTGATGAAAGCTTTGAGCCGATTTCATCACTTGAAAGCGGATAAACACCGCCGCAGCACTGCCAGTCAGCAAGCTCCTCGAGCTCAAAGCCCAGAGCCTTTGCAGATGCCCTTGCATAATCGTCCAGCTTTTTTGCCTTTGTTCTTAAGGTACAACCCGGATAATAACTGTACTTCATACATCTATGATCCTTTCATTTTTATTCGACTTTCAGTGGCAACATCCTCAAATGTCAGTCTCCGTTTTCTCTTGCATTTCGGGTAAAAAAATGCCAACACAGTCATTCGACATATCATAACATTTTTTTAAGAAAATTACAATGTTTTGCAAGCTTTTTTTATTGGAAAACCTTTTAAAATTTATATAAATATGTTAAAGGGGTATGTATTTTTTGATATAGCACCGTTAAAGCAGGCGCAGAAAAGATAAATATTTGCAAAACAGTGCAGTTATAATTGAGAATCACGGCTTATAAGGCCTTGCCGTAAGCGGCGCAAGCTTACGATTCAAGAGACAAAAAAAGAGCCGGAAAAAACGCCGACGCCCGATAAGACAGTATTTCTTTAAAAAGTGAAATAACTTCACAATAATGCGTTAAAAATCACCGATATGCGTCAGCATTATCGGTGATTTGCGCCTTTTCTTGCAAAGCTATTTCGCATTTTAAAGTGCTTCGCAGTTTCGTAAGAACAGAAAATTTCTTGTATTGAAGCCACAAAATGCAGCAAGGCTGTCGCCTTGCGAGGCTTTTGGCAAAAATACAGGGAATTTTGTTCGAGAAACAAATACTTCCTTATCGGACGTCGGCGAATCTCCGACCCTTAAAGTATTTTGTTGATACCGTGTTATATTATGCGATAACTTCATCGGAAGTGGCAGCCATTGCTTCAGCCTCTGCTCTTGCAAGTGCAGCCATTTCCTCTTCTTCCTTTTTGCCGATGTTATAGATAAACTTCATTGAAAGGAATGCGATTACTGATGCTGCCAAAAGTACAATAATATAGAGCTTTACAATACCGTCACCGATACCTTCAGGCTGAACTGCGTTTTCACCCTCTTCAAAGCCGATGAGCATAAGACCGATGGAAACAACTGCCTGACCGATACCCTGTGCAAACTTACGGAAGAATGAGTAAATAGCATAAAGAGAGCCTTCCTCACTCCTGCCTGTCTTCTGATAGCTGAGTGCGATACAGTCAGCAACAAGTGCCCACACTGAAACCTGGAATATAGCATTACCTACGTTGAGAAGAAGAAGAATTGCAATATAAATGCCCATGTTAAGCATACCCTTGGGAATAAGGATATATGAAAGCACAAGACCTGCTATACCGCCGATTGAGCTGACGAGCATTGTGAAAACAAGAAGATTCTTTTTACCGAATTTTGCAGTGAGCTTGCCGATAATGGGCATAACGATAATAAGAGGTGCGTAGCTTACAACAAGTGCGAGCTTAACCTTGGAAACATCATTGAAGAAATACTGGAAAACAAGGTTATTAAGTGACATTGTTGAGTTGAAAAGTGCCACACATGCGAGAGTTGCGATAGTAAGACCTACCATAGCTCGGTTTGTAAAGAAAGTCTTAAGTGATGCGAAGATTGCCTTTGCACCCATTGAGCTGTCGTTTTCGTTACGGTGTACTCTTTCTTTAACAAGCTTGGTTGTTGCAAAAAGAATGAAGAAAGCGATAACTGAGAATATAATGGCCACGGGAAGAAGCTTATCACCTAAAAGAATCTGCTCTGCTTTACCTGTTGACGGGTCAATTACGGGCTTTCCGCTTGCATCGAGTTTGTCTGTATAAACGATGTCGGGAAGCACCATCATAATGATAACTGCAGGAAGAGCTGCACCGATGCTGCGGAAGGTTGAAAGAGCCTGTCTTTCGTTGGGCTTATCTGTGATAACACTGTGAAGTGAGCCGTAGGGTACGTTAACCATTGTGTAAGCAATTGACCACAGACAGTAGGAAATAAGACACCATAAAATCTTGCCCGTTTCACTGAATTCCTTGACAGGAGCAAATACTGCAACGGTAAGCACTGTCATTATAAGACCGCCTATAATAATCCAGGGCATATACTTACTCTTTTTGCCGATTCTCTTTGTGTCAACAAGGTTACCGATGATGATATCGTTAATAGCGTCAAAAAGCTTGGAAACGATGATAATCCACCAGTAATGTCCGTTATCAAGACCGATATACTGAACATAGAAAAGCTGCATATAAGTCGAAATAAGCTGGAAAGTAAATCCGCAGCCCATATCGCCTAAGGCATAACCCATCTTGTCCTGCCAGCCGAAGGGTCTGACTGCACCCTGAGGTGCTTTTGTTGTTGTACTCATTATTTTTTCTCCTTGGTTTTAAATTCTATATAAAGAATACCCGACGGGTATCCCCTATGCACATTGTGTCCTGCGGTATCCCTCTTTCGCTTTGCCGAAGAAGGCACGCGCAAATTCTCAGTTTATCTCTGCACTCTGCCTGAGCCGTCACCGCCTGCTAATTTTTCAACCTCGGAAACGCCTACACGGTTGTAGTCGCCCTCAATTGAGTGCTTGAGTGCTGAAGCTGCAACTGCAAACTCGATTGCTTCCTGTGTGCTCTTACCTGAAAGAAGAGCATAGATAAGTCCGCCGCCGAAGCTGTCTCCGCCGCCTACACGGTCAACGATATGAAGGTGATATTCCTTTGAGAAGCAATAGTTTTCACCGTCATAGAGCATGCCTGCCCAGTCGTTATCGGAGGCTGAAATTGAGGAACGGAGTGTGATTGCAACCTTTTCGAAGCCGAAGGTGTCCATAAGCTGCTTTGCAACTGACTTGTAGCCTTCCTTGTCGAGCTTGCCGCCGTAAATGTCGGTGTTTTCTGCCTCAATGCCGAAAACATCCTTTGCATCCTCTTCGTTGGAGATGCACACATCAACATACTTGCAAAGCTCGCTCATAGCTGCTCTTGCCTCAGCTCTTGTCCAGAGCTTGCCTCTGTAGTTAAGGTCGCAGGAAATCTTTACGCCCTTTGCCTTTGCAGCCTTGCAGGCGTCAAGACAGATATTTACAAGGTCGCCGCCGATTGCGGGAGTAATACCTGTAAAGTGGAACCAGTCTGCACCGTCGAAAATCTTATCCCAATCAAAATCCTCTCTTTTTGCCATCTGGATTGCAGAATAAGCTCTGTCATAAATACATACTGATCCGCGCTGTGAAGCGCCCTTTTCAAGATAGTAGATGCCTACTCTTTCGCCACCTCTTACGATGTCCTTTGTGTCAACACCGAGAGCGCGCAGTGAGTTGATTGCTGACTGACCGATAGCGTGGGAAGGAAGCTTTGTAACATAGGAAGCATCCATACCGTAATTTGCAAGTGAAACGGCAACATTTGCCTCACCGCCGCCGAAGGTAGCCTGCATTCTGTCGTTCTGGAAAAATCTGTAATAGCCCTCGGGTGCAAGACGAAGCATAATCTCACCGAAGCATACAATTCTTTTGCTCATAATATAATCCTCTTTCTGAAATAATTCTATTCCTGTAACTGCTGATTAAAACGAGGTTTCGAATATCATCAGACAAATTTTTCGTCGAATTGTTTGAAAACCGCAGGCAATACTTTGTGTATTAACGAGGATTTTCGGACAAGAGCGACGGAAAATATGGCGATGAGATTCGTGACAGCGGGTTAATCGGTAGTTACTTAGTCTCAATGCAGATTTCAAAGCCTGCAACCGTATTCTTGAGTCCGAAGCAGGAAACTCTGCCCTTTTTGTCATACCGGATGTCAGGGTCAATTTCAGCGCCGATTCTCTTAAGATAGCTCATTGCTCTGTCGCCGTTGAGGGTGCTGATTACAATGCAGCCCTTTGCACCGCAGTCATCCTTCATAAATGAAACCGCACCTGCTGAAACGCCGTTTTCTGTTTCCTTGTATTCGAAGCCGAAAAGCGAGCAGAGAAGCTTTGCGTCAGCCTTTGCACTTTCGCTGCTGTCGTAGATAACTATGCCGTCAAGCTTAAAGCCGAGCATTGTCTTTACTGCTTCCTTACACTTACGGGTGATGTCGTCCCACTTACCCTCAGCTATGTCTGCACTTGTTGCAATCCAAGTGCCGCCGCAGCAGAGAATACGGTCAAAGGAAAGATAATCGTTAAGATTCTTTGTGTTGACACCGCCTGTAGGCATCCACTTTGCTGCCTGATAGGGGCCTGCAAGAGCCTTGAGCTTCGCTACGCCGCCGTTTGCTTCTGCGGGGAAGAATTTGATATTTGTAAGACCCATGCTCATTGCCTGCTCCATTTCGCCGGGAGTTGCTGCACCGGGCATCATGGGAATGCCTGTTGACCTGATATATGCAATCATTTCAGGATTAAAGCCGGGAGTAACAACAAACTTTGCACCTGCGGCAATTGCTCTGTCACACTGCTCTTTTGTAAGCACCGTGCCTGCACCTACAAGCACATCGGGACATTCTGCCGTTATTCTTCTGATTGCTTCCTCAGCAGCTGCTGTTCTGAAGGTGATTTCTGCTGCGGGAAGTCCGCCGTCGCGAAGAGCCTTTGCAAGAGGCACCGCATTATCTGCATCATCAATTGCAACAACGGGAATAATACCTAATTCGTAAATTTCTTTGAACATATCCATCTGTAATTTACCTCCTTATACTCCTGAGTAGGATGAAAAGCCTCCGTCAACGGGAAGAACTACACCTGTAATAAAGCCTGCGGCATCATTGTTGACAAGGAAAAGAAGGGCGCCGTCGAGCTCCTTTGCTTCACCAAAGCGACCCATCGGGGTTGCGGCAAGAATCTTGCCTGTTCTCGGTGTGGGCGAGCCGTCTTCATTCCACAAAAGCGCGGCATTCTGCTTTGTTGAGAAGAAGCCGGGAGCAATTGCGTTAACACGGATGCCTTCCTTTGAAAAGTGAACTGCAAGCCACTGTGTGAAGTTTGAAACAGCAGCCTTTGCACCTGAATATGCAGGGATTTTAGTAAGAGGTGTGAAGGCGTTCATTGAGGAAATGTTTATAATGTTGCAGCCCTCTCTGCCGAGCATCTGCTTTGCAAATGCCTGAGTGGGAATAAGTGTGCCGAGGAAGTTGAGGTTGAACACAAAGGAAACTCCGTCTGAATCAAGGTTGAAGAAATTCTTGCAGTCTTCGTCAATGTCACCTGAGAAGTAGTATTCCTTATCTGTTGTGGCTCTGGCATTGTTACCGCCTGCACCGTTTATAAGTATGTCGCATTTGCCGAAGTCTTTTTCAATCTCAGCAGCAACACCGTTGCAGATTTCCTTATCAAGCACATTGCACTTATATGCCTTTGCCACACCGCCCTCAGCTGTGATTTCATCAGCGAAAGCCTTAGCGGCCTCCTCGTTAAGGTCGAGAAGAGCAACCTTTGCGCCTGCACGTGCAAGAGTTCTGGCAAAGCCTGAGCAAAGCACTCCGCCTGCGCCCGTTACAACGGCAACCTTACCTGTAAGGTCTGTGTTGAGTACGTTTTTAATCATATTTACACTCCTTTATCTGTTTGCCTTTTCGCAGGCTTCAAAAAGTCCGTTGATGTATGCAGCACCGAGTGCTCTGTCATAAAGACCGTAGCCGGGCCTGCCTGTTTCGCCCCAGATCATTCTGCCGTGGTCGGGACGTACGTAACCGTCAAAGCCTGTTTCGGTGAGAGCCTTTACAACCTCGTACATATCAATGCTTCCGCACTGTGAAAGGTGTCCGCTTTCCTCAAAGGAGCCGTCGTCCATAATGAGAATGTTACGGATATGCATAAAGGCAATTCTGTCCATTGCACTGTATTTTCTTACCATCTTTACCACATCGTTTGTCTTTGCGCAACCGAGTGAGCCGGTGCAAAGGCAAAGTGAGTTGGCAGGTGAATCAACAATCTTAAGGAAACGGTCGAGGTTTTCTTCGTTGGTGATAATTCGGGGAAGTCCGAAAATGGGATAAGGAGGATCGTCGGGATGAATTGCCATTCTGACGTCACATTCCTCAGCAACGGGGATAACCTTCCTGAGGAAGTATTCGAGATTCTTCCAGAGTCCCTCCTCGCCTACCTCGGCGTACTTTCTGAAAAGAGCCTTGATCTCGTCCTTGGTGTAGCTTGCGTCCCAGCCGGGAAGGTCAATATCGTCCACGAGAGGGTCGAGTCCTCTCATCTGATCCCAGTACATAACAAGACTTGTTGAGCCGTCGGGAGCTTCCTTGTCAAGCTGGGTTCTTGTCCAGTCAAAAACGGGCATAAAGTTATAGGTCACACACTTGATGCCGTACTTTGCACAGCGGCGGATGTTTTCGCAGTAAACCTCAATAAGCTCATCTCTGTTTTCGCTGCCGAGCTTGATATCCTCAGGAACGGGAATTGACTCAACAACGTCGAAAACAAGTCCGTGCTTTTCACACTCTGCCTTCATTTTGGCAAGACTTTCCTCCGGCCACACCTGCCCGGGCTTAACATCGTAAACCGCGGAAACAATTGAACGCATATTGGGAATCTGACTGATATTTCTTAAGGTAACGGGATCGTCGTAGCCGTACCAGCGGAATGACATTTTCATATTAAATCCTCCAGACCGAAAAATCTTTTTGCATTATAAAACGAGATACCCTTTACAATTTCTCTCAGAGCATTTGCATCGTCGGGATACTCCCCTTCCTCTACCCATGTGCCGATAAGGTTACAGAGTATGCGGCGGAAGTATTCGTGTCTCGTGTAGCTTAAGAAGCTTCTTGAGTCGGTAAGCATGCCGACAAAGTTGCCGAGAAGACTCAGCGAAGCAAGGCTTCTGAGATGCTCTTCCATACCAAGCTTTGTATCGTTGAACCACCATGCAGAGCCGTGCTGGATTGTTCCCGGATAGCCGGCCTGCTGGAATGCACCGAGCATAGTATCAATAGCACTGTTATCCTTACTGTCAAGGCTGTAAAGGATTGTTCTCGGAAGCGCATCGGCTGAATACATAGAGTCAAGCAGCTTTGCAAGGTCGGCAGTACTGTCGTGAGGTCCGATTACATCAAAGCCTGTGTCAGGGCCGAGAAGTGAGAACATTTTATTGTTGGGGTTTCTCAGGCAGTTATAGTGAAGCTGCATAACCCAGCCAAGCCTTTTGTAATTCTCTGCACAGAAAAGCAAAAGCTCGGTGCCCACGGCATCTACCTCTGTCTGTGTACACGCCTCACCTCTGAGTGCCTTTTTAACGGCACTGTCAAGGGTTTCGTAATCCGCCTTTTCGAAGTAAATATAGTTAAGTCCGTGGTCACTTGCCTTGCAGCCGCAGGAAGCAAAATACTCCATACGGTCAGCCAGTGCCTCTTTGAGTGAGTCGATGCCCTCAATTTTTTTACCCGAGGCCTTTTCAAGCTGCTCAATATATGAGGCGTAGGCGGGATTATTCAGCTGGAAAGCCTTATCGGGACGGAAGGAAGGTGCAACAATTGCCTTGAGCTTTCCCTCGTCACGGATTTTTTTGTGATATTCAAGGGAATCTATGGGGTCGTCGGTTGTACCGATAAAGGCAACGCCGCTTTTTTCGATTATGCCTCTTACACCCATATCAGGCTGTGAGAGCTTTCTGAGCGAAAGCTGCCACACCTCTTCGGCAGTATCGGCATTCAGTATGCCCTCATAGCCGAAATACTTTTTAAGCTCAAGGTGACACCAATGATACATCGGGTTGCCGATTGCCTTATAAAGCACCTCAGCAAACTTCTGGAACTTCTCCCTTGCAGGAGCATCACCGGTGATGTAATATTCATCAACACCGTTGGAGCGCATAAGCCTCCACTTATAGTGGTCGCCCGAAAGCCACACCTCGGAAATATCGGAGAAATGCTTATCCTCATAAATTTCCTTAGGGCTTACGTGGCAATGATAGTCAATAATAGGAAGCGAATCGGCAAAGCAATGATAAAGACTTTTTGCCGTTTCGTTTTTAAGGAGAAAATCCTTAGTCATAAACTCTGTCATATTTTTTACCTTTTACTTACAATGTTTATTATACCAGCGGATAAAGATTATATGCTTCGTCAACAGTCATAAATCTGGGGTATTCGGAATAGGTGTTTACCGTAGGCTGAGTCTCACTGAGAATAAGGTCAACTGCAAAGGCTGCAAAGGCTGAGCCGTGAAGAAATGCAACGTGGTCAGCATCCTTGATAAACCATGTGTTGTCGGGATAGTGACAGGTTGAAGCGTCAACCACTCTGTCAGCTGAAACGAATTCAGGTGCTACAGATGAAATATACTCAGCTGAAAGTGTCTCACCGTAGGGTGCAATTGTTGCAAAGTTACTTGTAAGGTCACTTTCAAGGGTACTGTCACTGTTGAGGTCTGCACGGGGATAAATGGGAATAAGAGGTTGATTGTAGTTTGAGGTAAATACAACCTTTACACCGTCCTCGTAGGCCTTTGCGATTGTCTCTTCTGTTGAGCAGACGAATTTTTCAGTTTCCTTAAGCTGAGAAATCACGTCGGCATATTTGTCCTCGCTGCCCGAGAAGATAAAGTCCATACCGCTTGCAAAGTCATCGTCGGGACAAAGTGCCCACATACCTACTGCAGTGCCCAGAATGTCACGCAATCCGCCGTTATATGCTGCCTCGGAGCTGTCTGCAACAAAGCCGTTGAGGAAGTCGCAGAGCATATCTGTTGCGCCGAGTGCCTTTGCCACAAGAAGGAGCATTCTTGTGAGGATATCAAGTCCGTCATTGGGCATAAGGCTGAGAACAAAGGTTTCAAGTGTGTCCTTTGTAAAGACAATTCTTCCGTTGAGAGCATCACCGCAGACATATGTGCCGTTGTGTGCTGCTGAAAGGTATGCAACGCTATCAAGCTTGTCGTTGCCCTGATAATACATATACGCAGTTGTAACCATACCACCCATACTGAGTGCGGCAAGATGCACCTTATCCTTGCCTGACTTTTCAAGTGCAAGGTCAATCATACGGTCAAGCTCTTTTGCGATTGTTTCGGGATTCTTTCTCCAGTCATATGTGAAGTAGTAAACGTTTTCTGCGCCGATTTCGTCACACATTTCCATTGCAAGTCCGCCCTCACCTGAGCCGCCGAAGGATTCCTCCATAAGCTCGGGGAATTCATCAAGTGAGCCGTAATACTGCTTCATTGTTACGTTTTCATCCACAGATGAGCCATCGGGATTACTTGCGATGGGTCCCATAACCGCCCACACTGCCTCAAGGATAGAATCCTGAAGAAAAGTGGGGTTATTAAGAACAAACTTACCCATTACAAGGTCAAACACAAGATTAAGTACATCAAATACTTCGATTTTCATAGCTTTTTCTCCGCTTTCGGCATAGGTAAGTCCACCGAAGTCGATACCTCTGACAATAACAACGGGGTTACCGTCATAAACAGGCTTTTCTTCTGCCTCAACGGCAAAAGCAGGCATACAGAGGGTAAGCATCATAACAACGCTTAAAAACAGTGCACATATTTTCTTCATTTCTTTTCTTTCCTTTCGGTTTATACTTTCGGCAAAAGCCGCAATTTACATATTCTTTTCAATATACGAGATGAAATCCGCAACTGCGCCCTTGTTGCAGTGGCAGGCGTGAAATTCGCAGATTTCGTGAAGCTCCTTCGGTGCCTGAGCGCAGCAGGCAGGATGAGCAACGGTCTTAAGCATATCGTAGTCGTTGAAGTAGTCGCCTATTGCACAGATGTTTTCTTCGTCGACACCAAGCATTTCTGCAAGTACCTTTACTGCGTTGCCCTTGTTTGTGCTTTCATTGAGCAGGTCAAAGGAGGCGGCAGTTGTGTCCATATATCTTGCTCCCTCTGTCTTTTCGGAAAGAAGGAAGTCTTTTATTTTATCTCTGCTCCAGGGCATACAGAAAAAGATTACCTTGCCCCAGTTTCCCTTGGGCACCTCATCGAGGCTTCTGCAGACTTTATGCTCAAGCTTATCAATAAGCATCATAATCCTTGAGCAGATTTTCGGTCTGACAAGATAGATATCCTTATCGGTAAAAATCGCAAGTTCAAGAGACGGAAACTTATCCAGAGCTTTTGTGATTATCCCCTCGTTTCCTACCGGGATGCTGTTGTACCAGAGATATCTGTTTTCCGTAAAGCTGTAGATGCCCGCACCGTTCAAGACGATTGCAGGTGTTTTCACATCGGGAAGATTTTTGTAGTGGGTATAAAGCGAGGGCACACTTCTTGCAGATGCAAGAGTGAAAATGCCGCCCTCATCCTTTGTAAAGCGGCGGATTGCCTCGGTGTTTACCTTAGGTGTCCGTCGCAGCTTATTGTTGAGCGTGCCGTCTATGTCCGACACGAGAAGAAACCTACTTAAATCTTTTTTCATAAATCAGAAATTGTAAACTATGTTATCTTTATACTTTTCTGCCATTGAAAGCAGCTCTTCTTCTGTAAGGTATGCCGTTGTGCAGCCTACGGCAGTAACACATTTTCCGCCCGTAAGATTACCGTAAAGCACACATTTTTCTATGGATTCATCCTTCATTATTCCGTACATAAAGCCTGCAAAGAAAGCGTCGCCTGCCCCCGTTGAATCCACACGGACAAACTCATCAACACTTTTTACAAAGGTGAAGCTGCCGTCCTTATATATAAGGCAGCCGTCCTTATCAAGCTTGACGATTACCGTATCAAGATAGCGGCTGAGAATTTTCGCCGCCTCCTTCGGGTCATCGGTACAAGTCAGCTTGAGCGCCTCTGTTCTGTTGGGAAGAAAGTAGTCTGCCGTTATAAGAAGCTTCTCATAGCCCTCAAGGGTCATATCGTCAAAAAATCCCGTATCGAGAATTACCGTTGTGCCCTCTTTTTTTAACCTCTCGTAAACCTCGGGAAAGCCTGTATGCATCGCAACTGCCTTTGCACCCGTAAGAGCGTTGTAGACATCCTCAGCCTCAACGGCATTTTCCCCGTTGCCGTAGGAAACGAAGGTGCGATCCTTCGGTGTAATTGCCGCAGCAGTAATGTTTACGGCAATATTATTCCCCCTGAATACATTTACGGGCTCAACGCCTGCCTTTCTGAATTCCTCCTTTGCAAAAAAGGAGAACATATCGTCAGAGAGCTCTGTTACGGTTTTCGTAGGCACTCCGAGCCTCGAAAGGGTTATCATTGTACCGGGAACGCCGCCTCCGATACAAAGAGAAAACTTGTCTGTATAGATTTCCTCGCCCTCATCGGGAAGACGGGGCATTTTGTCAAAAAGCAGATCGACATTTGTCTTTCCGTAGCCTGCAGCAAACTTCATTTTATCATTCCTTCGATTTTAAGCATAGCATATCATTATTATTTTAAACAACGGATAATGAAAAGTCAATAGAATAATAAAAGTTATACGCTTTCTTAATATCTGTTTTACGATAACTTTTCCATTTGTACTTTAAGTTTTTCGATTATTCTTTTTTCAAGACGGGAAATATAACTCTGGGATATTCCCAGCATATCGGCAACCTGCTTTTGCGTGTACTCCTTTGAGCCGAAAAGACCGAAGCGCATAGTCATAATCTGCCTTTCTCTCTCATCGAGCCCCTTTACAAGACGCAACAGCTGATTTTTTTCGTCGCGGCTTTCAAGATTGCGGTTTACAATGTCATTGTCCGAGCCCAGCACGTCGCCTAAAAGCAGCTCGTTTCCGTCCCAGTCCACATTAAGCGGCTCATCAATAGAAAGCTCATTTTTCCTGTTTGAGGTTTTTCTCAGGTACATCAGAATTTCGTTTTCTATGCACCTTGAGGCATAGGTTGCAAGCTTGATTTTCTTGCCGGGACAAAAGGTATTTACCGCCTTTATAAGCCCGATTGTGCCGATTGAAACCAGATCCTCAATGCCGACACCTGTATTTTCAAAGCGCCTTGCAATATACACAACGAGTCTGAGATTATGTATCACAAGAAGCTCTCTGTTCGTCTCAACACCCTCCTCAAGCTCGCGGAAAATTTCGTTTTCTCTCTCCTTTGTAAGCGGAGGCGGCAAATTTTCCGAGCCGTTTACGTAAAACACCTCACCCGGGAAAAATCTCTGTCGAAGCCGTAGCCTCAGATTATTAAAAAGTAACTGTAGCTTTTTCACTTTCTCTTTCATCCTTTCGCTCATAAATATTATTGAATAAGCCCATAGGCAATATCGCATCGTAATCGCCGCCGAGAAGCTTTTCCTCTGTAAAGGCGAGCATCACATTCCCTGTTTCAAAGGTGGTGTCTGCGCCTTCAACTCTGATGCTCTCAGGGCAAACGGCAGGCAGAAGACTCTTACCCGAAACAGTACTGCACAAAACAAAGCGTATACCCTCCCCCGCTTCGGGACAGTCAAAATCGAAAAGTGACTCAAAAGGCTCTCTTGATACGATGATAACGGGCTTTGCCGAAAAGGGGTCGGTAAGATTATTTCCCGTATCAAGAAAGGCCTTCAGCTTATACTCACTGCCTTTAAGCCACACCTTACAGTGAAAAACCGTATTGATATCGGCCCGGCTTTTGAAAATCAGGTCGAAAAGCCTCATAAAGCCGTAGCAGACCACGGTAAAAATCGCAAGAGTCAGCACATCAATATCAAAGTACACCACCGAGCCGTCATAAAACATTCCCGCAGGACAGACAAAATACCACAATGCAAACATCAGCCCCGCAAAGACAAAATTGCACACAAGATAGCTGACACAAATCCTCAGAAAGGTTTTTACACCTCTGAGCTTAAAAGCAATAACAACAGGGAGAATTGCCGCACCCGCCTTTATAAGGAAATTCAAAAAAGCGTTTTCTGTCGGAAGAAGAATCAGAAGAGAATAAAAGCCGCCGAAAAAAGACGAAAGCGCAAGTCTTACCCTCTTCGGCTTTTCGCGGGAAATAAAGCAGGTACAAAGCAAAAGAAAATATGTAACGTAAAGATTTATAATTACAAGCACATCGGCATAAATAACGCCCGGCATTTTCATCACCCGTTTTATTATAGCTTCGGTACTGGGGATTTTGTGTCGAAACTGAAAGGGAGTCACCGTAGTTTTTCAGACAAATAAAAAAATCGGAGAAACATTGAGTTTCCCCGATAGGCAGATATAAATTCTGTCAATAATCAGATGAAATATTTTCTTCTGCAGTTTATAAGCTCTTCGATAAACTTATTGTCAAAATTGCTCAGACGGTAATCCTCGCGGTAAATAAGCACATCCTTATAGGTTTTATCCTTGATGTCACACTTTTTCTCAACAAGTCCGTACTTTTCAAGATTTTCCTCAGGCACGGGCGAAACCCACATAAAGCTGTTTTTCACCTTGGAAAGAAGCTCCATCTGGCTAGCTCTTTCAAAAACAAAAATTCGCTTATCCACATTTTCGGAAAGCTCAGCCTTTTTTACGTCAATAAGTGGCATTGACGGCACATAGGGGTCAGCGTGACAGATTTCTATACAGGCAGACAAATCCTCAGAGGTGATAATCTCCTTTGAAGCAAGAGCCGAATCCTTTGAGGTGATGATTCTGTAGGAAAACTCCGTAAGCAGCTCACTTACAAGCTTTTTTTCTGAAAACATCTGTCTGTAGTGGTCATCAAAGGTTGACTGATAACGCACAATTCCGAGGTTATAGTCCTCCTTACATACATTGATGATTGTTTTGTTTGAGTTTGTCTCCTTATAGAAAAACTCGCAGGGTGAATCAAGGCCGATGCTTTTTGAAAAATTGGTAAATGCCTCACAGATATAGGCAGCTCTCGGCACGCTCAGAGAAAACTGCTGCACCTTTCTTTTGCCGTGGACATACATATTCTCAACCTGCTCAACCTGGGCAATGATTCTTCTTGCATAGCGCAGAAACTCCTCGCCCTCATCGGTTACGGTGATGCCCTTTGAGGTACGGTTGAATATTGTTATTCCGATATGCTCCTCCAGCTCCTTTATGGCACGGCTCAAATTCGGCTGACCCATATAAAGGTTTGCCGCCGCTTTGCTGATGGATTTTGTTTCGGCTATTTCAGTTGCATATTTAAGGTGTAATATGTTCATACATGCCCCTCCGAGTGAATAATATGCAATATTTTAACATATTTTGTAAGTTTTTACAAGGTTTTTGCATAAAAAACATACGTGTGCGGGGAGGCGCTTTGACGTAAGTCAAAGGCGCCGCTCCCGGATTCCCGGAGGAATCCGGGAGCGGCGAACAACGCGGAGCGTTGTCGCCTCCCCGGTGTCGGGCGCAGGCACCAAAAAAATAAAAACAGACGGGATAAACCCGTCTGTCATATTCTCTCTTTGTTAAATCAGGAAACAAAAAGAACAAGAAGTGCGGAAACAAGAGCAAGAACGAAGAATGCAGTACCTGCAATCTTTGTGAACTTAGAAAGCTGTGCTTCCATTGTTCTGCCCTTATTCTTACCGAAGAATGTGTCTGCTGCACCGCTGATTGCACCTGAAAGACCCTGCTGCTTGCTTTCCTGAAGAGCAACAAGAACAATAATTAAAAGACCAACAGCTATAACAAGAAATGCTAACAAATACTGAATGCCTGACATTTTGTAAACCTCCGAAAATTTTGTACTGAAGTATTTTAACACAAACTGAAATTAAATGTCAATAGATGATAACATTTTTTTCCGCATTGTGTTCATACATTTTAAGAATTAACGCTCTTTTCAGCGTATTTCCTGAAAAACTGCAGCTTCCTCGCCGTCAACCGCCGCCTTAGTGATAATAAGCTTACCGCCCTGCGACTGAGGCGTATCGTACATATAAGGAAGAAGAAGCTTTTCGATAATGGAGCGAAGACCTCTTGCGCCTGTTTTTGCCTCAAGAGTTTTTTCAGCGATAGTCTCGAGAGCATCGGGCTCAAAGTAAAGGTCAACCTTATCAATACTGAAAAGATACTTGTACTGCTTGACAAGGGAGTTTTTAGGCTCAGTCATAATTCTGACAAGAGCATCCTTATCAAGGTCATCAAGAGCCGTAATAACGGGAAGTCGTCCCACAAGCTCGGGAATAAGTCCGAACTTTACAAGATCGTGGTGCATAACCTTATGCATCATCTTAGCCTGCTCAAAGTCCTTCTTACTCTTAATCTCTGCACCGAAGCCGAGTCCACCGCTGCCGAGGCGCTTTTCAACTATCTTTTCAATGCCCACAAAGGCACCTGCACAGATGAAAAGTATGTTTGAGGTATCAATCTGAATGAACTCCTGCTGAGGATGCTTTCTGCCGCCCTGAGGAGGAACATTTGAAACGGTGCCCTCAAGAATCTTCAGAAGTGCCTGCTGTACACCCTCACCGCTTACATCACGGGTAATTGAGGTGCTTTCGCTCTTTCTGCCGATTTTATCTATCTCGTCAACATAGATGATACCCTTTTCGGCTCTCTCAACGTCAAAGTCAGCCGCCTGAATGAGTCTGAGCAGTATATTCTCAACATCCTCACCGACATAACCTGCCTCTGTAAGCGTGGTAGCATCGGCAATAGCAAAGGGTACATCAAGAATCCTTGCAAGGGTCTGTGCGAGCATGGTTTTACCGACACCCGTGGGGCCGAGCATAAGAATGTTGCTCTTGCTGATTTCAACGTCATTATCAGACTTGGTATATATTCTCTTGTAATGATTATAAACCGCCACGCTGAGAGCCTTTTTAGCCTCATCCTGTCCGATCACATATTCATCAAGAAGAGCCTTGATTTCTGCAGGCTTTTTGAGCGATGCAAAATCGGATGCATCATCCTTCTTGTCTTCTATTACTGCTTCACCGCTGACAATAGTCTGACAAAGGTCAATACATTCGTTACAGATGAAAACTCCGGGACCTGCAACAAGGGTTTTCACCTCATTCTGCGCTTTGTTGCAAAATGAACATCTGACGGCTTTTTCTTTACTGCCACCGTCTCTTGCCATATAATCTACTCCTTTTAGAGAAGCCGTGCTTATCTCTTGTAAAGAATTTTATCAACAAGACCGTATTCAAGAGCCTCTTCAGCTGTCATAAAGTTATCTCTTTCTGTGTCCTGAGCGATAATTTCAACATCCTTGCCTGTGTTTTCTGCAAGAATTTTATTAAGCTTTGCCTTGGTTCTGAGAATGTGATCTGCAACAATCTTGATGTCTGTTGCCTGACCCTTTGCACCGCCTGAAGGCTGGTGAATCATAATCTCACTGTTGGGAAGAGCATATCTCTTACCCTTTGTGCCTGATGAAAGCAAAAACGCACCCATTGAAGCTGCAAGACCCATACAGATCGTGGAAACATCACATTTGATGTACTGCATTGTATCGTAAATTGCCATACCTGCAGTTACGGAGCCGCCGGGGCTGTTGATATAAAAGCTGATATCCTTTTCACTGTCTTGGCTTTCAAGGAAAAGAAGCTGCGCAACAACAAGAGAAGCGGTTGCATCGTTTACTTCGTCTGAAAGCACAATAATTCTGTCGTTGAGAAGTCTTGAGTAAATGTCGTACTGTCTTTCACCGCGGTTTGTCTGTTCAACAACATAAGGTACAAGTGCCATAGTTATGCCTCCTTCAAAATACACAGCGGAACCGCACACGAGTTACGGTTCCCTGTCACTTTAGTTATTATTGATAATAAATACCGGAAATAATCAAGGATTATTCAGCATCGGTCTTGTCTGCGTCTTCCTTCTTTGCTCTGGGCTTTCTTGCAGTTGTAACCTTTGCGTTATCTCTTACAAACTTGATAGCCTTTTCGTTGAGAAGATCCTTTCTGAGACCTTCTGCAGGAACAAGCTCCTTGATCTTATCCTTTTCCATCTGGTAGCGTTCTGCAAACTTGTCGTACTCTGCCTCGAGATCCTCGTCGGAAACCTCAAGAGCTTCTGCCTTTGCAATGTACTCAAGTGCAAGACGCACCTTTACGTTCTTTTCAGCAGAGGGCTTTGAATTCTCCTTGTACTTCTCGATTGTCATACCTGAGTACTTGAGATATGCTTCAAAGTTCATACCCTGCATTGAAAGTCTGTAGTCAATGTCTCTGATCTGGTTGTCAAGCTCTGAATCGATCATGCATTCGGGGATTTCGCCCTTTACGTTTTCAGCGAGCTTTTCAAGAAGCTGAGACTCGATTTCTCTTTCGTTCTCTTCGTCCTTGTGCTCCTTGATTTCATTTTCGATATTCTTCTTGAGCTGTGCAACTGTATCGCAGTCAGCAGCGTCCTGAGCGAATTCGTCGTCAAGCTCGGGAAGCTCCTTAACCTTGATTTCATGAAGCTTTACCTTGAAAACTGCATCCTTGTCAGCAAGCTCGGGTGTATACTCTGTGGGGAACTTAACATTAACGTCAAATTCTTCGCCTGCATTGTGTCCTGCAACCTGAGCCTCAAAGCCGGGGATAAACTGACCTGAGCCGAGTGTAAGCTCGTAGTTTTCGCCCTTGCCGCCGTCAAATGCGATGCCGTCAACAAAGCCTTCAAAGTCGATAACTGTGATGTCACCGTCCTGAGCTGCTCTGTCTTCAACAGAAATGAGTCTTGCATTTCTTTCAAGAAGACCGTTAATTCTGTCGTTGATTTCTTCTTCTGTTGCTTCAACCTTTTTCTTTGTAGCCTTGAGTTCCTTGTACTCTGTAAGCTCGATTTCAGGCTTTACAAATACTTCAACAAGAAGCTCTACGCCGTTTTCACCGATTTCCTTGATGTCAGCACTCTTTGGGCCTACTACGTCAAGACCTGCTTCCTTTACAGCGCCTTCAACTGTATCGCCGTAAATAAGGTCAAGAGCGTCCTCGTAAAGCCAATCCTTGCCGAAGAAGTTTTCAGCCATCTTGCGATTTACCTTGCCCTTACGGAAGCCGGGAATTTGAATTTTGCCCTTCTGCTTATTGAAGGCCTTAACCTGTGCTTTCTCGAAATCCTCAGCAGAGATGCTGATTTCAAGTGCGTATACGTTTGTTTCTACATTTTTTGATGATTTTAAACTCATTTCTGTACTCCTATCCTTGGGAAAGTATCTTCAACCGAAACTACCCAATTTACATTTTAACCCATACATTATATCACAAAGAAAAAATATTTCCATACTTTTTTCAAATTTTTTCAACTAATTTGGGGCAAAATTCAAGAAAATCTGCCGAAATCAGGGAAAATTTAACTCCGTCAACAACTGCATTGTTCACAAAAGAGGAAAAATTACCGTGAAGGTGTCCGAAATAGCAACGGCTGACATTGTGTTTTATAAGAACATTCATTATTTCTTCGCACTTTTCAGCGCCCATTACAGGCGGATAATGAAGAAAGCAGATTACCTCACCTTCAAACTTTTCTGCCTCGGTAAGACTCATTTCAATTCTGCCTGCCTCACGGGCAATCACCTTTTTATCATTACCCGTCTGTGCATCGTAAAACCAGCCCCTCGAGCCGCACAGGACAAAATTCCCCACTTTGTAAGCATTGTTGTGCAGTATCTTAAGTGTGGTAAAACCCTTCTCCTCAAGAAACTTATCCATTTTCTTTTTTGTTGACCACCAATAGTCGTGGTTGCCCTTCATAATAAGCTTTTCACCGGGGAGAGAATCGAGAAAGGCGAAATCCCTTTCGGCCTCCTCAAGACTCATTGCCCAGGAAATGTCGCCGGGAATTACCACGGTATCCGCATCTGTCACGACAGCCCTCCAGTTCTTTTCAAGGCGGCTGACGTAATCCTGCCATCCGCCGAAAATATCCATCGGCTTATCGCAGGAAAAGGAAAGGTGTGTATCACCTATTGCAAAAATACTCATATTCCGAGCATACCGTAAACGGTATCAACCATTTCTTCCTTATTACAGCAGTCTGTGAATCTTGGAGTCTTGCCCTTAAGAGTTGCAAGCTGCTCAGGACAGATTTCGCCTGTTGCTTTCCTGAGAAGCTCTACCTGCTCGAATTCGTCTGCGTCAGCAGGAACCTCGCCCTTTACTGCCTTGAGAACGGCAGCTGAGAACTTATACGGGTTTGCAGTTGATGCGATAACAGTCTCAGTCATATCGCCTGTTGCCTTTTTGTATTCGTCATAAACCTTGACTGCAACAGCTGTATGTGTATCGCAGAGATAGCCCTCATCATAGGTTGCCTTGATTGTAGCGGCAGTCTCCTCATCGTCGCAGCAGCCTGCATCAAAAAGGTCGAGAATCTGTGCCTTTACCTTATCGCAGACCTCATACCTGCCCTTTACAGAAAGCTCGCCCATCCACTTACGGATAGTCTCGTCGCTTTCGTCTGTAAGGTGATAAAGAAGTCTCTCGAGGTTAGAAGAAATAAGAATATCCATTGACGGTGATGTTGTTGTAAAGAAGCTTCTGTTTCTGTCGTAAACACCCTGCTTGAGGAAGTCTGTAAGAACATTGTTTGCATTTGAAGCACAGATAAGCTTCTTTACGGGTATACCCATTTTCTTTGCATAGTAAGCGGCAAGAATATTGCCGAAGTTACCTGTAGGAACAACTATATTGATTTCGTCGCCATTGCTGATTGTACCGTTTTCAATAAGGTCACAGTAAGCAGAAATGTAATAAACAATCTGAGGAACAAGTCTTCCCCAGTTGATTGAGTTGGCAGAAGAGAACATCATACCGTTTTCTTCAAGCTTTGCCTTTACATCATTATCGGTGAAAATCTTCTTTACACCGTTTTGTGCATCGTCAAAGTTGCCGTTAATAGCGCAAACCGCAACATTCTCACCTGCCTGAGTTGTCATCTGAAGCTTCTGCATGGGGCTAACACCGTCATTGGGATAAAACACCATAATCTTTGTGCCCGGTACATCCCTGAAGCCTTCAAGTGCAGCCTTTCCTGTGTCGCCTGAGGTTGCAACAAGAATAACAATTGTCTTATCCTTTACGGTTTTGCCTGCAGCCGTAGTAAGAAGATAGGGAAGAAGCTGAAGTGCCATATCCTTGAACGCACATGTAGGACCGCGCCACAGCTCAAGAATATTAGCTCCGCCTTCGATTCTCTTTATGGGAGAAACCTTTTCACTTGAAAATTTACCTGCCTTGTATGCGCCCTCAACACAGTAAGCAATTTCGTCCTCTGTGTAGTCGGTAAGGTAAAGTGAAAGCACCTTTTTAGCTCTCGAAATATAATCAAGGGGAACAAGTGAATCAACAAAGGCCTTATCAATTGAAGGAATTTCTGTCGGCACAAAAAGTCCGCCGTCAACGGAAATACCCTGAGCAATTGCCTGAGCTGAAGTTACCTTTACGCTTTTATCTCTTGTACTTGTGTAAAGCATTTTTTTAACCTCCTGAAAGGAATTTATAATCATCACATTTTAACACATAAAAACAAAAATGTAAAGAGTTTGACCTATATAGAATTTACAATTATAGCAGTACGCAGACATCAGCCCGTAACACTGCGGTACCGTAAGGCAAAATCACGGTTGCGGGAGCTGCGGCGGGGAGGCCAACGCACCACCGGTGCGTTACACAGAGAAAATCCGGTTCGTGGACGGGGAAACGGATTTTCTCTGTGGCTTTGGCTTTCCTGCGGAAAGCCAAAGGGCCTCCCCGCACGGTACGGCTAGTCACTTCATAAACAGTCTTTCCGCATTTCTGTAAAAAATCTTTTCAAGGAGTTTTTCACCAAGGCCCCTACCCTTGAGATAGCCGTAAAGATTCTTCACTTTCTGAAGCGAAACAAGCTCTGAAACAGGTTTTCCTCCGTCAAAGTCGCTTCCGAAGCAAAGCACATCCTCACCGCCGAGAGAAAGCACGTGAAAAATATTACGGTAAAGCATTTCAAAATTACTCATACCTCTGACGGACAGAAAAGGAGCATGAAAGCAGAGCCCCATAAGACCGCCGCTTTCAATAATCAGCCGTATCTGCTCATCCTTGAGGTTTCTTCTGTGAGAGAGAAGGCTATAGCAGTTACTGTGAGAGGCAACAAGCGGTGTGCGTACGTATGCCGCTACGTCGTAAAAGCTTTCCTCATTAAGATGGGATACATCGACGACTATTCCCTTTTCCTCCATTTTTGAAATCACACGCCTACCGAATTTTTTCAGTCCGCCCTCAGAACAATCCGCACCGTAAGCAAGCTCGTTTTCCCCGTTCCAGGTGAGAGTAAGCATTTTTACGCCCTTTTCATAAAGGTAGCTTACTTTGTCGGCATCTCCGCCGAGAAGTGCCGCATTTTCAACCGTAAGCACAGGCTTTATGTTTGTTTTTTCAAGCTTTTTCACTTCACATTCATAAAAACCGACAAGTTTTTCAAGATAAGAAAAAGCAGCACCTCCTCTTATGCCGTCAGGGGCAAAAAGAGCGAAGCACTGTCTGTGTTCACTTAACTGTTTACTTTTGAATGCATTTATATGTCCTGTTGCCGTAAGGATGCTTTCCTTTTTTTCAAAGCAACGTGTCACCGTATCACAGTGAAGATCAGAATATATCATACCTGCCTCCGAAATCAAAGCCTTCAAATGCGTTTTCAATTCTTTGGAATTTATATATCCTGTTATTATTACTGTAAATTTCAAAAACATCAAACTGCGGCTGTTTGTCTGATTCGGTTTCACTTAAATATTTCATTGCCGCAAGAGTGAGCTTCCTTTGCTTTCCGGCATCCACCGCTTCCTTTGGCGAGTAAAGTGCTCCGTCGGTTCTGTTTTTCACCTCAACGAAAACAATATATTCACCGTTTTCGGCAATTATGTCAATCTCGCCGCCTCTGCAGTGAAAATTTCTTGCTTTTATTTCAAAGCCGAGCTTACGGTAATATTCTGCGGCAAAGTCCTCGCCCTCAATTCCGCTCTCTCTTTTATCCATATCAGTCACCGAGAATTTTCTTTAAGAAGGTGCGTCTGTGCTCGGGACAAATGCCGTGCTCGGCTATCATCTCATAGTGAAGCTTTGTGCCGTAGCCCTTATGCTTTGCAAACTGATATTCGGGATATTTTGCGTCAGCCTCAAGCATATATCTGTCCCTCGTTACCTTCGCAAGAATCGAAGCGGCGGCAATGGAAACGCTCTTGGCATCACCCTTTATAACAGTCCTTTCAGCAATTGAAAGTCCCGGCTTGCCGTTACCGTCGATAAGTGCAATATCAGGCTTTACGTCAAGGTTTTCGGTGGCTGTACGCATAGCAAGGAAGGTCGCCTGAAGGATGTTGATTTCGTCAATCACATCGGGACCGACCATAAAGACACTGTAGGCAACCGCCTTTTCGGTGATGATGTCATAAAGAGCCTCACGCTTTTTTTCGCTTAATTTCTTTGAGTCGTTGATGCCGGGAATTTCACAATCAACGGGTAAAATTACCGCGGCAGCGCAAACGGGTCCGCAGAGAGGGCCTCTGCCCGCCTCATCAATACCGCAGACACATTTATAGCCTTCGGAAAGGGCTTGTTTTTCGTAGTCGTATGTCATGGTTTTCTCCTTGCAGTCGAAAAATTCATAATCGCTTTACAGGTTAATATTATACTTTCGCCTAAGATTTGTCAAGGAGACCTTACTCCTCCACCACTCTCTTGCCGCAGATGTGCTCAGGTGTGAGCCTGAGAATCAGAGTTTCGTGGGCAAAACAGTCAATTTCCTTTTTGATATAGGCTTCGTCATCGGTGAATTTACGGCAGAGCTTTTCGGAAATATTAACTACAGTATCAGCATCGTCAATTACCTCCACGGTGCCGAAAGCAATCACGCTTCTGAATTCAAGCGCCCACTTGCCCTCAAGCTCCGCGCCCTTATCACAAACGCAGAAAGAGACCTTGTTGCACTTTTCAAGCGAGTCGAGTCTGTGACCGCTTCGTCCGCAATGAAAGTAAATATTACCGTCATCGCCGTAAAGGTGATTCATCGGCATACCGTAGGGGTATCCATCATCGCCGATTACCGAAAGCACTCCCCTTTTTTCATTTTCGAGGATATTTATGCACTCTTCCCGGGAGAGCTCTTTATTTTTTCGTTGCAGTTGTCTGAATGTCATTTTTTTGCTCCTGTAGGCTTTATTGCTTGTTGATTGTGCCCGAGGCACCGCGAAGCGGCACAGCCTGAAGGCTGTGTCACGAAGTGATGACGAGGGCTTATTTTTTCGGATTTCCCCTTTATCGACTGCTTACTCCGCGGAGAAACATTACGGATAACCGAAAAGCCGTAGCGCGACCGCATTTGCATTGGTGCTATGCACAAATGCATTTAAAAAGCCCCGCTTTCAGCGAGGCTCTTTTTCTTAGTCAAGTACTGTGCAGAAGTTGAAGATTGAAGCGGGAAGCTCTTCCTTGTCTGCTGAGATTGTGAAAACGAAATTCTTTTCGTTTACTGATGCAAGCTCATAGATTTCCTCAAGGAACTTTGCAAGCTCGTCATAATTTCTGCCGCCGATGCGAAGTGTTGCGTCAACGAGAACATCTGTGATGTCGTGGTTGCCTGCGCAAACACCTGAAAGGAAGCCGTAGAATGCAGCGTAACCCTTGATTGCGTAGTCGTCTGTACCGATAAGTCTTGCACGGTAATTAACATCATATGTTAACTTGGTTTCTTTTTCAACGCAAACAACGTTGCCCTTTGAAGTTTCGACAGCCTCGTTTACGCAAGAAATCAAGCGCTTGGTTTTTCCTGAGCCTTTGTGACCTAAAATAATAGAAATCATTTTTAGTTTCCTCCTTTTATTTATTGTACCGACAAGTTTTTACTCTTGCGATTCAATTACACATTTATTATATCACATACTTAATCTTTGTTCAAGTACTTCTTTCTCTTTTTCATAGCCGGGTTTGCCTAAAAGTGCAAACATGTTGCGCTTATAGCTTTCAACACCGGGCTGGTCAAAGGGATTCACACCGAGAACATAGCCCGAAATTGCGCATGCCTTTTCAAAGAAGTAAATGAGATATCCGAGTGATTTTTCGCCCATATCCTCTGACCGGATGATAATGTTGGGCACTCCGCCGTCATTGTGAGCAAGCACGGTGCCGAGGAAAGCCTTTTCGTTGATGAAATCCATTGTCTTTCCCTTAAGGAAGTTCAGACCGTCAACATTTTCCTCATCCTCGCCGATAACAAACTCAAACCTGGGCTTTTTGAAGGTCATAACTGTCTCAAACATTATTCTCTCACCCTGCTGGATGTACTGACCGAGTGAGTGGAGGTCTGTTGAGAAAATTGCGGAGGTGGGGAAAAGTCCCTTACCGTCCTTTCCTTCACTTTCACCGAAGAGCTGCTTGAGCCATTCGTTCATCATTGTAAAGCAGGGCTCATAGCTTACAAACATTTCGGTGCATTTGCCCTTTCTGTAAAGAGCGTTACGAAGTGCAACGTATTTATAGCAGTCATTTTCCTCAAGTGAGGTTGACATAAGCGCTGTTCTGGCTTCTGCGGCACCTTCCATAAGCGCATCGATATCAATACCTGCCGCCGCAATGGGAAGGAGTCCTACTGCGGTAAGAACAGAATATCTGCCGCCTACATCATCAGGTACAACAAAGGTCTCATAGCCTTCCTTGTCGGCAAAGCTCTTGAGGGTGCCTTTTGCCTTATCGGTGGTTACATAAATTCTTTCCCTCGCGCCTTCCTTGCCATACTTTTTCTGAAGAAGGTCACGGAAAATTCTGAAAGCGATTGCAGGCTCTGTTGTAGTGCCCGACTTGGAAATAACATTTACGGAAAAATCGCAGCTTTCACAAACGTGAAGAACCTCTGCAAGAGATGATGATGAAATGCTGTTGCCTGTAAAATAAATCTTTGAACAGCCTTCAGCCATTGCATTGTAGCACTGACCCTTTATAAATTCAATTACCGCCCTTGCGCCGAGATACGAGCCTCCGATGCCGATAACGATAAGAACATCACTCTGCTTGCCTATTTTTTCTGCCGCAAGCTTGATTCTTGAAAATTCATCCTTGTCGTAGTTTACGGGAAGATCAACCCAGCCTGTAAAATCATTACCTGCACCTGTCTTGTTATGAAGTGCTTCGTGAGCCTTTGTAATCTCATCCTGAAAGGCGAGAATTTCTTCATCCGTTACGAATGATGATACATATTTTTTTGTTAATTTTGCTGACATATGCCTTACTCCTGATATGCTGAATATACTATATTTACTGTATTTTAATACAAATACGATGATTTGTCAACTACAAACAGTAGATTTTAAATCGGCATATAGTAGAAAATTTCAGGCACTTTTTGTAAGACTTTTCAAAAAACGCTCTGCGCAGTCAAAAATCGTCAGTTTTCGCACGCTGTCTTCAGCAATAAGACTGTACTGACCGATAATATTGTCCCCTGCCTTTGCCGTAACCTTACCGAGAATCTGATTTTTTTCAACGGGAGCCTGAACGTTTTCCGCAATCTCAACGGTGTATTCTATTTTGTCAGCCTCACCCTTTGAAAGCGTAACGGGAAAAACATCCTTTATCCCTGCAGTAATTTCACTTCTCAGACCTCTTATAACCTTAACGGGAGGTATCTGAGCCTCCTCAAAGGAGAGTCTGACGGTCTCGAAATTCGCAAAGCCGTAATTAAGAAGTGCCTTTGCACCCTCGAAGCGGTCGTCACTTGTCTGGGCGCCGAGAATAACCGCAATCAGGTGAAGTCCGTCCCTTTCGGCAGAGGCGGAAAGGCAATAGCCCGCCTTTGAGGTTGTGCCCGTTTTGAGTCCCGTTGTGCCTGAGTAAAAGCGTACAAGTCGGTTTGTGTTGGTAAGCTCTGTCGCACCGTTGCGCAGTGTATCCATCCATACCGTTGTGTATGTACGTATTCTGTCGTGGGAAAGAAGCTCCTTTGACATAAGTGCGACATCATAAGCCGTTGTAAGATGCTCTGTCGTATCGTCGTCAAGTCCCGAGCAGTTGACAAAGTTGGTGTTTTCCATTCCAAGCTCCTTCGCTCTTTTATTCATAAGAGAGACAAATGCCTCCTCATTTCCCGCAATATGCTCACCGAGCGCCGTACAGGCATCGTTTGCACTCGCTATAGCCGTTGCGCGCAAAAGCTCATCAACGGTCATCTGCTCGCCCTCCTTCAGCCATATCTGCGACCCGCCCTTCGATGCGGCGGTGGGGCTTGCCGTAACCGTGTCCTCGAGGCTTATCCTGCCCTCATCAAGAGCCTCCATAAAAAGAAGCAGCGGCATAATTTTTGTAACCGAAGCAGGATAAAGCCTCTCATGCTCATTTGCCGAAAAAAGCACCTGACCTGTTGAAGCGTCCATAAGCACGGCACTTCTTGCATTTACGGTTATGCCCGTATCGGTTTTCTGTACGACGGTGTTAACGCTTTCCTCATAAACAGCACAGGCGATATTTGCCGTAAGAGGCAGAATAAGGATTAAAGAAATAAGGATTGATAGGATTTTTTTCATTGTTGTCACCTCGTATTATAAATATGAGGCTTTAAATCAAATAATATCGGAAGCGGAAAATATCTTGACATAACCTGAAGTCAATGCTATACTTAAAGCAGATGATATCGTTAAACGATACCGTTACACGATAGAGTAAAAAAAGGAGTGAGCTTATGCCGAGAAAAGCACTGCAGACCCTGTCCGAGCCGATGTATTATGTTCTGCTTGCACTTACAAAGGAGCTTTACGGAACCGAGATAATGAGCGAGGTCAGGCGGATTTCCGGCGGAAGAATAAAAATCGGCCCCGGGACGCTTTACGCTATGCTTGACAAATTTTATTCTGCCGGACTTGTAAAGCGCACAAACCTTTCCCTTGCAACAAAAAGCTACATCATCACCGACAGCGGCAAAGATGTATTAAAAGAGGAGTATCAGCGCCTTAACACAATGATACTCGACGGAAAAGAGATTACGGAGGGATTGTAATGGCAAAGAAAGCTAAGGAAATACCCGATATAATGGATTTCAATTACACGGAGCTTACAGCTCTTTGTGAGCATCTTCAGCAGAAGGAAAGGGAAGGATTGAGATTTAAAGGTTTTGAAAGAAATATGATGGTTTTTGAGCCGTCGGAAGAAAGAGAAATTCGCTACTCGGCAGTAATACATACGACCACCTTCTTACTGAAAAAAGACTTCATCGCCGCCTGCGAACACGAGGGTTGGGAATACGTTGATACATATAAGGATGATCTCTTTATTTTCAGAACTGAGAAGGACGATGCAGAGGAAATTATAACCGACGAAAAAGAGAACTTCCGCACAGTTGTTAAAAGCTTTCTGTTGCATCCGGGCTTTCTCGGAGTGAGCGCCTGGTTCTTTATAGCCTTAACAAGAGTATTAACCCATAGCCTGAGCGACCTCATTCCACCGTTAGCCAACGTCGGCTTGATTATGTGGATAACGGCACTTGCAACAACCGCACACCCCATACTGACAAGTATTTACGATTTTATAAAATGGTACATAAAGGCAAAAAAAGCTGTCAGCAACGGTGACAGAATCCCCTTTCTCAATCTTTCTCAGAAGAAGAAAAAAAAGAAAGAGAATTCCATTGTAGAAGCAATCATAGGAATTATTGCAGCAATGATATTTGCATTTGTCTTTTTCGGCTATACATCATATGACTCTGTTTTTTCCGTATACTTCATTCTGATTATCATAGTGATTGAAGCTTTTTGCTTTGCAGAGCTTATATACTCAAGGAGGAAAAAAGAAGAAAAAAAGTCCAAAAAGCTGACTCGTTCTTTTCTTTCTTTAGTTGCTGTGGCTGTTGCATTATCAGGTATTTACTTCTGTTCAGAAACCGCTTATAAAAACAATGCGGAAATTATAACGAACCGCTACGAAATTCCCGTTACGCTTTCCGATTTAGGCTTTGATGACGCCGACTGCATAAACGAAACAGAAGCCTGTGAAACGACAAGGCTCGGTCAGTTTTATTGGTTTTCATCCGAGCTTAACAGCGACGATTGGGTCAACATAGACTACTATATTTTTAAAAGCGACATTCCTATAGCAATAAAACAATATATAAAAAGCATTGAAGAAAACGATGTTCTTGCTAAGGATGAGACAAAAAGCTATCAATGGGACGCAGTTTACAGATATGTCGCCGGGGATCGCCACTCCTTCCTTGAAGAGGGCTACGCCGTAAAGGGCAATACCGTTGTATGGCTCAGATGGTCAAGCTACGAAGAAAAAAGTGAAACTGACTTCTTCGATGTTGCTTACGACAAGCTCTTCGGATAATAAATAAGTAAACAAGGGACGGTATCTACCGTCCCCTGAAAATTTATAGGTTTATAAAATACACATCGTTGCCTCTTGACTTGATGAACTTCATCAGGTCCTCGAACCTCAGCCACACGAAAGCCGTGTTGTCGTTGGGATGAAAGCCGATGTAGCCGTCAACCTTTTTAAGGTCGCTGTCAAGCACAACATTCACGTCAGCATCGTCATCGTTGAGTATGCCGAAGGGTGAAACCTCACCGGGATTGAGTCCGAGATGCTTCATAAGCCTCTCATCCGAGCCGAAGGAAAGCCTTGAGCAGCCGAGCTGACTTCTTATATCCCCCTGAATGTCGGGGTGCTTGTCCTTGAGCATTGAGACAACATAATGGGTCTTGCCGTTGGCGTTACGCAGAAAGAGATTCTTGCACACCTCACCGTCGGTGAAAATGCCGAGGCTGTCCATCTCCTCGATTGTTGTGACTGCCTCGTGGTGAATTACCTTATACTCGATTTTCAGCTCATCAAGAGCCTTATATACCTTTTCCTGCTCAGTCATTTTATACTCCTCACTGTCTTACATAACTCTTTACAGTGCCGTCTGTGCCTGTAAGTGTAAGAGCCATATCGGTAACTGTGTATGTGTAATTTTCATTCATTGCCTTACCGTAAACCGAATAGTTGATTGTAATCTTATCCCCGTCAACCGAATATGTGCCCGTGAAGGTGCCGTTAATAGGCATATTGATTACGGGAACGGTGAAATTAACGTAGGTTACATCCACTACTCCGCCTTCCTTAAAGGTATAGCCGCTGATGCCTGCACCGTCAAGCCATTTACCCGTAAGTCCGCCTGTGCCTGCAGGTGTTGTGGCTGAAGCACCGCTTCTTACAAAAAGGTAAATGCTGCCGTCTTCATCTGTAAGGCTTAAGGTGTTGCCCGATACAGTGTAGGAATAGTTTTCTGTAACACTGTCATTACCCACGGTATACTGAATAATAACAGAGGGGTCCTGCTTGAAGTAAATGCCCGTATAGGTGGTTGTACTTCCGTCACTGTTTTTAACTGTGATATAAACTGTACTGTCTGCTGCAAAATCATACTTCCTGCTCTGATCACTGTTTACCCAGGCGCCTTCAAGGCCTGTAGGTGTTACAAGTGTTGTATTGCCCTGAACGGAAGTCGGGTCTGCTGAGGTAACCTTTGTATAGGTTGCAGTCTCAAAATCGTCATAATCATAAAGTGAAAGCGTATTATCCTTGACGGAAGCCCTGAAGGTGTCGTCGATAGTTGCAGTATAAATGGAAAATTTAGTTGTAAGCTTATCGCCCTCAAGAGTGTAGGTTCCGTTTGCGGTACCGTTAATAGGAAGGTTAACAAAGGGAATATCAAGGTTTACGTAGGTTACAATTACTTTACCGTCGGCAAAGAATTCGTAGCCGCTCATATTAGCACTGTCCGTCCACTTGCCGAGAATCTTTTCCCTGAGATTATCTTCGGCTGAGGTTGTAGACTGAGCCTGAGAAGAAGAAACAGTGTTTCCCTGTGCATCGGTTACGGGCTCAACTGTATTGCCGTTTGTGTCGGTTACGGGCTCAGCGGCAAGAGTTGTGGTTACGTCGTCACCCTTTTTATCGCTGCTTATAAGTGCAATGACACCTCCGCCGAGAATGCACACTGCAAGCACGCCTGCAATAATTCCGATAAGAGTTTTGTTAGATCTCATATTATTTTCACCTCTTATAAATTTTACGGAGCATCCGATAAGAATGCTCCGATGTTTTTTATGATTTATGCTGCTGTGGTATCTGCCGGAGCTGTTGTTTCAGCCTCTGTCTGTGCTGCATATACAGTCAATGTGCCGTCAGCAACATCTGTAAGGTAAAGAAGACCGTCCTGTTCAACAGTGAACTTATATTCTTTAGTAATTGTCTTGGACATGATTTCATAAATCAGCTTAACAGCTGCTGAACCGTCATCAAGCTTTGAAACCGTATAGGAAGCGACCGTATCAATTTTAACCTTGCACTCGAGCTCAGGTATAAAAAGATCCTCAAACTTTATAAGACACGAACCGTCCTCGTTGAAGCTGTAAGTGGTCATACCGTTAGAATCTCTCCATGTGCCGACAATAAGCTCTTCAGGTGACTTTCCACCGCAAGCCGTCAAAGCTGTAAGAAGTGTGAAAACACAGAAAATAACAACCGCTGCACGCTTGATCTTATTCATTTTCCGATTACCTCCTATCCTAATTTTTTACACATTATAACACACTTTTCTTTATTTGTACAGTTAAATCCGTTTATTTTTTGTAATTTTTAAATTATTTTTTTGTTACTTTCCGCCCCGCAGAAAAAAGCCTCTTCAGCTGAATCTTGATAAAAATTACTCTTTGTGATAGAATAGAAAAAATTACATTTTCAGGTGAATTCCATGACAGAAAAAATTACTGCTGTGCCCTTATGGGACTACCTTAAAGCTGCCGGAAAGCCTATTGTCCTTTACGGTATGGGCAACGGCGCCGATATGATTATCGAGGTGCTGGAGGGTCTAGGACTTGACTTCAGCGATGTTTTTGCCTCAGACGGCTTTGTAAGAGGTCACTTTTTCCACGGCAAAAAGGTGCTGACCTTTTCTGAGGTAAAGGAAAAGTATGAGGATTTCATTATCCTTATGACCTTTGCCGTACACGACAGAAAAACCCTTGACGCCATAAAGAAAATGAGCAAAGAATATGAGCTTTACTCCCCCACCGTGCCGATTGCCGGCAAGGGACTTTTCACCCTCGGTTACATAAAAGAAAACGAGGAGCTTTTTGACAGAGCCTACTCCCTTCTTTACGATGAGCGCTCAAAAGAGGATTTCGTCAAGGTGCTCAACTTCAAGGTAAGCGGTGACCTTAGCTATCTTTTTTCCTGCGAATATGAAAAAAAACTCCTTTATGAAGAAATACTTCACCTCGGGAAATATGAAACAATTGTAGACCTGGGCGCCTACGACGGCGATACGATAAGGGAGTTTCTTTCCTTTACCGGCGGCAACTACAAAAGGATAATCGCCTTTGAGCCTGACGGGAAAAACTTCCGTAAGCTGAGTGCAAAAACCGAGGGTATGGAAAACCTTGAGCTTTATAACCTCAGCGCCTGGAATAAAAAGGAAACTCTTTTCTTCAGCAAGAAGAAGGGAAGAAATTCCCACCTTTCCGACGAGGGTATTCCCGTAGAGGCTGACAGTGTGGACAACACCGTAAAGGGTGAGGTCACCTTCATAAAAATGGACATAGAGGGTGCCGAGCTCAAGGCTCTTGAGGGAGCAAAAAACACTGTAAGCACCTTCAGACCCAAGCTTTACGTCTGCGCCTATCACAGAAACGAGGATTTCTTCACACTCCCGATTAAAATCAAGGAGCTTTGCGAAAGCTACAGAATCTACTTCCGCCATCACCCCTACATTCCCGCGTGGGAATCAAATTTTTACGCCATAGCCGACTGATTATGTAATGCATTTAGGATTTCTGTACACTGTTGCTCCTGTGACTTTACCGACATTAAAAAAACCTGCCCTTCGAGGCGCACTCCGTAAGGAAGTGCGCCTCAACTAAGTTTGCCCTTTCGGGCAAGTGAAGTTATCTACGATAGTGAAGTTGTCCTGCGGACAGTGAAGTTTCGCCTACGGCGAAGTGGGCAAACTTAACTTCACTTGATCAGCAAGACCAAACTTCACTGCGAACAAAGTGAGCAACTTCACTTTTGCGTTAGCAAAAACTTCACTTCACAAGCCGAAAAAAGAATCCGTTGTCTTTCGGCAAGTATTTACCTTTTTTCAAAGTGTGTAACCCACTATGACACTTTCACAATCCTTGTGTAAAGTGTCATTTTTTTATTACGATAAAAACCGAGAGCGACAACTTCTTTACGAAGTGTCTCTCTCGGGAGCAGGTTTTTTTATTAGGATTAACACCGGGATTAATATCCGAGTGAGTCACTGTAGCTGTAGTAGCTCTTAACGTTGTCGTAGATATTCTTTGCTGCAGTATCTCTGTCTGTGTTTACAGCTGCACGCATCTCTTCATCAATCGCACTTACAGCAACGCTTTCACTTGCAACGAGCTCCTCATAGAATTCGGTGTAAGCCTCTGATGCAAGGTCTTCCTTGACTGTGTCAGCCCATGTTCTGACTGTCTTGTCAATAGCGTACATAATGTGGTAGCCGTAGGATGTTTCAACAATACCTACATCACCTGTTTTTCTGTCAAAGTCTGTTGCCCAGCCTTCAAACTCGGGAACCATCTGACCAAGAGGAACATTCTCATAGATACCGCCGTCTTTAGCGTTACCGTCAGATGAATGCTCAACTGCAAGAGCTGCGAAAGCATCCTCTGTCTTGTCGCCCTCAAGGTAGCTTGTAAGAACATCGATAGCCTTGTTGTAGCTTTCAACATCTGTTACGGGAGTCTTGATGTTATTTACAATTGTTACGTCGTACTTGCTTGCATCAAATTCCTTAGCAACAGCTTCTTCCTTTACATCGCCGTCAGTTGCTTTTTCGTCAGCAGCGGGGAACTGGATAAGGATGTGTCTTACATCGTAATCGTCAACTGTGTCAGCTGCCTTGTGTAAGGGAGCTACCATATAGTAAACGGTGAAGTCGCCTTCGCCTTCCTGAAGGTAAGTGTCGCCTGCCTTTGCAGCCTTTGCCCACTTGTGAGCTTCCTCGTCAAGAGCAAACTGTGAAAGTGATGCATCCTCAGTAAGTGTGAGTGTGTCGTCTGTAAGGAAGGTTTCTGCATCCTCGTCTTCGATTGACTTTGCGTGCTCGCTTGCAAGGGTCTTGAAGGATTCCTCATCCTTGATGCCTGCAATGAAGTCCTCAGCTGCAGTCTTTGCTGCTGCGATTGCCTCTGCTGTAGCCTCAGTAGCACCCTCAGCAACATCAGCCTTTATTGTGTAGCTTCTGTAGGTCAAACGGCCGTATGTGTCAATACTGTCATTATATGCCTTTTCAACCTCTTCGTCTGTGTAGGAAGCCTTGAACTCATCCTGCTTTACCTGAGCAACTCTCTGAGCAAGTAAACGCTCGGAAAGAATCTTGCGGTAAAGATCCTCTGTCATACCCTTACCGTAGGAAAGACGCAGGTAAGCGTTTACAGAATACTTTGAGCCGTCCTGATTTGTACGGCTTGTGTCAATCTGCTCAAATTCCTTGTCAATTGAAGCCAGATCTTCCTCTGTAAGAGTGATGCCGTTTTCTTCAGCATAAGCAACACAAGCCTTTACAAACTGAATGTTATCAATTGCTGCCTTGCTGAAATAGTCTGCCAATGTAGGATCTTCGTAGCCTTCGAGCTCACTGTTGTACTTCTGTGATGTAAGGCTCTTTGTAAAGTCGAAGCCCATATTCATACCGTACATCTCATACTGTACTGCCATCTGAATGGTCTCCTGAAGAGCTGCGGTGTAATAATATGAATACTCGTACTTATCAATTTCGGTTTCACCGACAGTCATAATAACCTTGTTTCTTTCAAAAACGCCGTTATTGTTGAGGAGTCCGCCGACAATTGAGCCGAGGATTGCAATTACGATAACAATAGCAATTGCACCGGCAATTCTGTTCTGGGTCTTTTCAGAAATGTGCTTTTTTGATTTGCTCTTTGCTGCCTTGGCAATACGCTTTTTTCTTTCCTCACGATAAAGCTCTGCAGCGCTTTTTTCTTGTTTAGCCATAGGGATTCATCCTTTTCTTGAAATTTTTTCGGAGAGTTAATCCGCATACCCACCTATTTTACACTATAATACGAAAAAAAGCAAGTAAATTATCAAACTCCGATAAAATATAATTTTTCTAAGTATATAACAACTAACTAAATTATAGTTAAATTTTTGACCTCAGAATTCACATTACCCCCTGAAAGCAGTTTACTGTCCGATTTTTGGGATAGTAAACTGTTTTTTTCTCTGTATTATTGACAGAAGCGTTTTTATTCTCTAAAATTAAATTAACGAACAAATGTTCGACCCGTTAAATTGATTCCGCAACTAAAACACACAGGAGGAGTTAAAATGTCATTTACCATAAACAATTTTTCTGATGTAGAAAAATCCGATGCAAGCCGTTCCTTTTCCGTCTGGCAAAGTAAAAACCACGAAATCGAAGACGAAGGCGCCATCAGAAAAAGAAAAGCCGAGCTCTACGCCCTTGTAAGAAAGGTTATAAAAAACGAGCTCGATCCCCTGCAGCAGGAAATTATCCGCCTGCACTGGTACGAAGAAAAAAGTCTCAATGATATTGCATCAATGCTCGGTCTTGACCGTTCAACCGTTTTCAGAAAGGAGAAAAAAATCAACGAAATCATCTACGACAAGCTCAAGTACGCCATAGAGTACCGCTTCGGTGAAAAAATCTCTCAAGCCGACCTCCCGGCCTCAAAGAAAGAGCGCTTCGCCTGCTGTCCCATTGAGGGCAAAAGCATTTCAATGCGCCTTCGAGACCTCAGGTTCCGTCTCGACATCTGCGAAAAAGAGGTTTTCAGAGAGACAGGCATTAAAAGCAGCAGACTGAAATTCATAGAATCCGACGGCGAACAGATAACCGTACCCGAGCTTAAGAAACTGACTATTCTCTACGGAACAACAAGCGACTACATACTTTTCGGACGGGCACCGAAATACTTCAAGGGAGGACGGCAGCTTTATGACACTTGAACATCTTTATGAACAATACATACTTTCAATCGAAAAACAAAAAGTCCTGATAGACGAATACCGACACAGACTCCGTGATGCTCAGAGAGTCGGACGTCAGGGTGATGTTGCATCATTAAACAAGCATCTCAACCTGCTTTACGAGGAAAAATACGAGCTCGAGGGCCGTGCTGCAGAAATGAAGGGCTACTTCAGAAAGTCTGCAAGCAACCCCGACAGCCCCTGTGTGAGCTGCTGAGGCGACGCCCTCCCGCAAAATCCGAAGGATTTTTCCACCGCGGATGTGAGGTTGCTTTCAGTCAGGTGACTGAGGCAGCGGTGGCGTACCGGAGGTACGGCGGGAGGGCGTAATTTACCGCAGGAACAAAGTAAAAATACATTTTGCGAGCACTAAAAACACACTTCAATTAAATAAAAGCAGATATTTTCAGTCATATTACTAAAAATACCTGCTTTTTGTTTTGTTTTCGGTCTGTGCTTAATACAACAGCCCGGCAAAATTACTGCTCGGGGAAATTGTACCAATATTCCCTGCGCTTTTTGGTAATTGCCTTTTTAACTGCAAATGCGACCGATATGACCGCCACAAATGCAAAGCCTACATAAATGTGGGTATTGTCCGTTCCGTGTATACGGATTTCGCTCCACAAATCCGAGAACATTGTAAGGGTTTCTCTGGGGAGGTTGTGGAAATATTCGGTATCGGGCATATTCTCCTCAGTGGGATAAAGATAAGGATTATTCTTCATCTCCTCGTAATCGGGATGCTCAAGCACACCCGTATTCGGAGTCGCGTAGCCGATGTAAAATGCATTGCTCAGTGCAACCTCGGGGTCAAGCAAAAAATTGATGTACTTGATTGCAGCATCGTAATTCTGTGCACATTCGGGAATACATATTGAGTCAACAAAAATGTTTACACCTTCCTTGGGATAAACAAAGTCAAGGTCAGGATTGACAGACTGCATAAGAATGAAGTCGCCTACATAGTAAGGCACCATTGCAGCCTCGCCGCTTTCCATTTTGTTGAAAATTTCATCCATAACATAGCCCTGAAGAAGAGGCTTCTGCTCAACGAGAAGCTGAGCAACGTCGGAAAGCTCCTTTTCGTCTGTCGAGTTAAGGGAATAGCCGAGTATTTTCTGTGCAACAGCAAAGGCGTCACGTGGATTGTCAATCATAAGAATTTTACCCGCGTATCTCTCATCCCAAAGAGCAGTCCAGCTTGTAGGACGCTCCTCGACCATTTTTGTGTTGTAAATAAGACCTACCATGCCGACGTTATAAGGCACAGAGTATCTGTTTTCCGGGTCAAAGTACATATTACGGTAATCCTCGGAAATGTACTTATAATTCGGAATTGAGCTGACATCGACGGGAAGAAGCATATCCTCGTCAATCATTCTTTCAATCATATAATCCGACGGAATAATGATATCATAGCTTGCACCGCCGTTTTTGATTTTCGGATACATATCCTCATTGCTTTCGTAGGTTACATAATTGACCCTGATGCCTGTCAGCTTTTCAAATTCGGCGTTTACGTCAATAAGCCCGTCTTCGTAGGTGTCGGAGATGTACTCGCCCCAGTTGAAAACGTTTATTGTAGTACCCTCGCTGCCCTTGTAAAAATCCTCGTTTTCATATGCCGAAGCACTGAAGGACACAAGGCAGACCGTAATCAGCACAGAAAAAAGGTAAAAGATTTTTTTCATCTCTTATCCCCCTTTCCCTTGCCAAGCTTGTTTTCCATTTTCTTGTCACCGTAAAACTGTGACACGTTAAGAAGCACAAGCAAAAGAAGAATAGCAACAAAAATAATTGTGGAAAGAGCATACATATCGGGGGTAACTCTCTTTTTTGTCATTGAGAAGATTCTTATGGGAAGGGTCTCAAATGAGGGACCCTGGGTAAAGTAGCTGATAACAAAGTCATCAAGTGACAGTGTAAAGCTCATCATAAGTCCCGAAAGAATACCCGTTGAAATCGAGGGAAGGACAACCTTGAAAAAGCTTTGCACGGGAGTGCAACCAAGGTCCATTGCAGCCTCGGGAAGATACTTGTCAAGCTGTCTGAGCTTGGGAAGCACCGATAAAATTACATAGGGAAGGTTGAAGGTAACATGGGCAATAAGCATTGTACCGAAGCCGAGAGCATCATTTTTGCCGATGAGCTTTGCACAGAAGATGAAAAGCAGCATCATGGATATACCTGTAACAATTTCCGGATTCATCATCGGGATATTTGTGACACCCATTGTCAGCTTTTTTATATGCTTGTTTCTGAAAATGCTGATGCCTACCGAGGCGGCAGTGCCCATAACCGTTGCAATAATTGACGATGAAACGGCAAGAACAAGCGTGTTTCTCAGCGCATTCATTGTTGCCTCATCGTTGAGAAGGCTCTCATACCAGCGAAGGGAAAAGCCCGTAAATACGCCCGTACTTGCACTTGAGTTGAAGGAAAAGAAAATCATTACAATAATCGGTGCATAAAGAAACAGCATCATAAGTGCAACATAAATCTTTGATGATAGAGGCATCTTTCTTTTCATATAAGAACACCTCCGTCCTCATCGTCACCGGTAAAGCGGTTCATTACCATCATACAGATGATAATAAGCACCATAAGCACCATGGAAAGTGCCGCACCGAGGTTATAGTTGTTTGCAGACTTGAACTGCATTTCAATTACGTCACCGATAAGTGAGAATGTGTTTCCGCCAAGCTTCTTTGAAATATAGAAGGTTGAAACAGAGGGCACGAAAACCATTGTAAAGCCTGATGCGATACCCGGAAGCGTAAGAGGAAGAATAACGTCCTTGAAGGTACGTATTTTGTTTGCGCCCAGATCCTCTGCAGCCTCAATAAGACTCATATCCATCTTTGCCATAATAGAGTAAAGAGGCAGAATCATATAGGGAATATAGTTGTAGACCATACCCAGTACAACTGCGCTCTGGGTATTTATCATATGGATATTAGGCAGATTCAATGCAGTGAGTGTGTTGTTTATAATTCCCGTATCCTGAAGAAGAATCATCATAGAATAGGTTCTTATAAGCAGATTCATCCACATAGGCAGCATAACAAGTATCATCATCGTACGCTGAACGTTTGCCGTTGTTCTTGCCATAATATAAGCGAGAGGATAAGCTATCACAAGGCTTATAACCGTTGCAATAAATCCGAGCCAGATAGAGGTAAGCATTACATCCTTGTACTTTCCGATGTCGGAAATATACTCAAGGGTAAAGTTACCGTCAGCATCTGTCACAGAATAAATAAGCACAAAAATCAGGGGCACGATAATGAAAAGACCTGCCCATACAAGATAAGGCGCTGCTGTGAGCTTTTTCATAACGGAGCTTTTTTTCATCTATCACTCCTCCTCTTCGGTTGCGTCGGAAAGCTTCTCGAGCTCATCACTGAAGGAGCTGTAGTCACCGAACATACCGGAATACTCACTCTTTTTCATAACGTGGATTGCATCGGGCTCAATAACAATGCCGATTTTTGATCCCACAGGATAATAATCCGTAGTCTGGATCATCCACTTGAAATTATCGATATCAACAATCATTTCAAAGTGAACACCCTTGAAGGTGTTGGAGGTAATAACACCGCTGATTGTACCCTCGCCGTAAGGCACAACATCTACGTCCTCGGGACGGACAACGATATCAACCGACTCATTTACTGCAAAGCCCTTGTCAAGGCACTGGAAAACCGCACCTGAGAACTTTGCCTTGAAGTCGTCAAGCATTATGCCGTCAAGAATATTACTTTCGCCGATAAAGTCGGCAACAAAAGCATTCTTCGGCTCATTATATATATCAATGGGAGTTCCTATCTGCTGAATTTTGCCGTCATTCATAACAACAACAGTATCGCTCATTGAAAGAGCCTCCTGCTGGTCGTGAGTAACATAAATAAAGGTGATACCCATTCTCTTCTGGATATTCTTGAGCTCAACCTGCATATCCTTACGTAGTTTGAGGTCAAGAGCGCCGAGAGGTTCGTCAAGCAGAAGAACTCTCGGTTCAACGGCAAGAGCTCTTGCAATGGCAACTCGCTGCTGCTGACCGCCTGAAAGTGAAGCAATGTTTCTCTTCTGGAAGCCTTTGAGGTTTACAAGCTCAAGCATCTCCTGTACTTTTTTGCTTATATCCTTCTCCTTCATCTTCTTTACACGAAGACCGAAGGCAATATTATCATAAACATTAAGGTGCGGAAAAAGTGCATACCTCTGGAAAATGGTGTTTACCTGCCTTTTGTGAGGAGGAAGATTATTGATGTCCTTTCCTTCAAAGATAACCTGACCGCTGTCAGCCTCAAGAAAGCCTGCTATAATCCTCAGAGTTGTAGTTTTGCCACAGCCCGACGGGCCAAGAAATGTCATAAATTCCTTGTCCTTTATACTCAGGCTGATATTATCGAGAATTATGTCCTCGTCGTACTTTTTGGAAATATTCTGCAACTCAATAATTACACCGTTTCCCATATATAAACCCCTTTCCCTGCATGGTTTACAAGCCATGCCCGCTCGAATTAAGAGAAGAAAAGAGCAGAACCCTCTGTGCAGTTCCACCCTATTATCTGTAAAACAAAATATAAATCAAATTTCTGCAAATGTCAACAGTTTTTTTGTATTTTTCGGCAAAAAGTAAGACGAAAATAAGAGCATGTTTTAAAAAACTCTTTTTTTCGTCTGTTTACTCTTTTTTTCTTTGAAATGCTCAAAAAAAGTTTTTCGGCTCAACCGACGCTGAAAAACTCGTCCGCCTTACTCTGCAGATAGGCCTTCACATTTTCAAGGCCCTCCTCGGAAAGCTCGAAAATATTACTTTCAATGTCGTCTTCATTCCGGCTGTCAAAGGAAAGCATTCCGTAATATATGTTGGTTCTGACAAACTCTGTATCCTCTTCGTTTTTCTCAATCAATATGCGGTAATTGAAAATTCTCTGACCGATTGCACCCTTGAGCGGGTCTGTTCCCAAAGACCCCGTATAGGTGTTATAGCTTCCGCCGATTCTCGAGCCGCCGATGAGCCATGACATAAGCGGTACAAAAACTTCTCTTTTTTCCATCTTTTCATCTTCCTTTATATATTGTCATTTCATATAATAACAAATTCCTTCACTTTTGTAAATACTGAATTTTCATTAAATCCCTTGCAAGCAATGCCATCGACTCTCTATAGTAATTCTGCACGAAAAACGTCGGAAAAATCAGCAGACAGCTTAAAAACCACCCGAAAAATCCCAGTCTCTTTTTTGTCACAACCCATCTTTTCCCCTCTATGCACCTTGCAGAAAATCTGAAAAGCTCCCTGTAAGTATTGAAATTTCCCGATGCAAAATAATACCTTGAAGCAAAAAGAAAAGCGTTCAATCGAAAAAAATAAACTATCCCGTTAAAAATCAGAACAAGCACAGCAAAGAAAATCACCGTAGAAACATAAAAGGATGCCCTGGAATATTTCAGATAACAATACAGAAGCAAGGCAGTAAGAAGTGACGGCAAAAAGCACAGAAAAATATATAAAAGCTTCCTGAGATAATAGTTAAAATAAAACCTCAGCAGCGATATGCTGCGTTTCGGATTAAGATAGTAAAACACTTCACTGCCTTTAACCCGGGTTGACTGTGTTTTCATCAGATAATATCTGTCGCTTCCGCTTCTCAGGGCACAAAGAATAAACAGTAAAAGCATACTCCCCTCCTGAAAAAAAGGTACGCTTTAAGTATTGCCGCAAAAAGCGTTATGTAGACTCACAATAAAATAAAAAAACGGTGCAGCTCAACGCCAACACCGTATTTTTACAGAATCTTTTATATTACAACCTCATATGCATAGTTGTATTTTGTAGCCGTTTTATTCTCAAGGAAGCCCTCAGGAATTGTGAATGAAACGGTGCTGCCTGATGTATCGATTTCATAATCATTCATATTAAGATACACATACTGTCTGCCGTCACCGTCAGTAGCCGAGGAAATCTGGAGCATTGCACCCTCATCCATTTCAACGCCGTCAATATAAACTGCAACGCGCATTGAGTTTGATTTGATTTTTCCGCCCCATCCGTCAGGCTCGATTGTAGCAAAAATTCTTCCCTGAGTGTCAGTGCCCCAGTCATTTGCAACAACATATACACCTTCGGGCTCAGCCTTTGTGGTGGGCTGTGTTGTTGTAACGGGTGACTGTGCCTTGGTTGTGCTTGCTGTTGTCGGCACAACGGGAGACACGGGAATTGTAGTTGAAGGAATTGTCTGCCAGGTAGTGGGCACTGTCCTTGTGGTTGTATAGCTCGGAGCGGTGATAACACCTGATGTGTTATATGTGATGTTGTTATATGGGTTTGTTGTGGAAGAGGTCTGCTGACCTGATACACCCGGATTCTGCACCGCACCGGGTACAAATTTAGTTGTTATGTTTGCAAGTGCCGGTACCGTCTTACTCTGATTTGTTGTAAGAACATATGTAGAGCCAACCGCACCTGAATTGTTTCCCTGCTGAGTTGCCGATATACCCGGGGAATAATATCCTGTGCTAAGGGGGTCAAGCGTTGTCTGGTCTTCGTTATTATCGCCACAGGCAGTAAAAACAACTGCCACTGTAAGTATAAGTACAAGTGCCATTATTTTACGCAACGTAACCGCCTCCTTCATAATCATTATAATACCACAGAATTATACATCAAGCAAATGTTAAAGTCAAATGATTTTCTCTTTAATTTACAAATAATTGAGAATTATTCTTTATATATTCTGCACCCGCAAGCTTAATCTGACTTAAAATGTCATTTTCATCTGCAAAAGTCTGTAATCTGTCAATTTCCGCCTGACTCCACGAGGTTGTAAGATCCTTGTCATCATACATAAGTCTTACCTTTTCCACCCTGTCGGCAAAGTCCTTCATACCGATAAGAAGAAGCGCCTTTGTGATTTCCATTCTCAGTATATCGCCGTTTTCGCTGAAGAAGTCCTGTACACTCTTTTCCTGGGTAAAGACATCAAGGATGTAAATGTATCTTTTTTCCTCTGACAGAAGCATAAACTCCTTTTCCATATCATCCTTTTTCTGCAAAAACACCTGATAAGAAAGTGCCACGCCCTCGAGAGTCTCACTGCTGTCGCTTTCAGCTATAGCCTTTTGTGTAAGAGGCACATACTTTTCCTTAAGTGCAAGAAGATGCTTTATCTCAGCCTCCTGATTTCTGTAGGAGGTTCTGTAGCGCTTATAGGATTTGCCTGCAAAATAAAACACAAATGCCGCAACGACGCACACTGCAACAAATATTAATGCAAGATACCAGTATTCATTAAACCATTCAGCCATTATTCTTCCTCCTGCAAGGCTTTATAGATATCGCCTTTTTTTATTCCTGTTTCCTTTGCAGCCTGCTTTGCCGCCATACTTATGCCCATACCGTTTTCAAGATAGGTTTTCGCGAGGCTGAGCGCATCCTCCAAAGTAACATCCTCTTCAGCTTCCGTCTTACCCTCTATTACAAGCACAAACTCACCCTTCGGAGCTTCTGCCTCGTATTTTTCAATCGCAAGGGAAATTGTTGTTCTTATTACCTCTTCGTGGATTTTTGTTATCTCGCGCACAAGGGCAATCCGTCTGTCACCCAGAGCCTTGTAAAAATCTCTGAGTGTTGCAAGCAGCTTATGAGGTGCCTCGTAAAACACAAGTGTGCGCTTTTCGTTTCTGATTTCCTCAAGATGCTCACGGCGGCTTACCTTATTCATACTCAGAAAGCCCTCAAAGGTGAAACGGCTTACAGGCAGTCCCGAAAGTGCTATTGCAGCAACAAAGGCCGACGGTCCCGGCACTGCATTTACCGTTACTCCCCTTTCGTGACAAAGCTCAACAAGGTCTTCACCCGGGTCGGAAACGGCAGGCATTCCCGCATCGGTAACAAGTGCGCAACTTTCACCGTTGAGAATCCGTGAAACAATAAGCTCACCCTTTTCTCTGCGGTTATGCTCAAAATAGCTTATAAGAGGCTTTTTTATGCCGAAATGGTTCAGCAGCTTAAGGCTGACTCTTGTATCCTCGGCGGCTATGAAGTCCACCTGAGCGAGTGTATCCACTGCCCTTGGCGACATATCACCGAGATTTCCTATAGGTGTTCCCACCACGTATAAAATTCCTGACATACAAATCTCCTTTATTCTGCAGGTATAATTCCGGGATTGATTGCGGAGTGAGGGGTACACGGGGAGGCGGACGCGCCTGCGGCGCGTTACACAGAGAAAAACTGCTTCCACGCCAACGGAAGTAGTTTTTCTCTGTGTCTTTGGCTTTACCCGAAGGAAAGCCAAAGCGCCTCCCCGCCTCTTCCCTTTAAATCCTGATTATCCTTTTATAATCAGCTGATTTACCTTTACGCTAAAACCAACTCTGCGGAGTTTAACTTTCAGTAGAGTGTTAACCTGTCCGCGACCGCAATTCTGCATTCAAAATCGCAGGCATTGCTGACTTTCGGGCGGACTTTACAAGGTAATTCAACACTGCTTCCTTCCCCGGAACGCTTCAAGGCCGCGTGGGCCTCTTACTTTTAGACTCTTGCGGTTCCCAAAATTCATTACGTCTTGGAGCGCCTATGAATTTTGACCGCTGCGCCATCCTCACCTCGCTTCATCGTCCGCCGAACGCGCTTCGGTGACGATGCTTGCAACAAAAGTAAGCAAAAATACGCTTTTTACGGGTGGAGGGCCGCAGTGGCGATTAATTTTCCGTCACTGTTTGGATGTAAAGGTCGGTTACTGTGTATTATCAAAATAATGTTTTAACCAAAAAGCCGTCCTTACGGAAAATTAATATTACTACTTGAGGGGCTTCAGGCAAATGCTCACGTACAAAGTGGTTTCAGAAACGTTTTACTCGTCCGTTCGCTTCTTATGCAATGTCCCACACGGTCGTTGATGGTCTCCCTTCACGACTGCCTTCAACAGCTTACGTCCCGACAGTCGCGAGCCGCTACAGGGTGATTTTAGCAGCTTGGGTCGGGTAAGTGAGTTTTTATCGCCATAGGCGATTATATGCCTCGGCTATCCGCCTCGGCAATTGTGCATTGTGAATTATAAATTCTACTGATGTCCGTCCATATAATCGCCGAACATACCGCGGAATTCCTGAGTCGGGTTTCCGTTTTCATCCTTCATCACAAGGTTTTTTTCAACAGTTACTCCACTTTTCCCTCCCATTTTCCCCTCTACAAGCACAAGCCAGGGAGCCTTGCCCTCTCTTTCAGTCACAAAACGGATTCTCTTGCACTCAAGTCCGTTATTTCGAAGGGATACTATTATATCACAAAGTCTTTCCGGTCGGTGGCACATACAGAAGCGCCCACCGTATCTGAGAAGCTTTTTTGCAGCAGCAGCGGCATCCTCAACGGTGCAGCAGACCTCGTGTCTTGCAATTCGCTCTGCCTCGCTGACGCTTTCTATACCCGAACCCACCGGCTTATAGGGAGGATTCATAGTAACAAGGTCAAATCCTCCCTTGGAAAGCGCACCGCCGAAATCACGAAGGTCGCAGTTTACGGGAATGATTCTCCCCTTTATACCGTTAAGCTCAAGAGACCTTTCAAGCTGAGAAACCGCTTTAGGCTGAATATCAACTGCATAGACCTCCCTCGTTTCACCCTTACACCAGATAAGAGGTATTATTCCGCAGCCCGTACCCATATCGCAGGCAACGTCTTTTCTTTTTATTGAGGCAAAGTTTGCAAGTAAAATTGCATCTGTGCCGAAGGTATGGCTCGGAGAAACGATTATCTGCATACCGTTTCCGAGAGGCTCGATTTTTTCATCAGGTAAAATACTACACATCTGTTTCACCTCCGGGGGACGATTATTTATATAATAATTTATCATAATTATGTAAAAAAAGCAACAGAAAGAGCAAATTTATAAGATTGGGACAATTATTTTGCCGAAAACAATCAACGTTACGTTTGTTCACTAATATTTTATCTAAATTTGTCATATTTTGTTATTAAAAAACGGCTAAAAACATCGTATTTTCAATGTTTAATTAAAATATTTTATAATTTCGACAAAATTCTACTTGAAATATATTCACTTATATGATAATATCATTTCGTTAAATATTTTCACATAAAGGAGTAAAAAACCATGAACAAGCAAATAAGCATTTTAATGACTAAGGATTCAAATGAATTTTCAACTCACTGTGCCGGTTTTCTCACATCTCTGGGATATAATGTCAAGTGCATCCCCAAAGACGGAAGCGTTGTGATTGATGAAATAAAAAGCTTTCAGCCCGATGTTGTACTTATGGACGTTTTTATGGCAAAGGTAGATGCTCTTGGCGTTCTTTCAAAATTAAAAGAGCAAAAGCTCGAAAAGAAGCCTGCAATTGCACTTATGTCCTCTGTTGATAACCCCGCATTCGAAAAAGAGCTTCTCAGTGAAGGTGCAAGCTATTATTTCATCAAGCCCTTTGAGCTGAATATGCTTGCAGGCAGAATAAACAATCTTTTCAACTGGAACAACCAGCAGGAAGAAAAACCTGCAAGAAGCCGCGAAGACCAGCTCGAAAAGGTCATCTCTTCAATAATGAGACAAATCGGTGTACCCGCCCACATCAAAGGCTACGAATATCTCCGTCAGGCGATCATCCTGACCGTCAACGAGCCTGAGCTGATGCACGCCGTTACAAAAGCACTCTACCCTACCGTTGCAAAAACAAACGGTACTACCTCATCACGCGTTGAAAGAGCAATCCGTCACGCCATTGAGGTTGCCTGGGACAGAGGTGATGTTGACGTGCTTTCATCCTACTTCGGTTACACCATACAGAATTCACGTGGCAAACCTACTAACTCAGAATTCATCGCAATGATAAGCGACAAGCTGAGACTCGACCTTAAAGCAGGTTAACAGCTTCAATTGACAATTTTATAATCGAACATCCGAAAACGCTCTGCGGAAATAAACCTCCACTCACCCGATGATTTATTTTCAGGGAGCTTACGGGCAAGGGATACGGGGAGGCCGAACGGGCTTCGCCCGTTCCCACGAAGAAAATCCGCTTCCGGGAAAAAGGAAGCGGATTTTCTTCGTGGCTTTGGCTTTCCCGCAGGAGAAGCCAAAGTGCCTCCCCGCCTGATTTACCTTCACCCCACAACTAACACTTTATAATCAACCTATTAACTGTCACCCGGAAGCCAACTCTGCGGAGATTTACTTTCAGCAGAGCATTGACTCGCCCGCGACCGAATTTCTGCATTCAACCACCGTTCTTACACATTAAAAAGGGGTTGTCGAAAAGTATTTTCGACAAGCTGTCGGACTGTTGAGAAAGGGGCAAGATGCCCTTTTTCTTCGCCCCGAAGGCGTACAGTGGTACTCCGAGAGGGCGAAAAAATGGCAAAACAATGCAAAAATGGTCGGGATTCGATGTCCTGACCATTTTTCTTTGTAGTGTTGCTTTTGATTTTTATCACATCAACGTTTTTGCGCGTTTCTGTGCATTGTTGTTCTTGTGACTTTATCGACAGTCTGAAGCACCGCCTTTTTCAAGACGGTGCTTTAATTTTATATCGGATCAGTAATCCGTTTCATTCGACTCATGTGAATTATGAATAGAATCAAACGCTCCAAACGATGTTGTTCATCTCTTCTTCTGCTGCCTTGTTGACAACCTCAACCTCACTGTAGCACTTCATACCTGTACCTGAGGGAAGAAGCTTACCGATGATAACATTTTCCTTAAGACCCATAAGAGGATCAACCTTACCCTTGATAGCGGCATCGGTGAGAACTCTTGTTGTTTCCTGGAAGGAAGCAGCTGAAAGGAATGAGTCAGTTGCAAGTGAAGCCTTAGTAATACCCATAAGAACGGGAATTGAAGTTGCTTCACAAAGCTCTTCACCTGTTTCCTCAGCTCTTCTTCTTACTTCCTCGTTAGCCTTCTTAAGTTCCTTCTTATCAACAACTGCGTTGGGAAGAAGACTTGTATCACCTGCATCGTCGATCTTAACCTTTCTCATCATCTGACGTGCGATAACCTCGATGTGCTTATCGTTGATATCAACACCCTGAGTACGGTAAGTGAGCTGTACCTGGCTGATGAGATAGTCGTGAACTGCGTTTGCACCGAGAACCTCGAGAACATCTCTGGGATCGATTGAACCTTCTGTGAGGGTTTCGCCCTTCTTGACGAACTGGCCTTCTGAAACTCTTGCTCTTGCGCCGAAGGTAAGGAAGTATTCCTTTCTTTCGCCTGTCTCCTCGTTTGTAACAACAATGTGAGGATTCTTCTTGATTGTTTCGAAGGAAACAACGCCGTCGATTTCTGCAAGCATTGCGAGAGTCTTGGGCTTTCTTGCTTCAAAGAGCTCTTCGACACGGGGAAGACCCTGTGTGATATCGGCGCCTGAAGCAACACCACCGGTATGGAAGGTTCTCATGGTAAGCTGAGTACCCGGTTCACCGATTGACTGTGCAGCGATAATACCTACTGCTTCACCGACTGTTACGGGCTGACCTGATGCAAGGTTTGCACCGTAGCACTTGATACATGCGCCGTGGTCGGATTCACAGGTGAGAAGTGAACGGATCTTGATTCTGCGGCAAGCATCAGCTTCTTCCTTGCTTGCTCCGTTTTCAAGAGCCTTATTCATTTTAGCAGTGAGATATGCGTCAACCTTTGCGGCATCAGCATCGGTCATCATCTTATCGTTGGGCATGATAACCTCGCCGGTTTCCTCGTCAACAAGTGAGTTAAGAAGGAAACGTCCCTTGAGTCTTTCTGAAAGACTTTCAAGAATACGGTTACCGTCCATGATATCGTATACTTCAAGACCGTCTGAGCAACCGCAATCCTCTTCACGGATGATAACTTCCTGTGAAACGTCAACAAGACGACGTGTAAGGTAACCTGAGTCAGCGGTACGAAGAGCGGTATCGGCAAGACCCTTACGGGCACCACGTGATGAAATGAAGTATTCCTGAACATTAAGACCTTCACGGTAGTTAGCTCTGATGGGAACTTCGATTGTCTTACCTGCAGTGTTGGCGATAAGACCGCGCATACCTGCAAGCTGACGAAGCTGGCTGTTAGAACCACGGGCACCGGAGTCAAGCATCATCCAGATGGGGTTTGTCATATCGAAGGAGCCGGTGAGTGCATCGGCGACACGGTTTGTACATACGTCCCACGCCTTGATAACCTGCTTTGAACGGTCCTCGTTACTGAGAAGACCTCTGTTATACTTACGGTTGATTTCGTCAACAAGTGATTCGGTTTCTGCAAGGATTTCCTTCTTTGCAGCAGGAATTGTAGCATCGCAGACAGCAACGGTGATACCGCTTCGTGTCGAATACCTGTAGCCCTGATTCTTGACGTTGTCAAGAACCTCAGCAGTCTTTGCGGTGCCGTGAACCTCGATACATCTTGAAATAACCTTACCGAGAAGCTTTTTATTTACGAGACCTTCAACCTCAAGGCGGAAGATGTCGTCGGGATTTGTTCTGTCAATGAAGCCGAGATCCTGAGGAACGGGATCATTGAAGATAAGCTTACCGAGAGTTGTTTCGATAATCTTTGACTTCTTTTCGCCGTCAATTTCCTTTGTGATGCGCACCTTGATTTTTGCATGAAGGTCGAGCACACCGCTGTCATAAGCAAGTCTTGCTTCGTTTACATCACGGAATACCTTACCCTCACCCTTTGCACCGGGAATTTCAAGAGTAAGATAGTATGAGCCGAGAACCATGTCCTGTGTGGGAACGGCAACGGGCTTTCCGTCTGAAGGCTTAAGAAGGTTGTTAGCTGCAAGCATAAGGAAACGTGCTTCTGCCTGAGCTTCTGCTGAAAGAGGTACGTGAACAGCCATCTGGTCACCGTCGAAGTCAGCGTTGAAAGCGGTACATACAAGAGGATGAAGCTTGATAGCCTTACCTTCTACAAGTACGGGCTCGAATGCCTGAATACCGAGACGGTGAAGTGTGGGAGCACGGTTGAGCATTACGGGATGATCCTTGATTACAATTTCAAGAGCGTCCCATACGCATTTTTCCTGTCTGTCAACAGTCTTTCTTGCTGTTTTGATGTGAGGAGCAACACCGGTTTCAACAAGTCTCTTCATAACGAAGGGCTTGAAGAGCTCGAGTGCCATTTCCTTGGGAAGACCGCACTGATAAATCTTAAGCTCGGGACCTACAACGATAACCGAACGGCCTGAGTAGTCAACACGCTTACCGAGAAGATTCTGACGGAAACGTCCCTGCTTACCCTTGAGCATGTCTGAAAGGCTCTTGAGAGGTCTGTTGTTGGGACCTGTGACAGGTCTGCCTCTTCTGCCGTTGTCGATAAGTGCGTCAACAGCTTCCTGAAGCATTCTCTTCTCGTTTCTGATGATGATGCTGGGAGCACCGAGCTCAAGGAGCTTCTTGAGACGGTTGTTTCTGTTGATAACACGGCGGTAAAGGTCGTTGAGATCGCTTGTCGCAAAGCGTCCGCCGTCAAGCTGTACCATAGGACGGATATCGGGAGGAATAACAGGAACAACATCAAGAATCATCCACTCAGGTCTGTTGCCTGATGCCTTGAAGGCTTCAACAACCTCAAGACGCTTGAGGATTCTTGTCTTCTTCTGTCCGTTTGCAGTTGCAAGCTCCTCACGAAGCTGTGCGTTAAGCTCTTCAAGGTCGATTTCACTGAGAAGCTCTTTGATAGCCTCAGCACCCATGCCTACCTTGAACTCTGTGTCGTTATAGTAGTACTCCTTAAGCTCCTCGTAGCGCTTTTCTGTGATAACGGTACCCTTTCCGATGTCCTTATCGGTGATTGTACCGGGATTAATAACAACATAAGCTGAGAAGTAAAGAACTCTTTCAAGCTCCTTGGGAGAAATGTCAAGAATGAGACCCATTCTTGAAGGAATTCCCTTGAAGTACCAGATGTGTGAAACAGGTGTAGCAAGCTCGATGTGACCCATACGTTCACGGCGAACCTTTGCCTTTGTGATTTCAACACCGCACTTGTCACAGATTTTGCCCTTGTGGCGGATTCTCTTGTACTTACCGCAGAAGCATTCCCAGTCCTTGAGGGGTCCGAAAATTCTTTCGCAGAAAAGACCGTCCTTTTCCGGCTTAAGGGTTCTGTAGTTTATAGTTTCAGGCTTTGTTACCTCACCGTAAGACCATTCTCTGATTTTCTCCGGTGAAGCCAGACCTATTTTAATTGATTCGAATGAAATATTTTCCATATATTTAAGTCAGCCCTTTCCTGATTTATTTACCGTGCCTGATACACGGCATCTTGATTTTAGATTAATTACAAGGTATTGCTGCCACGGAGCCGCAGCCCCGCAACCAAAGCAATTACATATTGTCTTCATCGGGAACGAAGCCGTTACCGAAGCCTGCATCGTTGATGGTGGGGTTGATTTCATTAAAGAAAGCATCAACATCAAAGCTCTCGTCTTCGTCCTCAAAAGCTGACTCCATATCGTCCTCGTCACCGTCGAAGGAAAGATCAAGTGAATCCTCACTGTCATCTGAATCGTCGAGAACAAGATCGTCCTCGCCTTCAGATTCCTCATCGTGTGCGGGCTCATGTCTGTGGATGTGGCTCTTTACTGAATAGAAGCTGTCTTCACCGTCAATGTTCTGCTTAAGATCAATTTCGTTATCGTCAGCATCAAGAACCTTGACATCAAGGCCGAGGCTCTGAAGCTCCTTGACAAGAACCTTGAAGGATTCGGGAACACCTGCCTGAGGCACGTTTTCACCGTTTACGATTGCTTCGTAGGTCTTTACACGACCGACAACGTCGTCTGACTTAACTGTAAGAATTTCCTGAAGAGTGTAAGCTGCACCGTAAGCTTCAAGTGCCCATACTTCCATTTCACCGAAACGCTGGCCGCCGAACTGGGCTTTACCGCCGAGAGGCTGCTGTGTAACGAGTGAGTAAGGACCTGTGGAACGTGCGTGCATCTTATCGTCTACAAGGTGGTGGAGCTTGAGGAAGTACATAACACCGACTGTAACCTCACCGTCGAAGCGGTCACCTGTACGTCCGTCATAAAGCACTGACTTACCTGTTTCGTTGATGCCTGCTTCCTTGAGAGCTTCTCTGATGTCCTCTTCGTGAGCACCGTCGAATACGGGTGTCATAATCTTCATACCGAGCTGACGGCATGCAAAGCCGAGATGTACCTCGAGAACCTGTCCGATGTTCATTCGTGAGGGAACACCGAGGGGGTTAAGCACGATGTCAAGAGGTGTACCGTCTGCAAGGAAGGGCATATCCTCCTGAGGAAGAACACGGGAAACAACACCCTTGTTACCGTGACGGCCTGCCATCTTATCGCCGACCTGAATCTTACGCTTCTGTGCGATATAGCAGCGTACAACCTTGTTTACGCCGGGTGAAAGCTCGTCGCTGTTTTCTCTTGTGAATTCCTCAACGTTAACAACGATACCGTATTCACCGTGAGGTACACGAAGTGAAGTATCTCTTACTTCTCTTGCCTTTTCACCGAAGATAGCTCTGAGAAGTCTTTCTTCAGCGGTAAGCTCGGTCTCACCCTTGGGAGTAACCTTACCTACGAGGATGTCACCTGAGTGAACCTCTGCACCGACACGGATAATACCTCTTTCGTCAAGATCCTTGAGAGCATCGCCGACGTTGGGAATATCGTTTGTGATTTCTTCGGGTCCGAGCTTTGTATCACGTGCTTCAAGCTCGTACTTTTCAATGTGGATTGATGTGTAGACGTCGTCACGGACAAGCTTTTCGTTGATAAGAACGGCGTCTTCGTAGTTGTAGCCTTCCCATGTCATGAAGCCGATAAGGGCGTTCTTACCGAGAGAAAGCTCACCGTTATCCGTTGCGGGACCGTCAGCAATAACCTGATTTTCGGCTACCTTCTGACCGACCTTTACAACGGGCTTCTGGTTGATACATGTGCCCTGATTGGAGCGCATAAACTTGATAAGGCTGTAGGTATCTACTCTGCCTTCAACGTTCATAATGTCAATTCTGTCAGCACTTACGTAAGTAACCGTACCTGCTGTATTTGCAAGAACGCATACGCCTGAGTCTGTTGCTGACTTGTACTCCATACCTGTACCGACCATAGGTGAATCACAGGTAAGAAGAGGAACTGCCTGACGCTGCATGTTAGCACCCATAAGTGCACGGTTTGCGTCGTCGTTTTCAAGGAAGGGAATAAGAGCAGTAGCAACGGAAACAACCATCTTGGGTGAAACGTCCATATAGTCTGCTCTGGAGGGGTCAATTTCAAGGAACTCGTCACGGTGACGTGCATTGACCTTGCTTCTTACGAAGTGACCTTCACTGTCAAGTGCTTCGTTAGCCTGAACAACGGTGAACTCGTCTTCAACGTCAGCGGTCATATATTCGTAGGAATCAAGCACAACGCCTGTTTCCTTGTCGATAGGACGGAAGGGAGCTTCAATAAAGCCGTATTCGTTGATTCTTGCAAAGGTTGCAAGATATGAGATAAGACCGATGTTGGGACCTTCAGGTGTCTCGATCGGACACATTCTGCCGTAGTGTGAGTAATGAACGTCTCGAACGTCGAAGCCTGCACGGTCACGGGAAAGACCGCCGGGGCCGAGAGCTGAAAGTCTTCTCTTATGTGTAAGCTCTGCAAGAGGGTTGTTCTGGTCCATGAACTGTGAAAGCGGTGATGAACCGAAGAATTCTCTTACAGCTGCAATAACAGGTCTTGTGTTGATAAGAGCCTGAGGTGTAACCTTGTCGATTTCCTGTGCCTGAAGGGTCATTCTCTCCTTGATAACTCTTTCCATTCTTGTGAAGCCGACATGGAACTGATTCTGGAGAAGCTCGCCTACACATCTTATACGGCGGTTGCCGAGGTGGTCGATGTCGTCTGCTGTGCCGACGCCATTTGCAAGGCAGTTGAGGTAGTTGATTGAAGCAAGAATATCATCTACGATAATAGTCTTGGGAATAAGCTCATCAGCCTTTGACTCAAGATATGTGAGAACCTCGTCCTTTTCCATGCTCTCGATTTCGGAAAGCACCTCCATAAGAACGGAATATCTTACATTTTCGTTGATGCCGACTGCCTTGAGCTCTTCTCTTTCAAAGCCGGGAAGATAAGGAAGAATGTCAACCATCTGGTTGGAGATAACCTTTACGGGCTCCTCCTGACCTTCAACAAGAACATATGCAACCTTTGCGCCTGCCTGCTCGATTTCAAATGCTCTTTCCTTTGTGATAAGCTCGCCCTCTTCAGCGATGATTTCGCCTGTGAGGTCGTTGATGATGGGCTGTGCCAGTCTGAAGCCGCGGATTCTGTCGGAAATTGCGAGCTTCTTGTTGTACTTATAACGGCCTACTCTTGAAAGGTCGTATCTTCTTTCGTCGAAGAACATACCCTCAATATGGCTTTGTGCGCTTGCAAGTGTGGGAGGCTCACCGGGACGAAGCTTCTTATAGATTTCGATAAGAGCTTCCTCGGTGTTGCTTGTGTTATCCTTTTCAAGGGTTGCCTCGATTCTTTCGTCAAAGCCGAAGAATTCACGGATGTCGTTATCCTTTGAGTAACCGAGAACACGGATAAGTGTTGTGATGGGAATCTTTCTGTTTTTATCGATTCTTACATAGAAAAGGTCGTTCTGGTCGGTTTCATATTCAAGCCAGGCACCTCTTCCGGGAATGATTGTTGAAGTGAAAAGCTTTTTACCTGTTACGTTATGGGTCATATCGAAATATACACCGGGTGAACGTACAAGCTGTGAAACGATAACTCTTTCGGCACCGTTGATGATAAAGGTACCGCTGTCTGTCATAAGGGGGAAGTCGCCCATGTAAACTTCACTTTCAAGGGCTGTTCCTGTCTGCTTGTTGTAAAGTCTTGCAACAAGACGCATGGGAGCTGCGTAGGTTGTGTCTCTTTCCTTACACTCTTTTACGCTGTACTTGGGACGGCTTTCGTCAAGGCTGTAGTCTACGAAGGAGAGGACAAGATTTCCGCTGTAATCAGTGATTTCCGACATATCCCTGAGTACTTCCTTAAGACCGGTATCAATGAACCATCTGTAGGAATCCTTCTGGACCTGGATGAGGTTGGGCATTGACATGACTTCTTCAATCTTGCCGTAACTCAATCTCTTGTTTGTACCAAGCATTGTTTCAGTAACATTAAGCATTGGCTTTCACTCCATATCTTTATTTATTTACCCTCTCGGGGCATTGGTCTGTTTCCTTCCGCCGTGCTCAGAAGCGGAAAACGAATTTCAAAAAATGTATTGACATTTTTTTGTTTTAATGGTAATATGCATTCAAGGAAGAAAAGAAAGAAATACTTCCACATATAATTTTCCATTATAAGCTTTAAGATTTTATCACACTTGGCATAGCTATGTCAAGTGGTTTTTTATTAAAAAGTCAAGTTTTTATGTATATTTTCCGCTTTTTTTGAAATAAAAGGCGGTTTTATTCTTATGAGGCATAATTCACTCCCCTGACGGGCAAAAAAACAGCAAAAATTACCCCACCTCTGAAGCTTACCTGAGGTGGGGATTTTGTTGATTATGGAGTTGTTTCGCGCTAAAAACACAAGGCTCAGTGTGCAAATTGTGATTATTCGACAGTAAAGGGAATATCAATGCTCATCGGAATTGATTCATCAAAAAGCCTGATATCGTAAACCAATGTAAACTTATACTCCCCTGCTTCAAGATGCGTTTCTCCGGTGTAGTGCTCAATATTGAATTTGCAAAGCAGATCTTTTCTGCCGGGCATAACACGGCTTGAAGCTTCGGGAATGGGAATGTTTACAACAGTCTGCCATTCTCCGTCAACCTTTTTGCTGAGGGCACTGATATTCGGCTCGTTTATTATCCGGTTTGTCTTGTTCTCGTATTCACAGACAATCACCGTCGTTTCGGTTGTAACCTGATCGAAGTCCACCGCTACGCCCTCTTCATTCATCGGAACAAAGGATGACATAACCGCTACTATGAAAATAATAATTGTTTCTAAGATACCTGTCATAATCATTCCTCCTTTTTCTTCTTATAAAATATTATAAACTATGTTATTACCTTTGTCAACATATTCACATATTTTCAAAATTAACATCTGTCCCCCTTGATTATTCCGGCGAATACCTATATAATAGAAAGGTAACTTTTATCACTGTAAAGGAGAAAATAAAATGGATTACCTCAAGACAAAAGAAAAAGCAAAAACCGACCTTAAAATCCTCACAGATTTTGCAACCGACAGCATAAAGCACATCTGTGATTCCTTCGGTCCCCGCCCCTGCGGTGAGGAAAGCGAGAGAAAGGCTCTCGAATATATGTATGACCAGCTCAAGCCCTATGCCGATAAAATCTGGATTGAAAACTTCAAGTGCCATCCCGATGCCTTTATGTCCTTCGTTCCGCTTGCAGGCGCCTGCTGTGCAGCCGCTACAGCAACAAACCTTGTTTCAGCTACAAAGGGCTGCAAAAAAGCCGCACTCGGCTCACTTGCTTTTCTCGGCACAGGCGTTGCAGGTCTTGTTGGCGAATTTCTCTTCTATAAGCAGCCTCTTGACCCCTTCTTCAAGGAAAAGGAAAGCGGTAATCTTATCGCCGTAAGAGAGGCAACGGGCGAAACAAAGCGCAGAATTATCCTCTCAGGTCACATCGACTCAGCTCCCGAATGGACATATACATATAAGCTCGGCTCACACGGCGCAATCTATGTTGCTGCACCCGCCATCCTCGGTCTTCTTTATACCGCAGTAACCGCAGGCGTTGCTCTCAAGAGCAAGAAGCCCTGCCTTAAAAAGAAAATGGCTCTCGGTCAGCTTGCCTTCCTTCCCGCTTATGCAGGTCTTTTCGGCTTCACAAACGGCAAGAAATATGTTGACGGTGCAAACGACGACCTCACAGGCTGCTATGTAAGTGCCGCAGTTATGAAGTATCTCGCTGAAAACGACATCCGCTTTGAAAACACTGAGGTTATCTGCATGCCTGCCGGCGGTGAAGAAGCAGGTCTTCGCGGCTCAAAGGCTTTCTTCAAGGCTCACCCTGAAATGAAGGACGACGGTGTTGAAACAATCTTCATCAGCTTCGACACAATCCGCGACGAAGACTATATGATGATTTACGAAAAGGATATGACCGGTATGGTCAAGAACGACAAGAGAGTCTGCAACCTTCTCAAGAATGCTGCTGCTAAATGCGGCATAGACGTTCCCGTTGGTGCTATCCCCCTCGGCTCAACAGATGCTGCTGCCGCTTCCGAGGCAGGTATTGCCGCAGCTTCACTTGTTGCTATGGATCCTGCTCCTGCAAGATATTATCACACAAGACTCGATAAGGCTGACATCCTTATGCCCGAGACAATCGGCAAGGTAATCGACATCGCTATTCAGACAGTATTCGATTTCGACGAGGCGGGAATCTGAGAGAATGCAGAATTGCCCAACACTTCGGATAATTAAAAATTAAACAATAAAGGCTATGCCCTTAGGAAAGCAATATAATAAAGGAAAACCCACGGAATCTAAAAAATCCCGTGGGTTTTGATTTCAGATTAATTATTCAGCTGCAGCCTCGTCGCCAACACCTGCATCCTCAAAAACCTTGAAAATGCCTGCGATTAAATCAAAAATCTTCTTGAAGAAGCTTTCGATTGTTGCAAAAATTTCATCCATTGTTTTTACCTCCTCAAACTATTATTAACCTTTCGGTCTGATTCAATTTTATAATACTTGTGTATAAAAGTCAATATTTTATTCACAATTTATTTCAAAAAAACACAACCCATCCTCAAGGGACAGGTTGTGCCTTTAAACAATTGTTTAACTAATAAGTATAAAATTATTCAGCATCTTTGTAGGGATCGCTGATTTCAAGACCAAAGATTTCACATACTTTGTAGATGAATTCCATAAAATATGCATACATAAGTTCAAAAAGGTCAAACTTCTCTGCGTTCATTATAGTATCCTCCTTTTAAGATTTTAAAAACTGTCTAATTAAAATTAAATTATTCAGCGTCTTCTTCAGGATAGAAGTGAGCGAGAACCTTGTAAAGGTATTCCCAAAGAGCCTGCCAGAAAGCTTCAAACTTTGCCCATGCGTCCATTCTTTTCGCCTCCTTTTGTAATTTATTGCTGAAAATAACCTTCAGCTTGATTAAATTATATACTGCTATGCAATAAATGTCAATAGTTTATTCAAAATTATTTCACAAACTTTTATTTATTGTTAAAAAACTCTCTGTTTGTTACAGGCTGTTAATCATTGAGAGAAGCTCAACATAAACAGGCTTTACGTCGTTTACCTTTGTAAGACCGCCCTGAAGTGACATATGGTCACCGTCATAAACGGGCATAATGTTCCATACGCCCTTTTCAACATCAGCTGCATCATAAGCCTTTGAGGGTGCGCCGAAGGGTGCAGTCGCAGAGACGGTATTTACAAGTCCGTCGTTCTCCCACCAGGTCTCGTCCATGATGTAGCCGCCCTCGGTTTCACCCTTGAATGCACCCATAGCCTTGGACGAGCTAACAAAAAGAGGCTCCATTTTGCTTTCAACAGGTGAATATGTACCGTCAGGATTCTGCACAGAAGCACTGCAGGGAATTGAGAAGTAATATGTGTTTTCGAGGGTTGTGATGTTCTTATTCATTTCAAGAGCATTGTCGATATACATATCATATGCAGCGTTATCCCACTTTGCCTTGTTTTCGTCTTTATCCTCGGTTGAGACAGAAATCATATTTGAAAGTGAATTCTGGATTTCTCTTTTAACACAGTCAAAAAGAGTTTCCTTTTCTTTGACGGGCACGTCATCAGTTGTAATGCAATATGCTGTTGTGCCATTATGAGGTGCGGCAAGAGCAGTAATACTGTAAATCCAGTCCCCTTTTCCGCCCTTGAAGAAATCAGATGCTGCATCACCTGATACGGCAAGCTCCTCTGCACTGCCCTCTGCCATAAGGTGGGCAAACATTCTGACAGTTGCACCGCCGAAGGAATGACCGAGAAGGTTTATTTTTTCTTCTGCGCTCCAGGAAGGAATGAGAGCTCTGCCGCTATAGTCTGCACCGAAGCGCTCATGGTTACACTCAAGGCTGTGTGCCTCACCGTAGTCAACCACTGTACCCGTAAGCTGGGCATAAAGCTCACAGGCTCTGTCCCACGCGCTTGATGAGGGTGCAACTGAAGCAGCATAGCAGTCAAATCCCTTATCATTAAGATACTCCATAAGGTCGCCGCCCATCATACCCCAGTAAGGCATAATATTATTTACTGCATCATAGCTGCCCCAGCCCGAAAGTCCGTGAACAAAAACATACTTATAGTTTGTATTCCAGTTGCTGTCATCAGCCTTAAAGCCGTCAACGGGAATACCGAGAAGCATAGCGATGCTCATAAGGATACTCATAAGCTTGTAGATAATCTGATTAATAATTGCTGCCATAATTATTTCTCCTTTAGCATTTTATATTTTAATTTTATCATATCAATAAAATTTGTCAATATTTTGTTAATTAAAAATTATAAACGGGACTATTTGAAATCGGCTGACTGCGGGAGGCACAACGCGTTTTAACGCGTTTATTCCGTAATAATTCAGGTTCGGTAAGGGGAACCCGAATTATTACGGAATATTTGCCTTTCCGAAGAAAGGCAAAGTGCCTCCCGGTGTGCGGATAAAAACTCAGTCAGGGGTGACATACAAACATTCAGCGGCAGAGCACAATGCTCTGCCGCCAAAAAAGTTAATTCTGTGTTTCAGATCAATAGTGGATTGCACCGCAGGCGCAGGTCTTGTTTGAGCCCATAAGCTTCCAGAAGAATCTGAGAATCTTGTAGATAAGCTCGTTGAAGAATCCTACCTTATGGCAGTTACAGGTACATACGATCTGTCCGCCTTCCATATAGGTGCCGCTGCATCTGTCACAGATGTGGTCATTGTTTACGTCAACGTGACCGAGTGCAGGGATAGTTTCTGAAGGCTGATTGAGTCCGCAGGTTGTGCAGTGTCTGTAATCTGTCTTACCGTCTGAGGTACAGGTTGCAGCCGAGCCTTCAACAACTACAAAGGTGTGATACTTCTTTCTCACAACAACATTGATAAGCTCTGTGTTACCGATTCTGTCTGCATATTTCTTACCGCAGACTGAGCATTCATAGTATGCAAGTGAGCCGTCAGTATCGCAGGTTTCGTATACACGCTCATGATATGTCATTGAGTGACCGAGACGCTTAACGGTCTGCTTGGTTGACTTTCCGCAAGCTGAGCAGATAACAACCACATAACCGTTTTCTGTACAGGTTGCTTCCATACGGTCCTCTGTGATAATTGTATAATCGTGATCTGAAAGCTCGAGGTCTCTTGTTTCCTCATAACCGCAGGCACAGGCTCTGGTCTGGTAGCCCTTTGACTGGCAGGTTGACTCTCTTACTGTAGTCCACTCACCGAAGGTATGGGCTGTTTCATTATAAACTGCAGTAACTGTGAGATCCGAGGTTATAGCTGAGAAGTCAACATCCCAGTAAGCGTTGTAATGCTTTGACTCATCATAGGGCTTTACGGGAATGCCGGGGTCAGTTGCTGCACCGCCGTAACCTATGGTCTGCTTTGCATATTCCTTACCGTCAACGATGAATGTAACTGTATAGGTTGAGTCGCCGAGTGAAGGAATAGCTGATGTTTCGATGTGGTTCGGATTTCTGCTACAGATTCTTGTCATCTCGCCCTCTTCACTTGCGGTGGGATACTTGGTTGTTACCCATGCGCCCCAGCTGTGGCAAAGCTTGGAAACAGTCTTTTCGTAGCTTGCTTCGCAGTTTTCACACTTAACGAGAATTATACCCTCGTTCACACAGTCGGCGGGAGTCTTGACAGTGCCTTCGTCCCAGCTGTGTCCGTTCGGCTGTGAATCAAGTCTGCTGTAGCTGCTGCCGCAATCGCAGGCAAAAACAGTGTATCCGCTGGTAATGCAGGTTGCAGCGAAGCTTTCGCCCTCTGCATAATTGTGACCTGTTGCAGGAATGACAACGGTTGTCGTTTCTTCGCAATGTAAGCACTTGACCTTCTTTGAGCCGTCAGTCTCGCAGGTTGCGGGAACTATATCGCTTTCCTCACCGCTCCAATCGTGACCTGTTGCGGGAAGCTCGATTGTATCAGCGATATGAGTACAGCCGGTTTCGCTGCACTTAACGGTTATTATGCCCTTTGTTTCACAGTCGGGCTCTGATTCTCTTACAACCGTGAGCTTATGCACACCGTAGCCGAGATCTGTTTTAATCTCATATTCGCAGTCAGCACAGCTTGTAACTACTGAGCCCTGCACCTGACAGGTAGCTTCTGTTACCGCCGTTGAAAGGGTATGTGCTGTTTTGGGAATAAGCTCTGTTACGGTTGCACCGCACTTACAGGTGTAGGTCTTTTCACCGTCTGTTGTACAGGTAGCCTTTTCCGTTACCGTGCCTTCATCATAATCGTGAGCAAGCTTGGATGTCTTTACATAATAGGTATATCCGCAATCCGTATGGGTCTTACATACATAAACATCTCTACCCTCAGCCGTACAGGTAGCGGCTGTTGAATTTACTTCATCCTTAACCATCTCGTGACCGAGTGCGGGAAGAGGTACGGTTTCGGTTGCGTTACAGCCGTCTCTCTTACAGCTTCTTTCCACTTCACCCTCATCGGCTGCAGTGGGATTCTTGGTCGTTGTCCATTCGCCCCAATCGTGGCCGAGTGCAGGTACTGCTGCAGTGATTTCCTTATCGCATTCACTGCACCTGAGAGTTACTGTACCGCCGTTTACGCAGTCTGCAGTTGAAGAGTTTTCAACCTGAACATAGTTATGAGCAATCGCGGGAGCGTTATATACATTATAAGTATATGTACAGCCGCTGTTTGTACATGTATAAGGTGTGTATCCGTTTTCGGTGCAGGTTGCATCCACGCTTAATCCGGCTGTCATTCTGTGGCCGAGCTTAGGAATTGCAGTCTCCTTTGTTGCACCGCAGCTGCACTTATAATATGTAGTGCCGTCCGTATCGCAGGTTGCGGGAGTTGTTTTGTCAACGCTCCAGGTGTGCTCGAGCTTGGGAAGAGGCTTATTTAATGTTTCGTTACCGCAGAGCTTACATTTTGCAATTACGGTGCCTTCCTTTGTACAGGTAGCATCTGTTACGGTTGTTTCGTACTGGTGTGCATTTTCGTTGGTTTCTATTACAGCTGTATGAGTTCCGCCGCATCTGCCGCAGGTGTAAACAATCTTGCCTTCATCCTTGCAGGTTGCGGGAGTTACTTCACCTTCGCCATAGATATGGCCAAGTGCAGCTATCTTTTCGCCGCCTTCAACCTTACCGCATCCGTTCTTACAGGTGAATACCGCTGTGGTACCGTCGCTGTCGCAGGTGGGAACAACCGCTGCTGCAGTTTCTTCCATAACGTGACCGTTTGCAGGAATTACTACAGTTGAGGTAAGACCGCAATCGTCGTGAGTGGAGCATCCGTAGACAGTTTCGCCGGGATCTGTGCAGGTTGCAGGGGTTTCTCTTTTAAATATTGTGAATACGTGATCGCCTATTGCAGCTATTTCCTCAAGCTCGATGAAGCCGCAGACTTTACAGCTTCTTGTCTTGTATCCGAGAGCATCCTCTGTTGCCTCAGCGATAACCTTGTATTCACCGAAATCGTGTGCAGTCTTTTCACCTGTTGAAACGGTGTAGGAAGCATCGCAGAGTGAACATGTATAGGTTTCTGTTGCGGCAGCAGTACAGTCTGCTGCTGTGGTTGCGCTGAGCGCATAGGCGTGTCCGAGTGCCGGAACGTCAGCTTCGATTGTGTCGCCGCATTCACACTCAAGAGTTACCTTACCGCCCTTTGTGCAGGTTGAGGAGCTGACGGTCTGCTTGTAGGTGTGACCCTTTGCCTCTTCGGTGAGAAACTCGTAGCCTGAGGTACAGCCTGATGTCGTACAGCTGTAGGGAATGTAGCCTCTTGTGGTGCAGGTAGCCTTTACCTCTTCACCGGGCTCGTAGGTATGCTGAGTCATAGGAACAGACACTGTATAGCTGTCATTACACTTTGAGCAGGTATAGGTCATTACGCCTTCGCCGGTGCAGGTAGCAGGAAGTGTTACCTGACCTTCATAGATGTGACCCTTTGCGGGGATTTCAAAGTTATTGAACTTCACGCCGCATTCCTTACAGTAGGTTATTGAGTGACCGTTATCGGTGCAGGTTGCATCAGCGTTATCCTTCAAAATAGTGTGCTGTGCATAATCAAGCTCAACCGTTACTGTTACGGAGCAGTTTTCGTGAGCGTTACACTCATAGGTAATGTGTCCCTTTTCGTTACACTTTGAGGAAACATTTTCTGTTTCAACAAGGTTGTGACCGCCTGCAGGGATTGTGAGAGTTTCTTCCTTACCGCAGGTTGAGCACTCGCGGCTCCATGAGCCGTCCTTGTCGTTTGTGGCATCAATCTTCACCCAATCGCTGTAGCTGTGACCGAACTTAGGAAGAATTACGGTTGTGGTTACGTCACAGCGTGAGCACTGAACGGTCTTTGAACCGTCGGTCTCACAGTCAGCACTCTTAATGAGTGTTTCAACGCCGGTGTAGTCGTGACCCATTACGGGGATAGCAGTTACTGTCTTGGCTTCATCGCTGTGGCAAACCGTACACTCTGTTACTACAGAGCCGGGAGCTGTGCAGGTTGCGGGAGTTACTGTTGTCTTATAGCTGTGACCCTTTGCGGGGATAGCTTCTGTGCGGATGTCACCGCAAGCACAGGTATAGGTTCTTACTCCGTCCCCGGTGCAGGTAGCATCCTTAACGGAAACATTGTTATATGCGTGACCCTTTGCGGGGATAACTGTTTCATATGTTGCTGTATTGCAGTCTTCACACTTGACTAAAACGAAACCGTCACCGGTACAGGTTGCTTCCTCTTCTGTTTTGACAAGCTTATGCTGAAGCTTATCAAGAGTTACGGTAACTGTAATGCCGCAAGCACCCTTGTGAGTATCACAGGTGTAGGTTACGGAGCCTTCTGCTGTACAGGTTGCGTCGTCCTTTGAGGTAGCAACGAGATTGTGTCCGCCTGCAGGGAATTTGATTGTTTCTGTTTTGTTGCAGTTTTCTCTGCTACAGGTGCGTGAAAGCTCACCTTCTTCGGTATTGGTTGAAGCCTTTGATACAGTCCATTCGCCCCAATCGTGACCGAGTGCGGGAATAACAACAACGTTTTCTGCGTCGCAATTCTGACACTTGTAGGTTTCGCTGCCGTTAGCTTCGCAGGTTGCAGCTACTGTAGCTGTGGGAGTTGTGCCCCAAATGTGACCCTTTGCGGCAAGGTTGGTTGTATTTGTGTAGCTACAAGCCAAACAGGTTGTAATTACAGTACCCTGTTCACCGCATTTTGCATCTGTTACTTCTGTTGTTAAATCGTGGCCCTTTGCAGGGATTTCTTCTGTATAGTTTGCACCGCAAGCGCAGGTGTATGTTCTTACGCCAGCTTCTGTACAGGTAGGATCTTTTGTAACGGAAACATCGTTATACGCGTGACCCTTTGCAGGGATTTCTACACTCTTAAGTTCAGACTTACAAACCGAGCAGACAATCTTTGAGCTGCCATTTGCTGTACAAGAAGGTGCTGTGTAGGAAATTTCCTGGGTGTGAGGAAGTTTATCAAGTGTTTCTGTGTAGTTTGCCTCGCAGTCATTATGTGTCTTACACTTCCATTCAATAGAGCCGGTCTGTGTACAGGTTGCGAGGGTTTCACTTACTTTTTCAAAATCGTGCGCACCTATGGGAGCTGTAGTTTTATGTTCAGTAGCGTCACAGACTGAACAAACTCTCTTTTCGATACCGTAAGAGTCTGTTGTTGCTTCCTGAATCAATGTCCAGTTGCCAAAGCTATGATCCTTTACAGCTTCAACGAACTTGGTATAGGTGTCGCCGCAAGCACAGGTATAAACCTCTGTACCGGGCTGTGTGCAGGTTGCATTAACCACTGTTCCCTTTGTGTAGCTGTGTCCTGTCTTGGGAAGGACAACTGTATTTGTTTCAGAGCAAGCTGAACACTTAACGGTCTTTGAGCCGTCAGTTGTGCAGGTTGCAGATTCTACAGTTACGTTTGCTGTAATGTTTTCATCGAAATTATGACCTGTTGCAGGTTTGGTTTCATCGTATACATTATAGATAAAGCTACAATCTGAACACTTATAAGGTGTATAGCCACTTTCAGTACAGGTGGGAGCTACTGCGTCCTGGGCAACAAAGCTGTGTGCCTTTACAGGGATAACTTCTGTGCTGAGAACATTTTTACATACTGAACAGTAAGCTTCTACACTACCTTCATTATTGCAGGTTGCTGAGGTTTCTCTCTGTGCAACAGTGTGCTGAAGCATTTCAAGAGCAACTTCAATCTTAACACCGCAATCTGCATGGTTTGCACAGGTGTAAACCTCTTTACCTGCTGAAGTACAGGTTGCAGCTTCTGACTCGTCGTCATTACGTACGAGATTGTGACCCTTGGGAATTACGAGGGTTTCTGTATCGTTACATGTCCGGCAGGTACGTGACCATGAACCGTCAGCTGTAGCAGTTGCATCAACCTTTACCCAAGCGCTCCAGTTATGACCGAGTGCAGGAATAACGATAACATTTGTCTCGTTACAATTCTGACACTTGTAGGTTTCGCTACCGTTAGCTTCGCAGGTTGCAGCTTCTGTAGCTGTGGGAGTTGTGCCCCAGATGTGACCCTTTGCGGCAAGGTAGGTTGTATTTGTGTAGCTACAAGCTGAACAGGTTGTTACTACAATGCCCTGTTCACCGCATTTTGCATCTGTTACTTCTGTTGTTAAATCGTGGCCCTTTTCAGGGATTGTTTCAACCTTGGTTGCACCACAAAGACAGGTGTAGGTAATTGAACCGGGAGCTTCACATGTAGCGTCGACCTTCACGCCTTCACCGCTGAAGTCGTGAATACCGGTTGCCTTTACAGGTTCGTTCATAATCACAGCATTACAAACCGAGCAGACAACCTTTGAGCTACCGTCTGCAATACAAGTAGGTGCCGTATATTCAAGCTTCTGGGTGTGACCTGTTGCAGGAATATCCTCTGTATAGTTTGCCGAACAGGTACCGTGCTCGGGAACAGTACAGGTAAAGGTCTTTGTACCCTTTTCAGTACAGGTGGGTTCCTTTGTTACTTTTTCTGTAAATGTGTGGTTACCGATAGGAGGAATAAGAGCATATTCAACGTCTCCGCAGTGGCAGGTGCCCTTCTGAACACCGTTCTTATCGGCAGTTGCAGGAGTCACAACCTCCCAATTATCGTAGGTGTGACCTTTAGCTTCTTTAGTGATTACAACGTAAGAATCGCCACAGGAGCACTTATATTCAGTCTTTTCAACGTCTGTGCAGGACTGCTCCTGAACTACTGTTACTGTAGAATAGTTATGACCTGTTGCAGGGATTACTTCTGTATAGTTTTCGCCGCAATCGCAGATATAAAGTGTTGATCCTTCAGTTGTGCAGGTTGCGGGGGTTTCTGATGCATAGTAGAAGTGACCTGTTGCAGGTTTGGTTTCATCGTATTCCTTGTAGCTGAAGTCACAGTCGGTAACGGTACACTCATAAAGGGTATAACCGCTTGTGGTGCAGGTGGGAGCTACTTCTGTGCCGTTATTAAGTGTATGAGGAACAACAGGTGTTGCTTCTGTGCTGAACACCTTACCGCAAACTGAACAGTAGGCTTCTACGGAGCCTTCCTTAATGCAGGTTGCCGGGGTTTCTCCTTGTGCAACGGTGTGCTGTGCATAATCAAGGTCAACGGTTACTGATATTGAGCAGTTTTCGTGAGCTGTACACTTATAGACCTGCTTACCCTTTGTTGTGCAGGTGGGAGCTACATAAGCAGCTGTATCCTCAACGAGGTTGTGTCCGCCTGCAGGAATTTCGAGGGTTTCTTCCTTACCGCAGATTGAGCACCTATGAGACCAGGAGCCTGCTTTATCATTTGTAGCATCGATTTTCTCCCAAGCGCTGTAGCTGTGACCAAGCTTCGGAATGATAACGTTTGTTGTTACGTCACAACGTGAACACTCAACGGTCTTTTCGCCGTCTTCTTCACAGGTGGCGGATTTGACGATTGTTACATCACCGGTGAAGTCGTGCATAAGGGCGGCTGAGCCGTTAACATATTCAATATAGTTATGTGCCGGATCGTTTGCACAAACATGCTCAATGTATGCGCTGTGTGTGCAGTCTGCCTCATGCTCTGTTGAAGTCCATGCGTGATTGAGAGCAGGCTTTTCGTTAACATTTCTCTGTGCACCGCAATCTGCTCTGTTACACTCTTCTACTGTGTAGCCCTTGCTTGTGCAGGTAGGAGCTACAACGGTTTTTGCTACATAGTTGTGGCCGAGAGAATCAAGCCACTGCTCTTCAATTACATTACCGCAAAGTGAACAGGTCTTTGTCTTATAGCCCCTGCCCGTGCAGGTAGACTCAACAACAGTAACCCAATCACCGATATTATGCTCAAGTGCATCAATTGTGCCGATGTTTATGTAGCCGCATTCGGTACAGGTCTGCTTCTTAACGCCGTCAACACCGCACAATGCTTCGGAAACAGTTTCCCATGCACCGTAGGTATGAGCAATAACATCTGTGTAATTGTCTCTGTAGGAGTGACCGCAGTCAGCTCTCTGACAAACATATTCAGTGTATCCCTTTGTTGTGCAAGTGGGAGCTACAATATTTTCAGCATAATCATGCTCAAGCGCAGGAATAATTGTGTGCTCACAAACACCGCAATCGTCACAAACCTTTGTCATGATGCCGATTTTTCCGCAACTTGCTTCAACAGCAACGGACTGTGAGCTCCACTGATGACCGAGAGGATCAATTACAGTAATATCCTTCTGTGCATCACAGAGAGTACAGTGAATTGACTTTGAACCTGCTACTGTACAGGTGGGTTCAAGGTCAGTTGTGAACTCTGTTTCCCAAACGTGGTCACCGTAATTTGTTTCGCCGTCAATGTAGCTGTAACCGCAGGAGCAGATGTATTTTGTTGCACCCTTCTGAACACAGGTTGAAGGAACGGTTTCAGTTGTGAATGTATGTGCTTCAGCTGTGAAAACAGGCTGAATTACAAGGTCGTCAACAACGGATGCGTATTCATTGGTGTCCCAACCTGTGAATGTATAATGGTTTGTTGAATCGTAGTAGGTTGCAGAATAAGTCGGAGCAGTTACAGCCTCCTTGTATTCAACATCCTTTTCATAAAGAAGGATTGCACCGTCTTTGTCAAGGAAGATAACATCGAACTTGTTGGGGTCAAGAGCGGCAATTTTTGCATTGATCGTATCAGCATAGCCGTCAACATCACTCTGTCTCGTTCTGCCAAGACCGGTTACAACTGCATTTATTGCAGAGTCAAGAGCAACACGCGAAGCGAGAGTATATTTGAGCTCATATTCCGTACCGTAGTTTGCCTTAATTGCATCTGCGGCGGCGATGGCTTCGTTAACAGCAGAATAGTCAGCACCAACAAAAGTACTTGTATATTGTGCTGTGTATGTAACATCCTTTGTGATTGTCGAAGCAAAGGTAGGTGACCACTTGCTGAAAACATAATGATAGTCACCTGAATCGTATTCGGGTGCGGAAGGTGCAGTTATAGTGTCACCGTGATAACCATACTTTTTAGTTGAGGTGTCCGCACCTGCAGAAGATTTGTAATTAAAGGTTGCAGTGTAGTAAGAGTCTGTTATTGTGAAGGTTTCTGAAAGTGAACCCAATGTGCTCCATGTTGCAGTAATTGTACCTGTTTGCGTATCTGTTGAGCTTGAAACATTAGCTGCATTGATGAGCTTAATAGTTGTAGTCTGACTTGATGTTGTCGGATCAACTGAAATGCCTGTTGTGCCACAAACGCTACCCTTAACTGACCAAGTGGGATTAAACATTTCAACACCATACTGGTCGTTAGCTACTAATTCTATATCCTGCGTGGCTGTACCCGTTTTAGGAATAGTCATAGCAGATACACCAGACCACGTAGTAGCAGTTGTAGGAGTCGGGAAGTTCCATGTTTCAGTTGTAGTTGAAGCATAACCATAGTCATTGTCGTTACCCGTAGTTGTTACAGTACCATCACCGTCAGCAGTAATTTTCCACCACTTTTTTTCTGTCGAGGTGTCAGTATAACCTTTACCTGCCCAAAGAGTATCATACGCACTTTTTGTATTGTTATATACCTCAATCTTACTTACAGTGTACTGACCTTTGTCCAAAATGTTATCACTATCAGCCATACCATATAAAGCTGTAGGGAAACCTGCAATAGTTGCAACACAGTAATAATTTTTGCCTGTTGAGCTGTTAGTATTACCTGTTGACTTTTCCGCAGAAACATAGGTGCCTCCATAATTCGTGGAGTCTAAACACCAATACATACTGCTTTGTGTTCCTGAACCATTATTACTCTTATAATAAAGTATAATACCTGCTCTGGCACCATCTTCGGTTTCAGTGCCTGTGAAGCTGTTACTATAGTCCTTTGTGTTGTTAACCTGCCAGGTAATTCTAACTTTATAATTACCCGCCGTAGCCGCACTTGCCTCAGTCGGTGCGACCCATACCCATGCCGTCATAAGCATCATAATTGCCATAAAGACTGACAGGGCTTTCTTTCCTGTTTGTTGCCATTTTTTCATTCTTATTTCCTCCTTAATGATTTTTAGGAAACATATATACAATTGTATATAATTATACATCTTCATAATACTACCTTTATTGAAAATTGTCAAGAAATTTTGCCTCAGGTTTTATTTTTTGTACAAAAAGTTGAAAATTGTCTTTTACTCCCTCCACCGCAAGCGGTCCCCCTCCCTCAATGAGGGAGGCTTTTTTTGTGGCTCCCTCACTGAGGGAGCTGTCACGAAGTGACTGAGGGAGTAAAACATCTTGCTTTTTCCGGTAAAAATTTGATATATTAAAACAAAATATTAAAAAGGAGTATTTTATATGTCTTTACCATATGACGGCAAATTAATAAGCACCGCTAAATCTTTGCGTAAAAATATGACACCCCAAGAAAAACATTTATGGTACGATTTTTTAAAGGACTATCCCGTAAGATTTCAAAGACAAAAGGTTATCAAATCGTTCATTGCTGATTTTTACTGTCACGAAGCAAGGCTCATTATTGAAATCGACGGTTCACAGCATTATACCGAGCAAGGACTGGCTTATGACAAAGAAAGAAGCGGATTATTGAAAGAATTTGATTTAAAAGTAATACGTTTTTCTAACTATAATGTCGACACTAATTTTGAGAGTGTTTGCTCTGAAATTGACAAAATTGTGAAAGAACAATTGATTTTAGATTAAGTGCCTTATTTACTCCCTCCACCGCAGGCGGTCACCCTCCCTCAATGAAGGGTTTGTAGCGTCGCCGCATCGGTGACCCTTGTACACCATTTGGTCGCCCACGGGGCAACGCTTCATTATTTTTAATTTTATTTTCCTTTAAAGTATTGATAATTTTCAAAGATTGTTATAATATTGTGTCATAAATATGAAAAGGAGAAATTTTTATGAAAAATCTCAGAAAAACCCTTTGTCTCGTTCTCTCCCTTGTGATGATTATGAGCAGCTGCCTCATCTTCTCAAGCGCTGAGGACACCTACACACCCGACTATGACAGAGACACCCCCGTCATTCTCGTTCACGGTATGAGTCAGAACAACACCTATGTTCTTGACGAAAACGGCGAAAGAATCAAGGACGAAAACGGCGTTCTTGCTACAGGCTGGCCCTTACAGATCGACGTTCCCGCACTGCTTAAGACAGCTCTTGTGCCTCTTCTCAAGGCAATCTTCACACGTCAGGATGCAGGTCTCGGCGACGCTCTCTATCAGGCAGCCTTCAACGCCCTTCCCAACATCCACAAGGACAACGAGGGCAACTACATCAAAAACATCGAGGTTCCCTGCTACGAGATGCCTATGAGCGAGCTTCCCGAGGACGTTAAGGAAGAATATTACAAGTTCCTCCCCGTTAAGGAATTGGGCGAAATCATCGGTGAAGATAACCTCTACTACTTCGGCTACGACTCAATCGGCGATGTACATAAGGAAACCGAAAAGCTCCACCACTACATCCACGATGTTGTTATGCCCCAGACAGGCGCAACACAGATCAAGCTCTGTCACATCAGCCTCGGCGGTACAATCGCTGTCAACTACCTCGAAAAGTATCCCGAAGATTACTCACTTATCAAGAAAATCGTGTTCGTTGCTCCTGCACTTGACGGCTCCGACATCATCGGTGACATACTTGTAGGCGACATCAGCGTTCTTTATAACGACGAGGACCTTTACCAGAATCTTATGGTTACTCTCCTTGGCGAAACTCCCCTTGCTTACATCGTAAATATGCTCCTTCGCATCGTTCCCTCAAATGTTCTCAAGGGTGCCCTTGAAAGGCTCGTTGAAGGCGTTGCCGAGGTCGCAATCAAGCCCACCACAATCCTCTGGGCTCTCTGTCCCACAGACTACTACGAGGAAGCAAGAGCAATCTGGCTCGAGGACGAGGAATTCTCAAAAATCGCCGCTGAGGTAGACAAATTCATGGAAGCAAGAGCCAACTTCAAGGACAACCTCTTTGCTCTTCGCGATCAGGGTACACAGCTTTACGACGTTGTATGCTACGATGTTCCCCTCTTCCCCCTCTGCCTTGACTACAAGACAACAAACGCTGACAGAGTTATTCACGCAGACTCAACCTCAATGGGCGTAACCTTCGCTGACCTCGGCGAAACTCTCGGTGAGGATTATGTGGCTGCAGGCACCTACTGCGATGACCCCACACACAACCACCTTTCACCTGACGGCGTTGTCGACGCAACAACAGGTCTTCTTCCCTGCAATACCTGGTTCTTCAAGGGTCAGCCTCACGAGCTTCTCCCCCACAACGATGTTGTTCTCAAGCTTTCAATCAGACTTATGACCGACAACAATATGGTTGACGTTTACAGCAACCCCGAGGCTTATCCTCAGTTCAACGAAAGCCGTCTCAACCGTGAGACAAACCTCTACAAGCAGGCCTGGGCTGATGCCGACAAGTCTTATCTGACCGACGAGCAGATTGCCGCAGTCGAAAGCGCAATTGCTGAGGTTGAGGCTCTTGAAGAGGAAACAGTTATCGACGCTGCAAAGTGGGAGGCTGCAAAAACAAATCTCGAAACCGAGCTTGTAATCGCAGGCATCATCGAAGACCCCAACCCCTCATGCTTTGAGGAGCTTCTCACAAAGGCTCTCAAGGGTACAAACCAGTGCGTGAACAACGTTTACGACAAAATCGAAAACTGATAAATCAGAACAAAATTCAACATATGAATCATCGGGATAACCTCCCGGTGATTTTTTTATCCCCAAAAATGTGCATTGTTCCCCTGTTCAACCGACCGATTATCATTAAGAATTATTATATCTTTCTTTTTTATTTTGAAACAAACCGATGCAATAGTTAGAAACATTTAACACTAATATTAACAAGATGTTAACAAATATTGCAGAAATTTGTTATATAATAAAATTGTTATAGGAGGTGCAAAAATGAAAAAAACTGTATTTTTAACGGGAGCCTCGGGAAATATGGGTTTTGCAGGCTTCAAGGAATTGTATAAAAGAAAAGATATGTACAACATCGTGGTGCTGAATCTTGACTCTCAGGACGCAAGAAAGAAATTTGCACCTTACATGTTTGACTCATCGGTAAGATGCATCTGGGGCGACCTTACGCACTACGAGGACGTCCTCGACGGTGTAACGGGAGCAGACTACGTTATCCACGTAGGCGGTCTTGTGTCCCCTGCTGCCGACTACTATCCCAAAAAGACCCTCTTTACAAACATTACTGCTATGGAAAATATTATCAGGGCAGTCAAGGCTCAGCCTGACCCGGACAGCGTCAAGGTGGTTTACATCGGCACCGTAGCACAGACCGGTGACAGAAACTATCCCACACACTGGGGCCGTACCGGTGACCCCATACAGATAAGCGTTTACGACCACTACGCCATAAGCAAAACCATTGCCGAGCAGCTTCTTGCCGATTCGGGACTCAGATACTGGGTCTCACTCAGGCAGACGGGTATACTCTACCCCGACATACTCAAAAATATGGATCCGATTATGTTCCACGTGCCCATCAACGGCGTGCTTGAGTGGGTTACCGTCGAGGACAGCGGCAGACTCTGCGCCAAGGTTTGCAACGACCGTGTCCCGGAAGAATTCTGGAGAAGATTTTACAACATCAGCTCGGGCAGCGACTACCGTCTTACCAATTACGAGTTTGAGCAGCTTCTTCTCGAAAGCCTCGGTATGCGCGGAAAAGACATCCCTAAAAAGCTTTTCGAGCCCAACTGGTTTATTCTGCAGAATTTCCACGGTCAATGGTTCACCGATGCCGACGTGCTTGAGGAATACCTTCACTTCAGGGCAAATATCCCCATAAAGGAATATTTCAGACGGCTTTCAAAAAACACTCCCCTCTACTTCCGTTTTTCAGCCCTTGCGCCCTACAGCATACTTAAAAAGACTATGATGAACGACATCGCCAAGACTCCGCTTTACGGCACAAAGGCATGGATTGACAACGGAATCAAGGACAGAATCACCGCCTACTACGGCTCCTATGAGAAATACGACTCCATAGGCTCCTGGGACGAATTTGAGATAATCATCCCCGACAAAACAAAGGGCACCCGCCTCGACCACGGCTATGACGAAACAAAGGATTTCCACTCACTCAGAATTGCAGATATGAAAAAAGCCGCCGAATTCAGAGGCGGAAAATGTCTTTCGGCAAAGCTCGGCAAGGATATGTACACCCCCATCAAGTGGAAATGTGCCCACGGTCACGAATTCACTATGAGTCCCAACCTTGTTTTAAAGGGCGGCCACTGGTGCCCCGAGTGTCTGCCGATGCCCTGGAATTACGACGAAATTGCAAAGCACAATCCCTTCTTTGCTCAGGTGTGGTATTCCCACCACGACAAAGACGAAAACAACGCCTACGACGACAGCATCTACTACGGCTTTGCCCGCGGATGAGTCATCCGATGGGAAAAGTCAGCCTTTAATTGAATGCAGACAAAAAAGCAGGTATTTCAGCAACAGAGCAACCGGAATACCTGCTTTTGTTTATTGATATGACTTGTCTGTGCACTGCAAAAGCTCTGTGCTGCGGTGTGTCGGGTCATTGCATTTTTCCCAAACAAAAAAGGTACCCCTGAGGGTACCCTTCTTTAAACCGGGATTATGATTATTTGCCAAGCCAGATATCATAGAAAAGATACTTGAAAATGTTGATAAACTCCATAAAGAAGTCAAACATTACCTCGTATAAATTTCTGTGGGTTTCCTCTTCAACTACTTCAGTTGTGGTATTTTCTTCCATTGTTGCTTCCTCCTTATGATTATTTGTATGTAGATTCATATACTTCCGAAAACTATTGTAACCTAAAAACTTGAATTAGTCAATATTTTAAAGGAAAATTCATCCCTTTGCTGCCGTTTGGGCAGAATATCCGCCTCTGAATTCCTTTTCGCCTATCATTTTGTAGGCACAGACACGGTAATATGCCGTGCCGAAGCGTGATGTGAGCTTATGCTCAAAAAATACGCCCGTTATATCCTCGCTGCGGGCAACCTCCTTGTATTCACCGTCTTTACTGTTGCTTTTTTCAAGGATGTATCCGTCACTTCCCGCCACGATTCTTACGCCGATATTGAGAATTTTGCCCAGACTCTTTTTTACGGAAAGTATCTCTGTACTGTCAAGGAAAACTCCGTCGGCCTCCTTGCTGAAGTTTCCGTGAAGAAGCTTTTCCTCACCCTTTTTCGCGCACTGCACGGTGTAATGGTAAGCCTGACCCGATACGGGATTTTCGTCGGTGAAGTCTGCCTTATCCGTCTTGCCTATATACACAGGTCTTGAAAAATGATCGCTTCTTCTGTAAACAAAGAAGGTGTCTGCGTCTGCCTTGTCCCAGGAAAGTCTGATTCTGCTGTCCTTTGTTACGGCAGTAAGATTTTCAACCGCAGGAATATCCGAAACAACCACAGGCTTTACGGCACTTGCCTTTGTGGAGGTTTTCTTACCCTCCATACGCTTCCAGGCTATAACCTTGTACCAGTATGTTGTGTCCCTTTCCACAGTTTCGTCGGTGAATTCAGGCTTCTTTGCCCACTCAATGTGAGTAAAAGGTCCCGACGGACTCTCACTTCTTTTTATATCGTACTTTTCGGCAAGGGCAACCTTTGACCAGGTAAGCTTTACAAAGCCCTCCTCCGTCACCGTAACGGTTTTTATCTTCGGAAAGGACTTGAGCTTGGTGGTTAAATCTACTTCTGCCATCAGCTGTTACCTAAAAGTGCTGCACTTTCCTTATCAAGGAAAATTGTAACGTCGGAATGAAGCTGAAGAATTGATGCGGGGCACTCAGGTGTAACCTCACCCTCAACAAGAGCCTTGATTGCCTTTGCTTTCGAGGCACCCGTTGCAATAAGCACAATCTTCTTTGCGCGCATAATATCACCGATGCCCATTGTAAGCGCATAATGAGGCATCTTTGCACCGACTGCCTCAAAGTACTTACTGTTTGCATCAATTGTGCTTTGTGTAAGCTCTACAAGGAAGGGTCTGTCCATAAACTCATCACCGGGCTCATTAAAGCCGATGTGACCGTTTACACCGATGCCCAGAAGCTGAATGTCAATTCCGCCTGCCTCTTTGATTTTATTGTAATAACGCTCGCACTCTGCTTCAGCCTCCTCGTGCTTCACGCCCGAAAGGAAGTTGACCTTATCAAAGTTAACGTCGGTCTTACCGAAGAGATTATCCTTCATGAAATAGTAGTAGCTGTTCACGTTTTCCCTGTCGATATCAGCGTACTCATCAAGGTTGAAGGTGGTGATATGCTTAAGGCTTACCTCACCTCTCTCGTAGCTTTCAACGATTCTTTTGTAGGTCTCCACAGGTGAAGCACCCGTTGCAAAGCCTAGGACACTTCCGTGCTTGTTATTAATCTGTCTGATGATGATATCAGCAGCCTGCTTTGAAATTTCAAAAGCATTTTCAAGAACTATAACTTTCATAAGTCCCATCTCCTTTTACTTTATATACTGTATAATAATAGCACAATAAAACGGAGAATGCAAGAGGCTTTTCAAATGCAAAATGCAAAATGCAAAGTGCAAAATTATGGTCGCGGATTGGCTTGTGTCTGCTTTTACGTTTGTGCCGCGTAATGTATTCGGTTGTGACGGATAGCTTCGATAATTGTACTCCATCCGTCTTTGCCTTCGGCAAAGCCTGAATACACTTTAATTATATATTTCGCCTGCCCGCCTGTCAATCCTTTTTGAATATCCTCTCCCGTGGGAGAATTTATAATTCACTCTCTTTCATTTGCATCAAATCTATCTTTGCGGGAATTGATTTTAATAATAGTAATAACCGACCCGCGACCACAATTTTGCATTTTGCATTTTGCACTTTGCATTTTGCATTCATTCTGCATTCTGCACTTTGCATTTTGCATTCATTCTCCGCTCTGCATTCTGCATTCCAACGCCATCGGCGTTGCCCTCTCCCCCTTGCCTTTTTTCATCGGTTGTGGTATTATTAGTAAAAATCTGAAAGGATCGGAGTTTGAAAATTATGGAAACTAAAAGAGATTCGTTTGCATCACGTTGGGGCTTTATTCTCGCCTGCATCGGCTCTGCAGTGGGTATGGGCAACATCTGGCTTTTCCCTGCAAGAGTTTCAGGCTACGGCGGCGGTGCTTTTATTATCGCATATCTTATCTTCGTTGTGCTTATCGGCTCAACAGGTGTTATCGGTGAAATGAGCTTTGGCAGAATGGCACGCTCAGGTCCCATCGACGCCTTCGGTAAGGCCACAGAGACTAAGGGAAGCAAAAAGGTCGGTCAGGCGCTCGGTGTTATACCGACTCTCGGCTCACTTGCCCTTGCAATCGGCTACAGCGTTGTTATGGGCTGGATTTTAAAATACGCCTTTTCAGCCTTGACAGGTACACTTTTAAAGCCCGAAACCGTTGACGAATTCACGGGCGTTTTCGGCACTATGGCAGGTGCCTTCGGCAATAACATCTGGCAGAGCATTGCATTAGCTCTCACCTTAGTGATTCTCGTTTTCGGTATCGGCTCAGGTATTGAAAAGGCAAATAAAATAATGATGCCCCTTTTCTTCTTCCTTTTTGTGGGACTCGGTATTTACATCGCATTTCAGCCCGGTGCAGTTGACGGCTACAAATATATTTTCACCGTTGACACAAAGGCACTTCTTGACCCTCACACATGGATTTACGCCCTCGGACAGGCTTTCTTCTCCCTTTCCGTTGCAGGTAACGGCACACTGATTTACGGCTCATATCTTTCAGAAAAGGAGGACATCCCGAAGTCAGCAAAAAATGTTGCCTTCTTTGACACCCTTGCGGCTATGCTCGCGGCTCTCGTTATCATCCCTGCTATGGCTACTGCAGGCTCAACACTCAATCAGGGCGGACCGATGCTTATGTTCGTTTTCCTGCCCAATCTCTTTAAATCAATGCCCGGCGGAAGTGTAATTGCAATCGTTTTCTTCATTGCGGTTACCTTTGCAGGTCTCACCTCACTTATCAACCTTTACGAGTCACCCATCGCAACACTTCAGGAGCGCTTTAAAATGAAGAGGCTTCCTGCCTGTGCAATCGTCTGCGGTGCAGGTCTTGCAATTTCACTTTGCATTCAGCACATCGTTTCCGACTGGATGGACGTTATTTCAATTTACATCTGTCCTCTCGGCGCAGGTCTTGCAGGAATCATGTTCTTCTGGGTGCTTGGCAAAAAGGTCTGCGAAAAAGAAATTGCAAAAGGCAGAGAAAAGTCTGTCCCCGCACTTATCATCCCCCTTGCAAAATACGTATTCTGCCCTGTGTGCGTGCTTGTACTCATTGCAGGCGCACTTCTTGGCGGTATAGGATAATCGGCCGATGCCTGACGGCATCGGAATGCAGAATGCAGAGCGGAGAATGAATGCAAAATGCAAAGTGCAGAATGCAAAATTGCGGTCGCGGATTGGCTTGTGTCTGCTTTTACGTTTGTGCCGCGTAATGTATTCGGTTGTGACGGATAGCTTCGATAATTGTACTCCATCCGTCTTTGCCTTCGGCAAAGCCTGAATACACTTTAATTATATATTTCGCCTACCCGCCTGTCAATCCTTTTTGAATATCCTCTCCCGTGGGAGAATTTATAATTTACTCATTTTCATTTGCATCAAATCTATCTTTGCGGGAATTGATTTTAATAATAGTAATAACCGACCCGCGACCACAATTTTGCATTTTGCATTTTGCACTTTGCATTCATTAAACCCCGCGACATCAATTTTGCATTTTGCACTTTGCATTCATTAACTCCCGCGACCGCAATTGTGAATTTTGAATTGTGCATTGTGAATTGAAAAATCTCTCCGCACACAAAAGAAAGGTACTGACCAACCATGAAGTACAACTACCACACCCACACCGCACTGTGTCATCACGCTGTAGGCACAAACGAGGAATATGTTCTTGCCGCAATCAAAGCAGGCTTTGACGAAATCGGCTTTGCTGATCACAGCCCCTGGGATTTCAAGGACTATGTTTCAAACATGAGAATGGCAAAGGAAGACCTTCCTGCCTACTGCGAAAGCATAAAGGCTCTGCGCGAAAAATACAAGGACAAAATCAGTATAAAGCTCGGCCTCGAGTGCGAATACTTCCCGAAGTATCTCCCCTGGCTCAAGGATATGATTGCTGAGCACGGGATTGATTTCCTTATCCTCGGACACCATTTTTCCGTCGACGAGCCTATAAGCAGCTACAACGGCAACCTCTGTGCTCCTCACCAGCTTTACGACTACCGTGACGATATTCTCGAGGCAATGGATACGGGGCTTTTCTCCTACGTTGCCCATCCCGACATCTTTATGCGCGGTTATCCCGTTTTCGACAACCACTGCAGAAAAATCACAGAGGATATCATCCTTAAATCCATCGCTACCGGAGTGCCTCTTGAGTATAATCTGCTCGGCTACAGCCACAGCATCAACGACGGTAAAGAGGGCTACCCCTACCCGGATTTCTGGAAAATGATAGGCGAAATGAAGCCTCCCGTCACTATGGGAATCGACGCTCACTACCCCGAGGCTTATCTTGACTCTGAGCTTTATCAGAGAGGTCTCGATGCACTGTCAGCTCTCGGTCTTTCAATGCAGGAAAAGATAAAAATGCTCGGCGAATAAAAAACATACAGTAAAAAAACGTCATTTGTTGCAGCTTTTCTGCAACAGGTGGCGTCTTATTTTTTTACTGTCCCGATAAAAGTACAACTGAAGATAATGTTTTTCCCCGATGTTGACAAAAGCCGAAATGCATCCTAAAATATTATAGACAGAACATTTGTTCGAATACGATTATGTTTTGTCGCAAATTTTATCACGGAGGAAAACTATGGATATCAATGCTTTACTTATACATAAAGACCATTATGACGCGATACGTCTGCTCAATGACGAGGAGGCAGGCATAATCCTTAAAGCGATTTTTGAATACTTTATCAGCGGAACCGAGCCCGAATTTGAGGACAGAGCCCTGAACATTCTCTTTCTTCAGCTGAAAAAGTTCTGTGACACAAATCGCAAACGCTATGAGGAGGTCTGCAAGAAGAAATCCGAAAACGCCAGAAAGCGATGGGATGCTTACAAAAAGACCGGGCAGGACCAATCTATGCAAATGCATGCAGCTGAAGGTAAAGAAAAAGAAAATGAAATTTCAAACTCAAGTGAAAAAGAAAACCCAAATGAAAACCCAAATGAAAATACAAATGAAAATACAAATGAAAATTCAAATGCAATTTCAAATGTAAAAGAAAATGAAAAAGCTGATCCAAACACAAATGTAAGTGTAAACGAAAAATCAGAGGATACTGCCCTGCTTTGTAACAACGGCAGCAATAATTTTCCGGAAAACACATACACACATAAAAAAGCATACGGAGAATTCAGCAATGTTTTTCTTTCAGATGAGGAGTATCTGAAGCTTATCGGCAAACACCCTGACGGACGCAAGAAGATAGAATCCCTTTCGGCGTATATCAAGGCAACAGGCAAGGTTTACCGCGACCATTATGCTCAGCTTCTCAACTGGCAGTCCTACGAAAGAACAACGCCTGAATACAACACTGCTTCAAAGCCGAAGCCACCGGGAGAAAGACGCGAGCCGACCTTCGATGTAAGCGAGTTCACCAAAAAGGCGGTAGGTATAAAGTACGTGCCGCCTGAGGACGACTGACAGCAGATAAGAGGTTGGTAAAAAAGGGAGTACGAATGACGGCAGCAACAGAAATCAACTTGTTTATTTATCAAAAAATCCACTCTGCGGTAACTCAATTACAACATAGTGTTTATTTGCATGTGACCGCAATTCTTCATTCAAAAACTTGCCCGCAATTGTGACTTGTGAATTTACGGGCACTTAGCGGGGAGGCGGACGCGCCGCAGGCGCGTCACACAGAGAAAAACCGCTTCCGTGGGCGGGGAAGAGGTTTTTCTCTGTGACTTTGGCTTTCCCGAAGGAAAACCAAAGCGCCTCCCCGCATCTTCCCTTAACCCCACACTCAGCATTTTATAATCAACCCACTTACCGCCACCTCAAAATCAAGTCCGCGGAAACACATTTTCACCAGACCGTTAATCCATCCGCGACCACAATTATGCATTCTGCACTCTGCATTCTGCATTTAAAAACATTCCCCTACAACGCAAAAAAAGCCGGGACAACGGTCACCCGTACCCGGACTTTTATAATTAACTGATTTACCTTTATTTCAAAACCAACTCCGCTCAGTCACACTTTCAGTAAGGTGTTACCTTACCCGCGACCGCAATTCTGCCTTCCGCATTCAAAAATGCGACCGTGAATTAATCAAGTATATCGTCCATATTGTAAAAGCCTGCTTCCTTTGTAACAAGGAAGTTTGCGGCAGTGAGGGAGCCCTCTGCAAAGAGTCCGCGGTTTTCAGCCTCGTGCTTTAAGGTTATCACCTGAGAATCAAGAGCGAAAATGATTTCATGGGTGCCTACCTCGTTACCCATACGGATGGAATGAATGCCGATTTCCTTTTTCTCGCGCTTACCGTTTTCGTGTCTGCCGATGTTGTAGGTGCAGTCCTCTTTAACGCTTTTTATACCGTTGGCAAGAAGGAGTGCTGTGCCGCTGGGTACGTCAAGCTTTCTGTTATGGTGCTTTTCGATTATTTCGATATCTGCCTCAGGAAGTGCCTTGGCGGCAATCTTTGCAAGGCAGTTAAGAAGCGCAACACCGAAGGACATATTCTGTGAATAGAAAAGTGGAATTGTTGCAGAGGCCTCTTTTATGATATTCATTTCAGCTTCATCCTGTCCGGTTGTGGCAATGACAAGGGGGAGCTTTCTTCTGATTGCGTAGTCAGTGATGAGCTTTGTTGCCTTGTGTGATGAAAAGTCGATGATGCAGTCTGCCTCACCGCTGAAGCTGTTTATATCGGCAAAGTGGAGTGCATCCTCGCTGCCTTCATATTCGAGGCTGCAATATGCGGCAACCTCGTGTCTGTCGCTGTTTTCAATTATTCCGCAGAGAGTCTGTCCCATCCTGCCTGCGGCTCCGTTAACTATAATCTTCATTTTGGTTATCCTTTCAATAATAGCCGCAGCCCGAAAAGACCGCGGCGAAGTTGTTTTAAAAGCTCTGAATTGTCGACCTGCACTCCTGAAAAATTATTATCGGAGCGAAGCGACCCTCAATTTTGCATTTTGCATTTTGCACTTTGCATTTTATTAAACGTTGATACCTGCTTCTCTCATTCTCTGAAGAAGTACTGCCTTGGTTGCGTCCTCCATGGGTGTAAGGGGAAGTCTTACATAGTCCTCACAGTATCCCATGGCAGCCATTGCAGCCTTTGCGGGGATGGGGTTAACCTCACTGAAGAGTGCCTTTACGAGCGGGAAGAAGTCAAACTGCATCTGTGCTGCGCCCTTTACGTCGCCGTCAAGGAACTTGTGGCACATTTCGCTCGTCTCTTTAGGAAGTACGTTTGAAAGAACTGATATTACGCCCTTGCCGCCTACGGACATAAGAGGAATAATCTGGTCGTCGTTACCTGAGTAAAGGTCAAGCTTGTCGCCGCAAAGAGCCATTGTTTCAACGATTTTGTCAATCTGACCGTTTGCTTCCTTGATACCCTGAATCATGGGATGCTCTGCAAGGGCAGCGTATGTAGCAGGCTCAATATTAACACCTGAGCGTGAAGGAACATTGTAAAGAATGATGGGCTTTGTGCTTGCATCTGCGATAGCAGTATACATTTTGATAAGGCCCTTCTGTGTTGCCTTGTTATAGTAAGGTGTTACAACGAGCATTGCGTCGCAGCCCACCTCACAGGCAAATTTTGTAAGGTCAATAGCATATGCTGTATCGTTTGAGCCTGTACCTGCGATAATGGGCACTCTGCCTGCTGCTCTTTCAACTGAGTATCTGAGCACCTCTCTGTGCTCCTCGTCGGTAAGGGTTGAGCCTTCGCCTGATGTACCTGCAATAACAAGTGCGTCAATACCCTCTTCAATCTGCCAGTCAATAAGCTTTCCGAATGCCTCGTAATCAACACCGTTTTCGTTAAGAGGTGTGATGAGGGCTGTTGCTGCGCCTGTGAAAATAGGGGTTCTTTCCATAATTATTACTCCTTCTGGTTTTATATTTACCGAAACTTCAATTCCGACACTTAGCACTCAACAAAAACAAACACCCGATTTTGCATCGAGTGTAAAAAAAAGCCTGAGCAGTATATAATTACTGCGTGACAATTATAATAGCACTCCGCAAAACTGCGACAGTCGATGAAATATTATTTCCATCGCCCAGGATAGCTTTCGCCTGATATCCTTCGGCGGTATCCCCTTTCACACGGACGGACCTTGCGAGAATCCTTAACAGCCCGTGATACTGATGTCAGCCGCGCCTCTATCTTTAATTGAATTATTCGGTTTGTATCATTTTAGCACCATTACACCTCACTGTCAAGAGCATTTTGCTTTTTATGAGGCATTTTTTTCCAAAATTTCCCCTGCCCTGACAAAAATATCACCGAGCATTCCGTAAATCGCCTTTTTACCGAGCTTTTCAATGTGCTCGCGCTTTATCAGGGTTTTGTTTCCGCCTGCTATAATTACTATGCCGTCACTGTTTTCAATGACACTTACCGTTCCGTAGGGTGACATATCCATATTATACTGTGTTTTCTCTTTTACGGTGATTATGCCGCAAAAAAAGGACATAATGCAGAATATCACCGCAAGGGTAAAAACATACTGTCTGAGAATTTTTTTCATCTGAACACCGCTTTCAATTCAGGATTTCTGTGCAGCATGCATTTCTGACTGCGACTGCAATTCTGCATTCTGCACTCTGCATTCTGCATTCTGCATTCAAAAAGCTTTCCCGCAATTGTAAATTACGCCGTAGCGGGGAGGCGGACGCGCCGCAGGCGCGTCACACAGAGAAAAACTGCTTCCCCGCCCACGGAAGCGGTTTTTCTCTGTGCCTTTGGCTTTCCCCGAAAGGAAAGCCAAAGCGCCTCCCCGCGTCCTCCCCTTCACCCCAGAAATCGACAAGTTTTGACTTGTCGATTTTTCATTTATGTCCGCAGGACATAACTTCATTCAGTGGCACCTCGGACGCTGACTTCATTACGGTTGTTAAGCCGTACTTCATTTAGCGGACAGAAACGAACGAAGTTGCCTTAAGGCAAATGAAGAGACGCTGTCAATGAAGTGCCCTTCCGGGCAATGAAATCCCTTATGAACATCCGTACCACATTCTGTATTCGGAAGTTCTCCCGCTATTGTGAATTCTCAATTACTCTCCCGATTGCCCTGCCGAGCATTTTCCCCGAATAAACCGCCTCCTCAAGAGTGTTTGCGTCGGTGCCCACCTCGACAAGAAGAGAACAGGGCGTAAGGGACATGTTATAGCTTCTCGGACAGAAAAAAACAGGTCGCGTAAGTCCCGGAAACATTGTTTCCATACTCTGCTGAAGCTTCAGGGCAAAGGTGAGATTTTTCTCCCAGTCGGGAAGATCGGTGATACCGTTGCCCTCCTCCTGACAGCCTGTGATTATCATAACCTGAGCCGCCTTTTTGCCGTCAATTACTGCCGTGGGCTTGGTTTTTACGCCCTCATCGTTCTGTATGGCATCTCTGTGAAGGTCAATTGTTATCTGAACTGAGGGGTATTTCTCAAGAATTTTTTCCGCCCCGTCCATAGAGCGGTAATAGGCCCCGGTATAAGGATTATCGTAAACGCTTGTGTCGTGTATCACACCGTAGCCCATCTTTTCTATTTCCTCTTTTACGGCCTTGCCTACACGTATCATGTTGAGGTTTTCGTCGCTGCTTCGTGAGAGGAAGCCTTCGGCGTAAAAGCCGCGATCGAGAAGCTGATAGGTTTCCGTTGTATGGGTATGGTAAATCAGCACAAGGGGTTTATCATCATAAACAGTGATTTCAGGCTCCTCGGATAGCTTTTTTTCAATGTCTATTTCTGTTTTGTTTGTGTTTTTTACCCTGATGTTTCCGAAGGAGTCCGTAACTCCGTCATCGGTAAAGGTGTATTCGTAAATTTCGCCGTCGATTGTTTCACTTTTGCTTTTTTCCTCGGCTTTTTTCATAATGAGCGTAAGGTCACTGTCGGTGACGGCGAGGTCTTTTTCCCCTTTACCGTCTGAGAGGGTCTGCCTTGCCGCAGCTGTTGTCTGTTGTGTCGGTGCCTCTGAGATTTTTTTCTGCCCGATTGTGTAAAAGTCCGCTTCCCGGCAGGGAAGATAGCTCCTTGCGGAAATAAGACCTATAAATCCCAGCAACCCGGCTGCTTCGCTGCTCCACAGTGCGACAGAGCCTGCCAGTATGAATATGACTGCAAGCCTTAAAGCTATTATACCTGCCCTGATTTTACTCTTCAAAATCCACACCCCTGACAACCTACGGCAGGATAATCACCCGTCGCCGTAAGCATAAAGCTTATAAATAAAACTTATTCGGGCGGATAATCAAAAATTACACCGTAGAAACAATTGCGGTGATGTCCGATGCACTCATATCAGACTGCAGGGCCCGGTTTACCGAAAGAGAGATAAGCCTTGCAGCTCTTTTTACCGTCAGATCAATTTCCTTGGGAGTTACCATCATCCCCTTTTCGCTTTGCACAATCCTGCGGCGTTTTTCCTCGGCAAGATCGACTCCGCATTCTTCAATCAGATCGAGAGCGAGGGTTATTCCGTCAACTACCGTCGGTACACCTATGGCAATCACGGGCACACCGAGAGATTCGCTGTTTATCTCCTTACGTCTGTTGCCTACACCTGAGCCGGGTGAAACCCCCGTATCGCAAAGCTGCACCGTAGTTCCGAGACGTGAAAGGCTTCTCGAGGCGAGGGCATCAATCACAATCACTGCCGAAGGCTCAATTTTACTGACAACACCCTTGAGAATCTCTGCAGTTTCAATGCCCGTATTGCCCAGGACTCCGGGCACAAGCCCCGCAACAGAGCGAAGTCCCGACAGACTTTCGGGCATACCCGCCTCACCCTTGATGTGCCGTGTGGCAAGCAGATGAGAAATACACTCGGGACCTATTGCATCGGGTGTGATGTCTCTGTTGCCGAGGCCTGCCACAAGGACGGTGCCGTACTTCGGAATGAGGCTTCTTATTTCGTCTGCAAGAACCTTGCTCCACTGCTCCATGTTGTCTGCGCACCTTTCAAGACCGGGAAGCTCTGCAGTGATGTATCTGCCCATTTTTTTACCGATGGCCTTTTCGCCCTTTTCATTTGTGACGGTGATGTGAGTTACCTTAATCCCGTTGCACTCTTTTACTGTAAGTTCAATGCCCTCTATACTGCTTTTCGGGACACTTTCGTGTCTTTCAAGGGCAAGGTCTGTTCTGAAATTCATTTTTTTCTCCGTAATCTATTGCATTATTTAAAGTTATGTGATATTATTATTGGCGCTTTGAAAAAAAGTATGTCCGAATTTGCAAAAACATCTTGCAATTCAATTAAATTTATGATATTATACCTTTTGTATGACGCAACGAAGAGGAGGTGCAAACAATGGCAAATATTAAGTCAGCAAAGAAGCGTGTACTCGTAAACGCTACAAAGCAGGCACGCAACAAGTCAGCTAACTCCGCTCTTAAGACAGCTCTTAAGAAGGCAAACGCTGCTATCGAAGCAAATTCCGATGATAAGGAAGTAGCTGTTAAGCTCGCAGTCAAGAAGATTGACCAGGCTGTTGCTAAGGGTCTCCTTCACAAGAACAATGCTGCAAGAAAGAAGTCAGCTCTTACCCTTAAGCTCAACGCTTCAAAATAATTGAATGATTTGAGTAAGATAAGTGAGATGGGTCAACCCCCGTCTCTTTTTCTTTTTTAAGTACTTTTAAGGCTCATGTCGCAGTTTTATTCTTCTTTTGAAACTTATTGTTACGAAACTTTGTTTAAATGATAAATATTAGAAACTTTTTTTAAAATAAGTTGTTTTTTCGGGAAGGTTATGATACAATGTCTGTGACAATAGAATGGAGGATTATATATAATGAAAAGTAAACTTGTAAAATCCTCTGTATTTCTCTTTATGTTCACGGTGCTTACCCTGTTTTTCTCGGTTTCGGCTTCTGCTGCAGACGGGTATACCACCGAAGGTGATTTCACCTACTATGTCAGCGGAAACTACGCCGCAGTAACCGAATATAAGGGCACAGCCGCAAACGTTGTTGTACCCTCGAAAATCGGCTCGGCTTATGTTATCAATATTGCCGACAGAGCCTTCAGCTCAAACAAGACAATGAAATCAATCAGCCTCCCGTCGACCATACTTTCGATAGGCAAGGCCTCCTTCAATGAATGTACGGGACTTACAAAGGTCGTCCTCCCCTCAAAGCTGCAGACAATCGGTGACGGTGCCTTCTGGTACTGCACAGGTCTTACGGCAATCTACATACCCCCGTCGGTAACCTCCATTGCCAAAAACAGCTTTACGGGATGCACAAATCTTACTGGCTATGTTATCCCCGGCTCCTATGCCGAAAAATTCGTTTATGCCGACACGACCGTAACACTCGGCTACCGCTACGCCACATCGGTGAAGCTTGCCGCAACAAAGGCAACCCTCACCTCAGGGACGGTTATCCAGACAAAATATGCCGTTTATCCCGCCAACTGCTACAACAAAAAGGTGGTTTTCACCTCAAGCGATTCCTCGGTGGTCTCAACTACCGCTACGGGACTTCTTACGGCGAAGGGCTGCGGTACCGCAGTAATCACCGCCACAACGGCTGACGGCAGCAACAAAAAGGCTCAGGTGGTAATAACCGTTGTCCCCGGACCGATTACCTCCTTTAAGCAGACCGGTGTCACCGTTGACGGCTACACCGTTTCCTGGAGCAAATCCCCGGGTGCAACAGGCTACGGAATTTACACCTATAACGCAGGTACAAAAAAGTGGGTGCTTCTTAAAACCACTTCGGCGCTTTCCTACACGGTCACGGGGCTTTCCGCCGGTGCATCGGAATATTACCGCATTCTCCCCTACACCGTTATTGCAGGCAAGTATTTCAAGGGTCCTGCCACCTCACACATAAAGGCATCGGTGCTTGCACCGGGCAAAATCACCGACATCAGGACAAAGAGCAACGACTCACAGGTGCTTATTTCCTGGGCGGCTGCGCCCAATGCAACGGGCTATCAGATTTACCTTCACAATCTGCAGACCGATTCCTACTCCTACCTTACAAAGACGGAAAAGCTTTCTGTCACCTTTAAGAATCTCAAGCCCAACACAGAGTACGTCTATGCAATCCGCGCCTTCCTTCTCCAGGGCGGCACAATGGTTGTTTCAAACGAGTTTGTCGACCACATCAGCGTATGGACAACTCCCGGCAAGGTTGACTCCTTCGGAGTTGACTCCGACTCCGTAACAACAACGGGCGGCAGACTTGTCTGGAATAAGCTGAAGGGTGTCAGCGGCTACGAGATTTACAGCTACGACGAAAGCGCCGCTTACAAGTACACCCTTGTGGCAAGGCTTCCTCACGAGGCAATTACGGGCTACACCGTTGATGACCTCACTCAGGGCGAAATGAAAAAGTACGTCATAAGAGCCTACGTCGACACAGACGTACCTCTCTACGGTCCCATATCGGCAATTGCTACCTTGCAGACGGCAATGCTTCCGAAAAACCATACCGTTGCCTTCGGCGGCTTCATTGATGCCCTCAACACAACAAAATTCTCAGGTGAAAGCTTCTACCTGATTAAAACCACAGAGGTTTCAAACCTTTCGGGACTTCACACAGACACCTGCAAGGATATCCTCAATACAATTGCTCATACCAACGTTGCAAAGTACTCCTTTGAAAACGGTATTGAGAAAAAGACCGCCCTTCCCATCGGCAACTTTATTCAGCCCTATAACCTCGAGACAAAGCTCGCTCTGTCCCAGGTAAAAAGCTGCAACTTCATCCCTGACGGCAACGGCTACAGAATCACCGTCACCCTCGCTGAAGAGCAGCTCCCCGCCGCAGTAAACAGTACAATTGCTCCCGTAATCGACTGGGGCGTTGTGGCAGGTCAGCACAAGGGCTTTTCAATAAAGTACTGCCTTTATGAGGGCACAACAATCGAGGCAAAGGTGCAAAACGGCAGAATCGACGATATGCAGATTATAATGCCCATGAATTACACCTTCACCCTCAGCGGCACCGAGTACACCTTCTCGGAGACAATCACACAAAACTATATTTTCGGTTGGTAATAATTGTTTGTGAAAACATATTATATACAAAATCAAAAGAATGGAGGAACTTCTAAATGAAAAAAACATTCAAGTCCGTCCTCGCTCTGCTTTTCGTTGTGTTTATGCTTGCAGGCACAATGACAATGGCTTCAGCTCTCTCGGCACCCACAATGAAGGTAAAGTCAGTAGCAACATCATCAGTTACTCTTTACTGGACAAAGGTTTCCGACGCTGACGGCTATCAGATTCAGAGAACAACCGACGGCAAAACATGGACAACACTTTCATCAAGTGTTACCGCAACAGAGTACACAGACTCCAAGGGTCTTACAACAGGTAAATCCTACGGCTACCGTGTACGCTCATACGACAAAAAGCTTCTTACAACAGATTACAGTGCATGGACTGCAATGGTTGTAGGCAAGCCCCTCCCCGCAAAGGTAACAGGTCTTAAGGTTTCTGCCGCCAACAACACTACAGTCCGTCTTGTATGGAACAAGGTTGCAGGCGTAAGCGGCTACACTGTTCAGTATTACGGCGGCGGCAAATGGAACAACTATAAGTCAGTAACAGCCAACACAATTGATGTTACAGGTCTTAAGCTCGGCACAAATTATCATTTCCGTGTTGCTGCAGTTAAGGTTGTTTCAGGCAAGTGGATTTACGGTGCTGTAAGTGATTACATCACAACCACACCCGTTCTCGGTGCAACAAGTGCCGTTAAGCTTAACGGTGTAAATGCTAACGCTGTCAAGCTCATCTGGGCAGGCGTTTCAGGTGCAAAGGGCTTTGAGGTTTACAACTACAAAACCGATACATGGATAAATGCAGGCGCTAAAACTAACCTTATCATCAGCGGCTTTGAGCCCGGCGAGGAATGCTCCTTCAAGGTAAGAGCTTATGCAGGCTCAATCAAGGGTAAGGAAAGTGCAATTTACACCTTCAAAACTGCTCCTGCAATGCCCGCAAACGTTAAGATTGTCGATGCAACACACAACACTCTCACCTACTCATGGGATGCAGTTGAAGGTGCAGAGGGCTACCAGGTAGCTTACTTCACAAGAGCAAACAACAAGTGGCTCACTCTTCCCCTTACAGCTAACACAAGCATCACAGTCACAGGTCTCGGCAGCCAGGCTGAATGCGGCTTCCGTGTACGTGCTTACCTTACAAACAAGAACGTTCACAACATCAGCGCATACGCAACAAGCGCTTACACACCCAACAAGGTAGGTAAGACCGTTCTTCCCGCAACAACCGTTACAGCCGTACAGAGCAACTCCGTAACCGATACTTCAATCAAGTGGACAGCAGTTACAGGTGCAGCAGGCTACTCAGTTGAAAAATATGACCTTACACACAAGACATGGTATGTTTACGACTTCAGTAAGAATGCATGGGTTTCCTATGCAAACATTTCAGACGAATCCGTTATTACAACAACTGCACTCAGCTTTATTGACTCAGGCAAGTCAACACGCGGTGACGTTTACCGTGTAAGAGCTTACGATGCACAGGGCAACAAGGGTACTGCCTCCAAGGAAGTTACTGCTTTCACAAGCAACGTTGCCATGAACGCTACTGCAGGTACCTTTGTTATCCAGCAGTATATCGAATGGCCTGCAGTTACAAACGCTGTAAGCTATGATGTATACGCAAGACACGTTGTAAACTCAGTTGAAACTGTTGCTACCTTCCAGGCTTCAAAGGTTGACCAGGGTAACGGCAAGTGTAAGGCTCCCATTTACATGTCACCCAACTCAATCCAGAGCATCATGATCATCGCAAAGGATGCAAACGGCACTTCAAACTATCCCGCAACAGACTGGATCACCTTCAAGATCGGTGAAGTTCCCATCCTTGCAACAAACCACAAATACTACAACGCATCAGTTAACAGCCAGCTTCTCTACCTTGCTCAGGCTATCAACAACACAAAAGCATACACTGATCCCATCACAGTAAAGAACAACTCCGAGGTTGCTTACAGTGTTAACTCTCTTAAGATCCCCATTCTCCTTGTTGACAAGAAGACTCCCGAAGACGTTGCTAAGTTCTTTGCTTCATTCGGTGAGGATATGAGCGATATGCCCACAACCGCAAACGAAAAGTTTGACGTTTCTTACCGCTTCGAAAACGGGGCAGCAATCAACGAAGACGGCAGAACAATCAAGCTCAGAACTTACATTGAGCCCTCTTCAAGCAACACTGCTGCCTCACTTTACAACAGTCAGAACTACACTGCATGGAAGAACGGCTTCTCAAGCGTTACTGCTAAGAAGAATGCTGACGGCAGCATCACAATGACCCTCAAGTTCAAGAAGGAAAATACAAATACACCTTATCACAACGGTTATATGTCAGCCTTCTCAGCTAAGGACTTCGCAGGCGACGGCACAGGCCTTTCAGTTACGGAGCTCTCAGTCGGTGCTTCAACTCTTACAGCAGTTATCGACAAGGACGGCATCCTTAAGTCCTATGTTGCAACATCACCCTATGCAGCTAAGTTTGCAGCAAGCTTCACTGCTGACGAAGGTGTAAACGAAGGCGGCGTAAACATCATTGCCGGCAGCCTTGTTTCAATGGAAATGGGCATCGGCGGCACAACCGTTTTCAAGTACACATTCACAAGATAAATCTTTAATTCTGAAGGGTTGTTGCATTGACAATCAGTGCAACAACCCTTTAATAAGCAGCAAGCAACATACGCGGCAACTGATTTACAATCCGTAATTTACAATGTACAGTTCTCAACTCATAATTGCAAGCAATACCGGTAATAAGCAGCCGGGCAATTATGAAGTGTGAAGTGTGCACTGCATACCCGTTTAAAAATCTCCTTGCGAAAGGAACAAACGCTTTATGACACAAAAAAAATTTATACAGATAGCCTCAATAGTCGTTCTTTCAGTGTGGGTTTTCTGCGCCACCTTTGCAATAGCAATCACCGTTCAGCGCAAGTCTGACACCAAAGTTCCCGTAACCAATCCCCCTGCAACGACTACAACAACTCCTGCACTGAATCAGCAGAACACTTTACCGACAAATCCCATTACTCAACCGACCTACAACATTCCGACTCAGCCCGCACAGCCTGTAACGGACACCTTCTCCCCTGCGCCTGCTCAGCCAACCACTCAGCCTACAACGGCTGCACCCGTATCAACGGCTCCCCAGGGCAAGGAAGCTATTGTTGCAGCTTATATCAACGGAGTAAACGCTCTTAAAAACACTCCTAACTTCACACTCAACAAAAACGACACGCTGAACATCGTAATTGACAGAATTACCGGCGGCTCAATGGTCGAGGGTGTTGCCAACACTCTCATTCCCAAGCCCACACCTGAAAGCTACATCTTCATCGGCGGTGTGGATTCTTCCACCGGCAAGACACCCAATCAGGTAATCGCGCCCCTTAATGTCCCTGCAAAGGTTGACATCAATGCCGTTACCAATGCCGTTTCACAGCAAAACAGTGACGGCGGCTACACCGTTCAGCTCACCTTAAAAGAGGAGCAGCAGAATCTCACAACTCCTGCACCCAACCTTTCAACAATGGTACAGGTAATCGATGTTGCTTCACTTATCCCCAGCGGCTTTGAGCTGACAGAGGTTCACATCAACTACTCACCGTCTACAATCACCGCTACCTTTGACAGTCAGGGCAGACTCGTCTCCATGCATCATATGCTCGTTTCTCAGGGCGGTGGCGGCGGAAAAATGGCATTCATCAGTGCTTCAATGGAAATGCACGGTGATTATTTAAGCGAATATACCATCAGCTACAATTAAAAAATCTGAAAACTCTTGACTTAAACAAGTCATAATGATATAATTACAGAGTAATATTATTTATGGAGGAATACAACCATGGAAACATTTAAGAAAATTGCCAAAATCGTAGCAATCATTGTCGCTATTGCAGCTGCTGTTGCAGGTATCTACCTTGCAGTTACAAAGCTTATTGAAAAGAAAAAGGCTAAGAATGCCGACGACAGAGAAAACTATGTTTCATGCTCCTGTATGGAAGCTGACTTCATTTCAGAAACTCAGGCATAAGTTTTACAAAGCCGAAGCTCCCTTACGGGAGCTTTTTTTATGCCCGAAGCTATGCTGAGGGCTACTTCAGGGGGGAGGCGCAACGAGCTACGGCTCGTTTACCCGGAGAAAATCAGGCTTCGGGGAAGGGAAGCCTGATTTTCTCCGGGTATTTTCCTTTCCTCCGGGAGGAAAGGAAAAACGCCTCCCCTTTTCCGCTTAACCCCACAAAAAAAAGGGGAAGCATTGCGCTTCCCCCACAAATTACGCCTCGGCTATCCGCCTCGGCTCCTCAATTCAATTTATGCCTTGCAAATTATTCCTTCACCAGCTCCAACAGATAAGGTACTGCTCTTTCAAAGTCAACTCCGTAGGTGTTTGAGCCGGGAGTTTCCCAGGTGATACGGATGCACTCTGCGGTGTACTTTGCAGCAACGGTAAGTGCTTTTTTCCAGTCGAGCCCTCTCATCATTGCACCCATACATGTGCTTGAGAAGATGTCGCCCGTACCGTGATAGGAACAAGGAATCTTATCCTGCTCAAAGTAGAAGTACTCGTCGTTTTCCTTATCATAGCCCATTACGCCCGTTTTGCCCTCTTTGAAGCCGACGCCCGTAAGCACGGAGATTTTCGCACCAAGGTCGGAAAGTCCGCCGAGAAGCTCCTTAACGTAAGCCTCGTCGTAGGTTTCTCTGTATTCCTTGCCAAGCATAAAGCAGGCCTCAGTGATGTTCGGCACAATCATATCGGCCTTTGCACAGAGTGTAGCCATTTCCTTTGCAAAAGCCTCATCAAAGGCGGGATAGAGCTTACCGTTGTCAGCCATTGCAGGGTCAACGAGGATGAGATTATCCTCTGTCCTGAAATCAGCAAAGAACTCCTTCATAAGATTAATCTGCTCAAAGGAACCGAGATAGCCTGTGTATATGCCGTCAAAGCCGATCTCTGCGCGTTTCCAGTGCTCGGAGATGGGTCTGATTTCACTTGTGAGATCCTTTACGGTAAATTCGGGAAACATTGTGTGAGTGGAAAGCACTGCTGTGGGAATGATTGCAGTTTCAATGCCCATTGCCGAAATTATCGGAAGAGCCACCGTAAGTGAGCATTTGCCCACGCAGGATATATCCTGAATTGTTACAATTCTTTTCATAAAAAACACCTCTCGGGAAAAATTTTTCTTTACAAACAACTGAATATATATTATACTATTTGTGACCATATTAAAATAACCAAAATCAATTAAATTTACATAGTCAGTTAAGGTGATTTTATGCTTACGTATTCCTTTGAAAACAGAGGCGGACAAAGCCTCTACGAATATCTCTACAACTGCATAAAGCAGGATATTCTTTCCTTCCGTCTTACCCCCGATGAAAAGCTCCCGTCAAAGCGCGCCCTCTCAAAGCACCTTGACATCAGCACAATTACAGTTGAGGCGGCATACGGTCAGCTTATGGCTGAAGGCTATATTTACTCGGTTCCTAAAAGCGGTTTCTTCGTTTCACACATTGCCTCGTCGGAAAAAAGTCCTGCTGCTTACGAGGAGGATTCTGACACATATGCAAATGAAAGCGGCGAGGAATACTTTGCCGACTTTGTAAAAAACAGCGCCGCAAATGACACCTTCCCCTTCTCTGTATGGACAAAGCTGATGCGCGAAACAATGTCAGATGAGCAAAAAAAGCTTATGGTCAATTCACCGTCAGTAGGCATCCTTGAGCTGAGAAAAGCCGTAGCCGACTACCTCTACCGTTTCCGCGGTATGAAGGTTAGCGCCGACAGAATAATCATCGGTGCAGGTACGGAGTATCTTTATTCACTGATTATCCAGCTGCTCGGCAGAAGCAAACGCTACGCCCTCGAGGACCCGGGCTACAGAAAAATCTACCACATTTACAGGGCAAACGAGGTTGACTGTGTCCACGTGCCCCTTGACGAAAACGGCGTTGACGTAAAAAAGCTCGAAAAAACGGCTGCAGATGTGCTTCACATCTCTCCCTCACACCATTTCCCCACAGGTATTGTAACTCCTATAAGCCGCCGTTATGAGCTTCTTTCCTGGGCATCGAAGTCACCTGACCGCTACATCATCGAGGATGATTACGACAGTGAATTCCGCCTTTTGGGCAAGCCTATCCCCCCACTGCAAAGCATTGACGTGCTCGAAAAGGTCATCTACATCAATACCTTCTCGAAGTCCCTTACCCCAACAATCCGTATAAGCTATATGGTGCTCCCCGAGGCACTTATGAAAAAGTATAACGAGACTCTCAGCTTCTACTCCTGCACCGTCGCGAATTTTGAGCAGTACACCCTCGCCTCTTTTATAAAAAAGGGCTACTTTGAAAAGCACATCAACCGTATGCGCAACCTCTACCGTGCCCGACGTGACGAGCTGATGCAGGCGATAAAAAGCCACCCCTTCTATGAAAGGGTGACCATAACCGAGGAGAACTCGGGACTTCACTTTCTTCTGAGCGTTGACACCGACCTTTCCGACGAGGAGCTTATAAAAAGAGCAAAAGAAAACGGCATAAACGTCTCCTGCCTGAGTCAGTACTACTTCGACAAACGAAACAACAAGGAGCACACACTGATAATCAACTATTCCGGTGCAGACAGAGAAAGAATGAAGGAAGCGGTGGAGAGGCTTTTTGATGCGGTAAACTTAATGCAGAATGTGAAATGAATGCAGAATGCAGAGTGCAGAGTGCAGAATGAACTATAAAATTAAGAGGGCGGCTAGACCGTCCTCTTTAATAGTTGTATTTAATTTTTCATTGCCTTTCATTATCTTTTAGTAACTCTCTTTACAACGCTTATCAGCTTTCTGATAACATATATAACTGTTGACAAGGCAAGCTGAATCGGTAAAAGTAAAAGAAATACTGTCAAAAAGAATCTCCGTTCCAAGTTCAAGGGTAAATTCAAGCATATTCCCCTTAAGCCTCCCGTCTTGCTTCAATAAACAAGTCAATATCATTTACAATATAGCTGTCACCCGTTGTGTGCAATGCTTCAAAGCAAGCATAAATATATTCAGATACCATATATCGGGTGAATAATTCTATAACCTGTTTACCTGTCAGGTTCTTTGATGTTTTATAAGTTTCAATGCAGTATACCAAAAAGTTACCGGCTTCACTCATATTCACACCTCCTCAGGGAATTTAACAACTCCTGTTTTTGTTTCACCGTCATACATATTGAAAATGGTCAAGGGACTTAAATGCCATACTTTTGTGCTTTCATCTTCCAGTAATGCGTAAACCTTTGAATTATAGAACTTTGTTGCGGCAGAAATTTCATCTGTTTTATAATTTTCTGCAATCAGATGTATCACTTGGGGAGTTATGATTTTTAGCAATGCTTCAAATTTCTTCTGTTCCATTAAAGCTCCCCCTCATTCAAAGTTCCTTTAAATTCAATATACTTTAAAGCCTTTTCGGTTGAAAAGACAAGCTGGTTATAAAGTTTTTTTATCTTTAAAGCCTCTAAAGTCTGATCTTTTGTAAGAACCCCGGCTGTATAAAGTGCAAAGGTTGTGTACACATCATCGTCAGCCACAGGTCCGTAAATCAGATCATACCTTTTTCCGTCATAACTTCCGGAACGGTTATCTGACACAAAATCAAGCCATGCTTCATCAGGATTCTCAAACTTCAAGACCGAACATTCGCTGAAAGCATTTTCATCAAATTCATATATGTTGACTATTTTTCCACCGCTTTGTTTTCTCCGATAAACTTTTTCGGCAAAACCAATTGCCTGCATTTTATTGGTAGTGGTATAAAAACCAAAACCGAAATCAAGAAAACGGTTCTGCGGTATTAATTCAGGTTCGGAAACTTCAACGTTACTTCCGTGATAAATAATCATCAGCTTTACCTCCACAAGGCTTCCTATCATTTATATTATATCCAATTTTATTTTGTGTGTCAACATTCAAAAACGGACGTCCGATGGACGCCCTTACGGTAAAACAATATCGCAGACCATTAATTTTGCATTTTGCATTTTGCACTTTGCATTCATTGAAACACTCTGCATTCTGCACTTTGCATTCTGCATTCACTTGCGGTCCTTAGGTCTTGCAAAAACCGAAGCAACAAGACCGCAGATTATCGCCGCCATAGTGCCGACGGATGCAGCCGAAAGCGGTCCGCTCAAGGCACCGAGCAAGCCTTGCTCATCAACAGCCCTTTTCGTTTCCTTTGCAAGATTGAAGCCAAAGCCCGTAAGAGGTACCGTTGCCCCTGCACCGCCGAAACCTGCTATTTTCTCATAAACTCCCAGTGCACCGAGGATTACCCCGATAACAACAAACATTACAAGTATTTTTGCCGGTGTAAGCTTCGTAAGGTCGACCAGTATCTGCCCTACGAGACAGATAGCACCTCCGACAAGAAAGGCCTTAAAAAGTGAAAGCACCAATTCCATCAGAACATTCCCTTCAGTGCCTTTAAGCCGCATTTTTTACCCGCAATAAGGTTAAGACCGAATACTGCCGCAAGGATAAAAAAGCAGATACAAAGTATCTTTTTGGCATAATATAGATATTTGCTGAGCTTGCCTATGCAGCAAAGCAGCTTAAGTCCCTTTGCGTATTTCATATTATACATAATTTCACCTCATATAACAATATTAAGAAGATGCGCTACACCGGGAATACTCTCGCCTTCCCTTGACGAAACGGGCGACATCAGGGCACCCGTAGCAACAAAGAGAATGTTTCTGAGCTTCCCCTTTCGCATTTCGCTGAGGATATGACCGCACAGCACACTGCCGCAGCAGCCGCAGCCCGAACCGCCCGAATGAACATCCTGAGTCTCACGGTCAAAAATCATCAACCCGCAATCCTGATGCACCGAAGAAATATCAATGTTGTCCTCCTTAAGCATAAGCTCGCGCAGAAGCCTTGTCCCGACCAGTCCCAGATCTCCCGTGAAAATCGCATCATAATCCGAGGGCAGAGTATTAGTATCAATGAGAAAGTCAGCTATGGTGCGCCTTGCGGCGGGTGCCATTGCCGCGCCCATATTAGTACTGTCAACAATGCCTAAATCCTCTACTTTTCCGAGATGCACCGCCTTTATTCTCGGATTCAGCGGCGAAAAATCCTCACTGAGAATAAGCGCACCCGCACCTGTCACCGTACGCTGAGCCGTAGGGGTTCTCTGACCTCCGTATTCAAGGGGAAATCTGAACTGCTTTTCTGCCGAGCAGAAGTGCGAGCTTGTTGCCGCCATACAAGTGTTAATTCCTCCGCTTTCAATTGCAAGAGACGCCATAGCCGTCGTAAGTGCCATCGTTGAGCAGGCTCCGAACATTCCTATAAAAGGAACATTCATATCCCTTGCCGCAAAAGATGACGATATGCACTGATTCAGAAGATCACCCGCAAAAACCGCATCAAGGGAAGAATCCTCGAGCTTTATCTTCTGCAGTGCCCTCTGCATTGCCGCTGAAAGGAGATTGCTTTCAGCCTTTTCCCAGCATTTTTCACCCATAGTTGTATCATTGAAAATTCTGTCAAAGCTTTCCTTAAGAGGCCCCTCACCCTCAAGTCTGCCTACGGCGGCAGCGCTTGAAATTATCCGTATTTCCTTTTCAAGAGAGATTGTCCTTCCCTGTCGTATAGCCATTTTTTCACCCTCTCAGCTTTTAAACTTAGGATGCGCAGACTTTGCGGTATTATGTATTGCTTTTTATTTCTTTTATGTGATATAATTTTAAAAACCGACAAATGCAATCAAATTCAAAACGGACAACCAAGGAGAAATATTATGACCTTTACCATCGAGAAAAACCGGTTTATGAAAGACGGCAAACCCATAAAGCTTATCTCAGGTGCCGTACATTATTTCCGCAATATGCCCGAAACCTGGGAGGACATTTTCATTAAAATGAGAGCTATGGGATGCAACTGTGTCGAAACATACTGCGCCTGGAATATGCACGAGAAAAAGCCCGGCGAATACGATTTTACGGGCAACCTCGACATTGCCCGATATATTGAAACTGCGCAGAAATGCGGCCTTATGGTAATTGTCAGACCCGGTCCTTACATCTGTGCAGAATGGGAATTCGGCGGTCTGCCCTGGTGGATTCAGTGCGACGAAAACATGGAAATACGCTGCAGCAACGAAATTTACATAAAGCATTTTGACCGCTACCTGGACAAAATGTGTGAGCAGATTCTCCCCTACCTTACAACAAAGGGAGGCAACGTCATTATGATTCAGTGCGAAAACGAGTACGGCTACTACGGTGACGACAGAGAATACCTCGCCTATCTGAAAAAAGGCTACGAAGCCAGAGGCATTGATGTCCCCCTTTTCACCTCTGACGGCACCGGCAGGGAAAACCTCCTTGACGGAAGCATTGACGGATGCCTTTCAACCCTCAACTTCGGAAGCCGTGTAGAAGAAAACTTCCGTGCTCACGATGAGCTTTATCCCGAATCACCAAAAATGTGCATGGAGATGTGGAACGGCTGGTTTGATGCCTGGGGCGACGAAAAGCACCACACCACCTCTGCTGAGGATTACGCAAAGGTTGTCGACGATATGCTCACAAAGGGCAGTCTTAATATGTATATGTTCATCGGCGGCACAAACTTCGGATTTACAAGCGGAGCCAACCACTATGAAAAATTCGCTCCCGATGTCACAAGCTATGACTATGACGCTCTTCTCACCGAGTGCGGCGACATAACCGAAAAATACCACGCCGTAAGGAACGTGATCATGAAGCACACAGGTGAAGCTCTCCCGCCGATTCCTGCAAACAGAGAAAAAGCCGCCTACGGCAAGGTTACTCTCACCGAAAGCTGCGGCTTCTTTGAGGCTCTGCCCTTACTTTCAACACCTCAGCACTCCGATGTGCCGAAATGTATGGAGCATTACGGCACCGGCTACGGCTTCATTGCATACAGAACAAGGCTCAACCGTGACTACAAAAACGTAAAGCTCTCCTTTACGGAGCTTGGCGACAGAGCGCAGATTTACATAAACAAAGAGCTTATCGGCACTGTTTACATCAACGAAAATCTTGATATAGAATTAAGTGCAAAAGAAGGCGACATTCTCACCGTGCTTTGCGAAAACATGGGCAGAGCAAACTTCGGCCCGAAAATGATGCGTAAAAAGGGAATCGCCGGAAGATGCCTTCTCGACGGCAGAATCCACTTCGGTTGGGATGTTTATCCCCTTCCCATGGAAGACCTCGGCAAGCTCGTCTTTACTGCAGGCAATCCGGAAGAAAAGAGTGTCTTTTACAAGGGCACATTCTCCGTTGACGGAACACCGAAAGACACCTTCTTAAGGCTCGACAACTTCACAAAGGGCTTTGTTACCCTCAACGGCTTCAATCTCGGCAGATACTGGGAAATCGGTCCGCAAAAGACTCTTTATGTCCCCTCGGGCGTACTCAGAGAAGGCGAAAACGAGATAATTGTTTTTGAAAGCGACGGAATCAAGGGTGAAAGCGTCATTGAATTTGTTGATGTGCCTGAACTCGGATAAAACCCGCACTCGGAGGTTAAAACTATGTCTGAAAACAGTCTGATGCCAAAAAGAATTTATTCTTATGACCTGATACGCATAATTGCCGCCATAGGCGTTATTATGGCACATTCCGTGTCTGTACTTGTTACCGACAGCCCCTACGGCTCAGCCGATTTCACCTACGCTAACTTTTTTGACACAGCCGGCAGAGCAAGCATCGCCCTTTTCCTTATGCTTTCGGGTGCACTGATGCTTGACGAAGAAAAGATAATTCCGACTAAAAAGTTTTTCGTTACGGCTGTGCGTATGCTCTTTCTCGGCGTTGCCTGGTCGGGACTTTATTCCTTTGCCATTAACATTGTTCTGCCCGTTATTAATTATAAAGAGCCAAACATAAGCAGTTTCATAGAAAAAACAGTTTACGGTGAGTTTCATCTCTGGTATCTGTACATGCTTGCAGGGCTTTATATGATAACACCCTTTCTGAGGCTTTTTGTAAAAAAAGAAAACGCAAAATGGGTTGCAGGCTTCATTGTACTGTTTTTCATTATGTCGTCTCTTCCCACCTTCATAAACACCGTTGCGAATTTTTTCACCGCAGAAAAAGATCATCTTATCCGCTTTACAAATAAATTAGAATTTGATTACGGCAATGAATATCTTTGCTACTATCTGCTCGGATGGCTTGTAACTGCCACAAAAATCACAAAGAAACAAAGAAGAATCCTCTACGCTCTCGGCGTTACAGGCTTCATTGTTACCTTTCTTGGTATTCAGTTCAGTCTTTCCGAAACAAACAGAGAATGTGTCTTCTATGCAAACAAAATGATAAATGTTGCCTTTTACGGTGTGAGTCTTTTTGTATTTCTTAACCGCAGATTCAGAAATTTTGAACCGAAAAGCCACAGAAAGCTGCTGCTCAAGCTTTCTTCACTTACCTTCGGAGTTTATCTGATACACTTCTTCGGGCTGATTTTCATACGCTCTTTCACAGACGTTATCGCCTCGGGTATAGTCAGATCAGTTATCGAATTCCTATTTACGGTTATTTTCTCATTTACAGCAACCTTTATTATTTCGAAGATGCCCTTTTTCAACAGGTTTATCAAAACATAATAAAAAACGTTTCACTTTATCAGCCAATAAATAAACCCGTAAACTGCCGCACTGCTGCAGCCGAAAACTATAACCGGCCCTGCAATCGAAAACATCTGCGCTGCCGTACCTAAAATCCTACCCTCCGTCTGAAACTCCAGAGCCGAGGAAACAATTGAATTTGCAAAGCCTGAAATCGGCACCGATGTGCCTGCACCCGCGTGTTTTGCAATCACATCAAAAACACCCGTTGCTGTAAGAATTGCCGTTATTACAATCAGAATTATCATTGCTATACTTCTGCTTTCCTTTTCGGCAAGTCCCATTTTACTGAAAACATAAAACAGTCCCTCAGCAAATGCACATATGATGCCTCCCGAAACAAACGCCTTTACCGAATCGGTTATAAGCGGTGATTTCGGAGAGGCTTTTTTTACCATATCGGCATAGTCCTTTTTTGAAACTGACATATAATCAACCTTTCTGTTTAACGGATAGTAACGGGGTCAGACTTCGGGTCAGTAAGGCGTTGAGGTGAAAAGCGCGGTGAGGGGTGCGGCACCTACGGTGCCGCACCTCAGAGAGCCGCCACCCCATCACGTTAAAACCGCTTAACCGTAAACTTTCCTCTGTTGCGGTAATTCTGAGCTTTCGTAAGGCTCTCTGCTTTCTGACTTTCAAGGAAAGTCAGAAAACTCACCGCGCCACCGAAACGGTAGCAGAGAGTAAATTTTAAAGCGCCTTATTTCCCTTTGCGAACAGTATCTGTAAATATCCTTTGCAGATAGACTTAATTTATTCCCTTTTGTTGACAAAAAGAATAAAAAAATATAAAATAAAAGAGTATATATAATACTTTAAGGAGAAAACATTATGGCTATTTTTAAACCCTTCAGAGCTGTCAGACCTCTTGCAGAATTTGCATCCTCAGTTGCAGCTTTACCCTACGATGTTATGAACAGCAAAGAGGCCGCTGAAATGGTAAAAGGAAATCCCGTTTCCTTCCTTCACGTTGACAAGGCCGAAATCGACCTTCCCGAAGGAACTGATATTTACGATGAAAAGGTATACCTCAAGGCGAGAGAAAACCTTGAAAAGCTCGAGAAAGATAACATCTGCAGACAGGATGCAACACCTTGCTTTTATATTTACCGCCAGATAATGAACGGCAGAAGCCAGACCGGTATCGTAGGCTGTGCCGCTATTGATGACTATATTGAGGGCAGAATCAAGCGTCACGAATTCACACGCGCCGATAAAGAGGCTGACCGAATCCGTCACGTTGATTACTGCGATGCAAATACAGGACCGATTTTTCTTTGCTACAGAAGCAGCAGTGAAATTTCCGAAATTGTTAAATGCTGGAAGGAAAACCACAGTCCCGTTTATGATTTTGTTACAGAGGACGGAATCGGCAATACAGTATGGGTTGTTGATGATGAAAAGGTTACTGCAGAAATTTCCGCTGCCTTCGGTGCCAAGGAGGCTCTTTATATCGCAGACGGACACCACCGTTGCGCTTCGGCAGTAAAGGTCGGACTCAAGCGCAGAGAAGAAAATCCCGGATACGACTCAAGCGAGGAATTCAACTATTTCCTTGCAGTGTGCTTCCCTGCTGACGAGCTTGAAATCATGGACTACAACAGAGTTATGAAGGACCTCGGCGGAAAGACAAGTGAAGAATTCATTCTTGCCCTTAATGAAAAATTCACCGTTGAAAAGGTCGGTGCAGAAGCATACAGACCCGAAGCACGTCACACCTTCGGTATGTATCTTGAAAACGAATGGTACAAGCTTACTGCGAAGGAAGGCACCTTCCCTGAAAATGACCCCGTTGCATCTCTTGATGTTTCCATACTTCAGGAAAATTGCATCACTCCCATTTTCGGAATCACTGACCCGAGAACAGACAAACGAATCGATTTTATCGGTGGAATCAGAGGTCTCGCAGAGCTTGAAAAGCGTTGCCGCGAGGATATGGTTGTTGCATTTTCAATGTATCCGACCTCTCTTAATGAGCTTATGGCAATTGCCGATGCAGGCGAGGTTATGCCCCCGAAATCCACATGGTTTGAGCCTAAGCTTTTAAGCGGACTTTTTATCCACAAATTAAAATAAAATTCCACATTCACGAAAAGGAGCACCCGATGACGGAGAAACTTTATTACTGCGACGCCTATCTTACCGAGTTTGACTGTAAAGTTATAAACCTTTACACAGATGAAAAGTATATTTATGTAGAAACTGATCGCACTGCTTTCTTCCCCGAAGGCGGCGGACAGACCTCAGACCGCGGTTGGCTCGGTGAAGCCTATGTTGAAAACGTACAAATTGACGGTGAAAAGATTATTCACTTTGTTGAAAACAATGAGGAAAACGTTAAAATATTGAAGAATTCCACAATTTTGCACGGAAAAATAGATATGAACAAGCGTTTTTCCGATATGCAGCAGCATTCAGGCGAGCATATCGTCTCAGGTATTGTGCATAACCTCTACGGCTACAATAACGTGGGTTTTCACCTTGGAAGTGAGGTCGTCACCCTTGATTTTGACGGCATTCTCACAAACGAGGATATCTGTAAAGTAGAAAACCTTGTCAATAAAGCCATATGGGACAACCTCGAAATCAAGGTGCTTTACCCCACCGACGAAGAGCTTTCCTCTATGAAGTACAGAAGCAAAATCGAAATCGAGGGTCAGGTAAGAATTGTGGAAATCCCCGGTGTCGATGTCTGTGCCTGCTGTGCTCCCCATGTAAAAAGAACAGGAGAAATCGGTATAGTTGAAATTGTAAACTTCGAAAAATACAAGGGCGGCACAAGAGTTTCTATTCTCTGCGGAGAAAGAGCTCTCCTCGACATCCGTCACAAGCTTACCGAAAACAGAAAAATTTCCGTACTTACAAAAACAAAGCCCTCCGAAACAGCATCGGCAGTTGAAAGACTTTTGAAAGAAAAGGACAAGCTCAAATACGAGCTTGTAGGTGCTAACCGCACCATACTTTACGCCAAAGTCGAATGCACAAAAAATGCAGAGCGTGTAATCATTTTTGACAACAGACTCGAAGGCAAGCTCCTCACCGAATTCACCGAAGCCGTAAAAGGCAATGCAAAAAGATTTGTTGCTTCCTTCTGCGGCGAGGACGGAGCATACCGCTACTGCATAGCAAGTAAATCCATGAATCTTCAGCCCCTTGCTAAAAAGCTCAACGAAGCCTTTTCAGGCAAAGGCGGCGGCAGAGGCGAAATGATTCAGGGAAGCCTCAGCGGCACCGAAGAAGAAATCAGACGTTTCTTAGAAAAGGAGTAAAAAATGAAGCTTTACATCAAGCAGAAGGTATTCTCCTGGAAAGACAAATTCACCGTGAAAAACGAGTACGGCGAAGACCGCTACTACATTGAGGGCGAGTTATTCTCCTTCGGCAAGAAGCTCCATATTTACGATATGAGCGGCAACGAGGTCGCCTTCATTCACCAGAAGGTTTTCTCCTTCCTCCCGAGGTTTTTCGTCTACACCGGCGGTGTTCAGGTCGCTGAAATCGTCAAGGAATTCACCTTCTTTAAAAACAAGTACCGTATTGAAGGTCTCGGCTGGGAGGTAAACGGCGACTTCCTCGACCACGATTATCAGATAACCCATTCAGGAAGACCCATTATCACCATAACAAAGGCCTGGTTCACCTGGGGCGACTCTTATGAAATCGATATTTCCGACGGAGTTGATCCTGTTTGCGGACTTGCCGTAGTTCTTGCCATTGACTGTGTTCTTGACATACAGAGAAATGCGGCGGCATCAAACAACTGATTTAAGCGGAGCTGATTCAGCTCCGCTTAATTTTTCCCACCAAAGCGGTGAAGGGTACATACGGGGAGGCGCTCCGGCTTTCCGCAGGTAAGCCGGAGACACGCAGAAAAACCGGTTCCCTATCCCCGGAACCGGTTTTTCTGCGCGTAAACGAGCCGAAGCTCGTTTCGCCTCCCCTTAACCTTCCTCCTCCCCTTAGTCCCCGAAAAATTAACCTTCTCCCCTCAAAAAAATAAAAGCAGCCCTACCCGAAGGTGAGACTGCAACTTTATATTTGATTTTCAACAGTTGTTCTTTGCGTAAATTATCATTAGCCCCTTTAAAAGAAGTCTGTCATCCTCAATAATTTCATGACGGCAAAGGGGTGTCACAATCTTGGCAAGCCCGCCTGTACTGATAACAGTACACTTTTGTCCGAGCTCAAGCTCAATACTTGTGATGAGTCCGTCTATCGCAGAGGCGTTACCGTAAATCAGACCGCTTTTTATACAGTCTGCCGTGTTTCTGCCTATTGCTTTTTTGGGAGCCTCAAGTCCTATATGCGGAAGCTGAGAGGTCTTTGTAGCAAGCGCCTCCATAGACACCATAAGACCGGGCATAATCATACCGCCGATAAAATTTTTGTCAGCATCCACAACTGAAACCGTAGTGGCTGTGCCCATATCCACAATAACCAGCGGACAGGGATAAAGATTTGTTGCGGCAACTGCATCAGCAACTCTGTCACTGCCAAGCTGCAAGGGGTTATCGAGCTTGATTTTAAGCCCCGTTTTTACTCCCGGACCTACAACAAAAACGGATTTACCCGTAAGCTTTTCCATTGCCTCCCTGACCCTTGCAGTCACAGAAGGCACAACAGAAGAAATGATACTGCCCTCAAAAGAGTGATTGTCAAGTCCGTGAATTTCAAGCACGGTTTTTATCAGCACAAGGTACTCAAGTGATGTTGAGTTTTTATTTGTGGAAAGTCTTTCGACAAAACGGATTTCATTTTCGTCAAAGCAACCGATTACAACATTAGTGTTACCGATATCTACTGCAAGTACCATCAGCTGTCACTCCTTTTTATAAGCTTCGCCTTTTCAAGAGCCTTTGCTATAATGCCTGTGAAAACTGTTGAAGCGATCATTTCAAACACTGCATTGATGCCTACAAAGGTGCAGATGAAAACTATCACATTCTTTCCGCCCATAAGCTCTGCAAGGTATTCGGTGTTGTAAAAAAGCGCAACCAGAAAAGTCATAAAAAGTGCCGTATTGAGAAACGCCGCCGAAAAACCTGCAACAAAGGGAGCAACCTTACCTGCGGCGGTTTTCTTTATAAATTTATAGATATATGCTGTCAGAAGTCCCATAAGGAATCTGGGTACAAATCTCTGTATAAAGGCGAGTACGGGGTTAATTCCGAAAAGTATTACACCCATCGGACTCGAGCCGCCGATACCTATACACTGCAGAAAGCTGGTAAAGCCGAAAACTGCACCCAGGAAAGCACCGCCTTTGGGGCCGAGCGCGATTGCACCGATGGCAACGGGAATCATATTGAGTGTGATTGCAAGCGGTCCGATATTAAGGTAGCCGAAGGGTGTGAATGACATCACCAGAAGAACCGCTGCCAGAAGTCCCATAAGCGTAAGCTCTTTGGGCTTGAAGCTCTTATTCATTTTTATTATCCTCCTTGTTATCGTTCACATACAAGTGATACAATACAATATTTATTTAATTATAGCACAAAGAAAATAAAAAAGTATATATTTTTTTAAAAAAATATGATATACTTATCACAAATAAATCAAAGGAGCCTTATTTATGCTTAAAGGTAAAACCGTTCTTCTCGGTGTATCGGGAAGTATCGCCGCATATAAAATTGCAAATCTTGCACGTATGCTCAAAAAGCTTCACTGCAATGTTCATGTGCTTATGACACAAAACGCTACTCAATTCATAAACCCTGTCACCTTTGAAACGCTGACAGCCAACAAGTGCCTCATTGACACCTTTGACCGCAACTTTCAGTACAGCGTGGAGCACGTCGCCCTGGCAAAACAGGCTGATGTTGTAATGCTCGCGCCTGCCTCGGCAAACGTAATAGGCAAAATTGCAAACGGTATAGCTGACGATATGCTTACCACAACGGTTATGGCCTGTCCCTGCAAAAAGATAGTTGCACCTGCAATGAATCATAACATGTACCACAATCCGATAGTTCAGGACAACATAAAAAAGCTTGCCTCTTACGGCTATGAAATCATCACACCCGACAGCGGCATGCTCGCAAACGGTGACCTCGGCGACGGAAGAATGCCTGAAGAAGAGGTCCTCCTGGAATACATCATCAGAGAAATTGCTTTTCCAAAGGATTTAGAGGGTAAAAAGGTGCTCGTCACTGCCGGTGCTACCCGTGAAGCTATCGATCCTGTCCGTTTCATCACCAATCACTCCTCAGGTAAAATGGGCTTTGCAATTGCCAAGGCGGCAATGCTTCGCGGCGCAGAGGTTACTCTTGTTGCGGCTCACACCGAGGTTAAAGCTCCGATGTTTGTAAAAACAGTACCCGTCACCTCAGCCGAAGATATGTTCCTTGCAGTAGCCGAAGCAGCTCCCTTACAGGACATAATCATCAAGGCGGCGGCAGTTTCCGACTATACTCCCCTTTCAGCTGCTGACAGCAAGCTTAAAAAGAGCGACAGTGACATGTCAATTCAGCTCAAACGCACCAAGGACATTCTTGCTTACCTTGGTGAAACAAAAAAAGAGGGGCAATTCATCTGCGGCTTTTCCATGGAGACAGACAATGTTATTGAAAACTCAAAAGCAAAGCTCACAAAGAAAAACTGCGATATGATCTGTGCAAACAGTCTTCGCACAGAGGGTGCAGGCTTTGGTGTTGACACAAACGTTATCACACTCATCACCTACGACAGTGAAGAAGAGCTTCCTATGATGAGCAAGGATGAGGCAGCACACAGAATACTCGACAAAATCCTCGACAAACAATTATAAATTCACAGCTTATGCCGCAGATTAATCTGCGGCTTTTTAAGGAAAGAAATAACGGGCAGACGGCGGGGAGGCACTCAGGCTTTCCTGCGGAAAGCCTGAGACGCAGATAAAAAACGCTTTCTCTTTATCCGAAAGCGTTTTTTTATCTGCGCTGAACGGGCGAAGCCCGTTCGCCTCCCCGCATACCAACCATAGCCCGACACCTGCAGTCAGCATTTTTTTCAAATTAAAATTGATATTGATTTTTCTCATAAAATATAGTAGAGTATATCTGCGACAACAAATCTGCATGTTTATTTTACTTTGATTGATGTCAACCTCTCAATCAAGGAATCAAACTCAGAAAGGATGAAAACTATGACAAACTTTATCTGCACATTAATTGCCTTCCTTACAGCTTTTGTGTCAGTCCTTGGCGGAGGTCCTCTGGCTGAGGAAATGAAAAACAAAGGCGACATCTCAGGCTTTGCCGAAACAGTCAACGTTCAAAAGGCCTTACCCGACCTTTACGCGGACGAAAACGGTGACTTTACTGTTCTGCAATTTTCCGATACCCATATGACCACAGGAATCAGCTTTTCAGACATCAGTGTCCTTAATAAAATGGAAAAGCTGACAGAAAAGTATTCCCCCGACCTTGTTGTGATATCGGGCGATATGATTGATGACGGCAATGACGGTAACTTTAACAAGGCAAATGTGCTTCGTAGTGTAGCTGAAATATTTGAGGAAGCTGACCAATACTGGTCCTACGTTCCCGGAAATAACGACGGTATCAACTACGGTACATCTGAAGATGTTGTTGCTTACCTTTCACAATATGAGCACTGCCTCGTTGCCGATGAACCCGAAATTTCAGGCGGCTGTCAGTACAGCATTGACATTTACAACGGTGACACTATGACACATTCACTTTTATTCATTGACACAATGGACTATGATAATGACGACCCTGACCACACCTACGGTTATGTTCATGAGGATCAGGTTGCCTGGTGCGAAGATGAAATATCAATCAAAAAGAAAACAAATGAAAATGTTTATATAAGCGTGTTCCTTCATGAAAACACACCCAACTTTGCAAGAGCAGCAAAAGACGGTGCACCTTACAAACCCGGATATCCTACGCTTATGATCCGTCCTGAAAAATACAACATACCCAAGAATCAACCTCTTGACGATGTTTTCACTGAAAGCGGATGTGTGGGGCTTCTTTCAATGGGACATAATCACCCGGCAACTGTTCAGTGCAGCTTTTACGAAGATACATACTATCACGTAACACCTAAAGCATCGCTCGCAAGTACCCTTATCACAATTCACACAAAAAGCAACAACATCCGCGATATGTATGATTTTGAAAGCATATATCTTTAACAGTAAGAGAGCTTCGCATTTCTGCGAAGCTCTCAGCTTGTCGAAAAGTATTTTCGACAAGCTGTCGGACTGTTGAGAAAGGTGCAAGATGCCTTTTTCTTCGCCCCGAAGGCGTACAGTGGTACTCCGAGAGGGCGAAAAATGGCAAAACAATGCAAAAATGGTCGGGATTCGATGTCCTGACCATTTTTCTTTGTAGTTTTGTTTTTAATTTTTTATCGACGTTCTTTAAGTGTTTCTGTGCATTGTTGTTATTGTGACTTTATCGACAGTCTGACGGACTGTTGAGAAAGGTGCGAGATGCCTTTTTCTTCGCCCCGAAGGCGTACAGTGGTACTCCGAGAGGGCGAAAAAATGGCAAAACAATGCAAAAATGGTCGGGATTCGATGTCCTGACCATTTTTCTTTGTAGTTTTTGTTTTTAATTTTTATATCGACGTTCTTTAAGTGTTTCTGTGCATTGTTGTTCTTGTGACTTTATCGGCAGTCTGAGTGCTTCGCATTTCTGCGAAGCTCTTCATATTTATTCTCATATTACAGACCTATAGACATTGAAATATACTCAAAGAGATTCCTGAAAAGAGTAACCAGCATACCGAAACCCGATACCGATGCATCACTTGTCTGTGCCACAAGGTTACCGCTTCCGTGGGCTCTTTCACCGTCGTAGTCGCTTCTGAAGCCCGAAAGCCATGAAATCATACCGTCGGGATAATTAAGCGTAACCTTTTTACCGTTTCCGTCAACGGTTTTCATTGCCGGATAATTGCCGTTTCTTGAAGAGAACATATCATTATTTACGGCGTACCAGCTATGATGTCCGCTTGAGGTGGGAAGTCCGTTGGCATAAGCAGTTCTCGAAAGCGTCGAAAAACGGCAGGAAGCAGGAACATTGCTTTCTGAAATAATATTCTTCCATGTAGGCATAACCCAGGTGAAATAATTTACAAGAGGATCTGAAGCGCCGCTTGTGAGCCATATAGGCATATCAGCAAGCTTTGCCGTTGCATCGGTGCCCGGCACCCAGGCAGGACATATCGGGAAGGCTGCCGCAAAAAGCTCGGGATAAGCAACTGCCATTTTAAGTGTCATTTTACCGCCCATTGAATAACCGCCGATATAAATGCGCTCAAGGTCGATATTATACCAATTTTCATATATAAAAGCGTCAATTGCAGCTCTCAGAGGATGAATAAGCTCATCTGTCCAGAAAAGACCTTCCTCTTCCAAAGAGCGTGCGGCAAAAATGAACGCACCTTCACTGCCTTTAAAGCGGCTCTGGTAATCTTCACTTGCCCAGAGTGCAATATTACTTTTTTCTATCTGTCTGCCGTCATAAGCACCGTCGCCCATACCGTGAAGCCAGATTACAAGCGGATACTCTGTATCGTCGTGGCGTCCTACCGGCGAATAAACACGGTAGTCAATAGCGTATCCGTTTACCTCAGGACCTCTGCCGAAGTAAAATTCCTGCTGAAGCTCGCTGATATCTTCATCCGCCGCAAAAGAGCAAAGTGAAAAAACGGGAACAATCATTAATAATGCAAGTATAAAAGCTGTAAATTTTCTGAGTTTCATACGAACTCCTCCTTTTGTAAAATTCTACCACATCGAAAAATAAAAGGCAAGAATTTTTTCATTATATATAAATCTTAATTATCAAAAAAGTTGTACACCCGACTTTACGGGGAGGCAGAACGGGCCGCAGCCCGTTCACACGCCTTAAATCCGCTTTCGTGAAAGGACAAAGCGGATTTAAGGCGTGCCCCCGGCTTTTCAAAGAAAAGTCGGGGTGCCTCCCCGACCTTGTGCCCGGATGCAGCCTCTTCCCCACAAAGGTAACCGCGCGGCGTAGCCGCGCGAAAAAGCCGCAGGATGAACCTGCGGCTCCGGCTTATTGAGCAAAAAACGGTAGTGCTTCGATGTCCCGACCAATTTTCTGTGTAGTTTTACTTTTAATTTTTTATCGCTGTTCTTTGAGTATTTCTGCGCATTGTTGTTCTTGTGCCTTTATCATCAGCTCATCGCCCAGTCAATAGCCTTTCTGATACCCTCTTCTTCAATAAGGCGTATACCCTTTTCGACGAGGTTTTTCATCTCGCTCAGGTCAATCCCCCACATCGCGGTATCGGAAAGAATCTGCTCAAGGTCGCTTATCATAACGAAACTTGCCAAAGAGGGATTATCCTGCACAATGTTGTTCTTATAATAATAGATAAGGCTTGACAAAGCAAAAACAAGAGGCTTCGGAAGCTCACCGTTTCTGATGAGATAATCCTCGATTGACGGAAGGACTCTCTGTCTGAATTTACTCAGGGAGTTAAGTGAAATTGCCTGCCAGCGATGCTTTATGTAGGGATTCGAGAAGCGGGCAAGCACATCCTGTGCAAACTGCTTTGCCTCGTCTCTGTCAATGAGAGGAAGTATGCAGTCAAAAAGACAGCGACCGAGATATTTTTTCAGCTGCTCATCCTCGAGACTCTCCCTGACGGTTTCAATACCGCAAAGAAGACTCGGGAAAACAAGACTGGTATGTGAGCCGTTGAGGACTCTGACCTTCATGGTGCTGTAGGGAGTAACATCGTCGCACCAGATAACGTTAAGTCCTGCTTTTTTCAATGGAAGCTCACTTTCAAAGTTACCCTCAATAACCCACAGATGATAGGGCTCGGCAGTATTGAGAAGCTTATCATCGTATCCTATTTGTAAAAAAAGCTCAGCGGCATCCTCGGGATATCCTGAAACAATTCGGTCAACGAGAGTGTTGCAGAAGGTATTTTCTTCTTCAAGCCAGTCATAAAAATCGTCACCGAGCTCCCATAAGGATGCATATTTCTTCACACAGCTTTTAAGAGTCTTGCCGTTTGCGGGAATCAGCTCACAGGCTAAGATTACAAAACCGGGAAGATGGGTAAGATATCTCTGATAAAGGAATTGTGTGAGCTTTCCGGGGAAAGAAAGGGCAGGCCTGTCGTGATAACTGCACTTAGGGTCAAATACAATTCCGGCCTCTGTCGTGTTTGAAACTATGAAGCGCAAATCGGGATTTTTTGCAAGTGACAGATAACTCTCATAATTGTCATAGGGGTCAATACAGCGTGTAACAGACTGAATTTTTCTGTGAGTTACAACCTTTTCACCGTCAACGATACCGCGCAGAAAAAGGTTATGCTCTCCCCCGGAGCTGTTTATAAGCTGACCTCTTTTACTGTTGGTAGGCTGTACTACTGCGATTTTTCCGTCATAAAGACCCTTTTCGTTAAGAGTCTGAACAAAGTCGGCAACGAAGCCTCGAAGGAATGCGCCCGTACCGAACTGCAGGATTGTTTCTTTCATAATTCCACCTCTGAATTTCAGCTTAAGAAATAAGCAGGACATATAGTATAACAAAAAAATACAGATTTGTCTTTATTTTTACAAAAATTTTTTTCAAAAAATATCGAAAAATCTCTTGACAATTCCCCTTTGTAGTGGTATAGTATACTAGCGTTCGAAAGAGCGGCAAGTTAATATGCGAGAGTGGCGGAATCGGCAGACGCGCACGTTTGAGGGGCGTGTGGGGCAGCTCGTACGGGTTCAAGTCCCGTCTCTCGCACCATGATGCGTGTTCATAAGGGATTTGAACACGCATCCTTTTTGTTTAAAAACAGATTGATATATTTTTGTTGTTTGTCGCAGTTTATCTGCGGCTTTTTTCTTTTATGCCGTTTCAGGTAAAGTGCCTGAAATATAATTCACCGCTACTCCCTGTCGGGTATCATTTGTGATTGTGTTTTTGTCAGGCAATTCAATGTACCCTACAAATCGGTAGTAAATAACAATTCTCTGCGTTTTGTTTTTACCTTTACCCTCACTCTCATAAACATCAATGTGGTCAATAAGCTCGTGAATGAGTGGTGCCGTGATTGTTTCCATATCTAAGAATTTTCTTACTGCACCGATAAACATATCTTTGCTATGCTGAACCGTCTGCATATTTGCAACCTGTTCTCTCAGATTGAATATCTTGACCTTCAGCTCTGCTCGTTCAACCTCATACTTGTGGGACATGTGGGTAAACCATTCATCCGTAACCTTACCCGTTGCATTGTCCTCATACAGTTTCTCATAAAGAGAAGCAACTGTCTGTTGACGGACTATTGCTTTTTGCAGTTCACCCTCAAGAAATTTCTTCTCGTCATAAAAATCTTTGTTCGATTTCTTTTCTAGGATTTCAACAAGTAACGGCTCGTCCGTTTGAAGCATTATTGCAAGGCGTTTAAGCTCAAAGATGACTATCTGTTCAAGAGCATCTGAACGGATATAGTGCCGAGCCTGACAGGTGCCTCGGGTATCTTTAACATAATTACTGCAACTGAAATAGTGGATATCCTTGTTGACGGTATTCGTATGATAACTCATATTACTTCCGCAATCTGCACAACGGATAAGACCACTGAAAATGTGTTTTCTTGCATTTTCGGGTTTAGGAGCTCTTCTCTTGACCTTTAACAGATTTTCCTGAACAAGCTCAAACACTTCTCTTTCGATGATAGGCTCGTGAACATCCTTGAAGATTTTCCAATTCTCTTCAGCGTTCATCAGCCTCTTTTTGTTTTTGAAATTCTTTGAGTAGGTTTTGAAATTGATTACATCACCGCAGTACTCTTGTTGAGTTAGGATTTTCCTTACGGTTGTCTTACTCCACCTGTAAGGGTCAGCAGGCATTTGTTTGCCGCCTCTGTTTAAACCTTTACTGTGCCAATATGCCATAGGGATAAGCACCTGTCTGTTCTGTAACTCCCTTGCAATAGCTTCGTTACCCATACCCTCAAGACACATTCTGAAAATACTTTTCACTACCTGTGAAGCATCGGGGTCAACAATCCATTTCTTTTTGTTCTCAGGACTTTTCATATATCCGTAAGGCGGTTGTGCAAGAGGCTCACCAAGGTTACCTCTTATGCGGTTTGAGCTTCTGATTTTTCTTGAAATGTCTCTTGCGTACATTTCATTCATTATGTTCTTGAAGGGTGCAATTTCATTCTCACCCTCGTCACTGTCCACCATATCGTTAACAGCGATGAATCTAATGTTGTGTTCAGGGAAATAGTTATCGGTATAATGACCTACCGAAACATAATCTCTGCCTAATCTTGATAAGTCCTTTACCATTACAACTGAAATGTATCCCATTTCAATATCGTCAAGAAGCTCCTGAAATCCGGGACGGTTAAAGTTTGTACCCGTATAACCGTCATCAACATAAAACTTTACATTTGTAAATCCAAGCTCTTTGGCTTTTTGTGATAACAATCTTTTCTGATTTGCTATTGAATTGCTTTCGCTGTCTGTACCGTCATCTCGTGAGAGACGGGTATAAAGACCTGCGATACCGATATAATCTGTTAACTGCATTTTACCTCCTTCCCGGCAGTCAGACATATATATTCGTTGTTTATTCTATCATTGTTTGTTGCAGGTGACAAATGTGTGAAGTCACTGCCAATATATTTTTCAATTTTATTTTCAAAAGTATCACCCTTCTTGTCTGTTGAATACCGAGACGAAACATAAAATTTTATACCGTTGATGATATATTCTTTTTCATCTTCACTGAGCATAAATAATTGAGCACGGGTGCTCAAGAGAATGAAGCGCAGAATTAATTTTAATCTTTCAAACATTCACTTCACCTCGCATCTCTCTGCCGCATTAAATATCGGTGATAATGCTCAACAGCTTTGATTACAAATTCCTGCTTTTGTTTTTCCGTAAACCTCGACTTGAAATATTTGTTTATGTTCTCCGTAGGAATCTTCAGATAATCTTTTTGATTTGCTTTTGCCTCTGCCATAATCTCGGATATTCTGTCCGATGTGAGCTGACCTTCTGTGTAAAGCTTTTTCATACGTACCGTTTGTGAGTACGAGGGTGTAACCTCTTCGTTCTCATAAAACCCGTAAACCTCGTGCTGTTCTTCCGACGGCAGATAAGACAGTTCAACAGCAGGAGTAAAAGCTATTCTTCCTTCATCAACGAGCTTTAATATTTCAGGTATTAAGTATGTGAGTCGAATATATCGCCTGACAGTTTCACGGCTTTCGTTGTTTTCTTTTCCGACCTCTTCTGCTGTACGGAACTTCGACACAGACTGTGTAGAAGTTAAATCCGTCCTTGCTCCCTGATTTTTAAGTGCGTCCATTTTCATTTTGTATGCGTGTGCTTTCTCACTAGGCAACACTTCATCTCTTTGTAAGTTCAGGTCAACAAGTATAACCGTTGCTTCGTCCTTGGTTAGCTCTTTAACAATGCAAGGTATTGCTTCAATGCCAAGCCTTCTGCAGGCTTCAGCTCGTCTGTGACCGCTGATGATTTCATAATTACCGTCGTCAAGACTGCGGACGATGATTGGTGTAAGTACTCCTAAATTTGTAATGCTGTCAATAAGCATCTCAAAGGCCGTGTCCTCTCTGAAAATGAAAGGATTGTTTTCAAATGATTTTAAGTTTTCGATTCTGATTTCTGTTAATGTTGTCATAATAGACCTCCATAAATTTTAAAATTTGATTTTGATTTTAACTTTTTGTTTTCAAGGAAGGATGTAAGAATTCAAAAAAGACTTGCAAAAGTTTTTTAAAATTCAGTTCTTTGAAAATTTTTCTGACGAATTTTTTACCGTGAGTTCGTCTGCTTCTCACAAAAATTTTCTCGGGGTTTTAGGGGTGCGGGTCTCCAGTGGAGACCTTTGAATGCATTTTGCATTCAAAAGCACAGACCGAGCCGGCAGGCGAGACCTCCCTAACAAGCGGAATTTGGATATGCAGATCCATTGCTTGTTGATACTGATGCCATGCAAAAGGTAGCAACAAGCAAATGTGCCCGGGCAAATCCATTGCTTGTTAATACTGATGCCACGCATTAAGTATTAACAAGGCAAGGTTGCTGAGTACTCATATCCATTGCTTGTTAAGACAAGGACGCATAAACACTGATTCCGTTCAGAGGCGGTAATTTTAAATACCCCTCTACTTTCTTACGGACATTTTTTGAGCAAAAGAGAACCATCGAACCCGAAAGTTTTCAAACTGTTTACAAGTGACTTGAAAAACAATTCTCACTTATTCCCACTGGGAGAGGCCAAATGGACACCCAAAAACTGAAATGTTTTCAAAACATTTACAACCCGCCACAAGAAAAAATGCAAAACAAAAAAGCCGCTACATAGGCACCAGAAATAAGCGTGGGGAGAAAATCTCACCTCGCTCATATTCTGTTGGGTCACTATGTAACAGCTTTTAAATAAAGCTAAATATAAATCGATGTGTGTGGCTGTTTGAGCAAAGCATAATTAAAGTAGTTGTTGTT
>SVPE01000039.1 GCA_015066015.1 Oscillospiraceae bacterium
TGCAAAGCTCGCAGGCACTAAGTAATTTGCCGCTTCTTTGATGACAAAGTAAAATGTAATCCCAATCATCAGAAACGATGGTTGGGATTTTTACTTTTATATAAATTAAATGAGCGAAAAATACCTTGACATTAATTGTTTCATATTGTATACTATACTGTACGTATTTACGCAAAATCACAAGCACTTTTGGAGTGAATTTTAAATGTTTGAAATAGTCAGAAGAAAAGAACTAAATCCCACCGTAACACTTATTGAAGTGTCAGCACCCCTTGTTGCAAAAAAGGCAGAACCGGGTCAGTTTATTATTCTCAGAACCGATGCCGATGGCGAAAGAATTCCCCTGACTGTTGCGGATTTCGACAGGGAAAAGGGAACAGTTACCGTAATCTTCCAGATTGTAGGTGCTACTACTCAGAAGCTCAACTCTCTTAGAGAAGGTGACTGCCTTTCCGATTTTGTAGGTCCTCTCGGAAGAAAGACCGAAACAGAGGGACTCAAAAAGGTTGCGGTAGTAGGCGGCGGTGTGGGATGCGCTATTGCTTTTCCCGTTGCAAAGAAACTGCATAGCCTTGGCTGTGAGGTGCACGCAATTGTGGGCTTCAGAAATAAGGATCTTGTAATCCTTGAAGATGAGTTCAGAGCAAATACCACAAAGACCGTGCTTATGTCTGATGACGGCAGTGCAGGTGAAAAGGGTCTTGTAACGGATGCTCTCAGAAAGCTTATTGAAAGCGGAGAAGAGTACGACGAGGTTATAACTATCGGTCCCCTTATTATGATGAAGTTCGTATGCGCCCTCACAAAGGAATACGGCATAAAGACTGTTGCAAGTATGAACCCTGTAATGATTGACGGAACAGGTATGTGCGGCGGCTGCAGACTTACGGTTGGCGGTAAAATGAAGTTTGCCTGCGTTGACGGTCCTGAGTTTGACGGACACGAAATTGATTTTGATGAGGCAATGGAACGTTCAAGTATGTATAGAGATTTTGAACGCCACGCCTTTGAGGAAACCTGTAATCTCTTGAAAAAGGCTGAGGAGGCAAAGTAATATGGCAAATATGTCACTAAAGAAAAATGAAATGCCGACTCAGGCACCTGACGTACGCCGTCATAACTTCCTTGAGGTTGCACTCGGTTATACTGCAGAACAGGCAATAGATGAGGCAAAACGCTGCCTTAACTGTAAGAATAAGCCCTGTGTCGGCGGATGTCCGGTTAAGATTTATATACCGGATTTTATTGCAAAGGTTGCAGAGGGTGAGTTTGAAGAGGCTTATCAGATAATCGTAAAGCAAAGCTCGCTTCCTGCAGTATGCGGCAGAGTATGCCCTCAGGAAAAACAGTGCGAAAGCAAGTGCGTAAGAGGAATCAAGGGTGAGCCCGTTGCAATCGGCAGACTCGAAAGATTTGTCGCTGACTGGCATAATAATAACGTGACTGAAGCTCCTGCCAAACCCGTAAGTAACGGCATAAAGGTGGCAGTAATCGGCTCAGGCCCTTCGGGGCTTACCTGCGCAGGCGATCTTGCAAAGAAAGGCTACGATGTGACGGTATTTGAAGCACTTCACGTAGCAGGCGGTGTACTGGTATACGGAATTCCTGAGTTCAGACTTCCTAAGGCAATTGTTGCAAAAGAGGTTGAAACACTTAAAGCACTTGGAGTAAAGATAGAAACCAATATGGTTATAGGCAAAATTCTGTCGATTGATGAGCTTATGTCCGAATATGGCTTCAAGGCTGTGTTTATAGGCTCAGGTGCAGGTCTGCCTAAGTTTATGAATATCCCCGGAGAGCAACTTAAGGGTGTATATTCTGCCAATGAGTTTTTAACTCGAGTAAACCTTATGAAGGCTTATAAAGATGATTCGTCAACACCGGTTATGAAGGCTAAGAAGGTTGCAGTAGTAGGCGGCGGCAACGTTGCTATGGACGCTGCGAGAAGTGCACTCAGACTCGGCGCAGATGAGGTGTATATCGTTTACAGGCGTTCAATGGAAGAGCTGCCTGCGAGAAAGGAAGAGGTTGAACACGCAGAGGAAGAAGGCGTGGACTTCAGACTTCTTAACAATCCTGTTGAAATTCTCGGTTACCACAATCCCGATGACAGACGAGATCCTATGAATGGCTTTGTCACAGGCATTAAATGTGTCAAAATGGAGCTTGGCGAGCCGGATGAAAGAGGAAGAAGCAGACCTGTTGAAATCCCCGACAGCGAGTTTGTGCTTGATGTTGACTGCGTAGTAATGGCAATCGGAACTTCTCCCAATCCCCTTATCAAGTCAACAACCGAAGGACTTGAAACAAAGGAATGGGGCGGTATTATCGCAGAAGAAGAAACAGGACTAACATCCCGTGAGTTTGTGTATGCCGGCGGCGATGCCGTAACAGGTGCGGCGACTGTAATTCTTGCGATGGGCGCAGGCAAAAATGCGGCAGAGGCAATTGATAAGAAGCTTTCGGGAAAATAAATGAAAAAACGAGGCTTTAATATAAAAAGTCAGCAAGTGAAAAACTTGCTGACTTTGTTTTTGTCCACGTGATAACGGCTTTACGCCTCGTTAACTTTTCTATTCAATATCCTCAACAACAGTTTCAGGCGGCAATTCAAGAAGCGCCGGATTCTTAAAGAATCTTCTCAAATACTTGTATGCGGTTGCAAAATAATAACCGTCGCAGATTCTTTCGTCAAGAACAAAGGTCGTATCAACCATACCGTGTTTTTCAACAACACCGTCGTCATTCAGAACGTTGACCTTTTTCTTGGCACCGAAAGCTATAAATACCGGTAGGTTTCCGAAATCGTAAAGATGATGGCAAACGGCAGGAATTCCGAGTGAGCCCATAGATGTAATAAATAGGGACGCGTGGAATGGCGAAAGCTTCTGAAGAGAGTAGGGAAGCCAGCCGAAATAATCCATAAACCTGAGTGTTCCAATTGCAAATTTGAGAACAAGACCTGGGAAGAAGTTGAGAACTTTGGCAAGATTGTCAAAGCTGCTTCCCGGATCACTTCTGTATTCATCAATTGCCTTGTTGAACTTTTCGTAGACATCCATAATTGTGTCTCTCGGCGAAAATTCAACCTTTATAACCGTGTCGGGTGACTCAAGCTTTAATTCGCGCTTTATAACAAGGGAAATAATAACCTTGTCTCTCGAATAAATTCTCTGACCTGCAATGTATCTGTTGATGGCAGGGTACTGTGAAACGGTTCTGAGATATGCTGCAATAATGATGTGCATAAGACTCAGACCCTTGACACCGTCCTTCTTTTTGTCGGTCAGATACTTTTCGCACTCTTCAGTATCGAAACTGTCGGTAAGCTGGTTCTGACATCCTGAACGGGTGCCCATAATGTAGGGAGAAACTACGCTCATAGGATCTATGGTGCGAAGACGTCTTCCGTCTTTTCTGTCTCCAAATCTCTTTTTTGCCATAAGTGTACCTTTTTTCCTTTTGAGATACCCTATTTTAACATAAAAAAGATTATTTGTACATAGAAAAATACAAATTTCTACATTATTCATAAAAAATCTTGTCGTAATTTGTCTATAATTTTCTTTTCAAGACGAGAAACCGTGACTTGTGATATACCGAGAATTTTCGAAACACTTGTCTGTGTCATATTTTTAAAAAATCTGAGCGTAATCAGTTGTTTTTCTTCTTCGTTGAGCTTTGAGATTGCCTGACTTAATGCTATGCGGTCCGTAACAGTTTCAAGAAAATCACCGTCGGGGATTGTGTCGCATATGCGAAGACTTGTATCCTGCCGCGAAGAAACCTTTTCTTCAAGCGAAACGATGCAGTTTTGTGATTCCAGTGCCTCGGTTATTTCCGAAAATGTCAGATGTGTTATTTCAGAAAGCTCGCTCAGCTTTGCTTCTCTTTTGTTTTGCTTGTAGAATTCTTCCCTTGCCGAAATAACGGTTTTTGCGTTTGCTTTTACCTTTCGGCTGATTTTAATGGGTCCGTCGTCCCGTAAAAAACGCTTGATTTCGCCAAGAATAAGTGGGAAAGCATATGTTGAAAAGCTGTATCCCAGACTTTCATCAAATCCGTCAATTGCCTTGAGCAGACCTATTTTACCAACCTCAATCAGGTCCTCATATTCGTGTCCTCTGCCGCAAAATCTCTTGGCGATGCCGGTAACAAGTCCTGAGTTGCTTTTGCATAGCTCTTCCAATGCATTTTTGTCACCGTCTCTGTGTTTTTTTAAGAGAAGCGAGTTGTCGCAGTAATCAGTTTTCTGCATATGCCTTGCCGATGTGTTTTGATATGCTTACCGTCGTTCCCTTGCCGGGTTTTGATCTGACCGTCAGTTTGTCGGAAAAAACCTGCATAATTGAAAATCCCATACCGCTTCTTTCTTCGCTTGACGAACCTGAATACATCGGTGTAAGTGCCTTCTCAATGTCACTTATACCGCAGCCCTTGTCGCGTATTCTGATTGTTACCGCCCCGCCTTTTGTTATATCTGCTGTTATGTAAATGAGCTTTTTGCCTTCATCGGCCTCATCTCTGTAGGCGTGAACTATGCAGTTAGTCACTGCCTCGGATACTGCGGTTTTAAGATCGCATAGCTCTTCAATTGTCGGGTCAAGCTGAGAAATGAACGCGGATATCACCGAACGGGACAGTGCCTCGTTCATACTTTTTGCGGGTATTGTTATTTTTAAATAATTTTGCAAAACATCTTTTTTCATTGTCAATACTCTCCGAATTTTTATTCACAGCTTTCTGTGCTGTGTGTTATTGTTTTTATTATTTTGTCTACTCCTGCCATTCTGAGAATCTTTAATGTTCTCTCGTCTGCATTTGCAATATACATATCTGCATCAAGCTCCTTTACTCTTCTGTATCTGCCGAGAACAAGGCCAAGTCCCGAAGAGTCCATAAAATCAACCCCCGAAAGGTCGAAGATAAACACCTTGGGTCTGTGTGTGACAAGAAGCCTGTCCACGCCTTCTCTTATTTCCCTGCAGGAGTGATGGTCAATTTCTCCCGAGAGATAAATTACCATTTTGTCGTCCTTGACGAGTGTTGTCATATCCATATATATTTCTCCTTCCTTGTCTATTTCAGCATACACCTGACGGCAAAAGAATAATGTCGAAATAAAGCAGCCTTCACGTCTTTTTTTTCATTAGAATAATATAAAGCAGCAAAAGAAGCGGACTTATCACGGCTGAGGGGTATATCAGATGCTGAAGACTGCCGTAGTCGAGGTTTGTGTCATAAATAGCAAGTGACAGAAATGATACGGGCAATAGCAGATGGAGGGTAAGAATTACGTTTTTGATTTTGAAGCGCAGCTTTTTTTGAGTAGATACAATCAGCCTGCCGCAAAGCCTCATATAAACAGAGCCTTTAATGAGAAAGGAAACAATCCTCAGTCCCGATACAAGCTCTGTTATGTCGAAGCCGTATACAAGGCGGGCAAGCGAATAATCGGGCATATCAAGGCTGCTTGCAAGCTCTTTTCCGAAAATAAGACGGGGAATGATTACAAGGGCAAGGATGAAGGCATAGGAAATTACAAGCCCCGATAGAAAGCATCTGTTTTTGTTCTCTGTGTCTTCATAGAGATCGTCAAAAAGTAAAAGGTAAAATACAGAGTCGGCTGAAAGAAAAAGACCTGATTTTATACCCGGCAATATTCCGTTGTAAATACCTTGTCTTTCCGCACCAAAATCAAATACCGCGCTTTTTACCGTAAAGAATGGGGCAAATAAAACAAAAAACAGCATAAGAAAGGGAAGTGTGCTAAGAACCGAAAAGCGAAAAATTCCTCTTTCTGTGCCTGAAGAAATATATAGGTTTACGAGGAGAATTGATACGGATATAGCGGTATAATACATAAGACTTATGCCGCGGTTTGTGATAAAAGATGTATCCTTGACGACCTCTGTGAGAAGTAAAAGTAATGAAAAAACACATATGAGGACGATTATCAGCGTAAATATCCTGCCGGTAATTGAGCTGCAGTCGGGCAAACCCTTGTATTTGTTTGTGAGCTTCAATAAAAGAAAAAGAACACACACAGAAATAATAAGGCTTGTTAAAAGTGAAACTGCTGTGTTGTCAGAGCTCTTAAGGGGTAAGAATATTCCCGCACCCGAAAGAAAAAACACAGCGTATGAAAGGCATAGCTGTACTTTTTTGCCGATATTTTTATTCAAATATAACACCTCTTTTCTTTTTGAAAACCGCCTTGCCGTCTTTTTCTGCTTTTCCGTCATCCGAAAGCCTGAGTGTCGGTACAGATATGTCTTTTTCAGAAAATATATGGGCAAAAAAACGTATGATATTCAGCTTGTTTTTATCATAAAGAGACATAAAGCTTTTTAAATCCTTGCCATCTTCAATTGAAGCCAAAAAAGCTTTTGATGGTGATTCTCTTATGATAAAAATATTTGCAGTAATCGGAAAATCATTTCCGTCACAAAGCTCTTTTGCAACCTTAAGCAAGAAATCTTTGTCTGCTTTGTCCGTAAAAAGGTAAAAGCGGCAGGTGGCAAAGTAACATTCTCTGTATTTTTTCTTGATTTTTTCAGCAGCCTCACTCAGGTTTTCTGCTTTTTGTTCGATTACCGAATAATCACTTTTGTCACCCGAAAGATGCTCTGAAAGCAGAGTGATACTGACATTTTCGCCGTCTTTTTCAAATGCGGCACCGTGAATAAAAAAGGTTTCGCTTTCCTCCTTGGCGGTACAACCTGAAATAAAAAACATAAATAACAGAAATAAAGAAAATAAAAATTTCTTTATGTTAATCATCTCCTTTGGGATAAAGCGAGCTTTGCGGGCTGTTAATGGCACTTAAAGGTTTGACAAAAAGAGAATCCTTAAGACCTTTGATTCTTATGGGTGCAAAGGGTAAAAGACAGGGGACGCCGAAGGATTCCGTCCGTGAAAGATTTGCAAGGATAAAGCACGCCGACAGTATAACTCCCGGAAAACCAAGAAAATCAGCGAGCAGAAGATTTACAAATCTCAGAAGTACTATGCTGTTCATAAGCGGCGGCACTATAAAAGTACACATTGCCGAAAGAGCCGATGCCATAATTACGGGAGCACTTGCAAGATTTGCGCTTATTGCTGCATCTCCCAAAGTAAGTCCTGCCACAATGCTGACGGCACTGCCCACTGCCTTAGGCATACGGATACTTACCTCCCGTATCAGCTCAAAGATTAACAGTATTACTATAAATTCCCCGAAAACATCAAAGGGGACATCCTGACGCAGCGTGATAAAAGCTTTGTATATTTTGTATGGCAGAACAGAACTGTGGTGCTCGACTGTCGAAAGATATATTGCGGGAAGATACAGTGCGATAATTGCACCTAAAAAGCGAAGGCATCGCATAAAGGTTGCGTAATACTCTGTTTTGAGATAGTCCTCAGGTGACTGAAGGGCTTCTATAAAAAGATACGGGACTGTAAGCACCGACGGACTGCCGTCGCATATTACGGCAACTCTGCCTTCAAGGAGCTTTGCCGAGACAACATCGGGCTTTTCGGAGCTTCCTGCATTTGTGAATAGGGAAGAGGGGCTTTTTTGAAGATAATGCTCAATGTAGCCCGAATTGATAATTGCAGGAAGAGGCATATTTTCTATTTTGTTTTTTACACGTGAAACGGTATCTGCGTTTGCAATGTTTTCAATATAACAAATGTATACTGTAGTGCCGTATATACTTCCGCAAACAAGACGTTCTGCCTTAAAATTTGCAGTTTTCAGACGTTTTCTCAGCAGTGCCAGATTGTCTTCCGAGCTTTCAACGAACCCTTCTCTCGGTCCTCTTATAACAAGCTCGCCCGAAGGCTCTGACACACTTCTTGATGCCACCATCTTTACCTGAGATGAAAAAATGTAAAAATCTCCGACAGTATTTTCACAGAGCAAAATTGCAAACCCCGATAAGAGTTGTGTAATTGCTGTGTCTGCATCGGGGGTTAAGGAAAACTCGCTGCTTGAAATGATACCGAAAAGCTCTTGCCTGTCTGCAGGAGCTCTGCCGAACTTCAAAAGCGGAAGTATAATGGTTTCTGAGATATAATCCCTGTCGGTATAAGAACCGATATTTAAAAGGTAAGCGATTTTTCCGTCGGAAAAACTAAGGTTTCGTGCATTGAAGTCGGCACAATTTTCGAATGATTTTCTGATGTAAGAAAAACAAGAATCAATTTTTCTTGCTGACATAATTATCACCGCCAAAGATATTATTTCCGAAAAGCAACAAAAAATCCCTGTGCAGGTCACACAGGGAAAATGTTCACAATTATACAGTTGACATATCTTCTTATGTTTGGTAAAATAGTACCCGTTGAGCAGTTGCTCAACATAATATGCAGAGGTATCGAAGTGGTCATAACGGGGCTGACTCGAAATCCATCCGTGTCTGTGGTAGTCTTACCACTCAAAACCCTTTATTTTACGGGCTTTTTTCAAAATTTAATATTTTAGTTTTTAGCAGTTT
>SVPE01000040.1 GCA_015066015.1 Oscillospiraceae bacterium
ATGACCCACAGTTGGGGGCAAAAGGTAGTCAGATTCTATGATTTAGACGGAAATCTAATCGAAGTTGGAACACCTGTATAATTCAGTTCTGTAAATTCCAATTTATCGGTTTGTTGCTAAATTAAGCTGCAAACACAGAAATCGACGAATTTCGACAGAAGTTCGTCGATTTTTACTTATTACTTCTTCACTATTCATTCTTCACCGGTTTTCGGGTCGATTTTTGGCGAATTAACAGGGCAGTGATTGTAAATCTGCCTTAAATGTGATATAATCTGAAAAAAGAATTTGCATATTCAAATCAACACAATCAAAAAGACGTGTTGTTCAGTTTGCTTCCTTTTGAGTGTACAATAATGTTGTAAAAATCAAAAAGGAGGTTCACAAAATGAACACAAACAAAATTTATGCAGAATCAATCGCAAAGGAATACGCACCAAAGGACGACTCAAAAATTGTTGCACTCCGAAAGCTTGATGCAAAAGCAAAAATGCCCGCAACAGTATTTACCTATACATTCGGTATTATTGCTTCGCTCGTTGCAGGTCTGGGTATGAGTCTTTCAATGCAGGTTATAGGCGGTACAACGCTTCTTACCGTTCTTGGTATCATAATCGGAATCACAGGCTTTATCGGTATGGGTGTCAACTATCCCATATACAAAAAAATGCTTGAAAAGGGCAAGGCTAAGTATGCTTATGAAATCGTACAGCTTGCGCGTGAAATTTCAGAAGAATAAGCAATATCGGGAGTGGTAACGTGAATAAATCTGAAAGTAAATACTTTAATACTGCCACTAAAATGGATCTCGCACTTATCTCACTGCTTAAAAAGAAACCCTTTGAATACATCACTGTCAGTGAAATCTGTAAAACAGCAGGGGTTAACCGCTCGACGTTTTATCTGCACTATGAAACTGTGGGCGATTTACTGAATGAAACGGTAAGGTATCTGCTGAACGACTTCTTATCTTATTTTTCAGAAGGTAAGCAGGAAATCGCTTTTAACCTTACGGATTGCGATCTTAATGAACTTATATTTATATGTGATGAATATCTGACTCCGTATCTGAGCTATATCAAGGACAACAAGCATATTTTTGCAACTGTTCTTGAGCATAATAAATTATTCGGCTCTGATGAGGTGTACAAGCGAATGTTCAAAAGTATATTCAATCCCATTATGGACAGGTTCAATTATCTTGCCGAGGACAGACAATATGTAATAATGTACTATCTCAACGGTATCAATGCCATTGTCAATGAGTGGCTGAAAAACGACTGTAAAAAGCCTATTGGAGATATATCAAGGATAATTACAGTCTGTATCTATGGGTTAAAGCAAGAATATTAAGCTCTCATTTACCGATTTTACATTTAAAAATTACCGAAAACCGTGTTTTGCTGTCGGCAAGACACGGCTTTCTCAATTCATCAGCCTTGAAAGGCCGTTTCAGTTTTCATCAAACTGTTCCCGTGATTTTTATTACAGCCGAGCCGGGGTCAACTGTCCATACACCGGTCTGTGCATCCTGAGTGAATGTGGCTTCGGGTACGGTAATCTGACCGTCAAGAGTTGTGAAAACACCTGTTTCTTCGTCGTAGGTGTAGTTTACACCTTCTGTCCACGGTGCACCGTTATAGGTTACTGTAATGTTTGTGAGTATGGGGTTGAAGGTGTCGCTGACGGTGACGCCGTCACTTGCCTCTTCAGAGCCAGTGTTTATTACAGTAAGTGTATAGGTGAGCTGTCCGTTTTCGGGTACTGAGTCGGGACATACTGCCTTCGTAATGGAAAGCTCAGGCGCAGCAAGTACGGGTACGGTTGCTGTTGCCGAAAGGGGAGTCGTAAGTCCCGTTGCAGTCAGCGTTGCGGTATTTTCAATCTCAGAGCCTTCAGCGAGAGGTGCAAAGCCGTTGACGGTGGCGCGGTATGATATGAGAGCGTTTCCGCCTGCAGGTATACTGAAGCCAGAGAATATTATCTCTGCTCCGCTTGCTTCAACGTTTATCGGCTGAGAAACGCCGTCAATATAAAGTAGCGCAGAGCCCTCAACAAAGCTCAGCGGAGTCAGGACCTCTGTGCCGAAGGAATAAGCACCGAGGTCGTCTGTAACCGTTACTGTGGTGAAAGGGGCTGAACCGGAGTTTACTACGGAGATAAGGTAGGTTACGGTATCTCCCGGACGGTATGATGTGTTGAGTGTCGCTTTGGTAAGTGTAAGCACCTCAACAATTTCACCTGTTACTATATTTGAATTGACCGTACTGTCACCGAAGGTCAGTGTAGCCTGATTCTGAAAAACTGCCATTTGTTTACCTCCTTTTTTCTGTAGTGGAGGTTTAATCCTCCTTTAACAGTATATTAAAAATGCTGACGGACGTGAGAGATAACGGACAAAGGGGCCAAGCCTTACTATGCGGGAGGCAAAACGCACTTTGGTGCGTTTGCCTGTAGAAAATCCGCTTTCGTGAAGGAGAAAGCGGATTTTCTACGGGCCTTTGACTTTCCGCGAAAAGTCAAAGTGCCTCCCGCGGTATATCGGAGAGAATTGTTTTACAAAAGAAAATAGCCTCAGCTTATTGAATTTTCCGTCGTTTTAAGTTATTATTTTTATAATGAACAGATTTAAGCAAAAAGGTGGCTCGGTAAATGAAAAGCGTTTTCAAGGCTTTACCCGATAAAGCTTATCTTTCCGGGATAAATCTTCCCGGTACACACGACAGCTGTACGGCATATTGTACAATGCCGAATATGTCCCGTTGTCAGAGCATGACGGTTAAAGAGCAGCTTAATGCAGGTGTCAGGCTTTTTGATATAAGGCTTGGAAGAAAGTCGGAAGAATTCTTTCTTGTTCACTCGCTAGCAACCTGTTTCAGCGACGCGGAAAACCGGAATGTGCTTTACTTTGATGAGGTGCTTGACAATTTCAAAGCATTTCTTAAGGAAAATCCCGAAGAGATTTTGGTTATAAGCGTAAAGCAGGACAGAGGTATTATGAGCCGTGGCTTTTTTCCGAAGTTTTACAGTAAGTACATAAAGGGTAACGAAAGTGAATGGTACCTGAAAAATGAAAACCCCACACTTGCTGAGTGCCGCGGCAAAATGGTGCTTATGCGAAGGTGTAAGGTGTGGAAAGGCTTTCTCAGGAGTAAGGAAGCAGGCCTGGACTTTTCAGAATGGAAGGATCAGGACGGAAAAAAGAAGACCAAACCCTTGCCTGTTATATTGAATAAAGAAACCGTTGCCACCGTCCAGGATAGATACGGACTTCCCGCTGAGATGAAATGGAAGGAGTGTATTTATCCGTTTTTTGAAAAGTCCTCGGAGAGTATCGGAGAAAAGGGGTTTGCAGTCAGCTTTCTTTCTACGGCTCACAGACAAGCGGGGAAGACAATTTTTGAGTCAGCCGAAAAGGTCAATGCAGAATTTATGAAATATGAGCTTAAAAAGGATGCGCCCTCGGGATGGATGCTGTTTGATTTTCCTTCTGAGGAGCTTCTTGATAAAGTCAGAGAATCAAATTTTGAAATATATAAGGAGAGTCTGAAATGAAGTTAGCAGTTCTGGGCGGCGGAGGTGTACGCTCACCTTTTCTTGCAAAGAGTCTTGCACTCGGAGCAAAGGAAACGGGAATTACCGAAGTCGTGTTTATGGATATTGATGAGGAAAAGCTTTATATCTACGGCAAAATCGCAAAGCGGATTGCTTATATGATTGCACCTGAGCTCAGATTTTCTCTTACAAGTGATGCCGATGAAGCACTTAAGGATGCGGATTATATTATTACCACAATCCGTGCAGAGGGCGATGAGGGCAGAGTTTTCGATGAAAGAAGTGCCCTCAATGAAGGTGTGCTCGGTCAGGAAACAACCGGTGCAGGCGGCTTTGCTATGGCATTGCGGAGTATACACACACTTAAGGAATACTGCGAGAAGGCTAAGGTTCTTTCAAAGCCTGACGCTCCGATTTTTAATTTTACAAATCCCAGCGGACTTGTTACCCAGGCACTCCGCACAATGGGCTACAGTAATACCTACGGTGTCTGTGATGCACCCAGCGGCTTCCTAAGACAGCTTAAGGAGATGACAGGTGAGAAGAAGCTTAATTTCGAATGCTTCGGACTTAACCACCTTTCATGGTTTACGGATTTTAAGGTGGGGGAAAGGGATGTTACCGACGAAATTATAAATCATCCCGACCTTTACACTAAAACGGAAATGCGCCTTTTTGAAGAGGGAATCACCGAGCTTTCCGACTATCTTCTTCCGAATGAATATCTCTATTTTTATCACTATCGCGATAAGGCGGTTTCCTCGGTGCTGAAAAGCAGCAAAACAAGGGGCGAAACAATACTTGAGATAAATAATCATATGCTCGCTGAAATGCGAAAAATTGATATTGACTCTGATTTTGAAAAAGCCTTTCATTGCTTTATGGAGCATTACGCTATGCGTGAAAACAGTTATTTCTCAATTGAAAGCGGTAAGGTCAGAGCGGAGAAATTCCCTGTGCCTGATGCAGAGGAATATGTAAAGCAGCCCGATAACGGAGGCTATGCGGCAGTTGCTCTTGAGTTTATCAAGGCGAAGAATACGGGTAATCCCGTACAAATGGTGCTTTCAATTCCCAATGAGGGCGCGTTGGACTTTCTCGATGATGCAGACGTGTGTGAAATCACCTGTACGGTTGACAGTGAGGGCGTGCATCCCCATAAGGCCGGGAATGTGCCTGAAATGCAGAAAAACCTCATCTGTGCGGTAAAGCATTACGAAAACCTTACTGTTGAGGCAATAATGGAAAAGAGCAAGAAAAAGGCAGTCAAGGCACTTACCGTGCATCCGCTTATCTGCTCTTACCCGATTGCAAAAAAGCTTGTTGATATTTACAGTGAAAGATACGAAAAGTATATAGGTAAATGGGATGAATAAGATTAAATTACAGGAGATAACTCTGTTTCTCGATAAAAGTGACGAGAAAACGAGCAGATTTGTTCCCTTCAACGTGCCTGAGGGTGTAGAAAAGCTGTGTATTACATATTCCTATACACCGAAGATTCTCGAAAATGAGGAAAAAAGCATAGAGCTGATAAAGGAAAATCTTATCAGGGATGCAGGTGACACATGGACGGAATATACAGATTACAGTGAGTTTATGCCGCTTAAGAATCTTGTTACGCTTTCTCTTACAGACGGTGGGATTTTCAGAGGTGCCGCACACCGTCAGGCTGACAGACAGTATCATGAAATCAGCAGTACGTACGCATCTCCCGGCTTTTTAAAAGGTGAGATACGCTCAGGTCAGTGGGTGCTTTGCCTTGATGTGCATGCACTTGTTACCGACCACTGTGTTTGCATGATAAAGGTTGAAGGGGAGGTGTCCGAATGAAAAAATGGTATCCTTGTGAGCTTCACTGTCATACGCTTCATTCCGATGGCAGCTTTACTGTCGGTGAGCTGATTTCTGCTGCAAAGGAAAGAAAGCTGGCAGGTATATGCCTTACCGACCACAATACGGTTTCAGGGTGGGAGGAAACGGATAATCAGAGTGATGTTACTGTTTTAAAGGGCATTGAGTATACCACCTATCACGGGCATATGCTTTCTCTTGGTATGAATCAGCTTATCAATAATTATAACTGCTTCGGTATAAAGGACATCAACTACACAATTGCCCAAATCCGCAAAGACGGCGGACTTGTGGGAATTGCCCACCCCTTCCAGCTCGGTACACCTATATGCACCGGCGGACATTGGGATTATAAAATTGCAAGATGGGAATATGTAAATTATATTGAAATTTTCTCTGAGGGCTGTCCTTACCTCAATACGGCAAATAAAAAGGCGAGAGAGTTCTGGCACAGTCTTCTTGATATGAGCTACAGAATTGCTCCGTCGATGGGCCGTGACTGGCACCGCACAGCAGGAAACGTAAACCTTGCAGCCTGCACCTATCTTTACTGTGAGGGAGAAGAGCTTACTGCCGGCGGTATGAAGGAAGCTATTGAAAAAGGACATACGGCAATTACAACGGGTCCTCTTTTCACCTTCTTTACAGAAGAGGGCTGCACGGCAGGCGATGAGATTTACCCGGGATTCCATACTCTTTCGATAATTATTGACACCGAAAGGCAAAAGGAAACAGTACCCGATCAGCACTTTGATTTTAAAACAATCCGCCTTGTTTCAAATGGCGGTAAAACTGTAAAGGAATTTCCTGCAACAGAAAAAGAGCTGACCTTCATTTTTGAAAAGGGTCAGTGGTATTCTCTTGAATTATGGGGAGATATAGACGAAAGAACTGACACATTGCTTGCATTTACGGGTGCGGTATATGTTTCGTGAAAAGGAGAAAAGATATGACTGAAACAAAACAGAAACGCTATGTCGGAGTTAAGGAAACTCTTATTTACGGTATAGCTAACGGCGGACAGTGCATCGGTTATAATATGATAAGAGCACAGTTCAATTTCTTTCTTGTTACTGTGTTCGGGGTGCCTGCAAAGGCGGTTGCCCTTATGATTCTTGTAATGGGTATATGGGATGCCTTCAATGACCCTATTATGGGCTCGCTTGTTGACAGAACCAGAACCCGCTACGGTAAGCTCAGACCCTATCTTATGTTTGTACCGCTTCCTCTCGGTATTTTTACGATTCTGTTCTTCGCCGGTCCTGTGTTTATCGGTGACGGTACCGAAATGCAGAAGATAATTTATATGTGTGTTACATATTTTGCCTGGGAGTTTTTCTACACCATAGGCGATATTCCCTTCTGGGGACTTTCGGCTGCGATTTCGCCTAACCCTGATGACCGTTCAAGAGCAATCAAGTCTGCAAGACTTATTTCCGGTATCATCGGCGGTATCCCCGGACTTATAATTATTCCTTTTGTTGACCTTTCACGTAACGGAAAGATTCCTCTTTCAATGTCAGAGGTGTTCTTTATTCTCGGTATTGTTGCAGGTACTGTTGGTATGCTTCTGTTCTCACTTTCGGGCTTTTGCACCAAGGAAAGAGTTGTTCAGTCAAATGACGAGCCTAAGCTTCTCGACTGCTTCAGATACCTTTTCAAGAACAGACCGCTTCTTCTTATCACACTTTCGAACATCATCGGCACAGTCGAAGGTATCGGCGGCACCTTTACAACATTCTTTTACACAATGTCACTCGGTATCAACAGCCTTTCGATTCTTGCAGGTCTTCCCGGTACGCTTATGGGCTGGGCAACCTATCCGCTTATGACCTTCCTTGAAAAGCGCTGGACATCAAGACAGATTGTTATAAGAGTATCTGTTTTCCATGCTTTTGTTACGGTGTGTGTATTCCTTGCAGGCTGTAAATTCTATACCAACCCTGCCATAATTGTTCCTCTTCTTGCACTTCAGGGCGTTTCAGGCTCAATCAGCGGCTCAGTCAAGGCGGTTATTCCCACAAAGATGATTGCTGAAACCGTAGACTATATGGAGCACAAAACAGGCAAGCGCAACGAGGGTATGTCCTTCTCGATTCTTACCTTTGTCGGCAAGCTTACCGCTTCTCTTTCATCATCCATGGCAGCTCTCATTATGCCTCTTGTAGGCGTTGCCGAGGTCGGTGAGAAAATGGTGCTTGTTGAAAACAGCGGTGTGAATACACTTTTCTGGCTCTGGGGTCTTGTTACCTGCATACCTCCGCTTCTCGGATTGTTCTCACTCATACCTTACTTCTTCTATGACCTTGAGGGCGAGAAGCTCAGAACAATTCAGGAAGAGAACAGAAGAAGACAGGAAGCAATTATGAAGGAGGCAGAATGATGAATAACAAATGCCCGAAATGCGGTAAAAAGCTCAGCATATTTTACATAAAGCAGAATTGTTCCGACTGCGGATGCGACCTGCTCAATCATAACCGGGAGGAAGTCCTTGAAAGGGATGCCCTTAAGGCTGAGGCTGAATTTGAAAAGCTGGAAAAGCTCCTTTCAAAGTTCAAAAGAAAATCAGACACTGAAGAATAAAACTTGAGTAAAAAAAGCAGCGACGCGGATTTTTTCGCGTCGCTGCAGCTTGTCGAAAAAGCATTTTCGACAAGCTGGCAGACTGCCGAGAATGTTGCAAGATGCCCTTTTCTTCACTCCGAAGGCGTACACAGGTACTCCGAGAGGGTGAAAAAAGGGCAAATATATGCGA
>SVPE01000013.1 GCA_015066015.1 Oscillospiraceae bacterium
AAGATAAGATATCCCATAGCATAAGCTAGTAAGACCCCTCAAGGACTATGAGGTTGATAGGTTGCATGTGTAAGTGCAGTGATGCATTCAGCTAGGCAATACTAATAGGTCGAGGGCTTGACCAAAATCCTTGGTTCAGACTACAATATCCTCTTACTTCTGCTTCCTTTGTTTAGTTTTGAAGGTACAAACGAAGACTGTCTTTAAAGGCAGTCTTTTTTTCTTTTTTGCTCAGCAATTTAATTTTATTTTGTTAAACTTTCATTAAAGTACGGACGATATAATAAAAAGGTAATGGATAAAACAACATAATTTGGAAAAGTATCTTATCAAACTGAAACGGCTTGTTTCGTTCAAATGTAAGAAAGGTGTTGCATTATGAGTTTTAATATTTTTGTTCCGGATGCAGATCAGTGTGTAAGTGATTATGTTGAGTTCACAGAAAACAGTATGTGTTGGGCAAATGATGTTTCTGTCGCTGCAGGATCATGGTATCGCCATTCTTCCGGAGAAAAATGGGATTTCACTAAGAAAGATTCCGTTTTTTCTCTGTGCTGTGCAGGAGATTATCTTGAGGTTGTTGAGCCCGGAAATCCTCCTAAAAGAACAGTTTATGTTGTTGTTTGACTTTTAAGTCCGGTTGCTTATGATTTATTATATGAACTTGAAGTTGCTATGGAAGAGATTTTATGATAATCGAATGGAAAAGCGCCGACTGCCGTTGCGACGGATATGATACAAATTATTATGTGTTTACAAGAGCATAAAGATAATGAAGTCACTCCTTACAGGGAGTGACTTCATTCGTGTGAACCAAATTTTATTCAAGCATAGAAAGAATTTCTTTAAATTCAGGTGTAGCTTTAAACTCCTCAGAAAGCGGATAGTGCTTGCAGATGTTTTCCTTCATCCAGCTTTTTGCAATAAAGTTACTCCCAAGGGTCTGCTTGTCAAAGTTTCTGCCTTCAAAAAGTGTGGAATGAAGTGTAGAGTTTCTTTCAAGATTATCGAAACTGACTGCAAGCTCTGCACTTTTCCTTAAATTATACAATGCCTTTTCATCGTTGCCGATCTGATGATAGTTCCAACCAAGCAGACCGTAACAACAGTTCATTACAATTCGCCACATTTTACTGTAGTTGCCGTCATTATAAATATAGTTAAAGAATTCTATTGTCTTTTCAACCATCTCAATCTGATATTCACGTGAGAATTTATCATGGCTGAAATAATAAGAGGAGAATAAATCGTAAAACACGGATATCACTTCTTCCATAACATCCTGAATGATTTTATCGGCATCGGGATGTTCGTGCATTCTGTAGCTGAAACAGTACATTTCTCTTGTGTCGCGTATTCTGGGAAGCTCCCGTATCAGATTTTCAAATTCATTAAAACTTAAGGTAGGATTTTTCTTGCAGGCAAGCTGTTCGAGAAGGTCAATGTATGTTCTTTTTGCACAGATGCGTATCGAGTCGTTTGTGCAGTTGTTTTGTATGTTTTCATATATGGATATAATTTTTGCGGAGTTTTTTTCAAGGTTTTCCCAATCGTAAAAGGTGAGATAACTCATATATCTGAGCTGAACGCGGAAATCTGAAGAAAATCGTTGGCGCATTTTATCAAGTGCCTCGGTTATCAGCTTTTTGTCTCTCAAATTGTCAAATTCCTTTAGCAACTTTTTCAGTTCTTTTTCATCCTCAGCTCTGTTAACACCGAGCAGCTCATCAACACTTACCTTGAAGAAGCCCGCAATTTCAGGAAGCATTGTAATGTCAGGATAACTCTCTCCACGCTCCCAGTTGCTGACACTCTGAAAGGTTACACCCAGAAACTCTGCAAGTGCCTCCTGGGTGAGTTCTTTTTCACGACGCATTCGTTTTATGTTCTCGCCTAAATAAATAGTCATAGCTGTTTCACCTCTTTAAAGTTTTGTTGACCGGTCAACTATATAATAACTTATAGACGTCATAAATACAATAAGTCAATCTTTGAATACAACTCAAGAGATGCTTGAAAAAATCGGATATTTAAGGTCTTGCCTTTTGCTCTTCGTTTTGATATAATGTTGAAAAAGATAAAATGGAGAGAGAAAATGAAAGAAAATATTTACAGGACTGCACGAAAAAAAGCGGCGCAGGAAAATCCTCTGCTCAACAGTCTTGAGACAGCACAGGATTTGCTTTGCATTGACCGTTTACGTCTTCTAAAAATTGAAAACGGACAGAAGTGTCCCAATCCCGATGATATAGCTGCGATGGCGGAGGTTTACAATGCACCGGAGCTTCGAAATTATTATTGCACAAAGGAGTGTCCTCTCGGTTGTGACGAGCAGCCTCTGATTTACGATGATCTTGATAAAATTTCCGTACGTCTTATGTCGGCATTACATTTTCTTGAAAATGCCAACGACAGAATTTTCACTATTCTTGAGGACGGACAGATAAGCGACAATGAGCGCGAGGAGTTCAGCAAAATTCTTGAAACCCTCGACAAAATTTCTTATAGTGCAGGATCGCTTGAGCTCTGGGCGAAGAAAAACGGATTTGAAGAGTAAAAGAGAATATAATAAACCGCCTTTGGCTTTTATGATTTAGAAGGAAATCTGGTAATTGATTTGACTGAGTATGAATTGTACGATGGTGAACGTGCATCGTGGGGTGATGAGAGGTTACATGTTGCTTTTAAGGATGGCGAGTGTACTTTTTATGTGCGAAATGCTCAGGGCAATGTATTTACTGTTACAATAGATAAAACCGGAACAGTTATAAATAGTCAAGCGGTATAAACACAAAAAGGAGAGCGTACATCAGCTCTCCTTTTTATCTATTTACTACAAAACTTTAAGAAATTTTCATGTAAATTAGTGTCTCAGGTACTTGTCAAAAGGGCATCTTTTGTTATATAATTTATATGTATAATAATAGGCAGGTTTTTGCCGGGAAAGGAAAGCGGCTTGTCCCTTGAAAAGACAAATTATGCCGTGAGGTAGTACTATGAAAAATTATAAACTTCTCTCTCTCGTTATTGCGCTTATGATGGCGCTTTCACTCTTCACCTTTTCAGCTTTTGCAGAGGAGGCAACAGGTGAAACAACAACTGATCCCTCTGCATCTGAAACTACAGATCCCACTGATCCTACAGAGCCAACAGAGCCTGTTGATCCCAATGCTCCCGTTGTAAGCGGCGACTGGACCTATAAGAACCTCACTGAAACAACAATTGAGCTTATCGCATATAAGGGTACCGATGCAAAGTGCGTTATTCCCGAGAAGCTCGACAATAAAACAGTAACCTCTCTTGCATCGGCTCTTGTAAGAAATAATGCAGAGCTTGTTATGGTTGAAATCCCCGGTACAGTGACAACGATTGCTCCCGATAGCTTTATGGGCTGTATCAATCTCAAGCAGATCACAGTTAAAAGCGGTGCACTTCAGAGCTTCGACGTTGAGTTCTGTCAGAGCCTTGAGACTGTTATTCTTCCCGAAACAGTAAAGACTGTCGGTAAATTTGAGCACTGCTCAATGCTTCAGAAGATTGACATCGCAGCAAAGAACGCAAACCTCAAGAGCGTTGACGGCGTTGTATATTCTGCAGACGGCAAGACTCTTATCAAGTACCCCGCAGGAAAGCTCTCAAGCCGTTTTGCTATTGCTTCAACAGTAACTGCAATTGCAGATTATGCTTTCAGTGAAACAGGCGGCAATGTAAAGGAAATCTATGTACCTGCATCTGTCGTAAAGATGGGCGACAATGCTTTTTATGATTCAGTTGCGAAGATTCTCTTCCAGGCAGCAAAAATCCCCGCAGGCTGTGAAAATGCAGTAAAGGGTAAGCAGACTGCTCTCAATCAGATTAATGTCTATGCACCTAAAAAGGTTGAATCAGCTCAGAATGCAACACAAATCCTGCTCAAGTGGGAAAAGGTTACAGGTGCAGACGGTTATGCAGTTTACTATAAGAATTCAAAAGGTTGGGTTCATTACAAAAACATTGTAGCCAATGAAATTCTTATCTCTAAACTTGTGACAGGCGCTAAATATACATTTGCTGTAAAATCTCTTGTAAGAACAGCTGCCGGTGTTGTTGCTTCTCCTGACTATATAACCTATCAGGCAGCAACTGCTCCCGCTGCAACAAAGAAGATTGCAAGCGCAAAGAATGATACCGAAATTAAAATTGCATGGGAAAAGGTAGCAGGTGCAGACGGCTATGCAATTTACTATATGTCAGGAAAGACCTGGAAGCATGCAGGTAACACAACCGGTAACTCTGCAACCTTCAAAAAGCTTAAGCCTTATACCGATTATACCTTTGCAGTACGTACACTTTTAAGAGCATCGGATAAAATCGTGGCAGGCAGCTACAGAACGATTACGGTGAAGACAAATCTCGGTGTTCCCGTTGTAACTGCAAAACAGATAAATGCAACTTCAATCAGGTTTACATGGACTCCCGCTATAGGCGCATCACACTATCAGGTATACTACAAGGTAAATAACAGTAAGACATGGACTCTTCTCGGCACATACAATAAGGTTGTAAGTGCAACGGTACCCGGACTTGTAAAGGGCATAAACATTTCTCTTGCCGTACGTGCAGTCAGAGTTGAAAGCAACAAGATAGTTGCAAAGAGTGATTACAAGCCCGTAACAGTCACAATGAAATAAACATCACTGAAACAAAGGAAAAGCTGTTGCCTTATGCAGCAGCTTTTTTTGAACAATAATAAAGGAGGATAAACAATGCTTAAAGGTAAAAGAATTTATGTGCTTCTGGCATCGATTGTTCTCGCTGTGCTTATGAGCTTTACAGCAGCGGCTTCTCAGGAAAACGCTATCAAGAGCATCTCTGTTGATAAGATTACTCTTATTGAAAAAAGCGATGGCTATTATGAAGAGGAAGACGGAAAATCCTATTTCAGATATGATTCAAACGCTATAAGCGACATTACCGTAACCTATGCTGACGGAAGTACAGAGGTTGCCGATGTGTATAAGCTTGAGCTTCGGTATGATGAATTTTTCGAATTTGATGACGGTCAGTCTGCAGATACACCCTGGACCGTTGGCAATTATACTGTCAGCTTCAGCTTTATGGGATACGAGGGACAGTATGAGGTAGAGATTGTAGAATCTCCGGTTGAAAAGATCGTTGTGGATGACCTCGAGCTCTGTTATATGGGTGACGGATATTTCGATGAGTTTATGGTGGAAAATAATCAGTTTTTCTATAATACTGAACCTAAGAAGATAACTGTTTATTACAAGGACGGCAGAACACTAAGCAGCTCCGCTGAAGGTCTTTTTGAGCTTACCGGATATTTTGTTGATATTTATGATGGTCAGGAAAAATCTGCGTGGAGTATCGGTAAATATAAGTGTACGGCTGTGTTTATGGGTGTACAGGCAAGCTACAGTGTTACAGTAAAGGAATCACCCGTAAAGAAAATCGAGGTTGAAGATATTACTCTTTATGAGGGAATTGACGGTGTCGGTACAGATATTTTTGAATACACCGATGCCGAATACACTGTAAAACCCGAAAAAGTTACAATTTATTACAAAGACGGCACTGCCTTTACCGGAAGTCCTGATGAAATCTATGAAACAACAGGCTACACCGTCAACTATGAGGAGTGGAAGCTTTTAGGGCTCGGAAAGCATACTTCAACGGCATCATATCTCGGTGCTTCAACAAAGTTTACCGCTACGGTCAAGCCTTATCCGATAAAGAGCGTAGTGCTTTTAAAAGAACCGGCAAAAACCGAATACACCAAAGGTGAGTATATCGATATTTCAGGCACAGTTTTAAAGGTAACCTATACAGACGGAAGATCAGAAGAGGTAGAGCTTAACTGTGATTTCACAGTAGATCACAATGTATATTGCCGCCTTGATACTATCGGTAAGGACGCTGAAATTGTCTGTACGGAGATTGCTGAGGCATATGACAACTATGCGTTTTTTGATCTTTACGATAATGCTTTTTCGGTAGATTACACAGTAAAATCCAAGACCATAAAGGGTATTGTTCTTTCTTCAGATGAAAACGGCTTGCCGATACTGGACTTCACCTTCTCTGATATGAGCACACAGAAATCAGCAATTTACGATATAGCAGAAACCAATCCTGCTCACCTTGAAAACGGTGATTGCTCCTATGGCACTGTGTTTACAGATGCGGGCACCTTCTTGGTAATGTTTGACAGAAAAGACGATAAATACGCGCTGGCATTTGAGCTGGATTACGACGGAGATGCAATAGTAACAAACTATTGTGAAGGCATCAACTGGGCTATCGCAGATCTTGCCGAAAGAGCTGAGCTTATATACAGCAACTATGAAGGCGTAGACGCTTATAAGGGTCTTGTTGCAACAGACAATATAGATGCACTCCTCTGCTTTGCAGCCTCCGGCAGCGATGCAGGTAAGCCTAAGGAAGTGTATAAAGATTACTATATTTATACTGCAACCGAAATCCAGAAGAGCGTAAAGGATTTTTTTGCCCTTGACGGAATTGATATTTCATGCTCAAAGAATTTTATTGCCGCATCAAATACAGTTAAAATCAGAAGACTTGAGGAACCTTATTTTTACAACAGTCAGAAAAAGGCAACTCATCCCGTTTCATACACTTATGAAAACGGATATTTCAATTCCGAATATGTATTCGGCAACGGAAAGAAGATGAGCATTACCGCTGATTCAAAGGGAAGAATAGCATCATATAAAGTGATTGACCCGGTTATTCACAAGCATATTATGGTAACTGTTGCAGGCTTCCGACCCACCTATCTCAAAACAGGTCTTACCGACGGCGTAATGTGTTCAACCTGCGGAGAAATTCTTACTGAGCAGAAGATAATTGACAAGCTTATTCTCGGCAGAACGGAGAAAATTACCGGCGCATCAAATACAAGTCAGCTTAAAATTTCATGGACACCGGTTAAGGGTGCAACAGGCTATGAACTGTTTTATAAGAAGGGTACAGGTTGGAAAAACGTCGGAACTACCACCGATACATCCTCTGAGGTGTTCAAGAACCTTGCTTCAGGAAGCAAATTCACCTTTGCAGTGAGGGCTTACGTTATTGAAAACGGTAAGGTTATAAAGTCAAAAACCTATACCACATTCGAAACTGCAACAAAGGCAAAGGCTCCCACACCGGTAATTTCAAAGCAGAATGCAACGGCTATTCAGCTTAAGTGGACTGCAAGCGCAGGCGCAACCGGGTATAAGATTTATTACAATACTGCAGCAGGCTGGAAATCACCGGGACACACAGTAAATACTTCAGCCACCTTTAAAAATCTTACCCCGGGCTCAAAATTCAGCTTTGCAATAAGACCGTATATTCTTACTGCAAACGGAGTTGTATGGGGTGAAATAGCCTATTATACGGCTGCAACTGTTCCTCAGGAGCCGGCTGTTGCCGTCGCTTCGGGTGCCAAAGGAACAATAACTCTTAAATACAGCACTGTAAGAGGCGCAGATGCCTATCAGATTTACTACAAGAAGGGTAACGGAAGCTATACTCTTTATAAAAATTACGCTTCTGCAGGTACCCTTAATTTCAGAAACCTTAAAAGCGGGGACAGTTACACTTTTGCAGTCAGAAGTGCAACCAAGACAAGCGGAGGCTGGATTTACAGCTCCTACAGTCCCGTAAGCGTAAAGGTAAAATAAACAGCTGATAATTAATCAGGGGAGGTAGAGCTATGTTTATAGATAAAGCTACCATAAAGATAAAAGCAGGTGACGGAGGCAACGGTGCAGTTGCCTTCCACCGTGAAAAATATATAAACGCAGGCGGTCCCGACGGCGGTGACGGCGGCAAGGGCGGAGATATAGTTTTTCTGGTTGACGATAACCTGTCGACACTTGCTGACTTCAAGTACAAAAGAAAATACAAGGCAGCCAACGGAGCTGACGGACAGGGCGGCAGAAGAAGCGGTAAAAAGGCAGAGGACCTTATTATCAAAGTGCCCAGAGGTACGGTAATCCGCGAAAACGAAAGCGGGACAATAATGGCAGATATGTCGGGTGACGAGCCTTTTATTGCTGCTAAGGGCGGTAAAGGCGGCTGGGGCAACAGTCATTTTTCTACACCTACAAGACAGACTCCCCGTTTTGCAAAAAGCGGTGCTCCCGGTGAGGAGTGGGAGGTAACTCTTGAGCTTAAGCTTCTTGCTGATGTGGGTCTTCTCGGATTCCCAAATGTAGGTAAATCAAGCTTTATTTCCGTTGTCAGTCAGGCAAAGCCCATAATTGCCGATTATCACTTTACAACGATTACACCTGTACTCGGCGTTGTGTCCATGGGTGAGGGCAGTTCATTTGTAATTGCCGATATTCCCGGACTTATCGAGGGCGCAAGTGAGGGCGTAGGTCTCGGTCACGCTTTCTTAAGGCATGTAGACCGCTGCAGAATGCTTCTTCATATAGTTGACGTTGCAGGCAGTGAGGGCAGAGACCCTGTTGAGGATTTTGAGAAAATAAACCTTGAGCTTGAGCGTTTTAATCCTGAGCTTGCTGAAAGACCGATGATTGTTGCAGGTAACAAAATCGACCTTGCAACCGATGAGCAGAGAGCCTCATTCAAAGAATATATTGAAAGCAAGGGATATCAGTATTTCGAAATGTGCGCACCAATTCTTGAGGGCACAAAGACGGTGATTGATGCCGTTGCAGCAAAGCTTGTAACGCTTCCTCCCGTTGTGAGATACGAGAGAGAAGAGATTCCTCTTGATATGCTTGTCAAAAAGCAGAATACAGGCTTTACAATTACAGTCGAAGAGGATGTTTACATTGTTGAAGCTCCCTGGCTTATCAAGATTATCTGTCGCACGGATCTTGACGACTATGAGTCGCTTCAGTATTTCCAGAGGGTGCTTGTTTCAAGCGGTATCATTGATGCGCTCAGAGAAAAGGGTATCAATGAGGGTGATATTGTAAGCATTTACGATTACGAATTCGAATTTATGGAGTAAAAATGGAACGAATTTACAATAAAGAATGCGATACTGAAAACTTAAGTCCGCTGACACTTGCATTTATAGGGGATACGGTATTTGATCTGTTTGTCCGCGAGCAGCTTATCTGTCAGGCAAACAGACCCGTTAATGCCCTTCACTCAAGTGCAATAAGACTTGTAAAGGCTTCGTCTCAGGCAAAGGCAGTTGATAAAATTATCGGTGTGCTTACGGAAAAGGAGCTGACAATTTTCAAAAGGGGCAGAAACGCTCACACCAATCACAAGGCAAAAAACGCAAGTGAGGGTGATTATCACAGAGCAACGGGTCTCGAGGCTCTTTTCGGTTATCTTTATCTTAAAGGGGAGATTGAACGTCTCAGGGAGTTATTCGATCTGATTTCCGAAGAGTAAGAGTTATATTTATATAAAGAAGGAGATATACTTATGGCAGGTTCAAGCGACGGCTTCTGGCTGATTAAAACAGTCGACAAAAAAGTGAATGTAAAGGGTGCCCCTTATCTTGATATGATGCTTTGCAATAAGGAAACAGAGATTTCCGCAAAGCTCTGGGATTACAGTGAGCTCGTTCACGGAGCATATGCTCCGGGCGATGTAATCAAGGTGCGCGGAAGTGTTACTCAGTTTAACGGAAATGATCAGCTGCGTGTTGACAAGATACGCCACACTGAAGTCAATGACGGTGTGAATATAGCGGATTTCGTTCCTACTGCAGAATACAGCGGTGAAATGATGCTCGGCGAGATTATGAACATTATTGCAAATGTTGCAGACGAGGAACTTCAGCGGCTTACCTATGAGCTTGTCAAGGAGAAGGAGGATCAGCTTCTGCACTGGCCTGCTGCCTTCAAGCTTCACCATGCAATAAGGGGCGGACTTCTGTACCACACACTTTCAATTCTCCGACTTTGTCAGAGCGTAGCCGGAATTTATCCCGGCGTGGATAAGGATCTTCTTATGTGCGGTGCGATTGTTCACGACCTTTGTAAAATTGAAGAGTTCAACCTCAGCTCTGCAGGACTTGTCACGGGCTATAGTGTAAAGGGTGAGCTTATCGGACACCTTGTAATGGGTGCTATGAAAATTGAAAGCAAGGCTCAGCAGCTGGGCATTTCCTCTGAAAAGGCGATGCTGCTTCAGCATATGGTGATTTCCCATCACGGTGAGCCTGAATTCGGTGCTGCAGTAAGGCCTATGTTCCTTGAGGCTGAGATTCTCAGTCAGCTTGATAAGCTGGATGCCACTATTTACGAGATAAACGAGGCTGTTTCAGGTGTCGGAAACGGTGAGTTCACACAAAGACAGTGGGCACTTGATAACAGAAAGCTCTTTAACCACGGCAGAAAGCTTCCTCAGACCAAAGCAAACCTTGAGTAAATTTGACTTTTAAGGTGTAATTTGGTTGATAAATTAGTTACAGAATGCAAAAAATCAGCCTTAAGGGCTGATTTTTTGAGTTAAAAAGTAGAAAATATAAAAATAGTGTTGCATTTTCCTTAGAAAAATGGGATAATATATCGTAAATTATTGTGCCTTGCTATGCGAGGAAAAGAGAGGTGTCAGGATGAGAGTTATTACAGGAAGTGCAAGAGGCAGAAAGCTGTTGACTCTTGAGGGCACTGACGTAAGACCTACTACTGATATTGTAAAGGAAGCAATGTTCAGTATAATTCAGTTTGAAATCGAAGGCAGAAAGGTGCTTGACCTTTTCGGCGGATGCGGACAGCTTGCAATTGAAGCTCTTTCAAGAGGAGCAGACAGTGCTGTGATTGTTGATGCTTCAAAGAAGTCTGTTGACGTTATCAGAAAGAATCTTGAAACAACAGGCTTTGATAAGAAGGCTGTTGTAGTAAACAGCGATGCGCTTGCATTTCTTTCAAGACGTGCCGAAAAGTATGATATCGCACTTATCGATCCTCCGTATTCAAAGGGTCTTATGGAAAAGGCACTTGATAGAATTTCAGATGTAATGAACGAGGGCGGAGTAATAATCTGTGAGGCCCCCTTCGGTGACGAAATGCCTGAAAAAGCGGGCACCTTCGAATTGAAAAAGAAATACAGATACGGTAAAACGGGTCTTTTCGTTTACCGCTTTTATGAGGAAGTGAACGACTGATGTCGCAGCGTATTGCTATCTATCCCGGTTCATTCGATCCGGTTACAAGCGGTCACCTTGAAATTATTCGAAGAAGCTCCAAGCTTTTCGATAAAATTATAGTTGTCGTTATGACAAATTACCGTAAGACAGGCTCTTATGCCTTCTCAGTTGAGGAGAGAGTCAGTCTGATAAAAAAATGTATCGGTGATTTGCCTAATGTCAGCGTTGATTCATATATGGGACTTCTCGCTGATTATGCAAGACAAACCGGCGCAACAGCCATCGTCAAGGGTTTGCGTGCTGTCTCCGACTTTGAGGACGAGTTTCAGCAGGCACTCATCAACAAAAAGCTCAATGACGAGGTTGAAACAGTTTTCCTTGCGGCAAGCTCTGAGCATATGTTCTTAAGCTCGAGCGTTATCAAGCAGGTATGTCAGCTCGGCGGCGATATTTCCCTGTTTATTCCTAAAGAAATAGCACAAGACGTTATAGAAAAGATAAATAACAGATAAAGGAAGGGTAACAGATATGGCAATTAATTATGACCTTGAAACAGATCTCGGCGTAGAAGATGTAGCTACCGAGGGTGAATATGAGGAATACGAGGAGTACGAAGAGTACGAGGAGTATGACAATTACACAGAAGCTTCTGAATTCGGCAACTACAATCCCGAAGAGGCAGATGCAAAATGGGGCGAAATGGATTTTGATCAGCTTGTAGTTGAAATGGAGTCCATCATTTCCCGCAGCAAGAGATATTTCTTCTCAAAGAAGAAGAGAGTTGTTGACGGTGAAGACCTCACACATCTTGCACAGCACATCCAGAATAAGCTTCCTTCAGAAATCATTCAGGCAAAAGATATACTTGCCCGTCAGGTTGAAATCATCGACGAAGCAAACAAGGAAAGAGACGAAATCCTTGCAGCTGCACATAAGGAAGAAACTGACACCGTAAACAAAGCCAAGGAGTATTACTCAACAACAATCAAAAAAGCTCAGGACGATGCTGCAGGAATTATCTCCCGTGCAAACGAGCAGGCTCAGGCTATGGTTCAGGAAAGCAACATCTATAAGCTTGCAAGAGAAGAAGCTGCAAAAATCAAGGAAGATGCAACCCTTCAGGCACAGGCTATGGTCGCACAGGCTACAAGAGACGGCGAAGCTCTCAGAGAGAACGCAAGAAACTATGCAATCAGCGCAACAGAGGGTGCACGCAACTTTATCACAAACAACCTTGCAGCTTACCAGAGTGTTGCAATGGGTAACCTTGATGCAATCAATAAGGTTCACTCACAGCTTCAGAACGAGTATTCTGCACAGATGCAGTTCCTCGGAATCACACCCAATAAGGGCAACGAATAATAACAGAAAAATATACAGGTATTTCGGATTAACTGAAATACCTGTATTTTTTATTGCCGATAAACCGTTTATTTTACAAGGGTGTTTTTGAAGTAAAGAATTTCACCGGTGGTGTTAAAAATGATATTGCTTACATTTTTGCCGAGACCGTAGTAAATAGGTGAATCGTAAAGCGGTATGATAACACAGCTGTCAAGCAGATACTGCTCGGCTTCCTTGATTGCGTTGATGCCTGTATTGAAGCCTGAGGCAGTTTTTATGTTGCTTACAAGGTTGTCAAAGTTTTTGTCGGAATATCCGATAAAGTTAGCGGAGTTACCTGTTGTAAACTGAATGAGGCCGCTGAATGCAGTAAGGCTGGGGAAGGCGATATCCGTAAGCACAAGCTGCCAGTCGCCGCCTTCGTTAAGAACCTCTGTGATTTCTTCTTTTGTTGCGACCTCAACAAAAACGCTGAGCTTTACTCCAAGGACAGACTGCCATTTCTGCAGAACGTTTCTTACGGCGTTTTCGTATTCCTCGCTGCAAAGAAGGGTGAGCGAAATTGAGTCTGCATCAAGCTGGTCAAGACCTGCCTGAAGATAATTTTTTGCATTTTCATCCTTTGTCAGGTTGAGCATTCCCACACTGTCACGGTATTTGGCACCTGAGAAAAGCATTGAGTCAGGGATAATTCCGCCGGCAGTACGCTCACCGAGAAGACTGAAGAGCACCTCCTGGTCAAAGGAATAGGCAAGAGCCTTTCGGATATTTATGTTGGATGTGATTTCATCCTTGCAGTTGAAGGCAAGACCGAAGATGCCGCTGTCAAAGTTATTTACGGTGTAACCGCGTTTGTTGCCGAGCTCCTGCGCCTGAGCTGCGGAAAGGGGAGCAACGTTGTAAATTTCGTCTTTTATTTTCTGCACGCGGGTGCTTTGCTCGTTGTTGATTGAGTAATAAATTGAATAGGGCTTGACATTGTCAAAATCGTAATAGTCATCGTTTGACATAAGAGTTATTGAATAGTCGTCAGCCCAGTTGCTCATATAGAAAGGTCCGTTGTACATAAGGAATCTGGTGGAAAGACCGTATTTTCCTCCTGTTGCTTCAAAAAATTTCTGATTGCAGGGCATACATTCGGGCTCGAGAAGTACATAGAAAAAGTCGGGGTCAGCCTGGGTCAGCTTGATTGTGAGGGTGTAATCTCCGATAGCCTTTACGCCGAGAGATTCAGCCGGCATGGTGCCCTTGTTAACAAGCTCGGCATTTTCGATACTGAAGAGATTTCTTGCACCGGGTGACTCTGTTTCGGGAAGAAGAGCTCTTCTGAAGCCGAAGACAAAGTCGTGGGCAGTTACCCTGTTGTCAAAGCTTTTTCTGAAGTCATCGCCGAGAAATTCACTCGACGCATTCATTATAGCCCACTTGCAGTCCTGCCTGAGATTAAAGGTGTAGGTGAGGTTGTCGGAGGAAACTGTCCAGCTTTCAGCGCATCCCGGGGCAATTGAGCCGTCGCTGTTGAGGGAAACGAGACCTTCAAAGCAGTTTGCGATGATGTTTTTTGCACCTGTATCGGAGACCACCTGAGGGTCGAGGTATCGGGGGTCATTGTCTATAGGAAAGCACAGATTTGCTTCTGCACCGCGGGGTGTACAGGCGGTGAAAAGAAACAGCATAATAATGCACAGAGAAAGAGAAAGGAATTTTCTGATCATTTTTTTCAATCCTTACTGTTATAATATTGTTTTAGAATTTCCTAAAAAGAAAAATACTTCTGTTCTTTGTTGATATAATTATTTCACAACTTCAAGAGGTGAAACAGATGAATACAACTATTGATATTATGATACTTATTGCAGTTGCGCTTGTTCTTATTATAAGCGGTTTTTCTTTGTTTATTTTGACAAAAAAGAAAAATAACAAAGATTATGACGAGCTTTTACGAAGACAGACCGAGCTTGAAAAGAATATTGAAACGCTATTGCAGAAAATGTCCGGTGATATGCGGGGTGAGTTTGCTGCTTCAAGGCAGGAAAATCTCTCTTTGCAGAGTGCTCAGCGCCGTGAGCTTCAGCAGGCTATGGGTGAAATGAGCAGAGTTCTCAATAAGCTTACCAAGGATAATTACGAATTCAATCTTAAGCTTGCAGAGCTTATTTCGGGAAAGCTTACGGAAATACAGACGGGTAATGAGAAAAAGCTCGAGCAAATGAGAGCAACCGTTGATGAAAAGCTCAGCGAAACAATCACAAAAAGGCTTGATTCTTCATTCCGTGCAGTAAGTGAGCAGCTTGAAAATGTTTATAAGTCTCTCGGTGAAATGAAGGCTCTTTCCACAGGTGTGACGGATAACGTCGCATCGCTCAACAGAATTCTTACCAATGTAAAGGCAAGGGGCACCTGGGCAGAGGTACAGCTTGAGGGAATTCTCAATGAGATTATACCGGGAATGTTTGACCGTAATGTTATGACAGACATGTCATCAAGGAATATCGTTGAGTTTGCAGTCAGAATCCCATCGGGTGACGACAGAAATGTAATTACCTATCTTCCTATTGACTCTAAATTTCCTGTTGAGGCATATATTCGTCTTTGCAATGCGGCTGATATGGGAGACGCTGCTGCTGTTGAGTATGAAAGGAAAAGTCTTGAGGCGACTATTCTCACTCAGGCAAGGGAGATAAAAAAATACATTAACGAGCCTGTTACAACGCCCTTTGCAATTATGTATCTTGCAACAGAGGGGCTTTACAGTGAGGTTATTTCATCGAAAAATGCAATTGCAGAGCGTTGCCACACAGAGTACGGAGTTATGATTGCAGGGCCGAGTACGATTACTGCACTTCTTAATTCTCTTTCTGTAGGCTTCAGGGCAATGGCAATCAACGAAAAGGCAAAGGAAGTGAGAACTCTTCTTGCGGCGGCAAAGGTGCAGTATGAAAAATTCGGTGTTGTGCTGGACAAGGCACGCAAGAAAATTGATGAAGCCGGCAGAAGCCTTGACGAGGCACAGGACAGAAACCGCATAATTCAGAAAAAGCTCAAGGGAGTTGAAGTAATCGACAGCGATACGGCAACAGACCTTCTGGGACTGGAGGAATAACTGTGATAAGATTTGAAAGCGACTACACTCAGGGAGCCGTCAGGGAAATAATTGATGCCCTTGTAAAAACAAACATGGAGATGACTCCCGGCTACGGAAAGGATGAATACTGCCTTTCGGCTGAAAGGAAAATAAAGGCTGCACTTGAAAATGATGAGGTTGATGTTCATTTTCTTGTCGGAGGCACACAGACAAACCTCACCTTTATTGCTTCAGCTATAAAGCCATATCAGGGGGTTATATGTGCTGATTCGGGACACATCAACGTGCACGAGTGCGGAAGCATAGAAGCCTGCGGTACAAAGCTTCTGCAGATTCCCTCGGCTGACGGAAAAATAACCGCCCGTGAAATATACAGAATAGTTTCCGATCATATTGAGGACGTTAACCGTGAGCACGCTGTGCAGCCGGGTATGGTATATATTTCTTTCCCGACGGAAAACGGTACTCTTTATTCAAAAAATGAGCTGAAAGATATTTACTATGTGTGCAGAAAATTCGGGCTCATTCTTTATATAGACGGCGCAAGACTCGGTTACGGCCTTGCAAGTGAGGAAAATGACCTTCAGATGAAGGATCTGCCTTATCTCTGCGACGCATTTTATATCGGAGGCACAAAGGTCGGAGCTTTGTTTGGTGAAGCACTTGTGATTGTAAATGACAGCTGTAAGAAGGACTTCCGCTATATGGAAAAGCAGAAGGGCGCAATGCTTGCAAAGGGCAGACTTCTGGGTCTGCAGTTTGATGCTCTGTTTACCGATGGGCTTTACCTTGATATATCGCGTCATGCAGTAGAGCTCGCTATAAGAATACGTGATGCATTTACCCGAAGAGGTATAAAGCTCTTTTATGATTCACCGACAAATCAGCAGTTTCCCATTCTCACAAAGGATCAGGTCGATACTCTCAGTAAGGATTTTGCCTTTTCACCCTGGTGTAAGTTTGGCAATGACTTTGTGGTGCGCTTCTGTACAAGCTGGGCAACAGACGAAAATGATGTCGATGTGCTGATAAAGGCAATTGAAAGCTTATAATAAAAAAGATTGCAGAACCTATGACGGAACTGCAATCTTAATTTTTTATCAGATATATTCCTGAAGAACGCCGATGAGCTGTGTGGGATTACCGTCAACAACAAGATAACGGTTGGGGAAGCCGGAGATAATACTGTTGAATTCCTCTTCGGAGATTTTTACTCCGTTGTTGAAGCAGCCTTCGTTTTCGGTTTTTCCGTTGTTGCTGACAAGGGTGTCGGTTACAGAAGTTTCGTAATGGTCAAAGTACACTGTGGTGTAGCTGCTTCCGCCTGTGCTTGCTGAGGGGAAGATAACAATCTGACTTGCCGTACTGTAATATACAGGTAAATTGTATCCCTTGCCCTTAGGTTGACTGAACAGTTCATAAATACCGTATTGATCGTTATAGGTCAATACTGAAGCGTTTCCGTTATAGTCAGCAATAATGAGGTCTAAAAGTCCGTCATCGTTTATATCGGCAGCATCACATTTATTGAAAGCCCCGTTGTTACTTCTTATAAAGCTGATGTATTTGTTATAGGCTCTTGCTTCAAGAGTCTCAGATCTGGATGTTGTTGTGGGTCTGTATCCGGGGGAAGTAACGGATGTGGTACTGTATTTTTCTGTGGTGTATCTCTCTGTAGTGTATCTTTGTGTGGTGTGAACTGCAGTCGGAGCTGTGGTTGTGGTGGTATGTTCAATCGGAGGCGGCAGAGTGACTGCCGGCTGAGTCGTTGTGTGTTCAACCGTCTGAGCAGTTGTAGAAGAAGTGTCGGGTTTTGTTGTATTTGTTTCGCCGTTATCCTTGTCATCCTTTTTGTTTTCAGGTGAAATTCTGCTGTAAGACGCAGTGATAAGACTTTTTGCCGTGAAGTCTCCGAATGTGAGCTCACTGTCAAGCTCCTGAACAGTCATATTCTCTTTGTCAACTTCAGCAGTCTCAACTGAATATGCTCCTTTGAACAGCTTGACAAAGAAGAAGGCTATTTTACCGAAAAAGCCTACATCCTGTTTGTCGGGATTAAGAATAACCTTATAGCTGACGCTGATTTCTTCTCCCGGGTCAACCTGCTCTGCAGTGTACAAAACAGTACTTTCTTTTTTCTTGACGGGAATAAGCTCATCAAATACTGCCTGAACAGTTAAATCATAAACAGGTGATTTGGTACTGTTGGAGAATCTGACGGTGATAGTTTTTGTTGAAAAGGTTTTATTTTCTCCGTCGTAATGTGCATCAAAGCTGATTGCGTTTTTCGTTTCATCCTGTTTTTCGTCGTTTTCTGCAAAGGCAAAGGTAACTGATGAAAAAATAAAAATCAACGCAAGAAAAACAGAGACTGATTTTTTTAATAAAGTCATATTATTGTCCTCCGAGTCAGTTATGGATAGATAGTAACATTTAAGTGTATAGTTGTCAATAAATAAAAAGATTTTGTAAAGAAAAAAGGGAAACAGCACAAAGTGTTGATTTTTTCTGAAAATCAAATATAATGAAATTACAACAGGTTGGAGGGGGATAGAAATGAAGAAATTATATCTTGACACAAAGGAAAAAATTTATCGGGCAACCTCAATAATTTTTATTGTGCAGCTTTTCGGTGCTCTGGGCGCAGGCTTCTTTTTTGTAATACAGAATCTGTTTCAGACTTACCACATTTTCGGGCTCACGGGTGCGGAAAATGAACCCACGCTCTGGTTTATACTTTTCTGGGCTACGGACTTCTTTTTCGTTGCTCTTGCGGTTATAGTTTCCTATCTTATTGCAGGGCTTCCCGGTATAGCGCCGTCGCTGGCACTTTCTGTTTATTTTTGTCACTTCACCGAAGCTTCGGAAAGTGCTGAAAATATGTATAGATGCTTTTTTGCAACACCGGCAAATTACACTCAGGCGACATCTATAGGCTACATGGGATATCTAATTATGGCGGTTATGCTTGCACTTTTAATCAAGCTGCTTTATGCCGGCTGGGCTGAAGCGAAAAAGCCCATAGGCAGAGGCTTTGACAACCTGATTTTAAAGCTCAGAAAAAAGATTAAAGCAATTCCCGATACAATAAAGGGTATTGATATTGTTGACGGAGCAGACCTTATCGTGCTTGTGCTTATAATTCCCGTTGCCTCTTGTGCAACAACCTTCATGCTTATCAAATACGGAATTGAAGAGCCTTTTGCCGCACTTGCCCAAAGCCTCGGAAACACACTTACAGGTCTTGCGCAAAACAATGTAATTCTTGCTGCACTTGTTATGGGGCTTATGGTAGGCTTTGATCTTATCGGTCCCGTTTCACTTTCTGCTTTTTCGGTTGCAGCTGCAGCATTCCTTGCAACAGGAAATGCTCAGCTTATCACAATTTATTCCGTCTGCTTTATCACTGTAGGTTGGACTGCCTTTTTCGGAATTCTCAATTGTAAGATTTTCAAAAAGGGCGGAATAACAGACACAAACGATTTCAATCTTGCATCATCGGGGCCCATCAATGCGTTTTTTGAAAACATAAAGCTCACTGTTGCACCGTCAATGCCCCTTGCAATGAGAAGCCCCTTTACAATGATTCCGGGTTTTATGGCAGGCTCAGCAACAGGCGGCGTTGTTACGGCGGCTTTCGGTATAGTCAATACTGCTTATACCGATGGCTCACTGCCCAGATATGCGACGGGAAATTACACCTACGGCGCAGTTGATTATACATATGCAGAGCTTTTTGAAAACGGCGAAATCTTTATGAGCTTTACGCTCCCGCTTCGCTCAGGTGATTTTCTTACCTGCAGATTGCCGCTTTTCTTTATAATACTCATAAGTGCTTTTCTCGGCGGACTTGTTGTTATGGCACTCAGACAGGCGGAATATCGCGTTCTTTCGAAAAAAGGCTGCTATTTTGAGCCTGACAGTGATATGGTGATTGAGCTTCGTGAGTATGCAAAAAAGCTTGCAGCAACTGTGAAAGACAGTGTTAAGGAGGCAGAGTGAATGAGCACTTCTGAAGGTGAAAAGAAATACGATATAGAAAGATTTTATTCCGCACATAAAGAGTTTTACTACATAGCACTCAGAGAGATGAAAAACGGATACAAAATAAATCACTGGATCTGGTTTATTTTTCCGCAGCTGAGGATATTGGCTCACAGTGAAAAGGCAACATATTACGGAATAGAAAATGCTGACGAGGCAAGACAGTATTATGAGGATCCCTATCTTGGAGAAAGCCTGAGAGAGATAACCGCTGCCCTTTTGTCCTGCAAATCGGATGATCCCGTTCAGGTTATGGATTATCCTGACAATCTTAAGCTTCAGGCGTCGATGACTCTTTTTTACGAGGCAACGGGTGACAGTTTGTTTTCTGATGTGCTAAATAAATTTTACGACGGAAAAAGGGATGAAAGCACGCTTTCCTATCTGAATGCGTTAAAAGAAGACTGAAAAAATGAGGCACGGCTACTTGCCGTGCCTTCAGCTTGTCGAAAAGTAATTTCGACAAGCTGTCGGACTGTTGAGAAAGGTGCAAGATGCCTTTTTCTTCGCCCCGAAGGCGTACAGTGGTACTCCGAGAGGGCGAAAAAATGGCAAAACAATGCAAAAATGGTCGGGATTCGATGTCCTGACCATTTTTCTTTGTAGTTTTGTTTTTAATTTTTTATCGACGTTCTTTAAGTGTTTCTGTGCATTGTTGTTCTTGTGACTTTATCGACAGTCTGGAGGCACGGCTACTTGCCGTGCCTTGTTTTATATAGCTCTGAAAGACGAAGAGTATCAGCTTTCGGTTTCCTTTGCGATTTCGGTTATGATTTTTACGCAGGTTTCACTTCCGAGGACGCTGCTGTCAAGAGCGATGTGGTAGTTTTCGGTTTTTCCCCATTCTCTGCCGGTGAAATATTTATAGTTTACGCTGCGCTTTGCATCTTTTTCCTCCAGTCGTTTCTGCGGACTTTTATCACGTACTCCGTAGAGGTCGACTATTCTTTTTGCTCTGTAGGCATCATCGGCGTGGATGAAAACATTAAGACAGTCCTTTCTGTCACGAAGAATGTAGTCAGCGCAACGGCCCACGATAACACAGTTGCCTTTTTCAGCAAGCTCCGTTATTATACGGCTCTGAGTTGCCCAAAGATAATCAGCGGCATTCATATGTCTGCCGGTACTGTGAGGTGACGGATTACTTAAAGCATAGGAAAGTATACTTCTGCCCGGAGCGTATTCACCTGCGTCGGCAATATATGAGGGATCAAAGCCTGTTTCTTCGGCAACCTTGTTTGTAAGCTCGCTGTCATAATAGTCGTAGCCGAGTTCTTCCGCAATCCTTCTTGCGATGCTTCTTCCGCCTGAGCCGAACTGTCGGCTGACGGTGATGATTTTCTTCATAACATTACCTCCTTTGTTGTTCTTACAGTTATATTATACAATTATGCATAATAAAATGGCAATATCCAAAATAAACAAAAGAAGTGTACGGATTTGTAAAAGATGAGCACTGTCAAAGCATCAGGAATGGGTGTTCATTTGTTGAAAAGCTCACATATATAGTTGCTGACTTCCTCTTTGTTTAATCCGAGGCTGTAGGCGAATTCACTGTGGAGAAGCGTCTCTGCCTGGGTCAGGAAGATTTCATCGGTGGATGAAAGGGTCTTGTTCTGTGCGGAAAGCTCAAGGCGTCTCGTGTAAAGACAGCCGAGCAGAAGAATAAGCTCCTCGCTTATGCCACCGTAAATTATATGACGGAAAAGATCTGAGCGTTGCTGACGGTTTTCAGGCCAGTCGATATGACGGCTACGGGCACTCTCAATAAGAGCTTCAACATCGCATTTTGACATAGGCAGTCGCAAAGATTCGTCAGCTGAAGAAAAGGGTACATAATAGGTTGAATTTTTACTGTCGGCAGGAGAAAGAACATAATATTTTTCTTTTGGTCTGTCGTGTGAGAAGGATGTAAAGCTGATTTCTTTTATCTTACATATACCGTAGATTCCGTAAACTACAGTATCGCCTCTGTTAAATTGCAATATACTCACCGCCTTTTAACAATATTATATCAGAAAAATCTGAGCACTTCAAAGGACATAATCACCATACTTTTACTATAGGTCAGTTGTGCATGTTGCTATAAAGAAAAAGATCAATTTACGCAATAGTGTAGCGTAATGGAAGTAAAAACAATCATATTTTTTCAAAAAAGGAAATTAGTGCAATGGGTAATCTGTATTATTATGTGCAAAACTCACAAATGTAAATTTTTTGATAAAAAAGCGTTGACAAATGTGGAACTAAGTAGTAAAATAACGTTAGACAATTCGGGGATAGGTGTCCCCTTATGCAAGAAAATTATTAAAAAGTATTTTTTTCGAAAGGAGATACGCTATGAACTGGGACGTATTGATGGAAGTATGGGAAAGCTTTATGACTTTTATGGATAGAGTTGTTCAGTGGCTTACTTGGTTATTCGACGGCAGAGCAAACGGCGAAACATGGCCTCCCGAAGATTACCCCGATATCGACGCGTAAAGAAAATAATTTGAGGAATAGCGAAAGGAGATTCAATTATGGATTTTGATATGTTAGAAGACCTCTACCTTGCACTCAGCCGTATTTTTGATGGTTTCGTAAAATTCCTTTACGAGATTTTCGGCGACAAATAATTAATGCTAAAGACAGACCGCAGTTGATTCTGCGGTCTTGTTTTTTTGCTGTCGGTTGCGGGTGGCGGGGAGGCGCCTCGGGCTTTTCCGCAGGAAAGCCCGAGGCGCATAGAAAAAACTGTTCCGCCGCATCGGGAACAGTTTTTTCTATGCGAAAACGCGTATGGCGCGTTTCGCCTCCCCGCGGTAGTTTAACCCTGATTGCAGGAAGAAAAATTTTCTCTTGCCAATAGCGCAGAATAATGTTATAATAAATATGTATACAAATATTAAGGAAGAAGGGAAATTATGAAGTATATCTGGGAAAACCCCGAAATTATCAAAGAAAATAAAGAAGACGGTCACGAGCTTGCTCTATGCTACGATAAGGCAGACAGCGCTGCAAGACGTGATGTTTCACCTTACAAGCTTTCTCTTAACGGTACGTGGAAATTTTTCTGGTATAAGGGCGTAGGTGAATTGCCTGCAAAGTACAGAAAGCCTGAATTTGATGACAGCAACTGGGAGGATATCACTGTTCCCGGTGTATGGCAGTTCCAGAAAGATTATTCCAAGCCCTGGTATTATGCAAACTCCTTCCCCAACTGCATCTGTGTTGACAAAAAGAAGATTCCTTCCATTGACTTAGCCGGCCAGGAGGTCGCAATGCACAGAACAAAGTTCATTCTTCCCGAAGGATGGGACAAAAGAGAAGTATTCCTTCACTTCGGCGCAGTCAAGGCGGGTATCAGTGTTTATGTCAACGGTAAGTATGTCGGTTATTCACAGGGCTCAAACACACCTCATGAATTTGATGTAACAGATTTTGTAACTCCGGGTGTCAACACAGTTGCTGCCGAGGTTTACCGTTATACTGACGGTACATATCTTGAGGACCAGGATATGTGGTTCCTTTCGGGTATTTATCGTGAGGTATATCTTTATAGCGAGCCTAAGGTGTGTATCCGTGACTTCTTTGCAAAGACTCTTCTTGTAAACGATTATACCGACGCGGACCTTGATGTAGAGGTGCTTCTTAAGGATTACACCGGGCAGAACAAGAGCGCTAAGGTCGAGGCTTCACTTCTTACATCTGATAAGCCCCTGTCACTTGGTGAAGCAGAGGTGACATTCAAAGACGGTCAGGCAAAGCTTAATTTCAGACAGAGGGTAAAGAAGCCTATGCTCTGGTCAAGTGAAAGCCCCACACTTTATACTCTTTTACTCAAGCTCGTCTGTGACGGAGAAACAAGCTATAAGGCTATCCGTATCGGCTTCAAGCAGATTGAAATAAAGGGCGAAAAGATTCTCGTAAACGGTAAGCCCCTGCTTATAAGAGGTGTAAACCGTCATGATTATGATCCCGATCACGGTTGGGCAGTTCCCGATGAGAGATACATTCAGGACCTCAATATCATGAAGCGCAACAACATCAACTCCATCCGTACCAGTCATTATCCTAATGATCCCCGTTTTTACGATCTTTGTGACGAATACGGCTTCTATGTTATGGATGAGTGCGACCTTGAAACTCATGGCGTAAGAAGAAAGAATGTTCCCGGTGACAATCCTATGTGGACAAAGGCCGTTGTAGACCGCATGGAAAGAATGGTACTGCGTGACAGAAACCACGCCTGTGTATTTATGTGGTCATTGGGTAATGAGGCGGGCGACGGAAGCAATTTCCTCAGAATGAAGGAGGCGGCACTCAAGCTAGACAACACGCGTCAGTTCCATTACGAGGGTGATTTCGACTTTACAAAGAGTGATGTTATCAGCCGTATGTATCCTACAGAGGATCAGGTTGAAAAGCTCGGTAAAAAAGAGCCTCTTACAATTTCCTGGTTTGACAATATTGCAAATGCACTTGCAGCTGACAGCAAGCCGATTCCCAAGGAGCTTTACACAAAGCCCGTTGTTTTCTGCGAATATGCTCACGCTATGGAAAACTCACTGGGTAATTTCCAGGAGTATATGGATGCTTTTGAAAAGTACGACAACCTTTGCGGCGGTTATATCTGGGACTTCGTTGATCAGGCTATCCATAAGGTAAATAAAGACGGAGAGGATATGTGGCTTTACGGCACAGACTACAATGAAAAGGATTTCTGGGCATTGCCTCCTTATAACACCTGTGCTATCGTCGGCAGTAACACATACTTTAATGCCAACGGCATCATTGCCGCTGACAGAAAGGTGCATCCGTCAATTCACGAGGTCAGAAAGGTTTACTGCGAAATTCAGATCAAGGCCATCGACATCAAGAAAGGTAAATTCCTCCTCAAGAATAAGCAGATGTTCTCCGACCTTAAGAAATTCGATATTGAATATGTTATCACAAACAATGGTAATGAGCTTCAGAGAGGTATTCTCAAGAGAGATACCTTCGAAAATCTTGCACCGCTGAGTGAAATGGAGTTTGACTTCAATTACGGCCTCTCAGAAATGCCTGAGGGCGAAGTGATTATCACATTCTCATTTATCCGTCGTGATGACTGCCGTTTTGCTAAGGCAGGTTATGAGCAGGGCTTTGACCAGTTTATTATCAAGGCAGCTGATGCGAAGGAGGAAAAGGAATACACTGATTCCGTTCTTATTGAAGGCACGGAAAAGGAATTCACCGTATCGGGTGAAGGCTTTAAGTATGGCTTTAAAAACGGACTTCTCGCATCAATTAACAAAGACGGAAAGGAATATCTTGTCGGTGAGCTTAAGCCGAATTATTACAGAGCCCTCACAGATAATGATATAGACTACATCAACTTTGTTCCGCCTCTCATTCCTGTTCATCCTCTTCACGCATGGAAGGTAGCATCAAGTGCATTCAAGACAAAGGCAACTCTTATCCACCGCTACAGCCACAGTGCTTATATTGAAACTACAATTTCTGCAGTAGGTATGAAGGATGCAAAGCTTACCTTCACTGTTTATCCCGACGGAAAGATTGATGTAAGCGAAAAGGGCACTCCCATTATGGATATGGTACGTTTCGGCACAGTGCTTACAATGGACAGAAGCTTTGACAATGTCAAGTGGTACGGCAGAGGTCCGCACGAAAACTACATCGACAGACGTGTGGGTGCAAGAGTAGGCCTTTACGAGATGAGTGTTGCAGATCTTGAGCATCATTATATGAGACCTCAGGAAAACGGTCACAGAACAGATATCAGAATGCTTGAGGTTACGAATGCCGAGGGCGAAGGCCTCAGATTTACACATAAGGGTGAAACCTTTGAATTCAACTGTCATCATTACACTGTTAATGATCTTGACAATGCAACTCATATTCACTCTCTCAAGCACAAGGACTTCACAACTGTATGCATCGACCATAAGCAGAGAGGTATCGGCGGTGACACACCGGGCAATGCCTGCCTTCGTGAGCCGTACATTATGCACGGTAATGTGCCTTATGAATTCAGCTACAGCATTGAGGTAATATAAATCAGACATCACAAAAACAAGCTTGCCTGGAGGCGGGCTTGTTTTTGTATAGAGAGGAAAAGTTAACAGCGAGAAATATAACAGCTAACATTAAATTAAAGCAATCTATCGTAGCTGTTTAATTAAAGAGACTATTGTCAAGGATGTTTTTTTGTGTTATACTGAATCAACAACAAGTTAAAGAGGCTATATATGAAAAAAAAGAAAATTACTGTTTCAAAAACATGGATTATTATGGTTAGTTTTCTTGCTGTGATTGTAGTCGGAAGTCTTCTTCTGTATATGCCGATAAGTACGGCAGACGGAAAAGGCGTGTCCTATCTTGATGCATTTTTTACTGCAACAACGGCAACCTGTGTAACGGGGCTGGTGACTTTACCTACTGTTTCAACCTGGAGCTTTTTCGGTCAGGCTGTGCTTCTTGTGCTTATTCAGATTGGCGGCCTGGGCGTTATAACGGTTATAAGTGGATTTATGATTGTTATGCATAAAAAAATAGGCTTTTCAAACCGACTTCTGATTCAGGATGCATTCAACCTCAACAGTTTATCCGGTATAATCGTTTTTGTAAGAAAAGTTATAACGGGCACTTTTGTTGTTGAAGGCGTGGGAGCTGTTTTGTATATGACAGTTTTTGTGCCTGAGTTCGGTGCAAAAGGAATATGGATTTCAATTTTTAATTCTGTTTCAGCTTTTTGTAATGCCGGCATTGATATCATAGCAGAAAACAGCCTTTGCAATTATATGACAAATCCTGTTATCAATTTTACTACTATTCTTCTTATTGTTCTCGGCGGTCTGGGTTATATTGTATGGTGGGACCTTATAAGAGTATCAGCACAAATTAAAAAGTACGGGCTGAAGTCATTCAGAAGGCTTACTCTTCACAGTAAAATTGCAATTTCAGCTACATTTATTTTCATCTTCACCGGAGCAATTCTGATTTTTATATTTGAGGCAAATAATCCTCTTACCGTTGGTGAGAATACATTTTTTGAAAAAATACAGTTTTCATTCTTTCAGTCGGTTACTACCAGAACAGCCGGTTTTGCGACAGTGCCTCAGGAAAATCTTACAAACGGGGCGTCTCTTGTAAGTCTTATATTAATGTTTATCGGCGGTTCACCTGTTGGTACTGCAGGCGGAATAAAAACTGTCACGGTGGTAATACTTTTTGCTGCTACTATGAGTACAATAAGAAATCAGAATGAAACAGAAATTTTCAACAGAACTCTTCCTAAAAAGGCTGTAAATAAGGCTGTTGCTGTATGCGGAATGTCATTTATTATTATGGTTTCTTCAACGCTTCTGTTGTCTTTGGTATGTGATGCTTCGTTTATTGATATAATTTATGAAACAGTTAGTGCAACGGCAACAGTCGGACTTACACGAAACCTCACAGCCGGTCTTGATTCATGGGGAAAGATGATTATAATCTGTACGATGTATCTTGGTAGAGTTGGGCCTATATCTCTTGCATTTGCTTTCGGTACAAGAAAAGAAAACAGAAATATAATAAAAAATCCTGTTGAGGAAATCAATATAGGTTGATGCTGTAATTTTAAAAGGAGATTGAATTTTATGGATATGAACAAAACCTATGCGGTGTTCGGATTAGGAAGATACGGAAGAGCAGTTGCCTCGGAGCTTTCAAAGGGCGGTGCCGAGGTTGTTGCTGTCGACATTGATGAAGAGGCAGTAAATGATGTTGCTGACGAGATACCGTTTTCTAAATGTGCGGATGTTACCGATGAAAATGTATTAAAGCAGCTGGGCGTGAGAAATTTTGATATTGTTATTGTTGCTATGTCCGGAAATCTTGAGGGAAGTGTAATGACAACGATGCTTTTAAAGCAGGCAGGAGTACCTACAGTTATTGTTAAGTGCGCTGATGAAATGCAAAAAAAGATTTTAAGCAAAATCGGTGCAGACAGGGTAGTGCTTCCTGAAACTGAATCGGGCACAAGACTTGCAAAAAACCTTCTTTCATCCGGATTTATTGATGTTATTGAGCTTTCAAAAGATGTTTCAATGGTTGAAATGGAAGTTAAAAATAATTGGATAGGAAAAAGCCTTATCGAATTGAATCTGAGAAAAAAATATTCAATTAATGTTGTTGCCATAAGAAAAAAAGACTCAGTTATTGTTGATATTGATCCTAAAATTCCTCTTGATGATGAAATGAAGCTTATTGTTGTTGCAAATCCCGAAAAGATCAGAAATATAAAATAAAAAGAAAGGGTTTCTTTGGAATTTACCGAAGAAACCCTTTATCTTATTGTTCGGCCTGCATTTTCAGGCAGACTTTTTATTTTTTTGTCCAGGTAGAAGGAGACAGTGTAAGAATAAGAGGATAAATTTCAAGTCTTCCGAAAAGCATTGCGAGAGAGAGCACTATCTTAGCAAAGGGAGAATAAAGACTATAGTTCATTGCAGGACCTACCTCTTTGAAGCCGGGGCCTATATTGTTGAAGCAGGCTGTTGCTGCCGATATGTTCGTTTCAAGATCAAAGCTGTCAAAGCTTAGCAACAGAACAATGGTAAAGAAAAACATAATATAAATCGCAAAGTATGCACTTACGGATCGTATAGTATCTTCTTCAAGTCCTTTGCCTTCAAAACGTATGGCACCGACACTTCTGGGATGAAGGAGCTTTTTCAGCTCTCGTTTGATGGATTTTATAACAATGATAAGTCGTGAAACCTTGAATCCGCCTCCGGTTGAACCTGCACAGGCACCGATAAACATCAGTATGAACAGAACAGTTTTTGAAAGTCCGGGCCAGGTATCAAAATCAGCTGTGGCATAACCGGTGGTTGTAATTACGGAACTGACCTGAAATGATGCATCGGTAAATGCTTTTCCGAAAGAGTCATAAGAGGAAAGAATATTTAATGTAATAACACTTATGCTTGCTGCTACTATACCGAGATAAACCCATAGCTCGCTGCTTTTGAGGCTTTCCTTGAATTTTTTTATAATCAAAAGATAATAGAGATTGAAGTTTACGCCGAATAAAAGCATAAAAATTGTAATTACCCATTGCAGATAAGTGCTGTAAGAAGTAATGCTGTCCGACTTAATTCCGAAGCCACCGGTACCTGCTGTTCCGAATGCATGTATGAGCGAATCGAAAAACGGCATTCCGCCTGCGAGAAGTAAAATCACTTCAACTGCTGTAATGACAATATATATAATGTAAAGGATTCGCGTTGTTTGTTTTATTCGCGGAACTATTTTTCCGACGATGGGTCCGGGAACCTCCGCTCTGAGAATGTGAATGCTTCTGTCTGAAAGTGAATTTGCCACTGCCATAACGAAAACAAGCACACCCATACCGCCAATCCAGTGGGTGAAGGAGCGCCAGAATAAAATTCCCCTGCTCATGCTTTCTACATCTGTAAGAATAGAAGCGCCCGTTGTTGTAAAGCCGCTGACGGTTTCGAACAACGCATCGATATAAGATGGAATCTCTCTGCTTAAATAAAATGGGAGAGCGCCGATTGCGGAAAGTGCAATCCAGCAAAGGGCAACAATGACAAAGCCTTCCTTTGCAAAGATGACTTTAGAAGTGGGCTTGAAAATCAGTGTAGCGGCAAAGCCGATAATAAGGGCAACGGCAATTGTGATAAGGAAATCAACTGCACAACTCTCTTTATAAATCAAAGAGGTGATAAGAGGCAAAATCAAAAGCGCCGCTTCAAGCTTGATTACATTACCCACCGTATATAAGACCATTCTTCTGTTCATGGAAAATAACCGCCTTTATCTGATAATGTCTGATAAGCTGTTCAGTTTCTGACTTGCACTTAAAACGATTACCCTGTCATCAACCTGAATAGTATCGTCACCGGTGGGGATGAGGGCTTTTTTGCCCTCGCGGATTATTCCGACGATGAGAACACCGGGTTTTATCTGAAGATTTTTAATCGGTGTGGAGATAATGGGTGAATTTTCCTTGACCTTGAATTCAAGCGCTTCAGCCTTGCCGTCCATTATCTTATAAAGTGTTTCTATACTGCTTCCGCGTGAATTGTTGAGCGCTCTTGTATAACGCAGAACTATTTCACTTGTAATTGCCTTTGTTGAGAAAAGATAATCAAGACCGAGGCTTTCCGCCATAGTATAAAGCTCTGATTTGTTTACCTTTGAAATAACGGTGGGCACATCGTGGCGGGAAACAAAAAGTGATGTAAGAATATTCTGCTCGTCAAAATTTGTCAGTGACAAAAAGGCATCAAGGTTTCTCATACCTTCTTCAAGAAGAAGCTCCTGGTTGGAGCCGTCGCCGTGAATGATGATTGCATCTGAAGGTAAAAGCTCACTGAGTGTACGGCAACGCTCAAGATTCTTTTCAACAATTCGCACATCGTTACCGGAAGAAAGAAGCATTTTTGCAAGATAGTATGCAGTTTTACTGCCTCCGACAATCATAATGTTTCTTGCCTGCTTTTTCATCAGACCGAGGTCCTTGAGAAGCTTCTGAATATCTCCGGGAGATGCGGCAATTGAAATTATGTCGCCTGCCTGAAGCTCAAAGCTGCCGTCGGGGATAATCACTTCGCCCTGTCTCATAACAGCGGCGATAATGAATTCTATTTTCTGCTTTTCACGAATTTTGAAAATTTTCTTGCCGCAAAGATTGCTTTCCGGTTTCAGACGCACCTCAATCATTTCAAGGTTGCGTCTTGCAAAATAGTCAACCTGAAAAGCGGAGGGAATTTTAAGAATGTTATAAAGCTCCTGAGCCATAAGAAGCTCGGGATTGATTGCCATTGAAAGTTGGAGCTTATGGCGCATAAAATCAAGAGATTCACCGTTATATTCGGGATTTCTGATTCGCGCAATAGTGTGTTTTGCACCCATTTCCTTTGAAAGGAAGCAGCAAAGCATATTAAGCTCGTCCGATGCTGTTACGGCAACAACAAGTTCAGCTTGGCTTATGCCTGCATTTTCAAGAACAGTACAATCAACACCATTGCCGCATACACCAATGCAGTCGTACATATTTGTAATTTCTTCAACTGTGGAGTTATCAGTATCAATAACGGTAATGTCGTGACCCTCATTGATAAGATCGGAAACAATGCTGAACCCGATTTTTCCGCAGCCTACAACAATAATGTTCATTCGGATAACCTGACCTTTCGATTAATTGGGGATATAATAGCATTGTATCTCAATTTAAGAAAAAAATCAATAGTACAATGACGAAACAGTTTTTTACCGATTTAATATAAAATAAAGAAAAACTATTGACCTAAAGACTTTACTTTGTTAAAATTATCGGGTAATTAAAACAAAGGAGCTGAAACAGATGGAAAAGATAAAAATGGGTAAAATCGTCGAGATGGACGGAGACGAGATGACCAGAATCATCTGGAAAATGATAAAGGACGAGCTGCTTTCACCTTATGTGGAGCTTAACACAGAATACTATGATCTCGGACTACCTTACCGAGACGAGACAAACGATCAGGTAAGCATCGATGCTGCCGAAGCAATCAAAAAGTACCGTGTAGGTGTAAAGTGTGCAACAATAACACCCAATGCGCAACGCGTAGAAGAATATAAACTCAAGGAAATGTGGAAAAGTCCCAACGGTACAATCCGTGCAATTCTTGACGGAACCGTTTTCAGAACACCGATTCTTGTAAGCGGCATCAAGCCTACCGTAAGAACATGGGAAAAGCCTATCACAATTGCCCGTCACGCATACGGCGATGTTTATAAGGCAACCGAGTTCCGTACAACAAAGCCCGGCAAGGCCGAGCTTGTTTTCACAAGTGAAGACGGTGAAGAGGAAAGAGCGACCGTTTATGATTTCGAGTGCGGCGGTGTGCTTCAGGCAATGTACAATAAGGACAGCTCAATTGAGTCCTTCGCACATTCCTGCTTCAAGTTTGCTATTGACACAAAGCAGGATCTTTGGTTTTCAACAAAGGATACAATTTCCAAAAAGTATGATCAGACCTTCAAGCTCTTATTCGAGGATATCTTCAACAGAGATTACAAGGCAAAGTTTGACGAGCTCGGTATAGAATATTTCTACACTCTCATAGACGATGCTGTTGCAAGAGTTATCCGTTCAAAGGGCGGCTATATCTGGGCTTGCAAAAACTATGACGGAGATGTTATGAGCGATATGGTCTCAACAGCTTTCGGCTCGCTTGCGATGATGACAAGCGTGCTTGTTTCGCCTGACGGAAATTATGAGTATGAGGCAGCTCATGGTACAGTTACAAGACACTATTATCGCTACCTTGAGGGTGAAAAAACTTCAACAAACCCGATTGCAACAATCTTTGCATGGACAGGTGCCCTTAATAAGAGAGGTGAGCTTGACGGCAACAAGGAGCTTTCTGATTTTGCTGCAAAGCTTGAAAAGGCCTGCATAAACACTATTGAAAGCGGAAAAATGACAAAGGATCTTGTAGGTCTCTGGGAGGGCTGTGAAGCTACCGCCCTTACAACAGAGGAGTTTATCCTTGCAATAAAGCAAGAGCTTGAGAAGAGTCTCTGATAACAATTCACCCGAAGAAGCAGCTTTCTTCGGGTGAAAATTTTATGAGAATATGTATTTTACCATTGCAACCAGACGGTCTTTTATTGTGAAATCATCGCATTCACTGTTAAAAACATAACGGTTATAAAGCTTCTTATCGGAAAGATCATAATATTCTCTGAAATAAATCATTTCTGTTTCATAATCGGTAAGATCATTTTCGTTAAGAGTGATGACTCTTGCACCGCGGTTGATATCTCCGTAGGAGCCGAAGGATGAGGTGGGAGTCTGAACAATGTCAAGTCCCTTATAGGGGATTACAAAGCAATTGACATGGTCATGTCCGACTGCAATACCGAGTACGTTACCGTTATCAACAAGGGCATCAGCCTGCCCGTTTGAATATTTCGGAGGACAGCAGGTTTCGCTGAGGAAGGTATCTTCATCGGCGTATTCTTCGGGGAAGCCGTAGACAATACCGTCTTCTGTGATAGTCTGCTCCTTAAGATAAGCACCGGGAGCTTCAAGCTCTGTGATCTCTCCGGTTTCGCTGTTTACCTCTCCGACCTTGTAAAGCACATCATAAATTTCCGGAATAATAATGTGCTGGAAGGCAAAGGAGGGGATTTTATTTCCGCCGTTTGCGGCGGTAATAGCCTTTTCGGTTCTGACATACCAGTTAATCTGATCCTTTGCAACGCAGCCGTAACCGCCAAGATCATTTTCCGTGTTTCGCTCCTGAGAGTCAAAGAACCATAAAGTAAATTTATGCTTGTCGGAATCCGAAGCGTTTACGGGAAGATAATAAGTGCCGTAGCCGGTAAGCTCTTCGCTGTCTCTTACGCCGATAAAGCAATCATATTTTTCATAAATTTCCCATTGCTCCTCCTTTGTCAGACAGTTTCTGTCAGCATCGTGGTTTCCGTAAACAATTGCTACGGGAACCTTTTTATTTTCAAAAATCTTCATAAAATTGTCGATATTCTTTTTTATAAGCCAGCTGATGAGCTGTCCCGAGCCGGGTGCAATGTTATCTCCGGTGAGCACAACGAGGTCGGGCTTTTCCTTTTCAAGAAGATCTGTTATGAACATACGGGTAAGAGGTCTGAACAGAACAACATCCTGAATATCGGCAATCTGCATAATTTTGAAAGAGCCGTCTTCGTTGAATTTAAGGGGATCTTTTGCTTTTGTGGGCGTTGCTTCAGCTGAGGCAATGCTGCTGAAAAGACTGAAGGCGGTCAGAATGGCGAGAATTATTGCAACTGTTTTCTTCATAATATTTTCTCCCTTATATTATAACTCAACCTTTTGAGGTGTGCCGCCGTTTTCTCTTGACTTGTCTGCAAGATAAACACTCAGGTGACCTGCAACGGAATCAAAAATAGATGTGCAGGCAAGTGACGGCTCTTCCCCGCGGATAAATTTTACGAAGTCCTCGGAAAGTCTTTCGTCGCCGCCACCGTGACCGCCGTAAGCACCAACCATATCTCCGCTGACCTTAAGGTCAACGACCTCTACGTCACACTCCTCGTTATGAGCATCGGGAGAGGGATTGATTTTAAGCACCGTGAACTTGGATTCTTCAAAGTTGCCGAAAATTTCACCCTTAGTGCCTACAATGTGAATATTTCTTCTGGGCTCTGCAGAGCCGCCTACCATATTGTGGGTGCCCGTTGCTCCGCTTCTGAAATTAACAAGCACACTCTGATGGTCAACAACATTGTTGTCGCACTTGTAAATACATCTTGAATAGGGATAGTCGGTTTTCATCAGTGCAATTTTATCTTCTATTGTGGGATTATCGATATGCTCGAGGGCATCCCATACGTAAAAGCTCCAGCGGTCCGGATGGTCTATGTAAAGTCTCTTCGTGGAGTATACGCAGGTGTCAACATAGGGACAGTCTCTCATGCACACGGTGCCTGCACCTTCGGGGGCGTTCTGAGGCTTGAACTGATACTTTCCGCCAAAGGAAGTAATTTGTACCGGCTCGGTTTCCGCCATCATCCACATCATAATATCAATATCGTGGCAGCATTTTGCAAGAAGCATAGAGGTATGACACTTATCGCTGTTTGCCCACTTGCCTCTTACATATGAGGTGGAAAGATGGTGATAGGAGACATGTTCACAGGTCTGGATATTTATAATGTCACCGATTTCGCCTCTGACGATTCTTTCCTTGATCCCGTAGTAGAAGGGTGTGTATCTTAAAACGTGGCATATCATAACCTTTGAGCCGTTCTTTTTGGCAATGTCTACGAGATAACGCATCTCTTTTTCATTTACGGCAAAGGGCTTTTCAAGAAGCATGTCGTAGCCCTTTTCGAGAAGAGGTACGGCTGTTTCTATATGCTGCTCGTCCATTGTGCCGTTTATGATGGTGTCGGCAAGCTTCTCTTTTTCTGCAAGCTCCTGTGCCGATTCAAAGCACATATCCTCGGAAAAGCCGAAATATTCCATTGCTTTCTTTCTTCTTATGGGATTAGGGTCGGCAACACCGACGATTTTCAGTAAGTCAGGCCTTGTTTTTGCCAGTTCACTGTATACAAAGGCTCTGTGACCGGCGCCGACTATTATGGCTGTAACGGGATTGTAATTCATTCGCTTCACCTCACAGGTTTATTCAAAAGAATTATAACACAGTTTGAGGTAAAATCAATAGAAACAGAAAAAAACTTCTTAATGTGGCGGCGGGGAGGCACTTTGCCTTTTCTATGAAAAGGCAAAGACACAGAGAAAATTCCCTTTCGGGGGGGAAAGGGAATTTTCTCTGTGAGAACGCGCGCAGCGCGTTCCACCTCCCCGCGCGTGCGGAAAGCATCTCACCTGAGTTTTTCATTGAGCTTTTTGCTTGTGCCGCGTACAGCAACATATACTATACCCCACACTGCAAAGTAAATGCCGACAAAAACCGCCGTGAAAATCAAAAGCACCTTGGGCTCAAAGGGTATCCAAGAATTGATAATGTAGCAAATACTGTAAGCAACATAAAGCATAGAAAAGTGACAGAGCATTGACTTAGGAAGGCTCCAGTGTTCTACCTGATTAAAAACAGATGCTCCGGCATGGACAAATGCCAGAATATATACCGAAACGGTGGCTGTAAAGTAGTCCTTTGCCGTCAGAAAAAATTCCGCATCCGTGTATGATACTGCAAGATATATTATCGCCGCAACAATCGGTCCGAAGCCACCAAACATAAGTCCTCTGTGTAAAAATTCCTTTACATACTTATTCATATCAAATACCTAACCTTTCTTTGACAGCCCTGAGCTGTCTTCTCGAGATATAATCCTTATAGCCGTTTTTAAAAGTAACAGTAAGTGAGCCTGAAAATTCCGCCTCGAAGCGTTTCATTTTTTCAGTGTTTCCTATGCAGGACTGATTCAGCCTTATGAAGTTTTTTCCAAGTCTTTCCTCGAGCTGATAAAGCCGCATTTTCACCTGAAGCTTTTCTTTTTCGGTAATTGCGTAGGTTTTTCCTTTTTCGCTTATAAAGCAGTAAACTTCATTTTCATTAAGCTTTACTGCACCGTTTCCATCGTATGCTACAAGCTCGCAGGTGCTTTCAACAAGTCTTTCTATGCTTTCAATAAGACTGTTTCTTTTATGGGCATAAATAAGGATCTCTTCTTCTTTTTCGTTATCAATTACAATTCTGAGTTTCATGAAATTCCTCCTTGCATTGTTATGATACAATCTGACGTGAAATATTTCAATGCTTTTACGGTATTCGGTGTTTTTACAGACTTGTTCGGTAAATATTAAAAACTCGCTTGTTGACTTTAAGGCTGGTGAGATGTATAATTTACAGGTAATTATTTCAAAAAGGAGAATACTATGGACAGCTACGCAAAAAGATTTAAAATTGACTGCTCTCCCAAGGCACCGGAAAATCAGACCTATACTTTCGGGGCAACAAGATTTACTCTTATTACTCCCTGCCTTTTAAGAGTTGAAAATCAGAGCAAGGGTAAATTCTGTGACGAGCCTACACAGAGCGTATGGTTCCGTGACTTCGACAATCCGAAGCACGATGTGAAGGAAGAAAACGGTCTTGTTACAATCAAGACAACAAAGGCAAACTTCCTTTACAGCCTCAAGGATAAAAAAATGCTTCGCATAAAGCTTATCGACGGCAGAGTTGTAACCGACTACAACAAGGGCAATCTTAAGGGAACATGCCGCACCCTTGACATTACCGCAGGTATTATTACTCTCGGAGACGGTGTATGCTCACGTGAGGGTGTTGCAATTCTTGATGACAGTGACACACTTGCAATTAAACCTGACGGCACAATTCTCCCCCGTGATAATAAAGAAAAGGATATTTACTATTTTGCCTACGGTAACGATTATATCGGCGCAACAACTGCCCTTTATAAGCTCACCGGCAAGGTGCCTCTTATTCCCAGATATGCTCTTTCAAACTGGTGGAGCCGCTATAAGGCATATTCTCAGCAGGAATACCTCGACCTTATGGATAAGTTCAAGGAGGAAGAGGTGCCCATTACTGTTGCAACAGTTGATATGGACTGGCACTGGGTAAACATCAGAGATAAATTCGGTAAGGACAGTCATAAGGTAAGTATGCACAAAAACTTTATGGAGTTCGTTTACGATTTCTGGTCAACAGGTTGGACGGGTTACAGCTTCAACACTGAGCTTTTTCCTGATCCTGAAGGCTTCCTGAAAAAGCTCAAGGACGATAATTACCGCGTAACCTTCAACATTCATCCCTCAATGGGCGTGCGCTGGTTTGAAGATCAGTACGCTGAAATGTGTCGCGCAATGGGTCAGAATCCTGTAGAAAGAAAGCCTGTTAAGTTTGATATTACCGATAAGAAATTCACAGAAAGCTATTTTGATATTCTTCACCATCCTTTTGAAAAGATGGGCGTTGACTTCTGGTGGATTGACTGGCAGCAGGGAACAAGAACAAATACTCCCGGGCTTGATCCGCTCTGGGCGCTGAATCATTATCATTTCCTTGACAATGCAAAGGATAATCACAGACCGCTTATTCTCTCGCGTTTCTGTGGTGCAGGCAGTCAGCGTTATCCTCTGGGCTTCAGTGGTGACACTACACAGACATGGAAGAGTCTTGACTTCCAACCCGGCTTTACTGCTACCGCGTCAAACGTTGCATATCCCTGGTGGAGCCACGATATAGGCGGTCATTGCATGGGTAAGAAGGATGATGAGCTTTATCTCAGATGGGTACAGCTCGGCGTATTTAGTCCTGTAATGCGACTTCATTCCACAAATAATGAGTTTGCGGGTAAGGAGCCATGGAATTACAGCGGTCCCGTAGAGCGCATTGCAAAGGATGCTCTTCGTTTAAGACATAAGCTTCTTCCCTACATTTACACAATGAACTACCGTACACACAACGACTGCAGAGCTATTTGCGAGCCGATGTACTATCACTATCCTGAGGATGAAAACGCCTATAAGTGCAGAAACGAGTTCTTCTTCGGTACAGAGTTCATTGTTGCTCCCATTACAGAGCACACCTCGGATGATACCAACCTTGCAGGTGTAAATGTATGGCTTCCCGAAGGAAGATATACTGACATTTTCACCGGTAGAATCTATAAGGGCAATCAGTTCGTGAAGATGTTCCGCGATATTGATAATATCCCTGTACTTGCAAAAGAGGGCGCCATTATTCCCATGAGTGCAAACGACAGAACAAATGACTGCTCCAACCCTGAAACTTTTGAGCTTCTTGTTTACAGAGGTAACAACACCTTTACTCTTTATGAGGATGACGGTGAAAGCCTTTCCTATCAGCAGGGTGCATATCTCAAGACTGCCTTTACCGTCAAGGAAGACGGAAACAAGGTCACTTTCACAATCAACAAGGGTGAGGGTGATGTAAGTGTTTCTCCCGAAAAGAGAACATACATCATCAAGCTCAGGGATATCACAGGTGCAGATGTCAGCGTAAGCTCCGGCGGAAGAAAGATCAATGCTGAAGTGAAAAAGGCAGGAAAGACTCTTGAGGTTACAGTAAGCGCAAAGACAACTGCAAAGGTTGAGGTGGTACTCGAAAAGTGCACATACCTTGAAAATGAGGACAAGAAAAAGGCTCTTACAACAGTTATTTCAAAATTCCAGATGTCAACTGACTATAAGGGGCTTCTGTTCACAGGCTTTATCAAAGACGGAAAGCTTCCGACAAACATCTCAAAGGATTTTGCAGGACCTATTGAGGAAATTCTTAAGATGGTATAATATCCGGTAAGGTCACAGGCCGCAGGTTCATCCTGCGGCTTTTTGCTTCGCCTGACGAAGCAAGGAGGTGGTGGCGCGCGGTCGGGTAAAAATCGGGGAGGCCCTTAGGCTTTAGCAGGAAAGCCTAAGGCATGGAGCTTCGCACAACGGTGTGTGTCATTTATCGGTGAACCGTATCTGCTGCTGTCAGCCTCTTTGTTTCTTGTGCAAAGCTCCATGGCAACGCGTACGCGTTGAGCCTCCCCTGCTGCCGATAAGCGCGGTTTTCAGCTCAGAACAAAATGTTGCAAACCTGTTTCATAAAAGTAAAATTTGCAGAATATTTTATTACAAATGCGTTCAAAATCTTTATTTTTCAAAAAATATGTGATATTATGTCGAAGCACAATTTTTATTATTGGAGAACAGCATAATGAGTAAGGTAATAAATTTTATCAGAGGAGAACATAAGCAACTCAGAAGTGAGCTTTCAGCTATAGAATACATAAGCTGGTGGGTTCTTAGGGTGCTTCAGACTTTTGTGCTGGTACGTCTTTTTATAAATGACAGATCAAACACCAATGTACTTCTTCTGGCACTCAATCTTCTTGCAACATTTACAATTCCTCTTGTACGACTGTTGCTTTTCCCGAAAAAGCTCTTTACAAGGATTTCTTTCCATGCTCAGACCTGGCTTAACGTAATGATATTTTTCGGCTCATTCCTTGCACAGGGACTGGAGTGGAATCACGAAATTACAAGCTGGGACAAAATATTGCATGTTATAGCAGGCTTTGTGATTGTATTTATAGGAAATGAGCTTGCAAGCATGTTCCTTGATAAGGGCAACAGTATTTCTCCGTTGTTCAGAACATACTCATCTGTGGGGTTTTCCTACATAGCAATTGTTATCTGGGAGGTCTTCGAATTCTTTGTTGACTATTACTGGGTAGATTCCTGCAATCAGGCATATAACATCAGCCCCGACCGTGACCCGTTTTTCTTTGTTATTTTCGGTCAGGGCGCTCAGAATGAAAATCAGTGGGCAGTTTTCGATACAAATGTTGATATGCTTTGCGCCGTAGCAGGCAGTATTCCTGCAGCAATTCTTCTTTTCATTTACCTTAATAAGAAGAAGGAATCACGTAAGACTGAGGAAAAGGAACCCGTAAATGCATAATTAAATACCCCGTCAGACTGAGAGGTCCGGCGGGGCATTTTTATTTAATAGTGTAATTAGTTTTCATTGACTACCACATTCAACCATATGCCTTTTTTCATGAAAATATATCCAAGGATACCTTTTATAATATCCATAGACAGTACACAGGTATAAAGCTGCTGAATGGGCATATCGGTAAATCTGCTAAGACAGAAGGCCAGGCTCGCCGAAACACACCACATAAATCCACTGTCAAAAAGAAAGGTGATAAAGGTTTTTCCCCCGGAGCGCAGGGTGAAGTAGCAGGAATTGTTAAGAGCCTGTACAGGCATAAATGCTGCTATAATGAAAAGCAGTCCGGTGGCAAGAGTCTTTATTTCATCAGAGGTGTTATATATACGGGGAAAGAAGGGCGCAAAGCACATCATCAAAAGTGCAACAAAAACTATGACTAGCACTGAAAACCAGACAAGCCTTGAAGATGCTTTTTTTGCTTCCTCTTTTTTTCCCGCACCGAGAGTCTGACTGAGGATGATCCCTATTGCGCTGCCGAAGGCGATAAATGAAACGTTGAATACGTTATTAAGGGTTGAAACAATATTTATCGCTGCAACAACATCAAGTCCTCTGATCGAGTAGCATTGGTTAAGAAAGGCCATGCCGCCTGACCAGAGCCCCTCGTTGAGGAGAAGAGGCAAGGTGACAACGGTTATTTTTCCGATAAGTGCAGGGGTGAAGGTGAAGCGGGTATACAGCTTTTTGACAAAGGGATATTTTGTTGTTTTTGTATGTGCGCGGATAACGAGGATAAAGCATTCTGCGAAACGGGCTATTACCGTAGCAATTGCAGCGCCTTCGATTCCCATTGCAGGAAAGCCGAAGTGACCGAAAATAAGGATATAGTTAAGTACGAGGTTTACAAGTACGGCAGCAATCGTTGCTATCATCGGTATAAGACGATCGTTTGTTTCACGCAGGGAGGAGGCATATGACTGAGCAATTGCAAAGGGAAGGGTCTGAATGAGCATAATTTTAAGATAGCTTACGGCAAATCCCAGTACTGTGGCAGCCTCTTCTGCTGAGGCATTTTTGTCTATATAAGCAGAGATAAGAAATTCACCTGCGAAAACAAAAACACAGACTCCGATAACGGTTAAGATTATTGCAGAAATGATTTTATACTGAAAGGTTGTTCTTATGCCGTCGGTGTCTTTTTTTCCGTAAAACTGTGCAGTGAATATACCTGCACCGCTGAGTGCACCGAAAATGCAGAGATTGAAAACAAAGAAAAGCTGATTAACAATAGAAACACCGGTCATTTCAGCGGTGCCGACCTGACCGACCATTATATTATCGAGCATATTAACGAAGTTGGTAACGCCGTTTTGTATCATTATGGGAACGGCTATTATCAGCATCCTTTTATAATATGGGAGTCCTTCTCTGATATATTTTTTCATCTTTGCCTCCTTGTTTCTTCTGCCTAAAAAATCCCTCTTAGGTCAGAGACTTAAGAGGGGAGTTGTTTTGAATTTAAAAGATACCGCCCTGGAAAGCACCGCTGTTACCAAGCATACCGCCTGCGGTCTGGAAGATTTTGATAATGGAGTTAAGCACGTTTCTGATTGAGTTGAGAAGCCCTGCCATAACCTCGCTGAATCCTCTGATGGGACCTTCGGCATTCTGCAGGTCGTCACCGAACATATTGGAGACCATACCTTCAATCTCTTCGTCAAGGCTTGATGTAGGGGGGAGTGTTGTGGGGACATAGGTAAGCGAGTCACTTACCGTTGTGTCAGCGGCAGCCCCGGGTGTAGCACCAAGGGTGCAAAGTGCGATGAGAATCGCAACAAGAGGAATAATTAATGCGCTTTTGAATTTCATTTTCAAGTCATCTCCTTATGTATTTTTCAATTACCGTTTACAGACTTTAAGTACTGTTCAGAAGTATTATATCAAATAACTGAAGAATATGCAACAGTAAACAAAAATAAAATGCCCCGTTTTACAAAAAAGAATGTAAAACAGGAGCTATTATAAGCAGTGAAGGCGAATGCTGAACCGGCTTTTCAAGGGAGACAGCTCCACCGGTAACTGTCACTGCAAAAGCGCAAAAAAGCACTTTACTTCAGTTTATGCAGAAAATCTGTTGTTGACATAAAGGCGGGCTATGCGATATAATAAGCCTTGAAAACAAGTGACGAAAGGACGAGATATATGTCAATTACAGTAGGTGTTGTTTTTGCCGATTCGATGGAGTACGCTCCGTTTATCGACTGGGCAAAGACACAGACGGGTATAAAGGAAGGTAAGCTTTTCGGAAATGACTGTGTGGAGCTTACGGTTGAAAATTGCGGCAGAAAAATGCGCATTGTAGGGGTGAAAAGCGGTATAGGCAAGGTTAATGCTGCTGCCGCAACGGCATATCTTATTGCAAGTGAAAAGGCGGATATTATACTTAATGCCGGACTTTCAGGTGCGGTGTCAGGTCTTAAAAGAGAGGATATGGTTGCAGGTGAAAGCTATATTGAATGTGACTTTGACCTTACTGCAATCGGTTACGGACCCGGCGAAAAATGTGACGGACAGAAGAGCCTGCTTGAGGCTGACGGAAGACTTCTCTCTTATGCGCTGCAGAGCGAGGGTATAAAAAAAGCGCCCTGCGGTACAGGAGATATTTTTCTCAGTGACCCGGTAAAAAAGGAATTTTTCAAAAAGACCTTTTCAATCAGCTCCTTTGATATGGAAACAGGCGCAATTGCAAGCGTGTGCGACAAGGCCGGTGTGCCCATGCTCTCTCTGCGTAAAATCAGTGACGATGCCGATGATTCCTCTGTTGAAGATTACAGAGAGATGAACAACAGAAAGGAAAGCTGTCTTACAGAACTGCTTGTAAGCATATTCGGAAGAATACTTGCTGATGAGAGCAATTTCTGATATAGCAAAACGAATTTCATATAATAAAGGGGCTGTTGCATTAAGATGCAGAAGGCGTTTTCTTCATCCCCGAAGGCGTACTAAGGTACTCCGGGTGGATGAAAAAACGTCTAAAAAAGCAAAATTATGTTTTATGCAACACTTAAAAGTTACTTTCAATAGAATTAAAGCAGATATTTTCAGTAGATTTACTACTTCAAATACCTGCTTTTTGTTTTGCTTTTTGGTCTGCGCTTAATGCAACAACCCCGCTTTTAAAAGAGGTTTACCAGTCCATTGAAACGCTTTCTTTTTCGTATTTGCTTACGTATTTTTCCTGGTAGTAGTTTTCAAGGCTTACGCTGAGCTCGCCGTCCTGAGTAAGAGAGATGACTGTGCAACCGCGCTGGGGACCGATGTTGTTTGTTACGGGATTTACATATGCAAGATAGTCAATGCTCATACCGTAAACAAGGTTGATGCCCTTATAGTTGAGGATTGCGTTGTTAACGTGGTCGTGACCTACAAAAACGCCCTTTGTTGAGCCGAGCTCAAGCATTGTTTCAAAGAAGTTTTCAGACTCGGTGCTGCAGCATACTGCTTCGTCGGGCTCGTGGTATCCGCCGGAGATATACTTCACGTTTTCGGTGTCCTGATAGCCGTTTGCTGCGAATTCCTTCCAGGCGATATCATATTCCTGAAGAGGGATGTGGAAGAATACACATGAAGAGAATATTGCATCGCCGTCATCGTTTGCTGCGTCAATGGCTTCTACACGGCTTCTGTACCATTCGATCTGGTTGTCGTGAATTCTGTCATAGTTGCCGAGAAGACCCATAGGATCGTTATCGAGGTATTCGTTTGAGTCGAGAAGGAAGAAGGCGTTCTTTACCTTGCCGTCTGTGCCCTTGACCTTAATGATATAGTTGCCTACGCCATCAACATCTTCGGGACCCTTCTTGAAGAGTGAATAGTTGAGATCATCTGCGCCCCACATATCAGCAATTTCTTCTCTTGAATGGGTGCTGTAAGCCTCTGAATCGTGGTTACCGAAAACAGGTGCATAATAAACACCGAGCTTTTCAAGAAGAGTGATGAGCATTTCTGTTGAAATTGAATTGTTGAATGTACCTGCCTGGAAGGGAACGGGATAAACCATATCACCTGTGAGAATAACAAGGTCAGGCTTTTCGTATGTAAGCATAGCAGCAACTGCGTTCATTGCTTTGCGGTCCTTGTCCTTGCTCATTGAGCCGCCGCCGATGTGAATGTCGGTAAGCTGAACAACCTTGATATCGCGGTCTGTTGTGAATACCCAGCCGTCTTCATCTTCAGTGGGAACAAGCTGTTCTTCATAAACTACCTGATCAAAGGAGGTTGCATAGTCGAAGTTTGACTTTACAATTTCCTCTGTAATCGGAGTAAATGCCATGGACATTGATGATACGATGGCAAGGATAAAGCTTAAAATCTGTGAAATAAATGCGTTCATAATTTTTCTCCTTTTATTTTATAGTAGGTGAATTATACACCTGAAAATCTTTTTTATCAAGCAGTTTTTTTAAGTCTGTAAGTTTTTTGCAAAATTGATCTTGATATTTTATGCACGTGCTACCATTTCTCCGTAAAGCTCTTTTTCTTCTTTTATGAACTTCTCGATAGCTTCAACTGAGGGCATTGCTGCAGAACAACTGTGTGCTGAAATAAGCATTGAAGCTGAGGCTGTGCCAAATTCGAGGGCGTCAATCATTTCCCAGCCTTCAAGCAGACAGCGGATGAATGCACTTGCATAGCCGTCGCCACCGCCGAAGCCTTTCATAGCCTTTACGGGGAAGGGCTTGATTGAGTAGCTCATGCCGTCATTTGTGTAAGCAGTTGAGCCGTCCTTGCCGTGCTTGATGATAACAATTTTTGCACCGTAGGAGTGCCAGAGCTTGGCGCTTTCCTCGTCGGTTTTGCATACGCCTGTGATAGCTTCTGTAAGGTCGTATTCCTCGCGTGAGCCGAGGATAATGTCTGCATTGCGTGCAACCATCTGATAATAAACGGAGATTTCATCCTTATTCTTCCATGTGTATGCACGGTAGTCGATATCAAAGATAACAACAACATTGTTTTTCTTGGCAAGCATCATTGCCTTGAGTGCGGCATCTCTTGAGGGGCTCTTTGAAAGGGCGGTGCCGGAGATTACAATTGCCTTTGCAGATGCAATATATTCCTCGTCTACCTCTTCGGGTTCAAGCATAAGGTCAGCGATAGAATCTCTGTACATAAGAATTGAAGATTCGGTGGGGCTTTTGATTTCAGTAAAGGTAAGACCGATTTTCTCACCGTTTTTAGCTCTGAAAATGTGTGAGGTATCGATGCCGTCCTTTTTGAAATAGTCAACAACGAAGTCACCGTGCTGGTCATCGGAAACCTTACCGATGAAGCCTACCTTTTTGCCGAGTCTTGCAAGACCGACTGCAATATTTGCAGGTGAGCCGCCTACATACTTGTTGAAGTTGCAGCTTTCAGAAAGGGGCTTGTTCATATCTGTGGGGTTAAAGTCTATGGCAACTCTGCCTATGGGGATTACATCAAGGGGCTTGCTCTGGTCAAATTCGACGTATTTCATTTGTGTTCATCCTTTCAGTAAAATGAATTATATTTGTTTTATTCCGCTTTGCCTGTGGAATAAAATATTTCCATATGTTTCTTTGCATTTTCGTAGGCACCCTCGATTTCCCTTGTGTGAACATCGTAGTAGCCTTTGATCTCGCCGTTCTCATAGCCTTCTCTTACCTTTTTTTCAGCAGAAGCAAAGGTGGCTGTTGCTATGTTTATTTTTTTGATACCGTTCTGATGGCAACGGATGAAGTCATCCTCGCTTATGCCTGTGCCTCCGTGAAGCACAAGGGGAACATCGACAAGAGAATTAACCTCCATGAGGATGTCGAAGCGAAGCTGAGGCTCGTCCTTATAAAAACCGTGAGCATTGCCTATAGCAACAGCAAGACAGTCAACACCCGTTCTTTCGGCAAAAAGCTTTGCCTGTTCTGGGGAGGTGCAACGCATTGCAATATCCACACTGCCGTCCTCGCTGCCACCTACACAACCGATTTCTGCTTCGACGCAGGCACCTGTTGACTTTGCCATTGCAACGACCTCCTTGGTCATTTCAATGTTCTTTTCAAGGGGAAGGTGTGAGCCGTCAAACATTACGGATGTAAAACCCAATCTCAGTGCCTGGCCGATGCATTCAAGAGTTGTGCCGTGATCAAGGTGCACTGCAACAGGTACGGTTGCGCTTTTTGCTGCGGCAAGCATAGCAGGGCCGATGATGTGGAGAGGGGAATGATTCAGTCTCACTTCTGCAATCTGCAGAATGATAGGTGAGCGTGTTTCTTCGGCGGCTTTTATTACACCGAGAATCATCTCCATGTTTGCGACACTGAAGGAGCCGACGGCATAATTGCCCTTTTCGGCTTTTTCAAGAAGGTCTTTCATATTGCAAAGAGGCATTTTCTCATCTCCTTTTATTCGATTGATTTAAGTGATTCGACCATATCGACCTTTTTGAGCTTTTTGTGAAGCACCAGGTTTACAGTCATTGAGAATACAAATGCAAGGGCTGCAGCGTAGAGATAGCTTGTAAGAGGAATTCCTCTGCCGTACATTATGATGTCAACCTCGGCAAGGATGAGCACCACCCAGTGAAGCACGATTCCGCACAGAAGTCCTTCCAGAATGCCGATTACGGTCAGAATTATATTTTCTCGGAAAATATAGGAGGAAACCTCCATATCGTCAAAGCCGAGCACCTTTATCGTAGCGATTTCCTTTGTTCTTTCAGTTATATTTATGATGGAAAGGTTATAAAGCACGATAAATGCCAGAAGTCCTGCACAGATGATGATTATTACAATGATAATACTCAGGGAATCCAGTGTGTTCTGGAAGGAGGATTCAATCTGGCTCGTATAGGCCACGGCACTGATTTCATACTCATTCATAAGATTTTTTGCAAGGGAAACCTTTGATGCATCATCGAGTGAAGGATTTGCAAGGTTAGCCATTATATAGTTATATGCGGGATTTGAACCGAAGGTTGCCGTATAAACATCCTTTGACATATAGATGTAATGAAGGGCATAGTTTTCGGTTACTGCGGCAACAGGTACGTTTACGCCCTGTTCCTCATTTATCATAATACGGATATAGTCACCGGGACCGATATTGAGAGTTTCGGAAAGCTTTTCTGTTATGATGGCACCTCCGGGACTGAGGGTGTAGGGAGTGCCTGTTGTTCTGTTTCGCAGGTTGATGTAGTTGTTGAGCTCAGCTGCAGTTTCGGGAACAAAGATATATGATTCCATAAGCTTGTCACTCTTGTCGCTTGCGGCGTTATAAACTGTCATATAGCTGAGCATGGCGTTTCCTATTTCGGGTGTTGATTTTACAAGGTCAAAGGCATCGCAGCCGCTTACGGTGGTGTCGTAAGATCCGTTTAGAACAACCTGCATATCGTATTGCCACACGCTGTTTTCGTTGCTGAACTGATACTGAAGGGTTCTGTCAATCGAGCTGTCAAGTCCGAAGGCGGCAAGAAGAAGTGCCGTACATCCGGCAACGCCCATTGTCGCCATAACAAAGCGCTTCATATTACGGAAAACGTTACGCATTGTAACCTTCCAGGTGAAAGAGAGCTTTGACCAGATGAAGGGGAATTTTTCAAGGAAGACCTTTTTACCGGATTTGGGTGCTTTTGAGCGCATGAGTGAGGAGGGAACAACCTTAAGGTTACTGTGGCAGGTATACCAGGTAGCAAAGACTGTGATTGCAATTGAAATCACAATGCCGGGAAGGGCGAATATATATCTGTATGAAATCAGAAGCTTCGGCATTGCAAAGATGATATCAAAGGCAAAGGAGAACATAGTCGGGAATAGTGCACACCCCAAAAATGAGCCTGAGACTGAGCCGATTACCGATGCAAGGAAGGCGAATACGAGATATTTCGTCATTATTTCCGTATCGGTAAAGCCGAGAGCCTTGAAGGTGCCTATTCTTGTTCGTTCTTCCTCGATCATTCTTGTCATTGTGTTAAGGCAGACGAGGGCTGCAACAATAAAGAAAAACCAAGGGAAGATTATTGAAATAGCCGCCATTCGGTCAGCCATCTGATCGTATTCCTCAAAGCCGAGGAGGGCATCGTCACGGTTGTCGACATACCATTTCGCGTTGTCGAGGCCGAGAAGGAAATCCTTCGCCTGTTCAAGCTGGTTTTTTGCCTGCTCGAGCTTTGTGTTTGCTTCGTTCTTAGCTTTTTCGTATTCAGCTTCAACAAAGGGGGCTTTTTCCTTTGCCATTATGAGGTTGGTTTCATAGGCGGTAATCTGATTTTTCATATCAGAAAGCTGTGAAAGCACCTCAAGCTCGCCGAACTGGATGTCATAGCCCGCTTCGGTAAGCTTCTTTTCTGCTTCGTCAAGCTCTATTTTTGCGGCGGCAAGCTTGGGTTCAAGGTCCTTGAGCTCTTTTACAAGCTGCTCTGCCTTGTCGAGCTCCGCCTTTTTTTCGGCAAGCTGAGTTTTTGCCGTTGCAAGGTCAACCTTTGAGGTTGCAAGCTTCACTTCGAGAGTCTGAAGCTGAGGCTCCATATAAGCAATCATTTCTTCAGCTGTACCTACAGCCGTCATTGAATTGATAGAGGCAAGAATCTGGTCAACCTCTGCACCGACAAGACCTGACTGCTCAAAGCGGTTTATAATGTCTCCGACAGTGTTGTCCTGTGTTGCATTGAACTGATCAAGAGCTGAACGGGTTGTTACAATCAGATCCTCAAAGTAGTTTACTGTGGTAAGCAGGGTGTTAACCTGCATATTTGCAACATTATATTCGGTTTTTGCGGTTTCAAGCTGGGTTTCTGCGTTGGAATATTTGTTTACCTTTTCCATTGCCGCGTTGTATTCGTTGCGCTTTGCTTCCCAGGCGGCATACTGTGTGGAATGCTCCAGCTTGCTGGCATCGATGGTGTTTGCTGCCTCGGTTGCCTTTTCGTTATAAAGAGTTTTGTATTCGAGAAGCTTGGCATCGCCGTTTTGCGCCATATCAAGAATCTGCTCAACCTGAGCCTTGCCGTTTGCAAGCTGAAGGTCAATGTCTGCCTTTGCAGTAGCGTATTCGATTTCAGCTTCGGCAACCTTTAAGGTGTACTCTGTCTTGAGCGGCTGAATTCTGTGGGAGAGAATTTCGGGAGCAATCTGTGATATATAGTCGGTATAGCGTTTGATATATGCCTCGTACTCATCGGAAAAGGGATCATAGTTTTCACTGCCGGCAATTTTTATGCACATAGCTGAATAGTAATCCGAAAGGAAATTTTCCGATGGGACAAAGCAGAAGGCACCTAACTTTCCCGTGCCGACAGTGGAAGCGCCTCTTTCATAGGAAATGAAAAGAGGACTTCTGATAATGCCGACAATGGTGAATTCGTTATTCACAAGGGACGAAGAAATATCTGTGCCGTCACCGTCAAGGCGGAGTGTTGAGCCTATCTTAAACTCTTCGGGTGTTGAGAGCATACTGGCGTCAACAAGACACTGGTTTGCAGCTGTAGGCCAGGTACCCTCAATAAGCTGAGGTCTGTTCATATATGTGGGATCATCAGCTCCCGATGCGTGAGCGAGGACCGAGTTTATATCAAGGGATATTGCCCTTACGGCAAGCTCTGAGCCGTCAATGTCGCTGATGATTTCTCCGTTGACCTTTACAACACCGTCAACGAATTTCTGCCCGACAGCACTTTCCACTCCGTTGATTGAAGAGATTACGGCGACATCCTCGTCAGTAAGTCCCGCTGTTGAAACAATACGGATGTCCATACTGTTGGTGTCAACGAGATACTGATTTATTGTGTCGCGCATATCAGGCGCCGTTGCATTTGTGCCGACAAAGAAGCTGACGCCGAGAGCAACAATAGCTATAATTGACAGAAAACGGGACTGACTCCGTTCAATCGTGCGCAGAGCATCGGTTATCAGGATTTTGTTGATTTTCATAGATAAAACTTCCTTAATAAATCGTTACCACTCAAGGCGTTCAACGGGCACGGGATGGTCGTTGACTGCTATCTGTACAACCCTGCCTGAACGCATAGTGATGATTCTGTCTGCCATTGCGGCAAGTGCGCCGTTGTGAGTGATGACAACGACGGTTGTTCCGGTTTCGCGGCAGGTTTTGTGAAGAAGAGAAAGAATCTGCTTACTTGTTTTGTAGTCAAGAGCACCTGTGGGCTCGTCACAGAGAAGGAGCTTAGGCTTTTTTGCAAGGGCTCTCGCGATGGAAACTCTCTGCTGTTCACCGCCTGAAAGCTGGGAGGGGAAGTTATCCATTCGTGATTCGAGGCCTACGCTTTTGAGAATCTTTGCCGGAGGAATGGCGTTTTTGCACATCTGTGTGGCAATTTCAACATTTTCAAGTGCCGTAAGGTTTGGCACAAGGTTATAAAACTGGAAAATAAAGCCAACGTCATATCTGCGGTAGTCAACAAGGGCGTTTTTATCCAGCTCGTTGATATATTTGCCGCCGACTCTTACCTTGCCCTCGTCACAGCTGTCCATTCCGCCGAGAATGTTAAGCACCGTACTTTTACCTGCACCGCTCGTGCCGACGATGAGACAGAATTCACCCTTTTCAACAGAGAAGCTTACTCCGTCGACTGCAGGAATGGTGATTTCCCCTGTATTGTATCTTCTGTAAACTGAATCAAATTCAATAAAACTCATTTTATTCACCCGTAAATATCAGGAAACTGCGCCTGAATTATTTTGTCTGAAAAGCTTGGCGTCGATTGCCTCGCCCGTTGCATCGTCCTTTACGATTACCTTGCAGGAGTAGTCGTTTGATGTGGTATAAAGCTGATAGTAGATGCCGCAGCCGGCAACAAAGGCGAGGAAGGATTCCTTGTCAGCTGCTGCATTGTAAGCATTTCCGTCTACGACAACGGTGATTTCACTGAAGTTGTCGTTGTAGCCTCCGAGCTTTTTAAGGAAAGGGTATTTTCCTGTATCAAGGGCATCACCGAGTGTGCCGACTGTCTGGATTCCTATGTTGACAAGCATAAAGTCATGAGTAGAGGCTTTCATTGTAACAGTAAAGATCTGTGCTGCCTCGTCGATGGTGCAGGATATGTAGTTGTGCTCCTTGCAGAAAAGGTCGAGGTCGTTTCTGTATTTTTCTTCAAGATAATGAAGAGGCATAGAAAACTGCACCTGATCGGTGGAGGTTATGTCCTTTGTGGGAAGATTGACTACTGTGGTTTTGCGTACGTCGCCGTCTGTATATTGGCTGACAACAGGTACAGTGTCGCCTTCCTTGTTGGAAATGATGGCATCGACAACAATGACTCCGACAAGCAGTGCGAGTACACATATAGCTGCGATAAGAATTTTTTTCATCGGGAACACTCCTTTTTGCATAAATAAATATAGTTACCCATTTTCACAGTTTATTATTGTATCATAAAGCTTTATTTTTTTCTACTATAATACACAAAAATTAACACATTTTTTTGCTTGGTGGGATACGGAGTATAAACTTGTGTAAATTTTGACAAATTTGACAGGAAAATTTGTCAATCTATATGTAAAAAAACAATAGACTTTTTTTCGTTTATTTGTTAGAATTTACAGGAGTGAAAGTGTGCTTTGTAAAAAGTGCGGTTTCAGCCAAATTATTATGTAAATTATTTTTTAGGAGGAGATTCCAATGGCTAAGAAATGGGTATACCTTTTCAAAGAAGGCAACGGCAGCATGAGAGAGCTTCTCGGCGGTAAGGGTGCAAACCTCGCTGAAATGACAAATCTCGGCCTCCCCGTTCCCCAGGGCTTCACAATCACAACAGAAGCATGTACACAGTATTATGAGGACGGTCGTAAGATCAACGACGAAATCGTTGCTGAGATCATGGCTAACATCGAAAAGATGGAAGAGATCACAGGCAAGAAGTTCGGCGACCTTGAAAGACCTCTTCTTGTTTCCGTACGTTCAGGTGCTCGTGCATCAATGCCCGGTATGATGGACACAATCCTCAACCTTGGTCTTAACGAAGATGTTGTTAAGGTTATGGCTGAAAAGTCAGGTAACGAAAGATGGGCATATGACTGCTACAGAAGATTCATCCAGATGTATTCCGACGTTGTTATGGAAGTTGGTAAGAAGTACTTTGAAGAGCTTATCGACAAGATGAAGGAAGACAGAGGTGTTACACAGGATACAGAGCTTACCGCTGCTGACCTCAAGGAACTCGCAGAGCAGTTCAAGGCTGAATACAAGGCTAAGATCGGCGAAGATTTCCCCACAGATCCCAAAGAGCAGCTTATGGGCGCTGTTAAGGCTGTTTTCCGTTCATGGGACAACCCCCGTGCAAACGTTTACCGTCGTGACAACGATATTCCCTACTCATGGGGTACAGCTGTTAACGTTCAGGCTATGGCTTTCGGTAACATGGGTGAAGATTGCGGTACAGGTGTTGCTTTCACACGTGACCCCGCTACCGGTGAAAAGAAGCTTATGGGCGAATTCCTTACAAATGCACAGGGTGAAGACGTTGTTGCAGGCGTAAGAACTCCGATGCCTATCGCTGAAATGGCTAACAAATTCCCTGCAGCTTACAAGCAGTTCACAGAGGTTTGTGCACTTCTTGAAAACCACTACCATGACATGCAGGACATGGAATTCACAGTTGAAAACGAAAAGCTCTACATGCTTCAGACACGTAACGGTAAGAGAACAGCTCAGGCAGCTCTCAAGATCGCTTGCGACCTTGTTGACGAAGGCATGAAGACAGAAGAAGAAGCAGTTGCAATGATCGATCCCAGAAACCTTGACACTCTTCTTCATCCCCAGTTTGACCAGAAGGCTCTTAAGGCTGCTACTCCCATCGGCAGAGGTCTCGGTGCATCACCCGGTGCTGCTTGCGGTAAGGTAGTATTCACAGCTGAAGACGCTGAAGCTTGGAATGCAAGAGGCGAAAAGGTTATCCTTGTTCGTCTTGAGACATCTCCCGAAGATATTACAGGTATGAAGGCTTCTCAGGGTATCCTCACAGTACGTGGCGGTATGACATCACACGCAGCCGTTGTTGCTCGCGGTATGGGTACTTGCTGTGTATCAGGTTGCCAGGAAATTGCAATGGACGAAGAAAACAAGAAGTTCGTTCTTGCAGGCAAGACCTTCACTGAAGGCTCAGAAATCTCCATTGACGGTTCAACAGGTAACATCTACGACGGTATCATCCCCACAGTTGATGCTCAGATCGCAGGTGAATTCGGCCGCATTATGGCTTGGGCTGATAAGTACAGAACACTTAAGGTAAGAACAAACGCAGATACACCCGCTGATGCTAAGAAGGCTCGTGAACTCGGTGCAGAAGGTATCGGTCTTTGCCGTACAGAGCACATGTTCTTTGAAGCTGACAGAATCGCAGCATTCCGTGAAATGATCTGTTCCGATACAGTTGAAGAAAGAGAAGCAGCTCTTGCTAAGATCCTTCCCATGCAGCAGGGCGACTTTGAAGCTCTTTACGAAGCACTTGAAGGTAACCCCGTTACCATCCGTTTCCTTGATCCTCCTCTCCACGAGTTCGTTCCCACAGAAGAAGCTGATATCGCAGCACTTGCAGCAGCTCAGGGTAAGAGCGTTGAGACAATCAAGAACATCATCGCTTCACTTCACGAGTTCAACCCCATGATGGGTCACAGAGGATGCCGTCTTGCAGTTACATATCCTGAAATTGCAAAGATGCAGACAGCAGCTGTTATCCGCGCTGCTATCAACGTAAACAAGGCTCATCCCGACTGGAACATCGTTCCCGAAATCATGATTCCTCTTGCAGGCGACGTTAAGGAGCTCAAGTACGTTAAGAAGTTCGTTGTTGAAACAGCTGATGCTGAAATCGCAGCAGCAGGTGCTGACCTCAAGTACGAAGTTGGTACAATGATCGAAATTCCCAGAGCAGCTCTCACAGCCGACGAAATTGCTAAGGAAGCTGACTTCTTCTGCTTCGGCACCAATGACCTTACTCAGATGACCTTCGGCTTCAGCCGTGACGACGCCGGTAAGTTCCTTGATGCATACTACGATGCAAAGATCTTTGAAAACGATCCCTTCGCAAAGCTCGACCAGACAGGTGTTGGTAAGCTTATGGAAATGTCCATCAAGCTTGGTAAGCCCGTTAACGCAAAGCTTCACTGCGGTATCTGCGGTGAACACGGCGGTGATCCCACATCAGTTGAGTTCTGCCACAAGATCGGCCTCGACTATGTATCCTGCTCACCCTTCCGTGTGCCCATCGCAAGACTTGCAGCAGCTCAGGCAGCTATTGCAAATAAGTAATTCACTTAAAAATGAATTTGCCCCACCGAGTAACATCGGTGGGGATTGTTTTATGAGTATGTAGTAGCGACACAGGCAGCTATTGCCGATGGCAGGAAATAAGAACCCCACCCGTTAACCAAATCAAAGATTTGGAACGGGTACCCGGGAACCTTGTTGCTGACGCAATAATTTTCACTCAATTCGCTGAATTCACTCTGACGATTGAGGATGCACAGGAATATGTCTATTCCATCTCCCCGACAAAGCGTGTAAGAGGCTGGCGAGATATTGAAGTTAACCTCTATATTTAAAAATGAACTCCTCATCGAGAAATCGGTGAGGAGTTTTTGCGTAAGTCCGATTTTTGGGACAGTGAATCACAGGTTTCTATTGAGTTTTCTTGCAAAGTGATTTATACTGTAAGAAAGAGGTGATGTAATATGTCTACCAATATCGAACACTTATTTGTACTATGTAAAGAACAACCTTTCAATATAGAAAAAATCAAAAATTATATAATCGATAATAAAATGGACAGCGAGCAAGTAACCCGAGTTGCGATTAAGTTATGCAATTACGGAGCTTGTTCTTATTCTGAGTATTTATATCAAAATGAAAAAGAGCCCTTGCCCGGTGATTTGATAACTTACAATTGGGAAGAACTGTTTGATGTTCTTATTGAAATGGGTCTTGATGCGAATTTAATTGTTTGTGATGA
>SVPE01000014.1 GCA_015066015.1 Oscillospiraceae bacterium
GTAGTCGTCGCTTATGATGATGAACTGCATTTTTACGAAGCGTGTGGCTTTGAAAAAAGCAAAGATGCTTCGCCGATGTTTATTACATCGTTGTGGACATAATTAATACAAATTCCAATTTATCGAGATAATATTTGAAAAAATACAGGAGTGTCATTCCGTCCTGTAAAAACAAAAAGAACCGATCACCAAAGAGTGGTCGTTTTCTTTTGCTGTCGCAGGTTTGTATAAAGCTTTTAGTTAAACTGTAAGTTGAATTTAATATGTTTTTCCTTGATAATTTCGATTTGCAGATATTAAAATTCTGGAATTATTGAAATTGAAAAAATCTTATGATAATATTTGAATCAGAGGGTCAGGTGGTAAACGAATAAGCAGAGGGAGGATATATAATGAAAATTCTTGATAATAGTGACAAGCATTTATCGTCAATCTTACCGAATATTATTTTTGAAAAACTTAATAAAAAAGTTGTCAGCTTAAAGTTTATAGGCGGAGGAAGTTACGGAAGAGTTTATAAGACTGTTCTTTCTGACGGTGAAATTATTGCCGTTAAAGGTTATAAGCTTCAGCAGATGCAACACGAAGAGTCTGAACAACTAAAATTCTTATCCGAAAACACAAGCGTAAAAATGCCTGAAGTACTTTTTACATATGAAGACAACGACACAGCAATTTTAGCAATGAGCTTTGTTGAGGGCCGGAATGTGTTGAATCCGTTGTTTTTGTTAAAGAGTAAAAGTCAGAAGCAAAGGTTTGCCGATGAGGTTATTTCAGCTATGCTTGAATGGCACAGTGTTACAAATGACAAGTTTGGTTCTTTATCTGATCCTATCTATGACAGCTGGTATGAGTATTATAAAAGCGAAAAGCAAGAGCCTTGGCTCAAAGCGTTGAAAGAGTTATCAGATCACGGAAAGTTCAGTAAGAAAAAAATGAAACTGCTTTTTGAAGCAACAGAGATTTTCAACAAGCTGCCGCAAGAAAACACAAAGCCTGTGCTTATCCATGCTGATCTTAACATAATGAACATAATGGCTGATCCTGAAACGCTGAAGCTTATTGCTTTCATAGATCCCTGCGGTAGCATGTGGGCAGACAGAGAATACGATTTATTTCAGTTTCGTAATATGTGGGGCGATGCATACGGACTTTATGAAACATACAAAAGAAAATGCGAAACATCTGAATTTATAGATTTCAGAGTTGCTTATTACGGTGCTGTGCATGAAGCGTCAATGAGACTTAAAGGCGGTCATATTGTACCTCTTTGGGAAGATCTTAATTTTGCCAGATTGAAAAAGGAAATTAAAAAGCTAAAAGAAAAGATGTGATCTGATGAACATAGGCGAGCTTGTGACGGTTAAAACAATCGAGCGAAAAAATGCTCTTGATGAAAAACCAACACCCTACAGTGCTGAAATAAGATTGCTTTCTTGTATTCAGCAAGGTGATGTAGAATCACTGATAACACAGATTAAAAATTTAGATTCTCTCATTATTATGGGTAGAATGTCTGATGATGAATTAACACAGTATAAGTATATGGCTTTAAGTATAATAACCCTTGCAACTCGTTATGCTATTCAAGGCGGACTCAGTGAAAAGAAGGCTTATGAATTTTCTGACAGAGTAATGAAAACAGTTGACAAGCTTACAAACAAGGATGAAATATTGCAATGCACAGGAATTGAAATTATAAAGCTGACTGAAGATGTAAAAAAGAATAAGAAACAACCCGAATTTTCTCCTCATATCAGAAATTGCATAAAATATATAAATGAAAACCTTTCTCAGAAAATCAGCGTTTCTTCTGCTGCTGACTACTGCGGAATTTCATCGGATTATTTATCTCAGATTTTCAAGAAAGAAATCGGAGAAAATCTTAGTACATATATTTTGAGTCAAAAACTTGAAAAAGCTAAAATCCTGCTTTTGGAAGAAAAGACTGCCAAGGAAATATGTGTTGAAGCCGGATTTTCATCACAGGCATATTTTGTAACAGCCTTTAAAAGATTTTATAAGATGACTCCCTCTGAATATATAAAAATAACAAGAGCTACTTATTAAAAGCTTTAACTGTTTTTTTCTGCAGGAGTTGCATTTCCTGAAATTTATGCTATAATATCACAAAATAATTGATGGAGGAAACGGTATGTTCTTTATCACTATCCGACGCAGACGAAGATAGCTTGTATCTTTTAAGGGTACAGGCTTATTCTGCTGTGTGCCCGACGGTGTGATATAAAGATATTTTACCTTTTGTATTACTGTTAGCGGCACATAGCTGTTGACAGTATTTTTTATTTTGGAGGTAAGAAAATGAATAATTTTAAATATAAGACATTGTTCAAAGCAATCACAGAACAAACAGGCTTACCTGATAATGCAGTGATTGCGGATTTGGGCTGCAAGGATGCAACGTTTCTTTCAGCTTTTCATGGCGCCTTTCCCGGCAAAATCAAGTCAGCAGTAGGAGTAGATATAACTGACAAATGGTTTAAGGATGTTAAATATAAAAGACCTATTGAGCTTAAGGTTATGAATTGCTCTCAAAAGCTGGAGTTTGACGATAACACTTTTGATTTTGTGTTTACAAAGGATATGTTTGAGTGTGTTCCGGATAAGGCTTTTTTAGTAAAAGAGATTCACAGAATCTTAAAGCCGGGCGGAGTTGTAATCTGTGTGAACTGTGATTGGGACAGTATTGTATATAACGGAAAGGATAAAGCCTTGATTTCAAAGGTGATTCACGCTTATGCCGCAACAAAGCAGCCCTGGATGGATGACCTTGACAGCTGGATTGGCAGAAGGATGTACGGCTTTTTCAACAAAATCAGTTTATTTGAAAGCTCGGTGAGTGTTCACAACATAGTCGAAACCGAATATTCAGAAGGCACATTCGGTTATGATTTAAGTCTGGATGTATCCTGGCTGTACAAAGAAAATACCGGTGCGCTCAGTAAAAAGGAGTATGATGAATTCATTGACAACCTGAACTCGGCTCAGAAGGACGGATACTATATTTTTTCAAAGCCCTATTACATTTATAAAGGCATTAAAAAATAACATAAAAATCACTCTGCTATCTCGACGGGGTAGGCTTGCCGTCAGTTTACCGTAACAACGAAGGCACAGTTTACTTCACTGCACATCGCTGGTCTGACGACAGAAGTGAGATTCTGACGGATGTCAGCTATTCGGATTATACTCCCTACAATATGGCCGATTATGAAACGGGAAGTGTTCTTCAGGAGGACTACAGAGTAAGCCGTATCCGACAGGATAATGACGGCAGACTCATAAGTGCGGATATTACCTGGAAGAGTAATTTCGGTGAAGAGGCCTTCTGCTACAACGGTCATACATTTGATGATAAGGGTTGTCTGATGTTCGTCAGCGCAACTTATGAAGACAGTGATTACTTTGAAGAATTTGTGCATAATTACGGCTCAGACGGAAGAATCTCCGGTTATGATTACTACATCAAAAACGGTAGTGAGGTGCCGGCTCTCAGTGAGAGAGTGGTTGTTGAGTCTGAGGAATACATAAGCTTTTCAAATGCATTAAAAGAAGATAAATTCGAATACACAGGTGACGGATGCTACCGTATGGAGATTTCCGGTGACTACGGGACAAATTGGTATGAAATCGAGCTTGATGAAAACGGCAAGATTTCGCAGTACAGCTGGCATATGGGAGTTTCGGGAATGACCTACATTGAGAAAATCGAATACAAGGAGATGCCCTTGACTGAGTATGAAGGTACCCCCGTCTGTTATTCCGACCTGTATCCTCTTTTCCGCATAAATGCTCTCGGGGATGAAAGCTATGTGAAGAATGCGGGCGAGCTTCAGGTGCCTCTTGCCGCAAAGCTCTTCTTTGATATGTATTGATATTAAGGCGCAGGGGATGCAGAGTCTCCTGTGCCTTTGGTTTATGCTGCCTTGACAAACAATTTTTAAATATGATATCATTTTAAACACAGTTACTTATTGTGGGGAGGATTAAAAATGGAAATTTCTAAAATTGTAATAACCGGGGGCCCTTGCGGCGGCAAATCAACTGCGATGAGCCGTATTCACGAGGCATTCACTCAGATGGGATATACGGTTTTATTTGTGCCCGAAACTGCTACGGAGCTTATCACAGGTGGCGTTGCACCCTGGACCTGCGGCACAAACGCAGAATATCAGAAGTGTCAGATGAGGCTTCAGATTACAAAGGAGGAGGTTTTCGAACAGGCTGCTGCCACAATGGATGCTGAGAAAATCCTCATAGTATGCGACAGAGGTCTTATTGACAACAAGGCATATATGACGGAAAGTGAATTTGCTCAGGTGCTTGAGGCAATGGGCTCAAATGAGATTGAGCTTCGCGATAATTACGATGCGGTTTTTCACCTCGTTTCTGCTGCAAAGGGCGCAGAGGAATTCTACACAACGGGAAACAATTCTGCCCGTAAGGAAACTGTTTCAGAGGCTGCAGCACTTGATGATAAGCTTGTATCCGTATGGACTGGTCATCCGCATTTCAGAGTGATAGATAACAGTACGGATTTTGACGGTAAAATGAAACGGCTTATAAAGGAGATTTCTACCTTCCTGGGTGAGCCTGAGCCCTTTGAAATTGAGAGAAAATACCTGATAGAATATCCCGACATAGAGTGGCTTGAAAGCAATCCCACATGCGAGCGTATCGAAATCATACAGACCTATCTCAATTCACATGACGGTGATGAAATACGTGTCCGTCAGCGCGGTGCAAAGGGTAATTACATATATTTTCAGACAATCAAGCGTAAGGTTACCGATTTAAAGCGCGTTGAAATAGAAAGGCATATCTCGCAGGCAGAGTATCTTACACTTCTGATGGATGCCGACACTACAAAGCGTCAGATCCGCAAGACAAGATATTGCCTGACATATGAAAATCAGTATTTCGAAATAGATGTTTATCCCTTCTGGGACGATAAGGCGATTGTTGAAATTGAACTCAGCGATGAGAATATACCTATCCTGTTTCCCGATAAGCTTAAGGTAATAAAGGACGTTACCGACGATGCAAGCTATAAGAATGCTTCGCTTGCCGGACTGTAAAACGAAAAAACGGACCCTTTTGTCTGTTATGAGGTGAATATATGAACATAACTGATCTTAAAATTATTTCATCCCTTGAAAAGCTTTATGAGGAAGACAAAATTCCCGTAGAGAGCCTTTCGGCTTTTTCTATGCTTCGCAACGAAAAGAAATCCTTTCAGATTGTTTTTGAAGCTGACTGTGATGGCGAAATAAAGCTTGTGACAGATACAGACATAAGAAAAAATGAGCTTTATTCCGTTGAGCAGGTTAAGTCGGATTTTCCTATGAATGAACAAGGTGCAGATGATTACTTCCGATTCAGTAAAAACGGATATTATCCCGATTTGCTTTTACCTGTCGGTGAAAGTGTAAAGGTGAAAAAAGGTATCAACGTTTTCTGGGCAGAGCTTGATGCACAGGGAAGTGAAGCGGGAATGCATAAGGTATGCCTTTCTGCAGACGGCGAAAGGGTAAGCGTTGATGTTGAAATTATTGATGCAGAGCTTGATTTCGGTGATTTCCTTTACACCAACTGGTTTCACACAGACTGCCTTATGTCCTATTACGGCTTTGAGGCTTTCTGCGATGAGTACTGGCGTGTGACGGAAAACTTCCTGAAAACTGCAAGGCAGTACGGTATGAATTGTGTTCTGACACCGATTTTCACTCCTCCTCTTGACACTCAGGTCGGCAAGGAAAGACCTACTGTTCAGCTTGTTGACGTTACAAGGACAAAGGGTGTATATGGCTTTAATTTTGATAAGCTTACAAGGTGGATTGAAATGGCACAAAGGTGCGGAATCGAGGCCTTTGAGCTCTCTCATTTCTATACGCAGTGGGGGGCACGACACGCTCCCAAGGTTATGGCAACTGTAGACGGTGAGTATAAGCGCATTTTTGGTTGGGATACTAAATCAAATTCTAAGGAGTACAGGAAATTCCTCTGTGCGCTTTCAAAAGAGCTTAAAAAGTATCTCGAGGAGAGAAATCTTAAGGATAAGGTGCTTATTCACGTAAGTGACGAGCCGAGCTTTTCTAATCTGGTGCGTTACGGTAGGGCGTCAAAATATATTCACCGCATTTTCAAGGGATATAAAATTGTCGATGCTCTTTCCGATTACAATTTCTACAGACTGAAGATAGTTTCAACCCCCATCCCGGCAAGTGACCATATAGATAAGTTTATCGGCAAGGTGAAGAATCCCTGGGTTTACTATTGCAGCGGACAGAAGTCGAAGTATGTTTCAAACAGATTCTTCTGTAACGAGTCCTTAAGAAACAGAGTTATCGGATATCAGATGTATAAATTTGATATAAAGGGCTTTTTGCACTGGGGCTACAATTTCTATTATACACAGCTTTCAAAAGGATTGGTTGATCCCTTCACCGTTACTGATGCGGGAGGCAAGTTCCCGTCAGGCGACAGCTTTGTGGTTTATCCTTCAAAGGACGGAAGTGCGCTGCACTCACTCAGACTCAAGGTTTTCTTTGACGGACTGCAGGATATGGCAGCACTCAGGACTCTCGAAAGACTGACGGACAAAAAGACCTGCCTTGACATAATCGAGCAAAAGGGTAAGCATAACCTTACCTTCAGTAATTATCCCCATGATGACGGGTGGCTTCTCAGCACAAGAGAGGAAATCAACGGGGCAATCAAAGCAAAGATATAATAAAAACGGAGCTGTTTATATGCCTGAACACGGTAAGGCATTATAAATAGCTCCGTAATTTATTGAAATGAAGGGGATTTTATACCCGCTACCTTTTTATAATAGCAAAAATAATATGCCTTTGTCAACGCATTTAAGAGAGAAAAGCTCACTTTCTACCTCTTGCATAAAAATATAGTAGTCAATTTTGTACAAAAAAGATATTGAAATGTGGAATTTTTTATGGTAATATATAGTCACAGAAAGGGAAAGGTGATACCAATGTACAGGTAAAAGCCAATAGTCTTCAATAAAACATTTTGCTTGAAACAAAAATAAAAAACAAACAAAAATAAAATATTTATTTTAAAAAGAAACATTCAGTAAATCAATAGATAAACTGTTGAAAACAAAACAAAAGCAAAATGAAAACGAAGACAACCATTCTGGAGAAAGAGAGGTTGACCAAAATGAAGTTAGATACAAAGACAGAACAGAAATAACCCCCCGGACCAACAAAGATGTGTGAAGAAACATCGGTCTCCGGGGGTTATTTCAATTTATGGAGAGTTACGGCGCCTGTGGGGCGTTATTTTTTTGCTTTGACAATTATTTATTGACAAACGATAAAAAATATGTTATTTTATATCCGTAAAAAATTACGGAGGTGTTTTTATGTATACATCCGAAACAAGCACAAAGCTTACTCTTGCGGTAACCTACATTGCGGCAATAATACTTGCTCTTCTTATGATTTTTGCTTCACCGATAGCAAGGTATATCATCGGTGAGGGGGCCAAAACTGCTTTTCTTTCAGCTGTTGCCGCTTTTTATATCTGTTGCCCTGCAGCCTGGATTGCTCTTTATAAGATTCACCGCCTTCTGAAAAACGTCCTTAATGATACGATTTTCACAAAGGAAACCGCAACACTTCTCAGACATCTTTCCTGGTGCTGTGCCTTCGTTGCCGCCGTAAGCCTTGTGACCACTTATTTCTGTCACATCTTTTTCACCTTTACAATAGGTGCAGCCTTTATGACACTGATTTTAAGGGTGCTTAAAAATGTAATGGCGAAGGCAGTCCAGCTCAAAGAAGAAAATGAGCTTACTATTTAAGGGAGGATTATCTTATGCCGATTATTGTCAATCTTGATGTTATGCTTGCAAAAAGAAAAATGTCCTCCGGTGAGCTTGCCCAGAAGATAGGAATCACTCAGGCAAACCTTTCTATTCTTAAAACGGGAAAAGCAAAGGCTATACGCTTTTCAACTCTTGATGCTATCTGTAAGCACCTCGACTGTCAGCCGGGGGATATATTGGAATTCAGAGACGAGGACTAAAAGGAGAGAAGCATATGAAAAAATCGCTTAAAATCTTAACAGCTGTCGGCTGTGTTGCACTTACTGCAGTAGCAGGCCTCGGTGTGTGGCAGATTTACGTCCGTCAGCAGTCAAAAAACTATAACCTTATTACCCTTGACACGAGTAATATTCCCGAGCCCGTTTCAGGTTCGGTTATCGAGTCCGATGTTGAGCTCAGTGAGGTGAAGATGCACTATGCCGTTTACGGTGACAAGGGTCACGATCTGATACTTGTGCATGGCAACGGGGGCAGTAAAAAATCCCTTGAGGAGGCTGCACTTTACCTCGCAAACGACTATAAGGTCTATGTTATCGAGAGCCGCTGTCACGGTCAGTCAAGCGACCCCGGTGAAATCTCCTATGAGCTTATGGCAAAGGATATAAAGGAATTCTGTGACGTAATGAAGCTTGAAAAGCCTTATCTTATGGGGCACAGTGACGGTGGAATCAATGCTCTTACCGTAGCTTATACCTATCCCGAGCTCCTCGGTGGCTTTATCTCCTGCGGTGCAAACTCTGTACCGGGTGAATTCAAGCCTTATTTCCCTCTGGGTGTAAAGGTGATGAATCTGCTCAAGCCCGACAAGCTCAACGATATGATGCTGACTCTGCCTGATATTGATGCCGAAAAGCTCTCGAAAATTACTTGCCCTGCCTATATAGTAGCAGGTGAGTATGACATTATGTGGCTTTCGGATACAGTGTTTATCCATGAAAGCATCAGGGACAGTAAGGTTGCCATTATAAAGGGTGCAAATCACGGGTCATACATATCGCAGGACGGTAAGCAAGCTTATGTCCTTGCAAGGGACTTCTTTTCAACTCTTTGATCACAGAAGGCGGAGATTATAAAAGTCTCCGTTTTCTTTCGGAAATTTCTTGCAAAAATGCTTCTTCTGTGATACAATACCACGGATATAAAAGAATTGATTGAAGGGAATAAAAATGATTTGTGAAAATATACTCGAGGCAATGGGTAACACACCGCTTATAAGACTTCGCAATATGACAGATGAGGACTCTGCACAGATTCTCGTCAAGTTTGAAGGTCTTAACGTAGGCGGCTCAATCAAGACACGTACTGCTTATAATATGATTGCAGATGCGGAAAAAAGGGGACTTCTCAAGCCTGACTCCGTAATTGTTGAGCCTACAAGCGGAAACCAGGGTATCGGTATTGCTCTTGTCGGTGCGGTAAAGGGTTATAAGGTAAGAGTTATTATGCCTGACTCTGTAAGCATTGAAAGAAGAAAGTTAGTTTCGCATTACGGTGCGGATGTTATCCTTGTCCACGATGAGGGCGATATAGGTAAGTGTATTGCCGAGTGCTGCGAGCTTGCAGAGATGATATGCAAGGGTAATCCAAAAGCATTTGTACCTTCACAGTTTGAAAATCCGGCAAACCCTGCCATTCACAGAGACGCTACCGGAGTTGAGATTCTCCGTCAGGCAGAGTGCAGAATTGACGGCTTTTGTGCAGGTATAGGCACAGGCGGTACAATCACAGGTATCGGTGAAACGCTGAAGGCGGCAAATCCCGAAACTCTTGTGTGGGCAGTTGAGCCCGAAAATGCCGCAATTCTTTCAGGCGGTGCGATAGGCAACCACGTACAGATGGGTATCGGCGACGGGCTTATTCCTGCTATACTTAACTGTGATATTTATGACGAGGTATGCGTAATTTCCGACACAGAGGCAGTTGCAACGGCAAAAGAGCTTGCTGCAAAAGAGGGTATTATGTGCGGAATCAGCAGCGGTACAAATGTTGCCGCCGCAAAGCGCCTTGCGAAAAAGCTCGGCAAGGGAAAGACTGTTGTAACTGTACTTCCCGATACTGCAGAAAGATATTTTTCAACAGTGCTTTTTGATTGGTAATAAGACATAAAGGAAGTCTCTCGTTGACAAGGGGCTTCCTTTTTTATATAATGAAATTGCAAAAGCGAAGGGGTGATATTCTGGAAAAGCTTGAAAAGATGGCAGATTTTTTTGCTGCGCGTGCAGATATGTATGATGAGCATATGATAAATGATGTTGAGGGCTGCAGGGAGGGCTATGCTCTTATGGCTGACTTTGTGCCTGAAAACGCAGAAAAGCTGCTTGACCTCGGCTGCGGTACAGGTCTCGAGCTTGAAAAAATATTTGAAAAATTTCCTAAGCTCGAGGTTGTGGGAATTGACCTTTGCGAAGAAATGCTTCTCCGCCTTAAAGAAAAATACTCAGGTAAAAGGCTGATAATTATCTGCGGTGACTATTTTAGTGAAGAATTCGGCGAAGGCTTTGACTGTGCCGTTTCCTTTCAGACGATGCATCATTTCAAAAAGGAAAAGAAACTCGAGCTTTACAGAAAAATCTGTGACGCGCTCAAGCCTTGCGGGGTATATATTGAGTGTGACTATATGGTCGACACTCAGCAGCAGGAGGACTTGTGGTTTTCTGAAAACAGCAGAATCCGCAGAGAGCTCGGTATAGGCGAGGATGAGTTTTACCACTACGATACACCGTGCACCGTAAAAAATCAGCTTGAGCTTTTTAAAAAATCAGGCTTTACCTCGGCTGAAACGGTGATGCGTATAGAAAATACTACAATGATTGTTGCAAGGAAGTGACGGAAATGTATGATGTAATACTTTTTGACCTTGACGGGACTCTGACTGACCCGGGACTCGGTATAACGAATTCTGTTGCCTACGCCCTTGAAAGATACGGCATAGAGGTTGAAAACAGAGAGAGTCTTTACCCGTTTATCGGGCCGCCTCTTGCTGACTCGTTTATGAACTTCTACGGCTTTGATTCTGAAAAGGCGATGGATGCAATTACGGTTTACCGCGAATATTTCAGAAATAAGGGGATATTTGAAAACGAGGTTTATGAGGGTGTAAGAGAGCTTCTTGAAAATATAAAAGCGTCGGGCAGAAAAACAGTTCTTGCCACCTCAAAGCCCGAGGAGTTTGCTGTAAGAATTCTGGAGCACTTCGATCTTGCAAAATACTTTGATGTGGTTGCAGGGGCTTCTATGGATGAAAAACGCAACAAAAAGGGCGATGTGATAAAATATGCTATGGAAAAAGGTGCTTTCAGAAGCGAAAACGCGGTTATGATAGGTGACAGAGAGCACGATATTTTCGGTGCAAGGGAAAACGGGCTCGATTCAATCGGTGTACTTTACGGCTACGGAAGCAGGCAGGAGCTTGAAAATGCGGGGGCTGACTATATTGCCGAATCCGTGCAGGATATACTCAGATATTTGTAAGAGGTGAGATTATGGATTTCAACTTAAGAGAAAAAGCAAAGGAAAATATAATCGTTGTAGCCCACAGAGGTGCGGCAGGGGGTAACATACCCTGCAATACCCTTGCAGCTTATGAGACAGCACTTAAGCAGGGAGCCGATATGATAGAGGTTGATGTAAGCGTGAGTGCCGACGGAAAGCTTTTTCTGTTTCATCCGATGATGGAGCACGCCCACCTTAATAAGCCTCTGCTTTTAAGAACTCTTCCTTTTTCCCTGATAAAAAAGCTACGGTATGTAAACTTTGATAATACACCTACTCAGTTCGGTATTTCCTCCTTTGAGGAATTTCTGGAGCAGTTCAAGGGCAGATGCTATATAAACATTGATAAATTCTGGTCTAATCCCGAAAAAATTTATAGTGAAATCAGACGTCACGGTATGGAAAATCAGATTCTTGTAAAAAGTAAGCCTTCAAAAAAGGTCTTTGACTTTATGGAGAGCTTTGCTCCTGAGCTTCCCTTTATGCCGATTGTAAACGAAAACTGTACTTGTCATGAGGAGCTTATGAAGAGGAATATCAACTACATAGGTATAGAAACCTGCTTTAAAACAGACAGTGCACCCGTGGCGCAGGATGAGTTTATAGAAAAAATCCACTCTGACGGCAAGCTTCTGTGGGTAAATTCCATTATCTTCAATCATAAAAATCAGTTGGCAGGCGGTCACAGTGACGATACTTCGCTTACCGTCAGTGAGGATGAAGGTTGGGGATACCTTGCTGACAAGGGCTACGATTTTATACAGACTGACTGGCCGGGAATGGTTGTTTCCTACCTTAAGGACAGCAATAAATATTATAAGTAAAAGGATAATAATTATTGGAAAAAAATAACTTCCCGGTGTGGGCGCAGTGATAATTCTTGCCGCTTCGACATAACCTTATATAACACAACGGTCAATTCGGGCAATTTTAAAATAGCGCTTGTTTATAACGAGGAAATTGTTCACGGGCTCAGGCTCAACGAGCTGATGCAGACTTACACCCTTAAAAATATAAAGGGTACAATTTCTCTTCGCATTGCAGGTGAAAGTGCAGATTTTAAGTTCAGCTACGATACAGTGTAACGTCCGATAATTTCTATGATAAATAAGCAAAAGCCGCCGAGCGAAGGATGCTCTGCGGCTTTAAGTGTTTATAGGCAGTTTTCGTATCTTTCAGCGGTGATTATTCCGTCTTCGACGTGTAGCTTGCAGATTCTCGCATTTCTTGCATCGAAGGCGCTTGCACCGTCATTGTCACCGTAGTCTCTTGCGTGGTAAACGGCGTACCACTGACCGTTTTCTTTAATCATTGAGTGGTGGCCTGTTCCTTCCTCAAACTCATTTGCCTTGAGTACGGGGTGGTATGTACTTTTATCGGGATACTTTTCAAATTTTATTTTTGTAAGGTCTGTTTCGTCGGTTTTTGCCCTTGCATATCCGATGTAATAGGTGGGCTGCTTAAAGCAGTTGCCCGAATACATAAGATAGTGCCAGTCGCCCTCTTTGAAATAGAATGCTCCCTCGATTGTGTGCCAGTGCTGGCCTTTTTTATAGCGGTCGCGACGATAAATATCCTCATCCAGTGTAGGCTCAAGCACAAGTACAGGCTTGCCTTCGGGGGTGAAGGGGTCGAGCATTCTGTCAACATAAATGCAGGTGCCGATTCTTTCGCCCTCGAATTTGTTCGACGAATAGAAAAGGAAAAGTCCTGCCTCATTTTTAACAATGTGAGAATCAATCGAAAAGGGGTGCAGAATCTGTTTTGTACCGGTGAAGGGACCAAGGGGACTGTCGGATACCGAAACGTGCATTGCGCCCCTATGACCGCCCCTGTCGGGAGTGTCGTTGTAGATTTCGATGGAGTTATACATATAGAATCTGCCGTCGAGCTCTATAACACTCGGTGCCCAGAATGAGTCGTGTCCCTCCATTGTCATAACCTTGCCGTAAAACTCCCAATCTTCAAAAAGACTGTCTGAGTGATAGGCATAAACGGCATCGTGTCCCGTAACATAGATGTAGTATCTGCCTTTGCTTTTTAAAATATAGGGGTCTGCCTGACCGACATAATGCTCCCTGTCAACCTTGAGTAAATGCATACTGTTTCTCCTTAGATGTTTTTCTTGATTATATAATATACCTGAACAGAAAGCAAGTATATATTTACCGTTTTTTTTTGTGTGTTTCACCTGTCATTGATAAGTATTGCAATTGTTTTTTTTGATGAATGCTGACGGTCAGGGTTTATCAAAAGCTCCTTCGGGAAATGCCTGTTACAATGCTTCGTGTGAATATTATTGAAGTACAGAGGGCTACACAGTTGACCTTCCGGATAAGGCACACATAATAATCGGTGTAAGAACACTGCATGGAATAAAAAAGCATCACTGAAGAAAGAATCTGTCAGTTAATACGGAGACTTCTATAACTGCATAAAAAAGGACTGTGCCATTTGGCACAGTCCCATAAATTCAAGCAGTTATAAAATTATTTGAAAAGGTTCTTGAACCAGTCGATAATCTTCTGGAAGAATGCCTTAATCTTACCGAAGAAGCTGTTGTCTTCTTCTTCTTCTGCTTCGTTCCAGTCGTGACCGCAAACGTCACAAATCTTGTTGCCGTCTGCATCGGGATGTCCTGTTGCTGCGATATCTCTTGTTTCGGTCTTGCCGCAGACACAGGTGCGTGTTTCCATGCCCTTGCCTTCGCAGGTGGGAGCTACGGTAACTGTCCATGCTGACCAGGTTACGTGACCGGTTGCTGCGATTTCTTCAGTATAGGTGTGTTTTGCATCATTTGCGCAGGTGTAGGTTCTTACGCCCTTCTCAGTGCAGGTGGGAGCCTTTGTAACCTCGCTTGTGTATGCGTGATTCTTTGCGGGAATAGACTTGCCGCCGGATACTACATAGCCGCATTCTGCGCACTTTACAGCATCCTCAACACCTTCTTCTGTGCAGGTTGCAGCCTTACCTGCAACTGTGACTGTTTCAAGGTCAGCTGCAGTATGGTCCTTGTCGCACTTTGCGAAGAAGGGAAGAACGCCTGCTTCTCTTACAAGGTTAAGAGCTGCGGGAACGAGGTCTGCCTTGAGTGCGTTGAGTGAATCCATATTGTTGGAAGCGATAACTGCATCGTTTTCAGCACCGGTGAAGTATTCCTGAACAGTAATTTCAGTGAACTTACCTGTTGAATAATTGTCAATATAAAGCTCTGACTTGACTGTGTCGGGGAAGAATGCGTCAACGATATGCTCGGAAGCCTTGATGAGAGCTTCTGTTACGGAAACATCAGCTGCAACGTCTTCTGTCTTTTCCTTTGTTTCGAAGAGACGAAGGAAGCCGTCGAGGTCGCCTTCAAGACCGTCGTCGAAGAGGAAGCCCATTACCTTATTGCCGTCAAATGCATAGCTTTCGCTTGCGCAGTTGGAAGCAAGTGAGCCGAGAGGAAGGATTGCGTTTGCAACCTTGGAGATAGCGTCGATTGTATCAGCAGGCTGTTCAGCACAAGCAAGGATGATGCCGTCTGCAAGCTCGTATACTCTTGCTACAAGAGCTGCGAGAGTTGCTTCCCAGTCAGCGCCCTTTGCAACGCCGAGATCAAATGCTACTGTGGGCATTTCCATACCGATTTCTGTGCCGATTGCTTCGAGTGCGTCGTTAGCGATTGTATTAACGAGAGCAACGCCCTTGACTGCTGCTTCATAAATGAGGTCAACAGCCTTTGTCATAATGATGTCCTTACCTGCGCCGTCTGCTACTGCCTTAGCATCTGTTGCAGCGGGAACTGTAAGAGCGAAGTCAACACCTGCATCTGCAAATGTCTTATTGAGTGCGGGGATGCAATCTGCAAGAGCGTAGTCAGCTACTGCTACTGCCATTGCGTCGAGGTTTGTGAGATCACCGATAAGTGCGTGGATTTCTTTGATGAGTTCATTTGAGCCGTCATCAACAAGGTCAAGACCGAGAGTGATAACTGATACCCAGAGAGCTTCTACTGATGAGAAGTCAATCTTGTAAAGGAGCTCTGTATCGAAGTTAGCAAGGATAGCATCAATGTCAATACCGATCTGACCTGCAAGATCCTTGTATTCTTCGTTGTTGATAACTTCCTCTGCTGCTGCCATCATATCGTTGGCTGTTGCGCAAACCTTTTCGAGGTTAGCGGTGAAGTTGTCGTTGTTGCCGTCAACGAGAGCAAGCTTTTCCATACCTGCATCGCTTACAAGCATATCAACAAGACCGTAGAGGATGTGATTTGCCTGACCTACAACGCCGTTATATGCATCATAGTTGCCAGCAAAGTCAAGAAGGTCAGCGTCGATAGCGAAATCTGTGTCGATGAAGTCAAGGAGAGCCTTTGCATCGTCGATGTTAAGGTTACCTGAAAGACCGTCAACTACTACTGTTACAACGGGGTCTGCATCGATCATTGAGGAGATAGCTGACTTTGCAGCTGAATCTGCAACTGACTGTGCGAAGGTAGCAAGTGAGCCGCCAAGCTTAACTGTTGCATCTGAAAGAACAACCTCACAGATGAACTCGTCCTCTGTTGCGTAGCCTCTGTAGTTTACTACTACGTCAACAGCTTCAACTGTTACAAGAGAAGCATCCATACCCATACCGGTAAGAGTGCTCTCAGCCATTGTCTTAGCTGCCTTAGCTGCCTCATCTTCAACATACTCTTCGATTTCAGCAAATGTAAGCTTGAGCTCGGAGATGATTTCCTCGCCCTGTGCTACTGTGATACCGAAGGAATCAGCAAGAGCCTTTGCATTTGCTTCTGTCATAAGAGCTGCGTATTCTTCTGCTACAGCTTCGCCTGCAAATTCGATTTCAACCATATCAGCCATAAGAGCCTGATTCTTTGCGGTTGCGTAAAGATTGATTGCAAGATTATCCTTTGAGGTGGGTCTGTAAACCTGAACCTCCTGGTCACAGTTTTTACCTGTGTAGATTGTAGCTGTGGGAGCCTCGAAGTTGATGTTGAGAGCATCTGTCCAGGTGAGAGTCTTAGCTGTTACTGCGCCGCCTGCTACTGTTACCTCATAGTAAGCATCGCCGTCCTTGAAGTATACCTTGCCGCCTGAAATCTCTTCAAGAAGAGCAAGATCCTTGTAGGTATCTGCGAAAGCTGCGGGAACCTCAGCCTCTGCACCTACTGATGCAACCTGACCGAGTGTAGTCTTGAGAAGTGTACGTACAACTGTATCAAGAAGGTAGTTGTAGTATGTGTCAAGCTTAACCTGATTGTCGCCCTGTGCAAGAACTACAAAGTCCTTAACGAGAGTGTAGATGTCATTTGTGCGAAGGTCGTAGGTCTCAAGCTCTGCGATAGCATCAGCTGAAAGGATGCCGTTCTGCTCGCAAAGGCCTACAAACCAACCGAGGATACCGTTGTTGAGAGTATCGTCGAAGGTTTCGCCTTCGGGAATTGCGTAATTCATCTGGTCTGCAACCCACTTTGTGAATTTAGCCTGGATGTCATTACCGATGAGGTAATCAATGTAGAAATCATAGATTGCCTGCTCGTCTGCATTTTCGGAGCCGTTAAGGGTTTCGATGTAAGCGCCTACCTTACCGTAGTCAAATACCTGATCGTCCCAACGGAAAACCTTACCGAAGATTTCGCTGTTGTCAGCCATAAGCTGGAACACACCGTCGATAAAGCCGAGAGCTGAGCCTGCTTCTGCGCGTGTAACGAGTGCAGATGCATCAATTTTAGCGAAGTCGCCGCCGAGTTCTGCAAGGTAGCCCTTGTAGCCGACTACTGCATCGAGAGAGTCGATGTCGGGAATCTGAGCAGCGATAACATCACCGAATGCTGAGATTTCAAAGCCCTCGAAGCCGTTTTCTACAACGCCTTCAACGACTGCTGCCTTGATGTCCTCTGAATATTTTGCGATTTCTCTGTCAACCCAATCAAGGATTACAGAAGCGATTTGTTCAGCGTTAAGGCTGTCAATGTAAGCTTCGTCATTGGCGGCAATTGCAGCTCTGTCATAAGCAGGCTCTGCCGCAAAAGATGCGAAAGGCAGTACACCTAAAAGCATAACGACTGAAAGAACGATTGCTAAAGTTTTTTTCATGATTTTTTCCTCCTTATATATTTTCGGGTCTTTAGCGACCTTTCGTTAAAATTATATTATTTTTGATTGAATTTTTCAAGAAACTAAACCTCTTAAACCGTTCAGAATTTGACAGTTTAAGAGGTTTCGTTTCATAAATCGTTAATAGAAAATTAATCTTTATACTTGTAGTCAGGGAAGAGATAATCCCACACATCCATTGTCCTTAAAACGTCACGGGCAACCCTGTCGGAGTGATAATCAAAAAAATCATCTCTCATAACGCTGACATACCCGATATAAAAAATCTCAAAGCGCGACTTGTTTTTTGTTATAAATCTTTGGCTGAAATACTTTTCCGTATTGGTATGGAAAATTTCAAATGCCTTCGCCAGCCTCTTTTTATCAAAGCTGAAGCCTCTGTCATTTTTATAAACACAGTGAAACAGTTCAAAATCATCGTCAGTCAAGGTAAGATTCTTTCTCTTACACTTCTCCATGACCTCGCTTCGTGTGCTGTTCAGAAAAAAAATCATCGTGCTTGTAAAGGCATTAACAATATATTCAGCAGTCTTTTCCAGAAATTCGTCAATATCCTTATAATAAAGATAAAAGGTCGCTCTGGATATTTCCGCCTCATCCGTAAGAGAGCTTACATTTATTTTTTCGTTTTCCTTCAGAAGTCGGCAGTAGGCTCTTCTCAGGCGGCGGTGAGTCTTGGTATTCAGGTTTACTGATTCCTTTTCCATTTTTCAACCTCCATTTCAAAAAGCTCAATTGTCAGCATTACCGTTTTTAAATCAATTCTTTTTTCCGTGTGAACATTTAAGATAATTGGTATAATGTTGCCGTTGAGGAAAAACGTTGCACCGAAGGCGGCACTCTCATCATCTACGCCTATTCTCTTAGCAATTCTGAACACATAATCATAAGCCTTATCGTAGAGAATCTCAATAACCTCTGAGTTACCCAGCTCGATTGAATAGTCAATAAGAACAGCATCACGGGCATAAAAAAGCTCATTATCCTTTTTTAACCCGCTTTTCATCAGAATAAAGGTTATTTCCTTCATCGTGATGCTTTTTTCAAAAAACAATCTGACGATAAGCTGCTCAATTCTTTTCATAAAATCTTCAACAAGCTGCTCAAAGATATCGTAAATGTCCTTATAGTGACGGTAAAAGGTGCTTTTGCTGACACCTGCCCTTTCACAGACGGTCATAACCGTTATTTCTTCAATTTTCATTTTTTCTTTCAGACACCCGATAAATGCAGTCTTGATTCTATCGTCGACTGTGGGGGCTGATGTTCTTTTCATCGAAAGGACACCTCCGTTCGTTATTCTATACCGATTGTTATAATTTCAAAGGGCTTGTACTCGACTGTATCGGTTTCTCCGATAACATCCTCAAGGAAGTTGAGAAGCTTTACACTTTGTCCGAGCTTTAATCTGCCGCGCTTTCCGTTTTGCTCTGAAAGGCGGATGACGGTCATATTGCCCTTTTCACTTCTCTTCATAGCCTGCATATAAAGCTCACCGAAGGAGCTTTCAAATGAGAGGTCAGCCTTGCAAAGGGGCACATTATATTGGAAAGCAATGTTGTTTATTTCTGCTTTTATGAAGTCGTCGCCGTGAGGATAAATCATATAGCTGAATTCGTGGTGACCGAGGTCGCTTGTAACGTCGGGACGTACGGTTGCACGAAGCAGACTCAGGCTCATTGAGTTTTCAAGAAGTCCTACGCCGTATTTGGAGTCGTTGATAAGTGCGATACCTCCGTCGGTTTCTGCCATATCAACCCACTTGTGGTGGCAGACCTCGAAGCGTGCCTGCTGCCAGGTGGTGTTTCTGTGGGTTTCTCTTTCGGTGAAGCCTGCACTTGTGTCGCAGACTGCCTTTCTTGTAAGTACGTTGCAGTCAAACTGTGCTTTCGCAAGCACGTGCTTTTCCTGCCAGTCGACGATATTTTCAGTTTCAATTCCGCGCGATTGACGGAAAACTCTGATAATGCGCTTCCAGGTGCTTTTTTCTGTTGCAAGGATGCATGTGAAGGAGAGTACCTCAGAATTGTTTTCGCTGATTTCAAGAGGGGAGATTACCTTCACTTCAACCTCGCGGTCGGTGTAGTTGGGAAGAATATCCCAGGCATCGTATACGCCGGGGTTATCCTTATAAAGTACGAGCTTGTTGAAACTGCCGTTTACCCACTCGCGCTCAAGGACTCTGTCGTAAAGGCTTTCTATGCTGCCGTCGGGATTAAAGACTATTTCATAGAAGGGGGTTACAACCTTTTCACCGACTTTGCACCATTCGCCGCTGAATTCGTCTTTTCTGATTTCACCGCTTGAAAGGGGAGCAAGATTCGGAATCATCCAGTTACCCTTCTTGCCGTAACGTGTGCTGTCACCATTTTCGTCGGGCACAAAGGTAAGATGTGTACGCGGGAAATTGAGCGAGTTAAAATACTTACTGCCTGTGCCGATAATCTTGTCAAGTCTTTGTCCTATTTCCTCGTAGTCTGCCATAGCGTCGCGGTAAACGGGCGTGATATGGCTTCCGGGGAGTATGTCGTGAAATTGATTTACAAGAAGCTTTTTGTAAATTTCGCGGATTTCTGCGTGGGGGTATTCCTCACCCTTGAGGTGTCTGAGGGTGGAGATTATTTCTGCTTCACGCAGCTTATACTCAAGCTGACGGTTGCAGCGCTTCATCTTTGACTTTGTTGTAAAGGTGCCGCGGTGCATTTCAAGGTAAAGCTCGCCGTCCCATTTTGTAAGGCTTTTGTTGTCCTTAAGATTCTTTTCAAGGAATTCCTGACCGCCCATATGCTCGGTTTTCGGCATAACCGAAAGCTTGTTGAAGCGGTGCATAACCTCAATCATTTCTTCTGTGCATCCGCTTCCGCCGTCACCGTAGCCGAACATGGACATAGTCTGTCCGCCGAGGTTTTTGTCCTGATAAGCCTCCCAGTTTTCCTGAATCTGTGAGGGCATATTCCAGGTTATGAAGTGTGTCGGCGGTACGCAGGCGTAAACCTCGCTGCCGTCAATGCCTTTCCAGATAAAGTTGTTGTGGGGGAATCTGTTTGTATCGTTCCAGGTTGACATTTTGTTTGAAACAAAGTAGTCAACACCGCTTTTTTTGAGTATCTGAGGTAAAATCCAGCTGTTTCCGAAAACATCGGGCAGCCAGCAGTTTCTGACAGTCTTGCCGAATTTTTCGCGGAAATAGTGCTGACCGTACATAAACTGGCGGATAAGGCTTTCAGCTGAGGGAATGTTGCAGTCGGGCTCTACATACATAGCGCCGACGGGTTCGAACTGTCCGCGCGCAACCTTTTCCTTTAATTCTTCAAACACGTCGGGATAATATTTTTCAAGCATTTCATAGGTGTATGCCTGAGTGTGGGTGTATTTGAAATCAGGATATCTGTCCATAAGACGAAGCTGAATAAGTACGGTGCGGAGGTTTTTCTGCACCGAGTGAATTCTTCGCCAGTAATATGCTATATCAAGATGGGAATGAGCAACAAGAGCAACGTCGCCGTTACCCTTATAGTCATCATTCGCATAGATTATGTCGTCAACATATTTTTTTGCCTCTGCCACATCTTCGTTTCTGAGGTCATCGAAATCGATAAGGTTAAGGGCGTTATTGATTTCGCGGTTGAGGAAGCTGCGGTAATCCTCATTGAACAGCTCACTTTTGGCAATGTCCAGAAGCAGTTCGAGGTCATAAACCAGGTCAAGCACGGTGTGATTGATTGTTGCAAGATATGCGCCTTCAAAAATCTGACGGCAGCCGCGCACCGAAAGAGACTCGGGATTACGCTCATCATCAGGCTTTGAACGGTTGTAGCCTTCCATTTCAAAGTGAAGCACATCGGAATCAATATAGGGGGTAAGCAGTATTCTGTCGCGGTTAGGGTCAACACCGCCTACATATTTCCCGTTCACCTTTACGATGATTTCGGCAGCAGTCTTGAGTGAAAACCAGAGTTCTTTACCTCTGAGATGCTCGGGAACAGTAACATCTGCCTTAAAAAAAGCAGTGCCGTCGGGGGTGAAGTACATATCACCCTTGCGGAGATTTCTCCAGCCTTCGGGATAGTACTCGTACTGCATCTCTGCAACCTGTCTTGCATCACGTACCGTAAGGTTTTCTATTTCATACTTTTCATTGTATATGTATCTTTTGAGCCATCCGAAGCGAAGGTCTGTCCACTCCTCGGGACGCATACTTCTTCTTACAACTTTAATATGTGCCATACTCTTTCACCGCCTTAGTCCTTATCCCAGAAGAAGGGCTTTTTCTTCTGTGCAACAATTTTTACTTTTTCGCCTGTATCGCGTAAAATTTCACTTTCAATCCAGGCTAAGCAGCGCTCAACGATAAGACACTTTGAGCATTCACCCTGCAAAAGCACAGTGAGTATTCCGTTTTCAAGGGAGATGAAATCGATTTCTCCGCCGTCGCCCTGAAGCTTTGGCTTTATGATGTTGTAGATATAATTTTTCATAAATGAACCTCGCCAGTCAGTTTTATAATCATTTTATATTAAAATTAAAACACTGTCAACCGAAATGTTAAAACAGGTGCACAGGTCAGAGGCTTAAAGCTTTGCATTTTTCAAAGACAATGTTTTTTCAAAAGTGGTGTAAATAACAGGAAACGGTGAATTGCCTGACAAAATACCAATCGTAAAACGATACAAGGCAAGGAGTAGCGGTGAATTACATCTCAGGTGCTTTACCTGAAACGGCATAAAGAAAAAAGCCGCAGATAGTCTGCGACAAACAACAAAAATATATCAATCTGTTTTTAAACAAAAAAGGATGCGTGTTCAAATCCCTTATGAACACGCATCATGGTGCGAGAGACGGGACACGGCTTTGCTTCGCAAATCCTGCATCCTTGCCGACCCAATGCTTCGCATTCGGTACCCGGCATCGGACTTCGAAGCTAAAAACAGTTCACCGAACTGTTTTCTTAACGCTTCTCACCCTCTTAGGCTTCAAGTCCCTTTGGTCTTTTTATAAATGGGGATAAAAAACAACTCAGCAGTCTTCTGACTACTGAGCTTTGGTGCGGGTGCTCATAAGGGATTTACTAAATACAAGTAAAACCGGTACAGACATTATATATTCAGTAGCCAAGTCATATTTGAGTTAAAAACAGAGTAACATGGAGGAATGGGTAACGGGTTAACTGATATTTGTGTTATTTTATGTGTCAGCTTGACAGGGATAACATCAGTGTATGCCGAAACAGGTAGCTTTGGTCAATGAATTGTCATAATAAGCTTCAGTAAGACGAGTTGCTTGCATTTAACTTTAAACGGCAAATATATTACCTCTGATGCACTACTTGATAATTGTTTTGCTTTAATATATAATTAATATAACTCCAAATGTGAAAGAAGTGAAATTTATGCCGACAAAGAATAGAATAAAGCAATTTCCTGCCGTTTTGTCAGGTGTTCTTTTTCTGTCGGTAGGTATCTTAAGAGCAATTGTTCCTCCTGAAACTTCTTTAGGAACTGTTGCATTCGTTTACAGCAATATTATTTATTTAGGTGTAATTTTCTCATGGGGTATATATATCGAAAGAAGTATTCTTTCGGTTAAAATCCGACGCCTTATACTTGCCGTTGTGTTCTTTATGGTTATGTATGTCCTTTTCGGTGCGGCAAAGCACAGAATTTATCTTGACGGAAATTTTGCAGGGCGTTTTTTGTGGTACCTCTACTATGTACCGCAGGTTTTTGCAACCTATCTCGCTTTTCTGATTGCGTTCAGAGTGGGAAAAGACGAAGCTTACCGATTGCCGAAAATATTCTATAGCTTTTTTGCTTTTGCAGGCGTGCTGGTTGCACTGTATCTGACTAATGATATACACCAGCTTGCCTTCAGCTTCAATCTTGATTTTGTTGCCTGGGATCAGCAGTACGATTGGGGAATATTGTTCTATATTTCAACAGTATGGATTTATTTCTTCCTTATTGCTGCGGTTATTATACTTTCTGTAAAGTGCAGAGCAGTTAATAAAAAGAAGGCTTGGCTGCCGGTTTTCTGGCTCATACTCGGATCTGCTTATATTCTCAGCGACTATATATTAGGTTTATGGTCTGTTGCTCCCTTTAATCTGCCCGAAACCCACTGCTTTATTCTGATTGCTATGCTTGAAAGCAGTATCCGTATCGGCATTATGCCCTCAAACAGTGCTTACGGTGAAATTGTTTCAAAGTCAAGTGCCGCTTTTCAGATTGCAGGCTTTGATAATAATGTTGTTTACCGTTCCGACAATGCTTTGAAGCTTACCAAAGAGCAGATGAACGAGGCAAAGGATAAGAATGTTTTTACAGATGAAAATACACTTCTGCTTTCAAACCGTATTTCAGGCGGCTATGTTTACTGGACTGAGGATATGACTGCCGTCAACGAAATGAATGAACGGCTTGAACAAATCAGTCAGAGTCTTTCCGAAGAGGGCGACCTGCTTCGTGCTGAGAATGAAATTCGTGAGCAGAGAGCAAAAATTGCCGAGCAAACCAGACTTTATGACTCAATTTCTGAGCTTGTAAGACCGGAGCTTGAAATGATATCGGGGCTTATTGACACTGACGGTGATTTCAGAAAGAATATGGCTAATATCTGCATTCTTAACTGTTATGTAAAAAGAAGAGCAAATCTCTCCTTGCTTAAAGACAGAAGACAGCTTAATAACTCTGAGGAGCTTTATCTCAGTCTTAAGGAATCCTCAGAATATATAAGACTCTACGGTGGTGTTTCTGATGTGTACTCTGCCGAACACAAGAAGCTTGATGCTGACCTTATTCTTCTTTGCTTTGACTTGTGGCAGGCTGTACTTGAGGAGCTTCTGCCTGAGCTTTATGCGGTAACAGCAAAAATCAGCTTTGATGACGGCTTCAGCTTCAGAATAACTGCTGATACAAATAAGGCTCCTCATATATTACACAGGTTTTATGACACTGCTCATAAGCTCGGCGGCAGACTGACACAGACATCGGAAGATGAAACTGTTTATGTAACCTTGAGAGTGAAAGGCGGTGATGCTGTATGATAAGCTTTTTTGATTTGCCCGAATATCTGCAGTACACACTGATTTTCTTTAATCTCATTCTGCTTGTAATAAACATCTACTGCGTGGTGTCCTGTGTTATTTTTGAATTCAAAAAGCACCACATCGTTGTCAACACAGTTCTTACAGCGTTTACCTGTGTGCTGTACTTCACAGCAGTTTCAGCCAACTTCAACTATCGCAAAAACCACAGAACAGACGGTTTTGATATTATGCTTATGGGTGAGTATTTTATTCTGATGTCCGTAATTCTTATTGCTCTTTCTGCTCTTTCTGTTTTTGCTCTTTATGCAGTCTTAAAATGGAAGCGTGAGCATATTACCCCTGCTTCAATCAAAGAGGGACTTGACAGATTGCCTGCAGGTCTTTGCTATCACAACAAAGACGGTGTGCCGAAGCTCATCAACCACAGAATGGATAATCTTTGCCGCTTTATTACAGGTGAGCCACTCTTTGATGCAAATGAATTCTGGAGAAAGCTGCAAAAGGGAGAAGTCTTACCTGATAACATCCCACAGCAGACCGGTGAAAATCCTATTGTTACAGTGATGGGAAACACAACCCTCAGCTTTACCAAAATCGAAAGAGAAATCGGCGGTGAAAAGCTCTTTGAAATCCGTGCTACCGATATAACACAAAAGTTTGCACTCAGCAACAAGCTTCGCAGATCCAATAACGAGCTTCGTGAGCTCAACAGGCGACTTCAGGAGTACGGTGAAAATGTGTATGACATTACCCGTGAAAGAGAAATACTTACGGCTAAGGTCAACATTCACGATATGCTGGGCAGGGCTCAGCTTATAACGAAGAGATATATTGAAAATGCTGGGTCTGATATAACAAAAGATGAGCTTATTGGTATATGGAACGGTACACTGTATCTTTTCGACGGAGGGTTTGCCGATGCCAAAGATGATATAAGCTTAGACGAGCTTTATGATGCAGCCAAAATTATGGGTATCAGACTTATAATTGATGGCAAGGTGCCGAAAGACAAGAGACTGCTCAGGTTTATAATGAGCGGTGCAAGAGAAAGTCTTACCAATGCTCTGCACCACGCAAAAGCAAGTGAGCTGAGAGTCAGACTTAACGGTAAAAATTCTTTTTTTGTTATAGAATTTACTAACGACGGTTTGCAGCCGACTGAAGAAATCTCCGAGGGCGGAGGTCTTTCGTCACTTCGTCAGGCTGTTGAAGCTGCAGGCGGAATAATGGAAACCGATATTTATCCGAATTTCGCATTAAGATTAAAAATTCCATCAAAGGAGGCATATTAAATGTATAATGTAATGGTCGTTGAAGATCAGGCTATGCCGAGACAGCTTTTTGAAGCTTTTATTTCAATGAGTGATAAATATAAGCTTGTTCATTCAATAAAGAATGCCGATATGGCAGACATATACAGCGATCAGTCGCAGATTGACCTGATACTTATGGATGTATGCACCGAGCTTAACTCAAACGGCCTTGATGCCGCAGAAAGAATCAAGCAGAAGCACCCTAACATAAAAATAATAATTGTAACTTCTATGCCTGAGGTCTCTTATCTTGAAAGAGCGAGAAAAATCGGCGTTGATTCCTTCTGGTATAAGGAGGTCAGCGAGGAGCCGATTTTAGAGCTTATGGACAGAACAATGGCAGGTGAGAGTGTTTACCCCGATAAAACACCTACGGTCAGCTTCGGCAACATTAAAAGCACAGACCTTTCCGAGCGCGAAATTGCAGTTCTCAGAGAGGTGATTCTCGGCTATACAAATGCTGAAATTGCCGAAAGACTCAGTATTTCACAGTACACCGTAAGAGATTATATTCAGGTAATTATGGAAAAAACGGGATACCGTACAAGGACGGAGCTTGCCGTTAAAGCCAGAGAAAGCGGAATAATAATTCCGGATAAAAAGAACTGAATTAAGTATTTGTATAAAATCACCGATTTTTGTCGGTGATTTTTTATATCTGCACCCTACATCTGTAGGGTGACTTGCGGATGCATCATATTGTAAAATGACATTGTGTAAGCTTGTCTTACAAATTGACGATAAAGGAGAATTATTATGAAAAAAATCATAGCACTTTTACTTGCAGTTCTTATGCTCGTTACCCTTGCTGCCTGCGGCGGAGGCGGAGGAGAGGACGGCACAACAGAGCCTGTCACGGAGGATTCCACAACAGAAGCTCCCGTAGCCGGCGAAATTCACGGAATCAAGCTTGAAGAGTATGCCGGAATGACAGGGGAAGACCTTGTTGCAAAGCTCGTTAAGGACAGAGCAGCCCTCACAGCAGAGGAGTATGTTGCAATTATTGACACCATTGAATTTGCTGAGATTGATGACAGATGCAACTTTGTTGAAAATGCAACTGATGACGCTCTGAAGCTTCTCAAGAATGAAAAGGCAACACTTCCCAGGGTGCTTGATTGTGCTGAAGCTGTTCTTGCAAATGAATCAGCCAAGGTAAGAGCTTACTATTATCAGCAGCTTAACAATCATAATTTTGATGAAAGTGTATCGGCTTATACCCCTATTCTTACAAAGATTCTTTCTGAAAAAGAGTCCATTGCAATTTATCAGGCACTGCGTTTTGCAGCACGTAATTTCGCTGAGGAAAAAACCTTTATTGACTTTGTAATTTCACTCAGCGATTCAACTGATGCAAATATCAGAAGAGTTGTTCCTTATGCAGTTCAGTATATCCGCACAGATGACACAGAGCCTCTTGCTCAGATGATGTTCAAGCTGATTGAGGATGAAGACAAGGATGTAAGAAAGGAAGCTGTTCTTTATTGCTACAAGCTTAAGGATGACAGATTTGTTCCTGTTCTCAAGGAAATCCTTCTGGATGAAACGCAGGCTGACCTTCATGTAAACGCAGGCGATGCACTCTGCAGAATGTGGTATAACTATCCTGCACACGATTCTCATTCAGAGGCTGCTTATGAGGCAACTATGGAATATTTCAAGGCTGCTTTTGAGGACACAGGACTTCCCAGCTGGCAGGTAGTAAACAAGATTGCATTAAAGGGTAAAACAAACTTTGACAAGTGGTTTGCCGAGGCTTCATACTTTGATGCCGAGGAAGTTGTTGAGATAATGAAAAACATCTTCAACAATGCAGGTAAGGACAGACTTCTCAGAGAGCAGTGCATTAAGGTTGTAGCAACATTTGGCGATAAGGCTGACCTTGAAGCTCTTCAGGCAGGTATTGATGCAACTGAAAAAGAATTTGATAAAAATTCATTACAGGACAAGCTTGATTCGGCACTTGCAGAAAAAAATTAACCGATCATTTTATTAAAATCGAAATTTACAACAGCACTCCCGTATGCTTCGGGGGTGCTGTTGTGCAGATTGCCTTAATATTCGATTGTTTTTTTTACTTTAGAACCCCTACATTTGTAGGGTGCTTTCCGATATATAAAATTATATAATTTATATGTCAGAATATATTCATTTCAAGGAGGAATGACAAATGAAAAAATCATTGAAATTTATGGTGACTGCATTGATCGTAATGCTGATTGCCGCATCAGTTTTCACGGTGTCCTATGCAGCCGATAAGGAAACCTATGTCGGCTCTGTAACTCTGACATCGGATGAATTACTGCGTGCAGGTATGGAGTTTCCGTATTTTTATTCGGGAAACGATGCCAATGCCTATATGGAAAAGCAGTGGTATAAGTCAGCAGTTAATTCAAAAGACCTGTCTTATTATACCAAGTGTGACACAAACATTATTGAAGAGGGGTATAACTACATATACAGTGTTGCTGTAACTCCGATGTGGCAGAAATACTTTGACAGCAGCACAAGCTTTAAGCTTGTTATCCCCAACAGGACCTATCAGCCTATTTATAAGAGCGAATATGATGTGAAAGACTCACGTCTTAATGACGGATATACCCTTCGCTTCTTTATCAGCAAGGATGATATCGGCTGCACCTCTGTGCGTACGGTTGACGAGCTTCGCACCGCACTTGGTTCAGAGGATAACCTGAATATCCGCATCAATGCTGATATTAAATATGAAATTCCCCGTGGTGGAAAGAGCTTTGAGACAATTACGGTCAACAAAACAAAAACTCTCGACCTTAACGGACACAGCGTTGAGGTTATTGATAAGACTAATGTTGACAAAAGCTCAGATTTTACATGCACTTCAGATGAGGTTATGTTCAGAGTAGCTTCAGGTGCCGAGCTGACAGTTGACGATACTGTCGGTGATGGTAGCATCCGTTTTAACGGGGACATGATAGACGTGCATATGTGGGCACTTCTTTTCTGGGATCACAGCTTTTATAATAATTATGCTACAAGAAATATATTCTATATTAACGGCGGTAAGCTCACCGTTAACGGCGGCTCATTCTACGCCGGCAGTGCAAAGGAGCAGTATCTTCAGGATAAGGTGGTTTATGCTCATCAGATAGTAGCAGGTACACCGTTCGTTGTTGCTACAGGTGAAGCCGTAATCAATGACGGACATTTTGAGGGTTATTCTGTTGTTGAAGCAGGTCCGGGTATGGCTAACACGATATTTGTTAGCGATAAAGCAAAAGCAACCATCAACGGCGGTTACTTCAAGCTTATGGGTACAGGTCACGCGGTTATCGGTATACCCAAAATAAACGGCGGTACCTTTGTTGCCGAAACCTATGATCACATCCGTACATTACAGACATCCTCAACAGGCAACAGCTATACTGACGGTAAAATCGGTAAGTACAACATTCACGATGATTCCTGGCACGAATCCTTTGTTGATGTTTATGAAGGAACAAAGTTTATTGAATACAACCAGGGCTACGGCTTTTCAAGATATACCGGTACAGATGAGATCAGGTTTGTTAAGCAGACGGTAAGCGGCGGCATAAACTTCACATCAGGCGTCGCTGTAGGGAAGCCTATTACTGTAACTCTTACGGGAAATATAGCAGAAATATATAAGAATAATCCCGGAGCAGTAAGCTTTGAATGGATGAGTGCTCAGGCAGGCACAAGCAGATGGATCAGCGAAGAGGAAACTACAAAGGATTTTACACCAACAGCTTATCACAACGGCAGAGATCTTCGCCTTGCTATAACCGTTGACGGAATGAACGGTAAGCTTTATTCCTCAAGAGTAAGAGTAACAAAGCAGAGCCAGGACTTCGGCGCACCCCCAATAAAGGCAGGTGCAGAGGTTAATTATGCGAATGCACAGATAACAATATCCGATTACTCATCGGCACAGGAATATGTGCTTACGGAAAGTGCAGCCACTCCTGATTGGGAAACTGCATTAAGACCGGATGACGGCGGCGTGTTCAGAAATCTTACAAAGGAAAAGATTTATTATATTCACACACGCTATAAGGAAACTGATGAAAAAGCGGCAGGCACAAAGGTGGTTTACACCGTTGCCGACCTGAGAGAGCAGGTTTATCTTACAGGCATTGAGCTTGTAGCTGAAAAGGTTTATGCGGCTGCAAACACTTATGTTAAAATCACTGCAAAGCCCATTCCCGCAAACGCAATCAATTTTGAAGGTATTCTCGGCAGTAAGTGGATACTCAACAGCGGAACAGGCTCAACTGCAAAGCTTTATGCAACCCTCAGGGGTATGGCTATCAATCCTGATTCCTATTATAAATCAGTTTATCTTTACGGTACTCAGGCAGAAACAGTAAATGTTTCCGCTGAAATGACAATCGGTTACAACAATGTTGTAAGAGATACCGTTACCGTTGAAAGAGCTGACCAGAATGGCAGATATGCTTTTTCCAATAGCGAAATTTCCTACAGACCTGACTTTAACGGAACAAGCCATGTCACTCTCAACAGAGGTACAAGTGCTGTTGTGTCACTTGTGAATAATGACTCAGGCAGGGGCGACAAGCCTATTGATGAAGTAACTTGGTCAAAAAACGGCGGCGATACACTCGTTGGTATTTCCTTCAATAGAATTGAAGGCACCAATCAGGTGCTTGTCAAGGCAAGCGATACCTGCACAACCGGTACTGAACGCTTCAACTGCGTTGTAAACGGTGTGACAATGATTAACAAGCTTGTTGTTAAGGTTGTTGATGCTGAAATCCCTGCAGAAAGTATTTCTCTCGATAAGCTTTCACTCGCTCTTAAGAAGGGCGAAGGCGAGGACCTTTACGCAAAGGTGCTTCCCGTTAACTCAACAGACAATGTTGTATGGACCAGCTCAAATACAGCCGTTGCTACGGTAAGTGGCGGCAGAGTAACTGCAAAGACAGCAGGCACAGCCGACATCACCGCACAGGCAGGTGACTTTGTAACAGTTTGTAAGGTTACCGTAAGCGATAAGGCTGACGAATATGCCGTTAATGTAACCTTCGGTACTGCAAGCAAAGTCTTTGCTGCAAAGGGAACAAAGGTTACAATCAAGGCCGATAAAGCTCCCGAAAACTGTGCTTTTGACAAGTGGTATGCAAGCGGAGTGACTCTTTCAAATCCCACCGCCGCAGAAACCACCTTCACAATGCCGGCTAAGGATGTTTCACTTACAGCATCGTACAAGGTTGTAACTCTCGGCAAGCCCAAGACTGTCACAGCAATTCAGAATACATCTGCAATCAAGCTTACATGGAATGCAGTTCCCGGTGCAGCAGGATATAAAGTTTACCAGAAGGTTGGTGAAGGCTGGAAGGCTCTCGGCAACACAACAAAGACAACCGCAACCCTTACAAAGCTTAAGGCGGGTACAAAATATACATACGCAATCCGCGCCGGTTGGATAAAAGACGGTGCAGTACAGTGGGCTACAGGATATACAGTGATTAACACCGCAACACAGGCAGTAAAGCCCGCAAAGGTTGCAGCAGCCCAGAACACAAGCGCAATCAAGCTTGCCTGGACAGCCTGCCCCGGTGCAACAGGCTACAGAATTTACTACAAGGTCGGTAACGAGTGGAAGGTGTCCGTAAGCACTACATCTGCAACAAGCCATACATACACAAACCTCAAGCCCGGTGCAAAGTATACCTTTGCAATCAGACCCTACATCCTTGTTGACGGCGTTGTTATCTGGTCAGATTATGTAGAATTCACAACTGCAACAAAGCCTGCAGCTCCTGTGGCAAAGGCTTCTTCACCCTCAAAGGGCAAGATAACACTTACATATAACGCAGTAAACGGCGCAGACGGCTATCAGGTATATTATTCCGAAAACGGAGGAGCCTACAAGCTTTACAAGGTTTATACTGCAGCCGGAACACTTAACTTTGCAAATCTCAAGTCAGGCACAAAATACACCTTTGCAGTAAGAGCAGGTATCAGAACAAGCGGCGGTAATATTTACGGAGGATTCAATCCTGTAACTGTTACTGTTAAATAAAAATATTTTCTAAAAAGGGGATACTTCTTATGAGGTGTCCCTTTTGTGCATTTTGTACTGTTTTAATTTTGGCTTTTCTATGTGATACCCCTACATTTGTAGGGTGTATTATTTTTTGCTCTATTGTATAATTTCATTGTGGTGTATTGCAGACTACAAATAGAAAGTGTGTTTCCAAGGAGGAACAAAAATGAAACAGATAAAGAAACTGCTTACATTTATGCTTGTTGTAACAGGCATAATAGCAATGCTTGTGTTCACTTCATCAGCAGTATATGAGGTAGACACATGGGATGAGCTTGAAATTGCTCTTGAAAATCCCGGCACAGCAGATATTGTTTTAACGGGCAATATCATCCGGACTGTAGAAAACGTTTTTGATTCTGTCAGTGTTAAGGGCGTCAAAACACTTGACCTTAACGGTCATACCGTTGCGTATTATGATAATGTAGGTAAGAACGATGTTGATTTTACCTCACATTCAAATCACGATACTCTGTTTAACATCGGAAGCTCCGCTGAGCTGACAATCAACGATTCAAGCACTACAAAAATAGGCACAATCATTTTTGACGGTTGGCTCGCAAATGCCAGAAGTCTCAAGGTAATTCCCATTCGTGATATTTTCAGCATCGGCGGTAAGCTTACCGTAAACGGCGGTTACTTCAGCTGCGGTCATGAGGATGATGAATGGGTAACTGCTCTCAGACTTAACGGAAGTCTTTATACCGGTTACGTCAACAAGCAGGTTTACGGTACACCGTTAGTTGTTTGCTACGGCGGTGAGCTTGTAGTAAACGACGGCGGTTTTGGCGGTCGTGGCGGATATTATATCAAAGACAAAACAAATGTCACTAATTATACGGGAGCTGCTGTTTATTGCTCGTACGGGTCAAAGACAACTATCAACGGCGGTTCATTCCTCGGTATGGGCGGTGCTGATATTTTCTGTGCCGACAGCAGAGCAGAAATAACTGTTAAAAGCGGTACATTCAAAACAAAGGGCATTGATAAAGCGATTGTCAGAAACAATAATTATGATGCAGGTAATTTAGAAAAGGGTTATATGCATCTGAGAAGCGATATGATTGCTGACGGTATCGAAAAGAAGGTTATTGTAGCCGACGGTAATGTTTATGCCTATGCTGCCGGTGCAAAGCCCGAAACCTTCGATTGGTCTACAGTAGATACTGTAGTTTACGATGCCATCGGCTTCAAGTCACAGAGTCCCGCAATGCCTGAGGGTAAGAACGTGGAGTACCTCGGTGAGTGTAATGTAAATTATAACAAGATCATTTCCTTCGAGGAAAAGCCTCTTGACGCCTATCTTAAGAAGCTTGGCGTATCAGTGCTGAGCTCACTTGTTGTGCGTAACAGTTCAAATGCCATTGTTTACAGTACACCTGCCGCAGGACTCAAATCCTATAATTTTAAAAATGCTGCTCCTGATACATACACAGCAACAGAGCAGATTACTCTTACCTATGGCGGTAAGGTTATATCAAAGCTTGAGCACGTTTTCGTTGTTGATATGAAAAACTTCTGCTCACATACATATACAACTATTTCAGATACTGCAACCTGCACAGGCTCAGGCATAAAAACAGAGAGATGTACACTGTGCGGTGATGAAAAGACATCAACGAGCGCTGCTTTAGGTCACCTTTCACTCAGCTCGGACTGGGCATATAATTCCACTCATCATTGGTATTATTGCAGAAGATGTAACACTATTCTCACAAAGGATGCACATACATTTGCAAGTGCTTCCAACAGAACCTGTGTACACTGCAGATACAACGACAACTGCGAGTGGGGCAACGCTATGGATACAGAACACGACGAAAAGTACCATTGGTGGCCCTGCGATACACACAGTCTTGATGACGAATGTCCCAACAATCATCAGCTTGAAAAAGAGCTTCATACAGTCTGCACTATCGAAAATGCAGGCTCTCTCGAACACGATCCGGAAATCGAATACAGCTGTGTCAACGGCTATGTATGCGACGGCTGCGGCGAATATTTCGGTGAAACAGGTGAGCATAAGTGGGAGCAGATTCCTGCAAGAGAAGGCGGAATAAAGGTCGCAACCTGCATAACAAGCGGTTATATCAAATACAGATGCTATTATAACGGAAAATATGACTGCAAGGGTAACAAGATAACCTGCTCCGCAACAAAAACAGTTACAATTCCTGCTCTCGGTCATGATTTTGATTATGATGCTCCCGACAGCAACACAGCAACCTGCACAGAAGACGGTTTATATACCTATTCATGCACAAGGGCACGTTGCTCCGTAACAACAACAAAACCCTCGTCAGCCCTTAATCACAGCTTTGTTGATTGGGTGGTTGAAACTCCGGCAACCTGCACAACTGACGGCTTAAGCACAGCGGCTTGTATCAACGCAGGCTGTACTCATAAAGATATAATGCCCATTCCTGCTTTCGGACACAGCTTCGGCTTCCCTGAAACAGTAGTTGCTCCGACTTGTACCGAAAAGGGTAAAAACGTTGCAAAGTGTACTGCTGAAAACTGTAATGCAACACAGGAAACTGAAATTGAAGTTATTGATCATAGCTTTACCGAGAAAATAATCGATCAGCTTCATCTTGTTTCACCTGCAACAACGGAAAGTCCCGCAATTTACAAATATGACTGTGCAGGCTGTGATGCAATCAGCGATACACTTACATTCACTCACGGAGAAAAGCTTACTGCTCTTGGTAAAACCGATAAAATAACAGCTGTTCAGAATACATCAGCAATCAAGCTTACCTGGACAGCGGTAGACGGTGCGGCAGGCTACAGAGTATATCAGAAGGTTGGCGAAGGCTGGAAGGCTCTCGGTAATGTAACAGGCACAACTGCTATTATTAATAATCTCACTGCCGGCACAAAGTATAGCTTTGCTGTAAAAGCAGGAGCAATCGTTGACGGAAGTGTTGTATGGGCAACAGACTATACAACCATTAACACTGCTACACAGGCAATAAAGCCGGTTAAGGTTGCAGCAGCCCAGAACACAAGTGCAATCAAGCTTGCCTGGACAGCTTGTCCCGGTGCAACAGGCTACAGAATTTACTATAAGTCCGGAAATATATGGAAGGTTTCCGTAAGCACAACAGCAGCAACAAGTCATATGTACACAAATCTCAAAGCCGGTGCAAAATACACATTTGCAATCAGACCCTACATTCTTGTTGACGGCGTTGTTATCTGGTCAGATTATGTAGAATTCACAACTGCAACAAAGCCTGCAGCTCCTGTGGCAAAGGCTTCTTCACCCTCAAAGGGCAAGATAACACTTACATATAGCGCAGTAAACGGCGCAGACGGCTATCAGGTATATTATTCCGAAAACGGCGGTGCTTACAAGCTTTATAAGGTTTATACTGCAGCCGGAACACTCAACTTTGCAAATCTCAAGTCAGGCACAAAATACACCTTTGCAGTAAGAGCAGGCATCAGAACAAGCGGCGGTAATATTTACGGCGGCTACAATCCTGTAACAGTTACTGTTAAATAAGAATATGCTTTAAAAGGGACACTTCTTCTGAAGTGTCCCTTTTGTGCATTTTGTACTGTTTTAATTTTTGTTTTTCTATGCGTCACCCTACATTTGTAGGTTGACTTTGATTTTTGCTGTCTTTATAATAAAATGGTAGAGATACTATATGTTCAGGCGGTGAATTTATGAGACAGCCAAAAGGAAAAAGCGGGTTTGCTCTGTCGCTTTTGCTGTCCTTGCTCTTTAATCTTGAGTGGACAGTTCCTGCATGGATATTTCTCGGTCTGCATTTCTGGAAGGGGATATCTCTTTGGTGGTTTGTAATAAGCATTATTTTGTGGGTAGTGTTCATTACATTACGGGTTGCCGTTTTCGGCTCGCTTGCACGGGCAGGAAATTACAAGGATCCACCAAAGGAAAATAAAAACCCTTATTCAAGGAAAGACACAAAAAAGTAAATTAAATCCCGAAAGGAGAAAGATATTATGGGACTTATTAAAGCTGCACTCGGAGCCGCAGGCGGTGTAATGGCTGACCAGTGGAAAGAATTCTTCGTTTGCGATTCATTACCGAATGATGTCCTTATGAGAAAGGGACAGAAGAAAACAACAGGACGTTCATCAAACTACAAGGGCGACGAAAACATCATCACATCAGGCTCAGGAATTGTTGTTGCTGACGGTCAGTGTATGATTATCGTTGAACAGGGTAAGGTTGTTGAGGTCTGTGCCGAGCCGGGTGAATTCACTTATGACGCATCAACAGAGCCGAGTATTTTCTGTGGCTCCTTCGGTGATAGCGTGAAGGCTACCTTCAGAAACATAGGTAAGCGTTTTACCTATGGCGGTGAAGCACCGAAGGATCAGAGGGTTTATTACTTCAACACAAAGGAAATCCGTGACAACAAGTTCGGTACACCCAATCCCTTTGAGTTTGAAGTTGTCAATAAGCGACTCAATCTCTACCGCAGTGTTCAGGTAAGATGTAACGGTGTGTATTCATACAAGATAACAGATCCTCTTCTTTTCTACACAGAAATCTGCGGCAATGCTACATACGAGTTTACAAGAGAAGAGCTTGATTTTCAGCTTAAGTCAGAGTTCATTGATGCACTTCAGCCTGCTTTTGCAGAGCTTTCAGCTCTTGAGCTTCGTCCCGCACAGATTCCTGCACACACAGCGGAATTGAAGGATGCAGTGAACAATGCACTCAGGATTGCATGGAGCGAAAAAAGAGGTATTTCAGTGCACTCCATCGCTCTTAATCCCATCAGTCTTACCGATGAAGACAGAAAGAAGATACAGCTACTTGAAGATGCAATGACAATGGGCTCAAATCCATTTATGATGGCAGGCAGAGAAGCAGATGCGAGAGCGGCAGCAATGGAAGCCGCAGCGTCTAACCCCAACGGTGCTATGATGGGCTTTATGGGTATGAATGCGGCTATGGGTACAAACAGCGGCTTTGATCCGATGGCAATGTATAACGCAGGTATGGCTCAGCAGCAGGCTCAGCAGCTTGTAAACGCTCAGGCTCAGGCTATGGCAAATGCATCAGTACCTGCACAGAACGGTTGGCAGTGTGCCTGCGGTGCAACTGTAACAGGTAACTTCTGCCCTCAGTGCGGTGCTAAAAAGCCTGAACCGAAGCCTCTGGAGAATGGCTGGAAATGTGCCTGCGGAGCTACCGTAAACGGCAAATTCTGCCCCGAATGCGGCTCGCCCAAGCCGGCAGAGCTCGAAGGCTGGACCTGCAGCTGCGGTGCAGTGAACAAGGGTAAGTTCTGCCCGAATTGCGGAAGTAAGAAGCCTGAAGGAGCACCCCTGTATCAGTGCGACAAGTGTGGCTGGAAGCCTGAAGACCCCCACAATCCTCCGAAGTTCTGTCCCGAATGCGGAGACATCTTCGACAGTAACGATGCTAACTGATTAATTTAATTATTTTATATAAAGGAGAAAAATATTATGGGACTTTTTGATAAGAAATTTTGTGACATCTGCGGTGAGAAAATAGGTATGCTCGGCAACAGAAAGCTTGAAGACGGCAATATGTGTAAGGACTGTGCAAAAAAGCTTTCACCCTTCTGCGACGACAGAAGACATTCAACCCTTGAGCAGATGAAGGCTCACCTTCAGTACCGTGAGGAAAACAAGAACGTTCTTCGTTCCTTCAGCCCGTCAATTACTCTTGGTGAAGACAAGAAGATTTATATTGATCAGATGAACAGAACCTTTGTTGTTTCACGCAACAAGCCCGGTAGCTGGGCGGAGGAAAATCCCGACGTTATCCCTCTTTCACAGATTACCTCCTGCGGCCTTGACATTGATGAGGACAGAGATGAAATCTACACACAGAACGGCCAGGGTCAGCGTGTAAGCTACAATCCTCCACAGTATAAGTATTACTATAATTTCAAGCTCAAGTTCCTTGTGAATAATCCCTACTTTGATGATTTCGAGGTAAGACTCAACAACTTCCGTGTTGAGGGTATGGGCTCAATGGAATATAACCGTTATCAGAAGATGGCTATGGACATTATGAATGCTCTCGGCGTAAACGGCACTATGCCTATGAACAATATGGGTATGGGCGGTATGCCTATGAACAATATGGGCGGTTATGCTCCTCAGGGCAATATGTACGGTCAGCAGATGGGCGGTTATCAGCAGGCTCCCTATGGCCAGCCTCAGCAGAATATGGGCTATCAGCAGAATCCCTACGGTCAGCCTCAGTATGCTCAGCCTCAGCAGAATATGTATGCTCAGCAGGCACCTCAGCAGGCACCTCAGCAGAATATGTATGCTCAGCCTCAGCAGGGTTATGCTCCTGTTCAGAATAACGCCTATGCAGCTCAGCCTGTCACTCAGGCATGGACGTGTCCTTCCTGCGGTGCTCAGAATGATACAGGCAAATTCTGTGCTTCCTGCGGAGCTCCCAGAGGTTAAAAATTGAAAGTAAAAACAGTTATATTGCTCGTTGTCATTTTTCTGGCAGTTATATCCGTTGCGGCGGTGAAAAAGCACATTGACAACAGTGTTGTTGACAAATACGGAATGGTGAAAACTCCTGAGGAAGATATCATCCTTTGCCGTTATTTCTGCGGCGGCGGTATGGATGGCTCAAGTGAAACTCTGGAAATCAGTGCGTCTGAAAACGGAAGTGCGGTTGTTTCTTATGAATACACCTCTTTAATCTCTGACAAGGTGAAAAAAGAAAGTGCAGTGGTTTCCTTTGATGCAATAAAGGAAATCAGAGACATCTGCAAAAAGCACAGAATCTTCTCCTGGGGAGAGCTTAAAGACAGTGAGATTCTTCTTCTTGATGCTCCCGTGACAAGTATTTATGTTTCCACGGGACAGGAGAGCTATTCTTATAACAGTAACAAAGAAATTCCGGAGTACGCTTACGGAATAACAAACGAGCTTTATAACGCTATGAAAAAACATTTAAAAGGAGTGGATTGAATGTCTGCTATATTAGAACAGAAATGCCCCTGCTGCGGCGGTGCGGTTGAATTTAATCCCGGAACGCAGAATATAAAGTGTCCCTATTGCGATACGGAATTTGATATTTCCGCTATGGAGCAGGCAAGTCAGAATTCTGCGACGATCGGTCAGGACAGCTTCAGCTGGAATTCTCAGGGAGCCGAGTGGCAGCCCGATGAAATAAGCGGCATGGGTGTTTACGTCTGTAAGTCCTGCGGCGGTGAAATTGTTGCTGATGAAACAACAGGAGCAACAAAATGCCCTTACTGCGATAACCCCGTTGTTATGACAGGTCAGTTTGCAGGCGGTCTCAAGCCTGATCTTATTATACCCTTCAAGTATGACAAAAAAGCCGCAAAGGAAGCTCTTAACAAGTTTATTGCATCGAAGAAAATGGTACCTAAAATCTTCAAGGAGCAGAATCATATCGATGAAATAAAGGGTGTTTATGTTCCTCATTGGCTTTTTTCGGGTACAGCAGTCGGTCAGGCAGAATTTGATGCCGAAAAAGTCCGCAGATGGTCAGACAGTGACAACAACTACACGGAAACTGCTTATTTCAACTGCTACCGTAGCGGTAATATGGATTTTGCAAACATACCCGTTGACGGCTCATCGAAAATGGACGATACACTTATGGAATCCATTGAACCGTTTAATATTGCTGATGCTGTTCCATTCAGCACTGCGTATATGGCCGGATATCTTGCCGATAAGTATGATGTTGATATCAATGCAAGTATGCCGAGAGCTAACGAAAGAGTAAAAAACAGTGTTGAATCAGCTCTTGAAAAAACAGTGCAAGGCTTTAATGTTGTTTTTCCCAAGGGCTCACAGGTTGACATTGCAAATGGCTCCTACAGCTATGCCCTTTACCCCGTATGGATTCTTAACACCACATGGAACGGCAAGAAGTACACCTTTGCAATGAACGGTCAGACGGGCAAATTTGTCGGTGACCTTCCTCTTGACAAGGGCGCCTTCTGGAAAAAGGTCGCTATGTTTACACCTTTGATGAGCGCTGTTGCCTACGGCGTCCTCTGGGCGTTAGGCAATATGTAAGGAGGTAAGAATGATGAAAAACAAGATTTTTGCTCTTTTAACTGTAGTTGTTCTTTGCCTTGTTATGATTGTACCCGCATCAGCGGCAAGCACGCATATTTTTGATCAGACAAATGTCATCGACAATCTCAGCACTCTTGAAACCTATGCACAGAAAATTGAAGATGACTACGGCTACAGTGTTCTGCTTTCGGTTATTGACGGCGTAGGTGCAGAGGGAACAGACGGCTATTGTGAAGATCTTTATAATGCAAATGCAACAAAAGAAAACGGCATCGCCCTTACATACAATTACGGCGACAATAATTACGCCTTCTATTGCTCAGGTGCAGCTGAAAATCTTTTTTCTGAGGATATTCGGGATACTCTCTGGAGCGTATTTGCTTATACAGAAACCTACTACGAGGGTGTTTATGCTTATCTCGTGGCAGTTGAAGAAATTATAAACAAGTCTCCTGCAGTTAATGAACCTGCAACGGATGCCCCCGAAACAGAGCCGACAACCGAGTTTGTTCCCACAGACAGAACAGTCAGTCTCGTAGAAGACTATGCTGATGTTCTTACAGACACCGAAGAAGCAGATCTTTTGGCAAAGCTTGAAGCTCTCGGAAGTGAGTACGACATCGAAATCGGTGCTGTAACAGTCGATAGCTATGACGGTAAGGATCCTCAGGCTTTTGCTGACGATTTTTACGATTACAACGGCTACGGTTATGGTGAAAACGATGACGGCTTTATCGTTGTATTCAACACAGGTGAGGGTGACGGCAACCGCAATATTGCCATTTCAACTCACGGCACAGGTATTGATTTTCTCACGGATAATGAAATCAGCTTGATTATTGAAATGATGATAGCTCCTATCAAAAACGGTGACTTTGCGGGTGCATTCGATAGCTTTGTAGTTGAATGTGAAAAAGCAATTGACCCGAGCATTTCAATTATCTGGATTCCTGTCAGCATCTTAATAGGCTTCGGTCTTGCTTTCCTTATTGTTAAGATACAGGCATCAAAGCTTAAAACTGTAAGAGCACAGGTTAATGCTGCAGATTATGTGGGCAATGTTATGCTCACATCTCAGTATGATAACTTTATGTATAAAAATGTCACAAGCTCACCGAAGGCTAAGAGCAGCTCAGGCGGCTCAACTCATACAAGCTCCTCAGGTCGTACTCACGGTGGCGGAGGAAAGAGCTTCTGATAAAATTTTAAACGGTGTATATTCTTGTACACCGTTTAATCGTTTAGAAAGGAAAATAATATGGCAAAGAAAATTATTGGTATAGTACTGATTGTGATTGGCTTGTTTACTGCTTTTTTAGGTGTCAAGGCAATGAATCAGGCACCTGAAGCGGCAGAAAAGATTGAAAATGCGGTTTATGTTGCCGATGCAAAAATTTACCCCGAAAACGAGGGTAAGGTTGTTATCGTGCCCGGTAAAATTGAAGCACAGCTTCCCCTTGTTGATAAAATAAACGGTCTCGAGCTTCCTACGATAAAGGCAACAAGACAGAGCTGGACGGCGGCGGGTATGAAGTCAACAAATGTAGGCTATGACTGGTCATGGGTAACTGACGGTGCAACACAGACTCTGACGGCTGAATGTACTGTAGGCGAATTCAAGCTTTATGAGGGTATGCTTAACGGACTTACCGTCAGTCAGGATTATAACGACTTTGAAAAGAGCAATCTCAATGAAGCGGGCTTAATGGATTATTATGCTTATGTGGTTACCGATGGAGTTTATATTGATGACAATAAGGGCGGTTACACAAAATACAAAGACGATTACGAAGGTGCTGTGAGATACAAGTACAAAATTATGCCTATGGACGGTGAACTCGAATATACTTTTGTAGGTGTTCAGAAAAACGGAGCACTTGTAAGAGATGATTCATTAGGTATGATAGCTTCAAGTGAGGGAATTCTCAGCTTTGATGAGGTTCTTGCAAAGAACGAAAGCAACAACACAGCAGGCAATATTTTCGCATTTGTGGTTGCAGTTCTCTTTATTGGCGGCGGTATTGTTTGCATCGTTGTTAAAAAGAAAGAGAATTAAAGGAGAGGTATTATGGGACTTTTTGATAAACTGAAGAACAACCCTGCTCCTGCACCGCAAAAGGCGCAGACGGGCACAAATAAAAGCGTAAAGATTACTTTCAGCTCACTCCCTGACACTCTTGACGGCTTTAAAGCACTGCCTGAAGCAAAAATGGATAATCCTTTCAGCACAGCGGCACTTACAGTTCTTGCCTTTTGTTTTTATCCCGAAAATAAGGATTTATCCTTGCAGATGCTTGACTTCTTAAGAGGACCGAGACCTCTCAGCGTTATGGATAAGCAGTTTATTGCTGACAGATTCAGAGATAAAGATTATGTTCCCCGTTCATATTTTGAGGGTGCAACACCGAACAACAACTATCTTCCGTCAGAGCCTTACTCAATAACTGTCAGCGAAAACCCTTATTCTTATCAGAATGAGGGCTATGCAACCCTTTATATCACCTCAGGCGGTGCAGACAGTCCCCGAAGTGTACAGCTGAGACTCGCCAAGGACGGCAAGTGGTATCTCTGGGAGCAGTACCTTCTTGCAGACATAAGAAAGCCTGAAAGTGAAAATCCCTGGGCGTAAAGAGGCAACAAATGAAAAAGATTGCAGCCAGAGACGCACTCCGTAAGGAAGTGCGCCTCAGTTATATTCGCCTATCGGCGAGTGATATTGCTCTGCAGTGATATACGGCTCTGCCGTGTGATATTCGGCTACACCGAGTTTTATGGCGAATATAATATCACAAAAGCCGTAGGCTTTTATATCACTTTTGCTGTAAGGCAAAAATATCACTGCAAACTTTAGTTTGCAATATCACTTTTACACACCGAAAAAGAAATGTTATTTTCGGCAAGTATTTACCTTTCTCAAAGTATATAACCCACTATGACATTTTCAATCCGAAAGTGTCAATTTTCATATAAAAAGAAAGCAGGGAGAACATTTCTTTACGAAGTGTTTCCCTAATGGTACTTCTTTGCTTAGATGAAATTTAAGAAGCAATAAATTTGATTATGGATAAAACCAACTCTCCGATAACTACTATCCACGGTATTAGTTATACAATGGGAGTTATGATTATTTCTGAAATTGGCGATTTCAATAGCTTTGATTCGCCTGACAAAACTCCAATCGTAAACGATACAAGGCAGGGAGTAGCGGTGAATTATATTTCAGGCACTTTACCTGAAACGGCATAAAAGAAAAAAGCCGCAGATAAACTGCGACAAACAACAAAAATATATCAATCTGTTTTTAAACAAAAAAGGATGCGTGTTCAAATCCCTTATGAACACGCATCATGGTGCGAGAGACGGGACTTGAACCCGTACGAGCTGCCCCACACGCCCCTCAAACGTGCGCGTCTGCCGATTCCGCCACTCTCGCATATTAACTTGCCGTTCTTTCGAACGCTCGTATACTATACCACTACAAATCGGAATTGTCAATAGTTTTAGTCAAAAAAATGTAAAAATATCAACTTTTTTAATATGTGAAAAAATATGCTTTTTTGTATCGGTATTCTGTTTACAACAGAGAGTTTTTTTGTTAATATGTAAACATATGAATATGCGCAAAAAGGAGAAGACCTATGACAAAAGCGGAATATCTTTTAAAAATTCAGAAGGTCATTGAAAACGGAAAATACAAAGCCGATTGGTCATCACTCTGCAATCACAAGGCACCTGACTGGTATGTGCATGACAAGCTCGGTATTTTTATTCACTGGGGAATTTACAGTGTTCCCGGCTACGGTAACGAATGGTATCCCAGATCAATGTATGACAAAAACTGCCGTGAGTTTGAACATCACAGAAAGACCTACGGTGAGCATAAGGATTTCGGCTACAAGGATTTTATTCCTATGTTCAAAGCTGAGAAATTCAGCGCAGAAGAGTGGATTGAGCTTTTCAGAAGGGCAGGCATCAGATATGTAATGCCCGTTGCTGAGCATCACGACGGATTTGCGATGTATGCTACCGAATTCAACCGCTGGAATGCCGCTGAAATGGGGCCTTGTGTTGATGTTTTAGGTGAACTGAAAAGAGAATGCGAAAAGAAGGGGCTTACCTTCTGTGCCTCGACGCACCGTGCGGAGCATTACTTTTTCCTTAACCTCGGCAGAAGCTTTGAAAGTGATGTCAACGATGAAGCCTACGCGGATTTTTACGGACCTGCGGTGTATGTTCCCGAATTCGATTCGCGTACTATGGGCAAAACTACAGAGGATCCCCAAGGCCTTGGTGCAAGCGAAGAATGGCTTGAGGACTGGCTGGTAAGAACCTGCGAGCTTATAGATAAGTATCAGCCGTCAGTTCTGTATTTCGACTGGTGGATTCAGAATCACTCCTTCAAGCCCTATCTCAAGAAGCTGGCTGCCTATTATTACAACAGGGCAGAGGAATGGGGCAAAGAGGTTACAATAAACTACAAGCACTACGCTTTCCCTGACGGAGCTGCTACATATGATATAGAAAAGGGTGCGCTTACGGGAATTTCGCCTGTGCCCTGGCAGACTGACACAAATATCGGTAAGCACTCCTGGGGGTATATAAAGGATAACAAATACAAGAGCGCGCGTCAGGTAATAGGCGACCTTGTGGATATCGTAAGCAAAAACGGCAACCTTCTTATCAATATAGGCCCGAAACCTGACGGCACAATAACGAAGGAGGAAACCGACGTGCTTCTTACTATGGGTAAGTGGCTCGAGGTAAACGGAGAGGGTATTTACGGCACAAAGCCATGGAGATACTTCGGCGAAGGAAAGGTAAATGCCGAGGACGGTGCCTTCAGAGACAGTGATGAAAAAGCCTTTACAAATAAGGATTTCCGCTTCACCTGTAAGGAAGGTAAGCTTTATGCCTTCCAGATGCGTCCTGACGGAAAAAAGGTGAAAATTAAAAGCCTCAGAAGATGTGACATGAGATATGTTCTTTTTGATAAAATCGAGCTTCTCGGCTACGGTGAGGTTGAATACGTAAGGACAGATAAAGCTCTTGAGATAAAGCTGCCCGACGGGTATTCGTCAGAGCTTCCCGTCTGCTTTAAAATAAGCTTACTTTAAGAAAATTGATTTTTTGCATTGACATATTTAATGTATTTGTGTTAATATTCAAAAAACGGAGGTCAAAATAATGGAAGATTTTCTGATTTATGCGGCGCTTTTACCTGCTATAGTTCTTGGCATCTTCATTTACAAAAAGGACAGGACCGAAAAGGAGCCGCTTGGTCTGCTTCTGACACTGCTTGTGGCAGGTGTGGTTATCTGTTCACCTGTTGTAACGGTAGGCAACTTTATCGAGGATTTTCTGCTGTCTTTTTTGAGTGAGAGTTCTTCGGTTTACGTCTTTCTTGAGGCATTCATAGAGGTTGCCCTTGTTGAAGAGGGCTTCAAGTGGCTGGCTCTTATCATAGTTACAAAGGACAATAAGAATTTCAACAGCGTCTTTGACGGAATGATTTATGCTGTTTTTGTTTCACTCGGATTTGCGGCTTATGAAAACCTTCTTTATGTTTCGAACGGCGGACTGGATGTTGCTTTGATCAGAGCCTTTACTGCAGTTCCCGGTCACGTTTTTGATGCTATATTTATGGGCTATTATTTCAGCTGGTATCATATTAATAAGACAGCAAATCAGTGTGAGAAAAAGCTTGCAGACCTTGGCGCAGTTCCCAAGGGAAGAAGCAGCTTTACATATAAAAAGGAGCTTGCACTCAGTCTTATTGTTCCTGCCCTTGCTCATGGATTTTATGATTACTGCTGTTTTGTCGGAACAGTCGGTACGATGATAGTTTTCTATATCTTTGTAATTTTCCTTTATGTCTTCTGTTTCAGACGTGTCATAAAAATGTCAAAGGGCGATATGATTGACACCAAGAGGGCGCTGGTTATGCTCTGTAATGAATATCCTATCATACGTAAAATTGTGCAGAAAATTCACGATGCCGAAAGAGAAAGCACGGAAAACTGGAGCGCACCCGTGAAGCCTGTCGAATTTGAGGATGTCTGTGACTATCTCAAGTATATACATAATTTCAAGCTTTACCGTGCAGTTGACGTTCTGATGACAACAAAGGTCGAGGATGAAGCGGTGAATATGGATAAGGTGGAGACCTTTGACGATTACTCAGAGGAAGTCAAGGCTGAAGCCGAGGAAGCAGTGCCTGTCAATAATGTTCAGTACAGTGGCGACACTTTCTGATAGATAAATAATAAAAAGCGGTTTAGAGTCTACATTCTGTCAGGATGTGGACTTTATGGTAAAGGAAGAAAAAGCCAGTTTATTGAAGGCACCTTTGAATATGTAACAATTGAAGTAAAATAAAAACAAAAACTCAGGTCACGGATGGCAACTGCTGTCCGTGACCTTTTTTGTTATGCGTTTACTTTATCAATCAGTATAATCTTCGACTGGAGTGTGCCTCCCATTTCAAATTCGAGGCCTACATTCATAAGGTAGTCGCCGCTGAAGGCTTCGGTTTTGCCGTCAATTTCAACATTGTAGCGTGAGTATCCGTCAAGACCGTCGAGCTTTATGCGGTAAAACTTGTCATTAAAGAAGGTGTTAACGTCTCTGCAAAGAAAGAGAACTGATCTTCCGTCTTTGACGTACTGTGTTGCAAAGATTTTGTCATCGTCAAAATTTGCAAGACGGTAGAAGGAACCGAACTGAACAGTTTCGCGGATTTCCTTATAAAGTGCAATGTATTTTCTGTGTATCTCAAGCTCCTGCTCGGTGTATTTTGTAAGGTTTCCGCCGATTGAAAGAGAGCCCTGCATGGTGACGTTGAAGCGGTAGTCGAAATCCTTCGGGCGGGAGTGACGGTTAGTGTCGGTAACCCACGCGCGCATACATTTTATCGGATAAAGCAGGGAAAAGCCCTGCTGAATTGTGAGTCTGTCAACGGGGTCGGTGTTGTCGCTTGTCCAGACCATATCAAAGTGTGAAAGTGCGCCAAGGTCTGCTCTGCCGCCGCCGGAAGCACAGCATTCAAGCTGAAGGCAAGGATACTTTGCTTTGAGTCTGTCGGCAATTTCATAAACCGCCTTTACGTGACGGTACCAAAGCTCCTGAGGATTTTCAAGGTTTTCGGCGCCGGTCTGTGAATAGGCTCTGTTCATATCCCATTTGATGTAGCTGATGTCATACTTGCTGAGCATTTTGTCCATTACATCAAAGACATATTCCTTGACCTCATCTTTTGTCAGGTTGAGTACAAGCTGCTGTCTCAGAAGGTCAGCTTCTCTTGTGTCATAATGATATGCCCAGTCGGGATGAGCGCGGTAAAGGTCACTGTCGGGGTTAACCATTTCAGGCTCAAACCATAAACCGAAGCGCATACCGAGTTCCTTGACCTTGTCAATAAGGGGAGTGAGACCCTCCGGAAATTTCTCTTTGTTTACATACCAGTCACCAAGACCTGCCCGGTCATTTTTACGCTGCCCGAACCAGCCGTCATCCATAACGAAAAGCTCGCAGCCTATATCCGCGGCAATTTCCGCAAGCTTCTGCTGAGTTTCTGAGCTTACATCAAACCAGGTTGCCTCCCAGCTGTTATAAAGCACGGGAAGGGGCACTTTGTTGAAGCTTTTAGGGAGAATATGCTCAACGGCATAGGAATTCATCTGATTGCTCATCTGAGAAAAGCCCTTGACGTAACCGCAGAAAACTGAGGGTGCGATAAACTCTTTGCCGGGCTTGAGGGTGTAGGAAAAGTCAAAATCGTTTATACCGATAACCGCTCTTGTAATACCTGCAAAGTCGCGGGAAATCTCAACCTTGTAGTTGCCTGACCAGGCCAGTGCACCGAAGAAAACGTCTCCCTCTTTTTCTGTCGCATTCTGTGAAAGGATGAAAAGGGGACTGTGGGTGTGGTTACTGCCGCCCTTTCTGTTTTCGTAGGTGAGAACACCGTTTTTGACGGTGGTGCTTTCCTTGCGGAATTCTGCGCCCCAGGAGCCGTTGAAGTTGGTCGAAGAGTAGGGGCGTGTTGAAGGAAGTGTAAATTCAGCCGAGGCAATTTTGTTGAGAGTTACGGCTTTGTCACTTCTGTTTGTGATTTTCACGAAGCGTTCGATAATGTCTGTGTTTTCTCTGAGTCTGTAAAAGAGTGAGACTTCAATACCGTAGGGCTTGTCCTCGAGAATAATCTCCAGAAGGAAGGTGTCCTCGTCTTCGAAGGTGACATTGAAATCCTTGTAGGTGAGGTGAGCCTCTCTGCAGTTGTCATCGTAGGTGGCGGCAAATGCGGGAGTTCTGTAGCAGGTGCCGCCGTAAGGAATGTATTCGGTGCGTGCAAGATCTCTTGCCGAATGGTTTGAATTTCTCTCCCAGGGCTTGCAGGTGCATCTGTAGTCCTCGATATCGGCACATTTTCTGCCCCAGTGCTCGTGACAGATAAGACCGTCAGGATCAACGGAAATAACATAGTGGGTGTTTTTAGTCTCAAGGACAAAAACGCCTTTGTTTTCAAGAATCAGCATATTTACTCTCCTTCATACATCATATAGTAGTTATCGATGTTTTCTCTCTTCCAATGGTCGTGCTTTATAACTCTGAAGCCGAGCTTTTCATAGAATTTTACGTTTTCGGGATTCTGTGCTTCAAGACCTAATTTGTATCCCTGCGGCACAAGGTCGGCAATACCCTTTCTGATAAGCTCCGTGGCAATTCCCTTGCCCTGGTGCATCGGGTCAACAAAAACGGGTGAAATTATATAGCAGTCCTCGGGGAAAACCTTTACATCCAGGTGACCGTATGCCATAAGAGTTTTTATCGTGTTCGGGAGGTAAAGGGCAAGAAAAATATAATTAGGGCACATCAGAAAATCAAAAATATCATATTCGTTGTGTGCCCTTCTCCAGATGCAGATGCCGCGCTTTTCCTCGTCCTGATAAATGATGTCCTCACGGTTTGAGGTTGTAAGCCGCTCTATCATAAAGTGATAGACATATTTTTTTCTGATTTTTTCATTTTTTGTGGCGTAGGAATGGACCGGGTCATTGACATAAGCCTCTGCTGCCATACGGGCATAGTATTTGAGCTCTTTTCTTGTTAAGGGTCTTTTCTTCATAATCATTCTCCTGTGTGTTTATATATAAAATTTCTGATTGTGCTCCAGTAAAGCTCCGGGTCTGTTGCAGCACACTGAGCGTGACCTGCACCGCTGATTATCAGCTTTTCCTTAGGGCAGGCGGCAGCGGTATAAAGTGTATCAAGCATATAAAAGGGTACAAAGGTATCTGCGTTTCCGTGAATAAAAAGGGTTGGTGTGCTGCTTTTTCTGACTGCCTCGGTGCAGCTTGCATCCCTGAAGGAGTAGCCGCCGCGCATCTCGCAGACAACAGAAGCGCTGTCAACTATGGGAAAGTCGGGAATAAAGGGAATATAGCCTCTGATTGTGCAGCCTATCTGCTCATAAACGCGACTGTAGGCGCAGTCGGAAACGACTGCCTTTACCGATGAGGGCAGGTCGGCTTCACCGCTTGTGAAAAGCACCGTTGCCGCACCCATGGAAAGTCCGTAGAGGATAAATTCAGCACCGGGATCGGCTTTTGCAATTTCATTTATCCACAGTATAATATCTCTTTTTTCAAGGTATCCCATACCTATAAGGTTGCCGCCGCTTTTTCCGTGAGCTCTGGCGTCGACGGCAAGAACAGAGAAGCCCATATCATAAAGGCATTTTGCAAAGTAGGACATATCCGTAGCCTTGCTTGAATAGCCGTGGCAGACAACAGCGTATCTGCTGTCCGAAAGAGGATTTTTCGCGAGGTAGCCGTGAAGTGAGAGTCCGTCATCTGAGCTTATGTGCATTTCCTCGCTGTTTTCACTGAGCCATGTTCTGTTTTCAGTCATAGCACCGCTGAAAACAGAGTTATCTGCCTGTGACGGTGTATCGCGTACAAGGGCGATATTATAAATTATGTTTCCGATACCGAAAAAACAGCAGGAGCCGATTACATAAAGCACAAGGTAAACGATCAGTATAGTTTTAAGAATCTTTTTCATAAATTCCACCTCAGATTATGTTGTAAAGCTTCATTTGCTTCAGGAGTCCCTTTGAGCGCAGCTTCAGATAGTCGTGTGAGATTGTGCCTAGCTTTTTATACCACAGAAGTTCTGAGTAGAGTGCATAAAGCTCTGTTTTCAGATCGCAGAGCTCTGACACCGACACTTTACTTTTATATGTTTCATAGAGCTTCAGCTTTTTACCTGTACCTACAGTCATTGCAAACAACTCATATTCAGGCTCAGCCCACATCATATTGAATGGGTCGACGGCAGCTTTAAGCTCCATTTTCTTTTTGTCGATTATAAAGTTCGGCATCCAGTAGTCGCCGTGAATCAGAGTGGGCTTTCCTGTTTCTTCACTGAAAATATCATCTAATTTTTCATATGAGAGCTTTACTGCCCGGGCGACAATATCATCAAGCTTACCGTTTGCATGCATTTCGAGGGTGAAGCTGTATATTTCGTCGGCAAATTCACGGTAGTATTCTTTCCAGGTGTCGTAAACGGCATTTTCAATTGGTCCGAACCTGTCGTTTTTGGCTTTCTGTATAAGAAGCAGATTGTCAATAATGCTTTCGGCAAGGTGCTTTCGTCCGGGTCTGAGCATAAGGGATTTATCAGTTCCGTTTATACCGTCTATATATTCCATAGCTATATAGGCTTTGCCGTCTTTTTCCTCACAGAAGTACACCCGGGGAACCTTACTTTCTGTTTTGTCTTTCAGAAATGAAAGCATTTCAGCTTCTTTTCTCATCAGCTCGGGGTGGGAGCTTGCCTTTACGGCAATTTTGTAAGGCTCACTGTCACAATTAACAAGAAAAACAGCTCCGCTCGCACCCTTTCCGAGAGGGGAGACTTTTGTGACGGAAGTGCTGAGCTTGGCCTCTGTCAGCTTTTTAACAGTTTCCATATTTATCACTTTTCCTCATCAGTTTTTCGAGTATATCCTTATCTGCCGGGCAGAATTCGTATTGAGGTATTTCTTCGGGGGTAATCCATTTTATGTCGTTGTGCTCGAGCATTCTGATTTCACCTGAAGCAATACTGCAGTTGAAAAGCGTGAGGTGTATAAAAATATCCGGATATTCGTGGTCTACCTCAAAGAAAATATCACCGACGGAAACGGCCACGCCGATTTCTTCACGGCATTCACGTATAAGAGCTTCTTTTTTTGTTTCGCCTTCTTCTGTTTTTCCGCCGACAAACTCCCACTGAAGAGCACGGGTTTTATGCTTTGGTCTCTGACATATCATAAATCTGTCATTATCCCATATGAGGGCGGCAACAACATCTCTTTCGGGTTTCATAGTGTATACCTCTTTTTTGATTTTTATAATAATAGCATTTCTGAAGGGCGTTTGTAAATAGAGAAAAGGAAAAACGGGGTTGTTGCATTAAGATGCAGAAGGCGTTTTCTTCACCCCCGAAGGCGTACTAAGGTACTCCGAGTGGGTGAAAAAACGTCTGAAAAAGCAAAATTATGTTTTATGCAACACTTAAAAGTTACTTTCAATAGAATTAAAGCAGATATTTTCAGTAGATTTACTACTTCAAATACCTG